>NZ_JBXWQD010000008.1:0-148717 GCF_059612205.1 Ruegeria sp. CDSA089 | reverse complement strand
ATCACGCGAACCGGATGAGCCAGATCCTCTCTTAGGTCAGACCGCCAACTGGCCCAAAACCTCTGATGACGGACAGTATCGCTCAGGTCTGTATCTCCCGGCACTGTACGGAACCGCTTTGATTTGCACCCTGTGTATAGGGGGCTGTTGAAGATGGTCTGCAATTGCTCTTTGGTGAACGGGTCGTGTTGGTTTCTGGCGTTGTTGTTGTCGGCAATCTTCATCGGCCCAAAGATGTCTGCAACCTCTTCGTCCAACTGTTTGTCAGCCCATTTCCATATACCCTGCAGCCTTCCCAAGGCCTTGTTGACTGTACTTACGGACAGCGTCGGTAGGCCGTGGTCTTTTGCGGCTTGCACGGCTTCTCTAGGCGTTAAGCCGATCGTTTGCGGCAGTTTATTCCTGTTGCTTGGAAGCTCAATCAGGACGTTCTTAAAGTCTCGTGCGTCCGTTTTTCTATAGTCTAGAACCGGACGGTCGCCTTGCAATTCTATGAAGAGGTTTGTCCAACCCTGATAGTCATTCAGCAGTTTGGCCGACCATTGACCTGTCTGTTCCGCCTCAGCTTTCCTCTCGACGAACAGGACGGACAGTAGCGGGCTAGAAAGTGCCTCTGGGGGCATCTTTGAAACTTTAGCAGGGTTGGCGCTGGAACTTGGTTGGGCGCTTTCTGGGGCGCTCACAGCCGCTCTGGGCTTCGTGCTGAAATCGTAGTACTCGAACGTCTTGTTGTGCTCCAGCAGAGCCTTATAAAAACCGGCTTCTGCTTTTCGAATTTCATCAAGTATTGCCCATTTGGTCTCGACCGGCTGGGTTTGGGCTACGCCTGTTGACTTGCAAAAACTTTGGTACTGCTGTGTGGCGTACTTCTTGCCCATGAGTTCCCAGTAGTCTTCATTATCCATCTCATAGTATATGAGGGTATCAAGAAGGCGTTCCTTTTCGTCCGCAGTGTATGGACCGAGTTCATCCCTGCGCGCCTTTGCCCTTTCTAGTATTTTCTTGAAATGCCCTTGCACCTTTGTACGTAGTTCGCGGTAGTTCATGCCCGAATGTTCTATGTGCCTTGTTATTGTGTCGCCGCACACTGCAAGACGCCGTGCAAGAGTACCAGCCTCTTTAGGGCATCTCGTACGCAACGACACCCTAAGGGTTCTGCGTGTAGTGTTGGGTTCAGTGTGGGGATTTGGTCTTGTGTCGGGTATGGGCCAACGGAAGTAGTAGATGCCATGTCTGGACAATGAGAGATATGCATGCAGCTTCATTTTGTGTCACACCTGTGTGTCACACCGCTCTAATGCTTGCTATCTAATTGTATTGTTAGGTTTTGGTGGAGCCTAGGGGAGTCGAACCCCTGACCTCTTGCATGCCATGCAAGCGCTCTCCCAACTGAGCTAAGGCCCCATCAAGGTACTGCTTAAGCAGTGGGCGGACGTTTATGAGACGGCGGCGATGAGTGCAAGTCCAAAAAAGGAATTCTGGAAAAAACTTTCGCCCCAATATCCAAGAAAGTTCGAGGCGACACAGGGTCGCCTCTGAACGGGATCAGTTTTCGTCTTCCGACGACATGTCGGTGATGTCGTCCAGCGAAACATCATCATTGCTGTCGTCATCATCATCCAGCAGGTCATCGTCCAGATCGACATCGACATTGTCGTCATCGTCCAGAACCAGGTCTTCGTCCGACGCTTTCTCGCGCGCTTTGGCCGATGCCGCATCTTCCGCGTCAGCAGCAATCATCCGGCTTTTGCCGGTGTCCAGTTCCACGATCTCGCCGGTATAGGGGCTGACGATCGGGTCCTTGTTCAGGTCGTAAAACCGCTTGCCGGTTGTCGGGCAAACGCGCTTTACGCCCCATTCTTCCTTGGGCATGTGAAATCCCCTTGATATCAGGTGAGTCGTAATAACGATTCAGGTCACGTGCCACATGCAGCGGGCACTGTCAAAGCCTTTGAGCAGGAGAAACCGACCCATGGGGGATCACGCCTTACCGGGAACGCCTCGGGTCCCGTTGACGTTGCGAAAATCGGCGCGTGCGCGGCGGATCAGCCTGCGGATTTCCCAACTGGACGGGCGGGTTACGCTGACCTACCCGCAAGGGGTGCCCGAGGCCGAAGCGCTGAGTTTTGCGCGCGCCAAGGAGGATTGGATCAGGCAGCACCTGCAAGACCGACCTGACCCCGAACAGGTTCAGATCGGCCAGAGCATACCGGTGGAAGGGGTTGACCGGCGAATCGTTGAGGCACAGGGGCGTCGCGTTGCCTTGGTGGGCGGTGAGATCGCGGTGCCCAAAGGGTCGGAAGGGCGCAGGCTAGCTCGGTTCCTCAAGGAATTGGCACGCGACCGGCTGACTGAGGCCTGTGATGATTATGCGGCAATGCTGGGGCGGGACTATTCTAGCCTGACCATCCGGGACACGCGGTCGCGGTGGGGCTCATGCAGTTCGGCGGGCGGGTTGATGTTTTCCTGGCGTCTGATCCTCGCCCCGTCCGAGATCCTGCATTATGTCGCGGCGCACGAGGTGGCACATTTGGTCGAGATGAACCATTCTCCAGCGTTCTGGGCGCAGGTGGAAAGGATTTTCGGCGATTACCGGGATCAAAGGCGCTGGCTGCGCGACAACGGGGCGCAGCTTCATCACTATAGATTTGATAGCCCGCCGAGTTGACGGCGGGGCTGGATGTGATCACATGGGCACATGCAGAGCCCTCGTTCCTCCGACTCGCAAACCGCGACACATGACCGGATCTATCGGGCGCTGCGGGCGCGGATCATGCATGGCGAGATTGCACCGGGCCACGCGCTGACCTTGCGTGGGATCGGCAAAGAGTTTGGTGTATCCATGACGCCCGCCCGCGAGGCGGTGCGGCGGTTGGCAGCCGAAGGGGCGCTGTTCCTGTCCTCGTCCGGGCGCGTTTCGACGCCTGAGTTGACCAATGACCGGATCGAAGAACTTGCCGCCCTGCGCGCACTGCTAGAGGTCGAATTGGCTAGCCGCGCCTTGCCGCGTGCCCATATTGCCCTGATCGACCGGTTGCAGAGCATCAACATGACCGTGGCCGAAATGGTCACGAAAAGGGACGCGGTGGGCTATATTCGCACCAATCTGGAGTTTCACCGCACGCTTTATCTGCGGGCGCAAGCGCCGGCGATGCTGGCGATTGCCGAGACGGTCTGGTTGCAGTTGGGGCCGACTATGCGCGCGCTTTATGGGCGTTTGCGCCGGACCGAGCCGCCGCATTACCACAAGCTGATTATCGCCGCGCTGAAAGCAGGGGACGAGCCGGGATTGCGTCTAGCTGTGCGGTCGGACGTGACCCAGGGGCTGCGGATGCTGGTCAGCTAGGCGGCTTGCCGCCGAAGGGCCTGTTGCTGGGCGAATGGATGACACTTTGCTGGCTTGGGTCCGGCCGCTGCTGTAGTCTGGTTCCAATCAAAACAAGAGCAGATTTCAGCCATGATCAATCGTCGGGTATTTTCCATCGGCCTCGGGGCGTCCTTTTTGACAGCTTGCACGGAAGGGGCGCAGACAACCGCCCCCGCATCGCGGATGCGCGCTGTTCCGAATGCAGGTTGGGACGCTTGGGTCGCAAGCTTCAAAAACCGCGCTGCGGCGCAGGGCATCTCGCAAAGCACACTCGATCGGGCCTTTCAGGGGGCGGGCTATTTGCCGGGCGTGATCGAGCGTGATCGCAATCAGGTCGAATTCAAGCGCTCGCTTGAGGATTATCTGGCCATCGCCGCCTCGGACGAACGGATCGAGACCGGCAAGCAAATGATGGTGCGTTACGCTGGAACCCTGTCGCAGATTGAATCGCAATATGGTGTCGACAAAGAGGTTGTGGTCGCTGTTTGGGGGCTGGAGAGCCGCTATGGCGCGCGGCGAGGCGATATACCCGTGATCTCGGCGACGTCAACGCTGGCCTATGACGGACGGCGGGGTGCCTTCTTTGAAAAGCAGCTGATCGCGGCGCTTCAGATCATACAAGAGGGCGACACGACACCTGCCAACATGACCGGCAGTTGGGCCGGGGCGATGGGGCACACGCAGTTTATCCCGACCTCGTATCTGGCCTTCGCGGTGGATCATACCGGCGATGGACGGCGTGATATCTGGTCTGATGACCCGGCAGACTCATTGGCTTCGACCGCAGCCTACCTTGCCCGTTCGGGTTGGGTGCGTGGCCAGCCTTGGGGGGGAGAGGTTGGGACTGTATCCGGCACGCCAGTCGCGGTGCTGCAACCGCAGGTGCCGGGGCCGCGCATTGCTGTGTTCCGCAATTTTCAGGTGATCAAGCGCTATAATAACTCGGATAGCTACGCGATCGGTGTCGGGCATCTGTCCGACCGGATTGCCGGTGGCGCACCCTTTCAGGCCTCATTCGGCCCGGACAAGACAGGTCTGACTTTGGAGGATCGGAAAGAGTTGCAGCGTCGCCTGACCGCGGCGGGCTATGACACGCAGGGCGCGGATGGAGTGGTTGGAAATAACACCAAAACCGCCATCAGCGCCTATCAACGCGCCAACGGCCTTTCGGTGACGGGCACGCCCTCGGTCGCGTTGCTGCGTCGGTTGGGGGGCTAGGGTCAGGACCCACTAATCTTGCACCACTGGCGCGCGAACGGCAAAAAAGCAATGGTTTTTGGGCGCGCCGGGACTGGCGGTGTCAGTTCCAAGCGATCAAAGCCGCTGCTTTGCAGCGGTTCATGCGTCCGAAGGATTTGACTGATTTTGCCTCTGAACTGCGTTACATCCTTTAGAAATAGAACCACTATTCCAGCAAGAATGTGCCTTGTCAGAACCAAAATCAGTCAAACCAGTGGCGCAAGATTAGTGGGTCCTGACCCTAGGCCTACGCGGCTAGCCCTTTCGCGCCGATATCCAGGAATTTCTGGCGGCGGTGCTGAATCAGCGCGGCGGCATCCTTGCCGTCCAGCTCTTTCAGCATGTCCGTGATGGCTGCGCGCACCGATTCTACGGTGGCCGGACGATCGCGGTGGGCACCGCCCTTGGGTTCCGAGATGATCCGGTCGCATACGCCCAGCTTATACAGATCCTGCGCCGTCAGGCGCAGTGCTTCAGCCGCTTCGCGCATCTTTTCAGCGTCCTTCCAAAGGATCGAGGCGCAGCCCTCGGGCGAGATCACCGAATAGACCGAGTGTTCCAGCATCGCCACCTTGTTGGCCGTCGCAAAGGCAACCGCACCGCCCGATCCACCTTCGCCGATGATGACCGAGACCAGCGGTACGCCGATCTTCAAGCACATCTCGGTCGACCGCGCGATAGCCTCGGACTGGCCGCGTTCTTCGGCCCCTTTGCCGGGGTAGGCGCCAGCGGTGTCGATCAGGGTGATCACCGGCAGGCCAAAACGCCCCGCCATCTCCATCAGTCGCACAGCTTTGCGATAACCCTCGGGGCGCGCCATACCGAAATTCCGTTCGATCCGCGATTTGGTGTCGGACCCCTTTTCGTGACCGATCACCATGACAGGCTGGTCGTTGAAGCGGGCCAGCCCGCCGATCACGGCCAGGTCGTCGGCAAAGTTCCGATCGCCCGCCAAAGGGGTGAATTCCGTAAACAATTCTTTGACATAGTCCTGACAATGGGGGCGTTCGGGGTGACGCGCCACCTGGCATTTCCGCCAGGGGGTTAGATCGCTGTACAATTCATCCAGCAGTTTGACGGCCTTGGCGTCCAGCGCAGCGGCTTCTTCGGCCACGTCCATCTCTTCGTTGGCGCGGGCCAACGCGCGCAATTCCTCGGCCTTGCCTTCAATCTCGGCCAGGGGTTTTTCGAAATCCAGATACTGGGTCATGACGCCTCTCAACGCGGAAATTCATTGCTATATGACCTGACGTCGCGAGGGATGCAACTCAACAGCAGTTTTCCGCACCAAAAGGCTGTCTAGCCCGGCCACAGGATCGGGTAGAGCGACAGGACCAAAAGCGCGGCCATTGTCCAGTTGAACACCACCAGCCTTCGTGCGTTTGTCAGCAGCCGGGCCATCTGCTGTCCCAGCACCGTCCATGTGCTGACCGAGGGCAGGTTCACCGCACCAAACACCAAAGCAACAGTGATGATCGCGCCCATCGTGTGGTTGGGCGTGTAGACCGTCGTCGCCGTCAAGGCCATTGTCCACGCTTTGGGGTTGACCCACTGGAAAGCGGCGGCTTGCCCAAATGTCATGGGCGTTCCTGCGATTTCGCCCCTGGTCGCCGGCGCGGCGTGGGCGATTTTCCATGCAAGCCAAAGCAGATAGGCGACGGACAGAATTTTCAGTGCGCTATACAGCAGGGGGACCCGCATAAAGACCTGCGCCAGACCGGCCCCCACCAATAGAACCATAACGGTGAACCCGATCCCGATGCCCAGCATATGCGGGACGGTGCGGCGAAACCCGAAATTCGCACCCGAGGCCATCAGCATCAGGTTATTCGGCCCTGGCGTGATGGACGAGACGAAGGCAAACATCGTCAATGCGAAAAGCAGATCATAGGTCATTGCAGGATAATTGTCCGATCCACAGCAAATGAAATTGCGAAATCGCGCAAGTTTTTCTAAGTTTCGCAATGAATGGCGAAGATTGACCAAATAAACCAACATTTATTGCGCGAGTTGTCACGCGACGGGCGCATCAGCAATCTGGAGCTTGCCGACCGGGTTGGCCTGTCTCCCTCGGCCTGTCTGAGACGGGTGCAGGAGTTGGAGCGCGTGGGTGTCATCCAAGGCTATCGGGCGGTTCTGAACCCAGCGGCATTGGGTGTTGGGTTCGTCGCCTATATCGGAGTTGGTCTGGGCGAGCATACCAAAGCTGCACAAGAAGGGTTCGAACGCGCTTTGCAGCGTGCCCCTGAAGTGGTGGAATGTCACAACATTACCGGAACGATTGAATACCTGTTGCGGGTGGAGTGCGCGGACCTTGCCTCGTACAAAACGTTCCACACCGAAGTGCTGGGTACATTGCCGCATGTGACCTCGATCACGTCCTATGTGGTGATGGATTCGCCCAAGGATTTGCGTGCCTAACAGCGCAAATGTGAATTTTAACTGTCTTGCGAGGTTAATTCTCACATCCTAGTGTTTATCCAATGTCCTGACCAAAATGGGGATTAACCCCAATGGGACCACACTCAGGGAGAAGACCATGAAATTCGCTCAGACCGGAGCGCTGGCCGTGACCCTGGCGATGATCGCCGGGATGGCTGTGTCCGCGCCGCTGAAATTGCAACCTGCCAATCCTCAGCCAAGCCCAAAAGCGGGTTTGAATGTGAAATATGCGTGGGAGGGGAACCCGCCGCGCAAAATCCAAAACCTGTCAAAAGTTGAGTTTTTGTTGAAAAAGGCCGAGCCTGGCCCGCCTTTAATTGGGCTCGACTATCGCGACACGAATGAAGGGGACCCGGTTCTGACTTACAATCAGGCGTTCAATGTGGCGGCTGAAGTCACCGGTTATATCAAGTTCGATTCGCCTGGTATCTATGAATTGGAAACATGGTCCAATGACGGCATTGACGCTTGGGTCGGCGGTCAGCAGATCGGCTATGTGAATGGTCGACAGGGCTGTGAAGCCAATCAACGCACAGAGGTTGAGGTGCCCAAGGCCGGTTGGTATCCGCTCAACATCAAGTATTTCCAGAAATACGGAACCTCTTGCCTGATGATGAAATGGGGCAAGCAGGGCGAGCGGTTCACCTGGACGCCAAACAACGTGTTCGGAAGGTAAGAAAGGCGCCCCGCGGGGCGCCTTTTTCGTCAGCCATTTGCAGCGATCAGCTCAGCCTGTGCCACGATCACCTCGGCCTGCTTGATCGAGGCGATATCGACCAGACGTCCTTTGTAAACGGTTGCGCCTTCGCCATTGGCCTTGGCCTGTTCCATTGCCGCCAGGATCTCGCGCGCCTCTGTAACCGCCTCGTCCGAAGGGGTGAAGACCTGATTGGCCAGCGAGATCTGCTTGGGGTGGATCGCCCATTTGCCCACCATACCCAGCGTGGCAGAACGTTTGGCCTGCGCGATATAGCCCTCATCATCCGAGAAATCGCCGAACGGGCCGTCAACGGGCAGCACGCCATGGGTGCGGCAGGCGGCGACGATGGCCGCCTGTGCCCAATGCCACGGATCGGACCAGTGCATTTCGCCCTCGCGCAGCATGTAATAGTTTTCCTGCGTGCCGCCGATACCGGTGGTTTGCATCCCCATCGAGGCCGCGAAGTCTGCTGCCCCAAGGCTCATGGCCTGCAGGCGCGGGGATGAGGCCGCGATGGCTTCGACATGGGCGATACCAGCGGCGGATTCGATGATGACCTCAAAGCTGATGGGCTTGGTGCGGCCCTTGGCGCGCTCGATCGCCGTGACCAGCGCGTCAACGGCATAGACGTCCTCCGCACAACCCACCTTGGGTATCATGATTTGGTCCAGACGGTCGCCGACCTGTTCCAGCAGATCAACCACGTCGCGATACCAGTAGGGCGTGTCGAGGCTGTTGATGCGGACGGACATGTATTTGCCGCCCCAGTCGATTGTGTTCAGCGCCTCGATCACATTGGCTCGGGCCACATCCTTGTCAGTGGGTGCAACGGAATCCTCAAGGTCCAAGTTGATCACGTCGGCGGCCGAGGCGGCCATTTTCGGGAACAGCTTGGTGTTCGAACCGGGACCAAACAGCTGACAACGGTTCGGGCGGGCAGGGGCGGCGGGTTGAAGGCGAAAGCTCATCTGGACCTCGTGCGGGAAAGGAAATTGCGATTTTGTTGGCTTATCTGGTATTAAATTGCGCAACGCTGCGCAAGCGTCTTTGTGCAGGCGCGGCAATGCATTCGCAGCATTCTCCAAAATACGCTGCGTCGTGGGCGGTTAAAGTTTAATCACTTTGGAAACTTGAAAAGTCTTTGCGCATTTTCGACAAACTGCGCAAAATTCTCCCAACCCAACTGACGTTGACAGAAGGATTCGCGAAACTCTCGCCTTTCGGCTCCACTAGCCTGCGTCGGAATCAAAGGAGTGCACCGCAATGATCGAGACACCGTATCTGTTGTTTTTGGGCGATGCGCCCGACCAGTTGGCCGCAAAAGTCGCCATCGGCATCCGGGACTGGCGTCCCGAGAACGCCGTGGGCCAGTACCGGATGGAGGGTTGCAAGGCCGATCTGGGTATGACCGACCTGACTCTGGCCGAGGCCAAAGCCGCCGGCGCGAAAACGCTAGTCATTGGCGTTGCCAACCGGGGCGGTGTGATCAGTGCAGCGTGGAAGAAAGTGCTAATCGAAGCGCTCGAGATGGGGTTTGATCTGGCCTCGGGCCTGCACAACCTGTTGCGCGATGAGGGCGATCTGGTGGCCGCGGCGCAAACCCATGGCTGCACGTTGCACGACGTACGTGTGCCGACTGTTGGCTATCCGATTGCCAATGGTAAAAAGCGCAGCGGCAAGCGGTGTCTGGCCGTCGGGACCGATTGTTCGGCGGGTAAGATGTATACAGCCATGTCGATGGATGCCGAGATGCGCAAGCGGGGCATGAAATCCACTTTCCGCGCCACGGGGCAGACGGGGATTCTGATCACTGGTCAGGGGGTTCCGCTGGACGCGGTCGTGGCCGATTTCATGGCCGGTGCGGTCGAATACCTGACGCCCGAGAATGACGCCGATCACTGGGATCACATCGAAGGGCAAGGGTCACTGTATCATGTGTCCTATTCCGGTGTGACTATGGCGCTGATCCACGGCGGTCAGCCCGATGCGCTGATCCTGTGCCACGAGCCTACGCGGACGCATATGCGTGGCTTGCCCGAGTATTCCCTGCCGTCGCTGCCGGATCTGCGTGACGCGGCGCTGCCGCTGGCTCGGATCGCCAATCCGGCCTGTCAGGTTGTCGGTGTGTCGATTAACACCCAGAACCTAAGCGAAGACGACGCGCGTGCCTATATCGCCGAGGTTGAGGCCGAGTTAGGCTTGCCCGCAACCGACCCGTATCGCTTTGGCGCGGGTAAGCTGGTTGACGCGCTGTCGGCGCTGTAACACGGTCAGGCAAAGATTTTTCGTCGAAAAATCTTGGTCGCTCTGTTGGGGAAAGGTGTGTGATGCGGATAGACGTTTCGCGGGATGTGTTTCGGTTGGCGCAGGTGTTCACCATCTCGCGCGGCTCGCGGACCGAGGCGAAGGTGCTGACCGTTCGGATCTCGGACGGGGTGCATCAGGGCTGGGGCGAATGCGTGCCCTATGCGCGGTATGATGAAACGCTGGAGTCGGTCGAAGCCGAGATCGCAGGCCTGCCGGCGGACTTCACCCGCCAATCCTTGATAGACCTGCTGCCAGCGGGGGCGGCGCGAAATGCGGTGGACTGCGCGCTGTGGGATATGGAGTGCAAGCGCGCAGGCAAACGAGCGTGGGACTTGGCCGGTTTGCCGGTGCCCGGCCCCGAGATCACCGCCTATACCCTGTCGCTGGACACGCTCGAGGCGATGCAGGCGCAAGCTGCGGTCAATGCGCATCGCCCTTTGCTCAAGATCAAGCTGGGCACGCCGGATGACATGCCCCGGCTTGAGGCCGTTCGCGCGGGCGCGCCTGGTGCGCAGATCATCGTCGACGCAAATGAGGGCTGGTCCGCCGCCGTCTACGCCGATCTTGCCCCACATCTGGTGCGTTTGGGTGTTGCGCTGGTCGAGCAACCCTTGCCCGCTGGTGAAGATGACGCGCTGATCGGGATGGAACGTCCTGTCCCTGTATGTGCCGACGAGTCCTGTCATGATCGCAGCAGCTTGCCCGGCCTCAAGGGCAAATATGATGTGGTCAACATCAAGCTCGACAAAACCGGCGGTCTGACCGAGGCTCTGGCGCTGCGCGAACAGGCGCTGGCCGAGGGCTATAAGGTCATGGTTGGTTGCATGGTCGGCAGCTCGCTTGCGATGGCCCCTGCGACCTTGTTGGCGCAGGGTGCGATTGTAACGGACCTTGACGGCCCGCTTCTTCTGGCCGAAGACCGCACCAACCCGCTGATTTTTGATGACGCCGGAGTGCATCCGCCTAGCGTGGACCTCTGGGGCTGAGGAGAGTGACATGACCCGCACCGTTTACGTGAACGGAGAGTACCTGCCCGAGACCGAGGCCAAGGTCTCGATCTTTGACCGTGGCTTCCTGATGGCCGACGCCGTTTATGAAGTGACCAGCGTACTGGACGGCAAGCTGATCGACTTTGAAGGCCATGCTGTGCGTCTGAAACGCTCGCTGGACGAGCTGCAGATGGCCGAGCCCTGCAGGAAGGATGAACTCCTGGCTATTCACCGCAAACTGGTCGAGCTGAACGGGATCGAAGAAGGTCTGATCTACCTGCAGGTCTCGCGTGGCAGCGACGGCGACCGGGATTTTGTATTCCCTGCGGCTGACACCAAGCCGACGCTGGTTTTGTTTACGCAGAATAAGCCTGGCCTGGCCGACAGCCCGGCGGCGCAGAAGGGGGCCAAGATCATCTCGATCGACGATATCCGCTGGGGCCGCCGTGATATCAAGACAGTGCAGTTGCTGTACCCGTCGATGGGCAAGATGATGGCCAAGGCCGCCGGATGCGATGATGCGTGGATGATCGAGGATGGCTATGTCACCGAAGGCACCAGCAACAACGCCTATTTCGTCAAGAACGGCAAGATCGTGACCCGCCCGTTGTCCAACGACATCCTGCACGGCATCACCCGCAAGGCTGTGTTGCGTATGGCCGCTGAGGCGCAGATGGAAGTCGAAGAACGCCTGTTCACGATTGATGAGGCGAAAGAGGCGGATGAGGCCTTCACCACCTCGGCCAGCGCCTTTGTCATGCCAGTGGTCGAGATTGACGGCGTCGCGCTGGGCGATGGTACGCCGGGGCCGATTGCCAAGCGCCTACGCGAGATTTATCTGGATGAAAGTCGCAAGGTGGCGATCTAAGGAAAAGGCCCGCCAAACCGGCGGGCCTTTTTGATTTCAGCGTTCAACCTTTTTTGGTGACGTTTTCGTCAAAGGCGACCTCGAAGGCGGCCTGTTTTTCGGGGCTGGCTTCGGTCTGATAATTGGCTTTCCAGTCATCCATGGTCATGCCGTAGAAAATTTGACGGGCTTCGTCCTTGCCCATCTCGATGCCCTTTTCATTAGCCGCTTCCTGATACCAGCGCGACAGGCAGTTGCGGCAGAACCCGGCCAGATTCATCATGTCGATGTTCTGCACGTCGGTGCGGTCTTCCATCAGGTGCTTTTGCAACCGGCGGAAGGCTGCGGCCTGAAGTTCGATTTCGGTTTGCTTGTCCATGTGCTGACTCCGGATGACAGTATCGTTGTCCTTGACCTAGCGGCCCGGAGGCGATGTTTCAACAAACAGGATGTCAGGCCAGTTTCAAGGCCAGCCAAGGCACGATGCAAAAGATCAATGTAAGGACCTTGTAGTTGGCCAGATACCGGAAATACGCTCGTTTCACTTCCGACCGCTCCATCTGGAATAACTTGCTGTGAATGCCCGCAATCTGCTCCTGCAGCAACAGGACCGTTAATGCTGTAAACAACAGCACCGCGATGTTCAGCGCGGCCATCCAACCAAAAACAGAGGTTGCGAATTCCTGGGTCATGGCGATCCCCTTTCGACGAATATATGGGGATCAGGTGGTATCCTCACAATGACGTGTGATCAAAGGTCGCTAGTATCCAGCGCGTCCTGTAACACAACGGCCAAACGTTCCGCCCAAGCCCTTTGTCCCGCGTGATCGGCGATCAGATCATTGCGCAGCTCGATCAGGGCATTGGGGCGGCCAAAGGCGGTGCAATGTTTATCAATCGCATCGCCGGGCAGAACACCGGTATAGGGCTCGTTGACGCCGACGCACAGGTCCCCTTCGGCCTCAAGCCGGTCGACCAGCGGGCGCGAAAAACGCTCGTCCGGGGTGTGCAGCACGCCAACATGCCACGGACGCGGCTCGCGCCCTCGCAACTGACGGGTGAAGGAGTGCATTGAGATGATCACCGCATGAGGCAAGGCGGCCAGTTCAGCCAAAGAGTTGTGATACGGGCGGTAACACATGTTTAGCCGCCGCTCCCGCTCGGCCGCGTCGGCGTAACGATTGCCTGGGATGATCGACCCGTCATAGAGCTTCATCAGCAGGGTCGGGTCATCCTCGCCCCGGTTCGGGTCGATCACCAGGCGCGAGAAATTGGCAGCCACCACGGGCGCGTTCAGGATTTCCCCAAGATGTTTCGAAACCTCATAGGCACCCACGTCATAGGCGATGTGACGCTCCATATCTTCGCGCGGCAGGCCAAGGTCGCCGCCGTTGATGTCGGGCGGGACGGTGTTGGTGGCATGGTCACATGTGATTAGCCAGCGCGACGGGCGATCTGCGCCGTGGATAAAAAACGGAGAATACGTCATAAGCCTGTCATCTTGTTTGTCGCAGGTGTAGGGCAGTTGCTTTGAAAATGGAATTGCGTAATAAGCAGCTTGAAGTGATGTTTGCGGTAACATTTGCGCGACACCTAAAGAAAACGTGAGGAGAGCACCACCAATGCGACGCCTGAGAAATGTGAAAATCGTGGCGACGCTGGGTCCGGCGTCGAATGACTATGACATGATCCGAGCTCTGCACGAGGCCGGGGCGGATGTGTTCCGCCTAAACATGAGCCACGGTAGCCATGATGAAATCCGCGAGCGGCACAGGATAATCCGTCAGGTCGAAAAGGATCTGGACAGCCCGATCGCCATTCTGGCCGATTTGCAAGGACCGAAACTGCGTGTCGGCGTCTTCGCCAACGACTCTGAAGAATTAGAAGAAGGCGCGGCCTTCCGGCTGGACCTTGACCCAGAGGCCGGGGATATCAACCGCGTTTGCCTGCCGCACCCCGAGATTTTCGCGGCGCTGGAACCGGGCGCGCGTCTGCTGGTCAATGACGGTAAAATCCGCCTGATCGTACAGGATTGCGGTCAGGATTTCGCCAATTGCACGGTTGAGGTCGGGGGCACGATCTCGAACCGTAAAGGGGTGAACGTGCCCGATGTGGTGCTGCCGCTGGCGGCCCTTTCGGCGAAGGACCGTGACGATCTGGAATTTGTCTGCCAATTGGGTGTCGACTGGTTGGCGCTGAGCTTTGTGCAGCGTGCCAAGGATGTGTTCGAAGCCCGCGGGCTGGCGGATGGGCGCGCTTCGATCCTGTCGAAGATCGAAAAGCCAGCGGCGGTTGAGGCGTTTGACGACATCCTCGATGCGTCTGACGGGATCATGGTCGCGCGCGGCGATCTGGGGGTCGAACTGCCGGTTTCTGCCGTGCCGCCGATCCAGAAACGTTTGGTGCGCAAGTGCCGGGGCGCGGCCAAACCGGTGATCGTGGCCACGCAGATGCTGGAAAGCATGATCGAAAGCCCAATGCCCACGCGGGCCGAGGTCTCGGACGTGGCGACGGCGATATATGAGGGCACTGACGCCATCATGCTCAGTGCGGAATCGGCGGCGGGCTCTTACCCGGTCGAAGCGGTCCAGACCATGAACAAGGTCGCCATCGAGGTTGAGGCCGACCCGACCTATACCCAGATCATCGCGTCATCGCGGACCGCGAAAGGCACGACTATTGCAGACGGTATCGTGGCGGCGGCCCGCGAGATTGCGGAAAAGACGGATATCAAAGCGATCTGCTGTTTTACTCAAAGCGGGACCACGGCCTTGTTGACAGCGCGCGAGCGTCCTGGAGTGCCAATCATCGCCATGACCCCCGCGAAGGGCACTGCCCGCCGCTTGTGCCTCAGCTGGGGCTGCCACTGCGTCATGACACCAGAATTGGAGCGGTTCAAAGGCGCGGTTGTGAACGCGGCCCGCGCCGCTCGGTCGGGTGGGTTCGCAGCTGAAACCGACCAGATCGTGGTCACCGCAGGGGTGCCATTCAACGTTCCGGGCACGACTAATATTCTGCGGATTGCACCGTGTGATGAGCGTTTGATCTATAACACGGATCCCGGGTGATAGGTGATTTGCCTTAATTTTGGGCAAAAAAAGAATATAAAAAACATATATATAGAAAAATAGGAGGGGAAACTTTCAGTTTCCCCTCTATTTTTTGGTGTTTTTCTCGGATACTGGTTCGCGTGGGCGGTCAATTTAAAAAGTTCCAGACCCCGACTGCCCGGCCGGGGGCACGGGCCTCGGTATAATCAACAAAATTGGAGGAACACCATGACAACCAAGATTGTCATCGGACTGGACGGGACAGAAACCGGAGAACGCGCGATCGCATTTGCCAAAGATTTGGCTGAGCGGATCGGGACGTGTGAATTGCTGGTGGTTTATGTCATCGAATGGTCCCCGTTTACATTTCAGACACCGGAAGAAAACGCCCTGCGTCACAAGCGCCGCGAGGAAGAGGTTGAACTGGCCACGACGCGTATCATCGCGCCTGCGGTCGATGCGCTCAAAGCCGCCGGGTTCGAGGCACATGGTATCGTGCGTCACGGCGACGTTGCAGAAACGCTCAACAAGATCACCGTCGAAAACGGCGGCACACAGATCATCGTAGGACGCGCCTCAGCCGATGGGTTCAAGAAACGCCTGTTTGGCAGCTCGACCCAAAATCTGGTCATGCATGCCGATGTGCCGGTCACGGTCGTGAACTGAGGGGAGAGACAAGAATGAAAATGCTCAAACAATTTGGCGCTTTCGCCGCTGGGGCCTTTGCCGCCGGTCCTGCCCTGGCGCAAGAGGCTCCGGGTCTCGACGAAAAGATCAATCAGGCGTTCGCCGATTTCACCGGCCCCTTCGTCAGCTTCATCTTCGCACCGTTTCCGGGAACCGGTTTCCCGTGGATCGTAGGTTGGTTGGTGATCGCCGCCACGGTGTTCACAGTTTATTTTGCCTTCGTGCAATTGCGCTTCTTCAGCCACGCGATCAGCCTTGTCAAAGGTGACTACTCCGACCCCAATGATGCAGGCGAGGTCAGCCACTTTCAGGCGCTTGCAACGGCGCTGTCGGGTACAGTCGGCCTTGGAAACATCGCCGGCGTGGCGGTGGCCATCGGTATCGGCGGGCCGGGTGCTACGTTCTGGATGATCGTCGCAGGTCTGCTGGGAATGGCCTCGAAATTCACCGAATGTACGCTGGGTGTGAAGTACCGCAACGAATACGAGGACGGTACCGTTTCGGGCGGTCCGATGTATTACATGTCCAAGGGGTTCAGTGAACTGGGCTTGCCGGGCGGTAAGATTCTGGCAGTTCTGTTCTCGATCTTCTGTATTCTTGGCGCGCTGGGTGGGGGCAATATGTTCCAGGCCAATCAGGCGCACCAGCAGATCGCGGGCATTGTCGGAGACTATCCGGGTTGGATCACAGGTCTGGTCTTTGCGGGTATCGTCTTTGCCGTGATTGTAGGCGGCCTGAAATCCATCGCCAGCGTAACCGAAAAGGTCGTACCCTTTATGGGTGTCATGTATGTGCTGGCCGCGCTGGTCATCATCATCATGCACGCGGATCAGATCGGTTGGGCTTTTGGTCAGATCTTCGCAGGTGCCTTCACCGGTCTCGGCGTGGCTGGCGGTATGGTCGGCGCGCTGATCCAGGGCTTCCGGCGTGCGGCGTTCTCGAACGAAGCAGGCGTGGGTTCTGCGGCGATTGCGCACTCGGCGGTGCGGACCAAGGAACCGATCACAGAGGGCTTTGTCTCACTGCTCGAACCGTTCATTGATACGGTCGTGATCTGTACCATGACTGCGCTGGTGATCATTATCACTCAGCAGTTGATCGTCGATCCGGCAACTGGCAACTACATGCTGAACGAAGCGGGCAACGCGATTGCAACTGTAGATGGCAATACGGGCGTCAGCCTGACCTCGGCAGCTTTCGGCAGCGCCTTTAGCTGGTTCCCGTTCATTCTGGCCATTGCGGTGGTGCTGTTTGCTTTCTCGACCATGATCAGCTGGTCCTACTATGGCCTTAAGGCCTGGACCTATCTGTTCGGCGAAGGCCACACTAAAGAGCTGATCTTCAAGATCATCTTCTGTGTGTTTGTGGTGATCGGTGCGGCGGCCAATCTTGGACCAGTCATCGACTTCTCGGACGCGGCGATCTTTGCCATGGCGGTTGTGAACGTCTTCGCGCTGTATTTCCTGATGAAGATTGTACGTCAGGAGCTGGCGAGCTATGCGGCCCGGCTGAAAAGCGGCGAAATCCGCAAGTTCGGCCACTAAATCATTTCACCGGGGCGGCCTGCGTCGCCCCGGTGCCTGACCAGCCGCAAAATAAGCAGATTCTGGTCCAAACCCCCTTGCCAGTATGATCGAACTTGCGTAAACGGCGCTTCTGATCGCGTGACCGGCCGAGATGGCATGCCGAGTCGCGTCTGGAACCGAACCCGAGAATAGGAGACGGAAATGCCTAAGATGAAGACCAAGTCGAGCGCCAAGAAGCGCTTTAAGGTGACTGCGACCGGTAAGGTCCTTGCTGGCCAGGCCGGCAAACGGCACGGAATGATCAAGCGGACCAAGAAGTTCATCCGCGACGCCCGTGGCAACACCACCCTGTCCGCCCCCGACGCCAAGATCGTCAAGGGCTACATGCCCTACGACCGCTAAGAGGAGATACCAACATGTCCCGCGTTAAAGGTGGAACCGTAACTCACGCCCGTCACAAGAAGGTCATCAAGGCCGCCAAAGGTTACTATGGCCGCCGCAAGAGCACCTTCAAGGTTGCCCGTCAGGCCGTCGACAAGGCCAACCAGTATGCAACACGCGACCGCAAGAACCGCAAGCGCAACTTCCGCGCGCTGTGGATCCAGCGTATCAACGCTGCGGTCCGTTCGCACGACGAGGCACTGACATATTCCCGCTTCATCAACGGCCTGAACCTGGCCGGTATCGAAGTGGACCGCAAAGTTCTGGCCGACCTGGCCGTGCACGAACCGGAAGCGTTCGGCGCGATTGTCGCCAAAGCTCAGGCCGCTCTGACTGCCTGATCCTCTGCTACGGAGACAGTGAATGAAAGGCCGTCCCATTTGGGGCGGCTTTTTATTTTCATCTATCGATTGTAACTTACCATCGTTCTCAAAATTTGGTTTCGAATGGTTGTTACTTTTTTCATAGGCTACTTGGCTTTTTTCATCGCTTTTTCGGTTTCTTATTCGCTTGGCAAAGGCCGCTTGCTTAAAGGTGGGCTGTTCTTTCTGGGAATACTTTTAGCAGTTGTTGCGGGAGCAATAGCCTTTGGCATGACGCGTAGCGTTCCCAACGATCTCAGTGCCCAAATTTCGCAGTTGGCCACGGCGTATTTTCTTTTGGTTCCCGTTTCTAGCGTTGGACTTGGAATGGCGGTTGCGAGTTTGGTTGGGTACTTTGAGGGAAGTAGAGTTACTCAGGTGGTCATTCTCTCCGTGGCTGCGTCCCTTCCGATTGGTGTGGGCTTGATATTGTATCAGCAGAACGAGAGCGTTGAACGCACGAAGGAGCGTTTCCGGGCTGAGATGGAGCTAACGAACGTGTCTGGAGCATTTGGTTCGAATGTAGTCACGATACCAGTATCCCCCATCGTTTCCATTGGAACGCGGTGCAAAGTCGAGCAGGGCCAAAGCCCTAACACTTGCAATGCCAGCTTTCGCCAGCCGAATACCTATGAGTTTTTCCAAGGATTTGAGGCGACGGACCTGGACTTTTCTTGGTTGGTCATTCGGAATCCCGGTAATGATTGTTGGGTCAAGGCCAATTGCGAGCAGTTCGAGGAATGGTGTTCGCGACGTACAGATTTGGCTGATAGCGCCTGGTGTTGGGGCGAGCGCGAAATCGCGGTAAAAATGCGAAGCGACCCTAAACAACAAAATGAGGAAGATCTCGATGTTCCGCTCTTAAAGCTGTCCAGCCCCATTCCTGACCTACGCGCTCGTTGCCGATACCACCCAAAAACCGTGAATTGCAAAGTTCATTTTCTAGTCACGCATGATATCCGAACGATCCTGTCAATAAGCGAAATTGTGCCGGGGCGTGAAGAGGCAGCTGTCCTAGAAGCAAAGGCTTATGTAGATCGTTTATGGTCGGAAATGACGGGTGAATAAAAACCGGCGCGAGATACGCCGGTTTTCAGGTATTCCGAACAGTAGGGTGTTACCCGAACACACGCCCCAACGCGCCGTCGACGGCGTCGGTGATCTGGTCAATATCGTCCGGCGTCGCGATCAGCGCGGGCGAGAAACACAGCGTGTTGTTCTTGCCCGGCACCGAGCGGTTCGTCACGCCGATGATCACGCCCTGCGCCATACAGTCGGCGACCACGGCCTGCGCCATCTTTTCGTTCACCGGCTCGCGGCTTGCGCGGTCCGAGACCAGCTCAGCACCAAGGAACAGGCCCTTGCCGCGCACGTCGCCGATGACCTTGTGCTTTTCCATCAGCCCCTGCAGGTTGCCCATCATACGCGCGCCCATGTCGGTGCAGTTCTGCAGCAGGTTCTCATCCTCGATGATCCGCATGTTTTCGATCGCTGCCGCCGGGCCTGCGGTGCAGCCACCAAAGGTCGAGATATCGCGGAAATAGTTCATCGGGTCGTCGGCGTTGTCCTTGAACATATCAAAGATTTCCTCGGTCGTGACCATGCAGGCAATCGCCGCATAGCCCGAGGCGACACCCTTGGCCATGGTCACAAAGTCAGGCTTCACGCCATATTGCTGATAGCCAAACCATGTGCCGGTACGACCAATGCCACAGACAACCTCGTCGATATGCAGAAGGATGTCGTATTTTTCGCAAATCTCCTGCACGCGCTGCCAATAGCCTTCGGGGGCCTCAATGACGCCACCACCGGCGGTCACAGGCTCAAGGCACAGGGCACCAACGGTATCGGGGCCTTCGCGCAGGATGACCTCTTCGATCTGATCAGCCGCCCATTCGCCGAAATTCTCTTCGGGTGCGCCGTCCAGCTCGTGCTTGCGGTATTCCATGCAATGGGGCACGCGCACGAAATCGGGGGCAAAGGGGCCGTATTGCGCGTTGCGCTCGTCCTGACCGCCCGCCGACATCGCCGCCAGGGTCGAGCCGTGGTAGTCGCGGTCGCGGTACAGGATCTTGGTCTTCTTGCCGCCGTATTTCTTGTGGGCGATCTGACGGACCATTTTGAAGGCTTTCTCATTCGCCTCAGAACCCGAGTTCATATAGTAGACACGGCTCATTCCCGGCATCTTGCTGATCAGTTTTTCCGCAAAGATCGAGCCCGGAATCGACCCGGCCGAGTTGGCGAAATAGCACAGCTTCATCAGCTGGTCGTAGACCG
Organism: Ruegeria sp. CDSA089; assembly: GCF_059612205.1. Taxonomy (NCBI): domain Bacteria; kingdom Pseudomonadati; phylum Pseudomonadota; class Alphaproteobacteria; order Rhodobacterales; family Roseobacteraceae; genus Ruegeria; species Ruegeria sp. CDSA089. The sequence continues at coordinate 128,483 of NZ_JBXWQD010000008.1, read as the reverse complement.
CCTTGCAGATCGATTCGCGGCCATAGCCTACATTCACCGTCCAGACCCCGCCGGATACGGCATCCAGATGTTCCTTGCCTTTCTGGTCCCAGACGCGCATCCCCTTGCCCTCGACAATGATGCGCGGGTCGTTGGTTTCAAACGGTTTATGCTGGATCAGGTGGTGCCAGATATGGGCGCGGTCGGCCTCGACTACGCGGGAAAGATCGTTTTCGTTGAACGTGCCGTCCATGACATGTCCTTTCGCAAAGTGTGGGTGCGTAAGCGGCGGGGCAGGTGCCCCGGCCCTTGACTATTCGATGGCTCAGATCACCGCGAAAGACCACCGGTAGATAGGGCCAGATTGCACTATCGCGTATTGCCAGTCTATGTCGTATTCATACGGGTTTGTCAGGCGCGCGTCTTTGTGATCAAGTCGCGCGACAGATACTGAGGGAGGATGCGCTGATGACCGCGGCAAATATCTATGAGCGTCATTTGGACAAGGGCAGGGCGAACTACACGCCCCTGTCACCGCTGAGCTTCATCGACCGCACCGCGCAGATCTACCCAGACTACCCGTCCGTGGTGTACGGCGCGCGCCGCTATAGCTGGGCGGAAACCTACGCGCGCTGTTGCCGGATGGCCGGTGCTTTGGCTGCGCGGGGGATTGGCAAGGGCGACACCGTCTCGATCATCGCGGCTAACATCCCCGAGATGTACGAGGCGCATTTCGGTGTCCCCATGACCGGCGCCGTTCTGAACGCCATCAACACAAGGCTGGATGCCCCGATCATTGCCTTCATCCTGAACCACGCGGAATCCAAAGTACTGCTGGTCGATCCCGAGTTCTCGGGCGTCGTGAAAGAGGCGCTGACGCAGGTCGATCACGATCTGCTGATCATTGATATCGAAGATGACAGCTATGAGGGGGGCGAGAAGCTGGGTGCGCTGACCTATGACGCTCTGCTGGCCGAGGGGGATCCCGAATACGCGTGGTCTCTGCCGGGTGACGAATGGGACGCGATCACGCTGAACTATACCTCTGGTACCACGGGCAACCCCAAGGGGGTTGTCTATCACCACAGGGGTGCGGCCCTGAACGCACAGTCGGACCTGCTGGATTGGGACATGCCCAAGCATTCGACCTATCTGTGGACGTTGCCGATGTTCCACTGCAACGGCTGGTGTTTCCCTTGGGCGATGGCGGCCAATGCAGGCGTCTCGGTCTGTTTGCGCGCGGTGCGGGCCGAACCGATCTATGCCGCCTTCCGCGACGAAAAAGTCACCCATTTCTGCGGTGCGCCTATCGTGCTGAACATGCTGGCCAACGCACCCGAGGCACTCAAGGATTTCGACCAGAAGATCAAGGTGATGACCGCAGGCGCCCCGCCCCCTGCCGCCGTGATTGCGAATATGGAAGGGATGGGGATCGAGGTTACACATGTCTACGGCCTGACCGAAACCTACGGTCCATCGGTCGTCTGCGCCTGGAAAGATGAGTGGAACGAAAAACCGGCCGATGAGCGCGCTGCGCTGAAGGTCCGGCAGGGGGTGCGCTACACGGCACTGTCCGGTCTGATGGTGGCCGACCCTGAAACGCTGGAGCCGGTCCCTTCCGACGGGGAGACCATGGGCGAGATCTTCATGCAGGGCAATGTGGTGATGAAGGGCTATCTCAAGAACCCCGATGCCACCGACAAGGCGTTTAACGGCGGCTGGTTTGCCTCGGGGGACCTGGGGGTGATGCACCCCGACGGCTATATCGCGCTCAAGGACCGGTCCAAGGACATCATTATTTCGGGAGGCGAGAATATCTCATCGGTCGAGGTCGAGGATATCCTCTACAAACACCCCGCTGTGATGGAGGCTGCCGTGGTTGCCCGCCCCGACGAGAAATGGGGTGAGACACCGTGCGCATTTGTCGAACTCAAACCCGATGCACAGACGACTGACGCAGACATCATCGCCTTTTGCCGCGATCACATGGCCCATTTCAAGGCACCCAAAACGGTGGTGTTCGGGCCGCTGCCCAAAACCTCGACGGGAAAGGTGCAAAAGTTCAAGCTGCGCGATCAGGCCAAGGCTCTGGGCTAATTGCCCGTTCGATCAAAGATCGTCAGGTCCAACGCCAGCATTTCGCCCATCCAGATGGCACGATCCCGGTGATCCTCAAGATGCTGGCCAGTTTCGGGATGCGTAAAGATGGTGAGCCCTTGTCGGTTCAGCATCAGCCATGGAATGACCTGATCAAACGCGTCGGGCGCAAATGCCAGCTGACAGCTCCAGCGCGGATGTGGGCCAACGTTCTTGGCGTGCATTCTGCCTACCTCAACAGGGAACAAGCGGCCCGCCTCTTCGCAAAGCTGTTGCGCGACTGTTTGAGAATGCGCATCGAAATAGACATGGGCATGATAGCCGGTGATTTCGGGCATTGAGGTCTCCATCCTTGCTGAGACGATCTTAATAACCCAGCGTCGTGTCTTTCCCTATCCGCGTGGGTACACAGACCCTGTGCAGTCAGTCAGGCGCGTGCCGATCCGGGTGAGCCTGTGCAAAAGCAGGCATGTCTGCGCAAGCAGTGTCGACACCCAGGATACGGGGCAACTCGGTCAGATCGACCTGCCAGCGTCGCGCATTGTACATCTGCGGGATTAGACACAGATCGGCCAAACCGGGCTGAGTGCCGGTACAATAGGGGGCTTGTTCGAAACCGTTCAGCAATGCCTCGAACGCCAGTAGGCCGGGACGGATGAAATGGCGCATCCAATCGCCCGGCATGCCTTCGGCGCTGCCACTTAATGTCGTTGCGTGGCGCGCGACCGACAGGTTGCAGACCGGATGCAAGTCCACGGCGATGGATTGCGCCAATGCCAGCGCCTGCGCGCGGGCCGCAGGCTCAGTAGGCAGCAAGCCCATACCGCGGGTCTGGTCCAGATAGTCGATGATCGCCAGCGACTGGGTCAGACGCAGCCCGTCTATCTCAAGAACAGGCACCAGACCTTGCGGATTGCGGGCCAGATGCATGTCGGACCTGTGATCGCCCGCCACCAGGTCGACCGAAACTGCCTGATACGAAATCCCGGCGAGGTTCAGCGCGATACGCACCCGAAAACTGGCCGAGGACCGCCAATAATCATATAGGATCACACTCATCCGGATCTCCCTACTAGATCAATCCCCAGGCAGCGTGGCCGTTTTCAAAGCTTGTGACAACACCTCGGCATCACCGATGTGGTTGGCCAGAACCAAGATCAGCCGCGCATTCAACGCGTCGCTTTCGTCCTTTCCCAGCCCTTCATGCGAGGCTAGCAACTGCGCATAGAAGTCGTCTGCGCTGTCGAAATTGGGGGTGAGGATCAGATCAGCCATCCTGCTTACTCCTTTCCTGTGGCCCGGCGCATCGCCTGCCGGAACGCGTTTTCTTCGAAATTGTCCCGCCGCGCCGCCACATGTTGGTCTGGGCGGATCAGATAGACGGCACTGGTCGCATCGCCCAGATAGCGGCGCTTCAGCTCAAGCGTAAGGTCATCCTTGACCGACAGCGCCAGCCGTGTGGCCTCGACTCCGTCTTCCTCGATCCGGTCGGGGGCGTCAGCGTCGATGGTCAGCAAAGTGAATTTGCCCGCCAGTTTTGACAACAAGAATTCGTCGCCCAATGGCGCATCAGGGCAGGCCGCGCCGGGGCAGGTCAGGTCCGGCCCGCTAAGCGCATCAGCCGAACTGAGCGACGATCCCTCGTAGGTACACGGCGTACTCAGCCGCCCGGAATTGACCAGCGGGCGTGCGAATTCGTAGTGCTCGCTCAGGTCTAGAACTGCATCGCGCATCAGGCGCGACATCTCGGATTTCGGCGTGATGAAATCGGTCGAGCGGGTGGAGTTCTGGATATTCTCATCCGCTGCCTGCACGCGCTCGCGGCTATAGCTGTCCAGCAGCAGTTCGGGTGCCTGTCCGTCGATGACTAGCTTCAACTTCCAGCACAGATTGTCGGTGTCCTGAATTCCCGAATTCGCCCCGCGCGCGCCAAACGGGCTGACCTGATGGGCGCTGTCCCCTGCAAAGAGCACACGGCCATAGCGGAACCGTTCCATCCGACGGCATTGGAACGTGTAGATCGAGACCCATTCAAGCTCAAACACCACATCCTCACCCAGCATTGCCTTGAGGCGCGGGATGACGTTTTCGGGGCGTTTCTCGCGCTCTTTGTCGATGTCCCACCCCAGTTGCAGATCGATGCGCCAGACATTGTCGGGCTGTTTGTGCAGCAGTGCAGACTGACCCCGGTTGAAGGGGGGGTCGAACCAGAACCAGCGTTCGGTGGGGAAGTCGGCCTCCATCACCACATCCGCGATCAGGAAATTGTCTTCGAATACCCGCCCGTCAAAATCCAGCCCCAGCATCCGGCGGGTGGGAGAATGCGCGCCATCGCACGCAATCAGCCAGTCGGCTTCGACGTTATAGGGGCCTTCTGGCGTTTCGACCTCAAGTTTGACGTGGTCGTCATGGGTGCCGATCGCCTCGACCTTGTTGCGGCCGCGAATTTCGATCGGTGCACCTTCGGCCTGCAAAGCGCGGACACGGTCGACCAGAATTTTCTCAAGATGATATTGTTGCAGGTTCACGAAGGCGGGGTTGGCAAAGCCTTTTTCGGGCAGCAAGTCGAACTCATAAACTTTGCGGTCGTCGAAAAAGACCTTGCCTGCTTCCCATTGAACCCCGGTTTCTGCCATCGGTTTGCCACAGCCCAGCCGGTCGGCAATATCCAATGTACGTTGTGAAAAGCAGATCGCGCGGCTGCCGAAACTGACCTTGTCATTATCATCCAGCACCACGACCTCGACCCCTTGCTGCGCCAGATCGATGGCCGCGCTCAGGCCAACAGGACCGGCGCCCACAATGATCACCTTGTGGCGCACAGGCGTTGCAGTGTCCTGATCCGGGCTGCGATCATACGCATAAAGGGGTGTTTCGAAGATCTTGTTCATGGGCTCTCTCCCCGGTGCCTTGGCGCGAAACTCCGTGTCTCTGGCGGGACTGGCCAGAGGGTCTTCCCGAATGGTTCCATCGAAACTCCGGCCGCAAAACGATCTGGATCAAATGCGACGCTATGTCCCTAGGCTTGCAGGGCCTCCCACATCTCCAGATCCCGTTGGGCGGTCCATATGCGCGGCGTGTCAATACCTCGGGCTTCGTCATAGGCACGGGCGACGTTGAAGGGCAGGCAGTGTTCATAAATCGCGTAATCGGCAAATTTCGGATCACACTCGGCACGTACGGCGTCCCACGCTTCTTTAAGCGATCCTCCACGCGCCGCGACCTTTGCAGCAGGAAGGTAGGTGCTTCCGACGAAATCGCGGGTGTTTTCGATGGCGGCATTGACCATGTTCTTGCCGATCAGAGCGTCACCGCGTCCCGGCGCGATGGCGTCTACGTCGAACCATTTGATCGCATCCAGCGTATCGCCCCAGTCGCCGAAGTGCCCGTCGCCGCAATAACAGGCCGAGCGGTATTCGACGATGTCGCCTGTGAACATGACATTCTGATCAGGCACATGGATGACGACATCACCCGCGGTATGGGCGCGGCCCAGATGCATCAGGTCGACCCGGCGGTTGCCCAGATAGACCGTCATCGTATCGCTGAAGGTGGTGGTGGGCCACGTCAGGCCGGGGATGCTTTCATGCCCCTCAAAAAGGCGGGGAAAGCGTTGGAATTCGCTGTCCCAATCCTCTTGTCCGCGTTCCACGACCATAGCGCGGGCCATATCCGACATCAGGATTTGCTGCGCTCCGAAGGCGCTGGCCCCAAGCACGCGCACGGCATGGTAGTGGGTCAATGCCACATGGGTGATCGGTTTGTCGGTGACCGAGCGGACGCAGTCGATGACCTTCTGCGCCAGACGGGGGGTGGCCTGTGCCTCGATGATCATGACGCTGTCATCGCCGATGATGACGCCGGAATTGGGATCGCCCTCGGCGGTGAAGGCGTAGAGCCCTTCGCCGATTTCCGTGAAGCTGATCTTTTTTTCGGACATGTCCCCTTGGGACGCGAAAGCCTTGGCCATGTTGGGTTCCTTTTTCCGAGCCGTGTGCGGATTGCGGTGTTGCACCGCCTCCGGCGGCCGTATTTTTGACGAGAAGAAGGGCTGGGTTCACCTTTTATAGGGGTCGTCCAATGCGGACAGAAGGGTGCCGGTGCAATCTCCGAAGCCGATTGTGTAGCCGTCGCCTATGGCGGATCCGGTTAGGGTCAGAGTGTCGCCGTCCTCGATAAAGCTTCGGGTCTCGCCAGTGTCGAGGGTCAGGGGTTCCTTACCGGCCCAGCTGAGTTCCAGCAGCGAGCCGCGCTCGGGTTTCGTAGGGCCAGATATCGTTCCCGATCCCAGCAGATCGCCGGTATTCATCGGGCAGCCCGAGGTCGTGTGATGGGCCAGTTGTTGGGCTGCAGAATAGTACATCTGGTTGTAATTCGTACGCGCGATTGTGGTGCCGGGCTTGCCAGCGGGGGCCATGGTCACGGACAGGTCGATGTCATAGAGCATGGGTCCACAATCCTTGAGATGATCCAGAAGCTCATGTTGGCGGGCTGGGGTGTCACAGCGGAACGGCTCCAGCGCCGCTTTGGTCACGATCCAGGGGCTGATCGAGGTGGCTGTGGCTTTGGCCTGGAACGGACCCAGTGGCTGATATTCCCAGGCCTGGATGTCGCGGGCGGACCAGTCGTTTAGCAGAACATAACCAAAGATGTTGTCGTCCGCCTCCTGCACCGAGATCGGGCCTTCCGATGGCGTGCCCACGATGGCGCCCATCTCAAGCTCAATGTCAAAGCGGCGGCTGGGCAGGAAGGCCGGGCGGTCGTGATCGGGAGACTTCAATTGGCCCCACGGACGACGGATATCCGTGCCCGACACAACAACGGACGAGGCGCGGCCGTTGTAGCCGATGGGAATGTGCAGCCAATTGGGTGGTAGCGCATTTTCGGGCCCGCGGAACATGGTGCCAACATTCTGTGCGTGGTGGCGGCCTGCGTAGAAGTCGGTGTATTCGCTGACTGCGAAAGGCAGGTGCATCTCGGCATCACTTTGAGCCACGAGTAGGGGTTCGACTTGCCCTCGTTCTTCCGATCCGTCGGCCAAAAGACTGTTCAGGCGCGCGCGCAGGGCAGCCCAGACGGCCGGGCCTTGCTCCATCAGTGGGTTCCAAAAGGGCAGGTCAAACAAGGGCTCATCCGTCAGGACGATCAGGCCTTTGGCCTCGGCCGTGGTGATGTCGAGGATCATGTCTCCGATCGCCACTCCGCAGCGCGGTTCACCGTCGTCGGTGGAAAACACACCGTAAGGCAAGTTGTTTAGTGGGAACGGATGGTTGGCGGCGTTGGCCGAAGCCACCCAGGAATTCATCAATGACATTCTTTTTCCAGATCTTTTGTGCAGGTCGAGATTTTTCGTCGAAAAATCTTGGACCCGCGAGGTGTTTATTTTTTGCCGGGTGTTCCGTCGAACTTTTTCTCAAGCGAGGTCCAGCAGTCAATGTAATCATCCTGCAAGGGGGCCTCATTGGCGGCGAATGCCGTCAGGTGCTGCGGAAAACGGGTTTCAAACATGAAGGACATGGTGTTGTCCAACTTGTCCGGGCCGAGGTTGGAATTTGACGCTTTGTCAAACGCTTCGCGGTCCGGCCCGTGGGGCAGCATCATATTGTGCAGGCTCATCCCTCCGGGAACAAATCCCTGTGGCTTGGCGTCATACTGGCCGTAGATATTGCCCATCAGCTCGGACATGATGTTTTTGTGGTACCAGGGCGGGCGGAACGTGTCTTCTGCCACCATCCAGCGTTCGCGGAACAGGACGAAGTCGATATTGGCCGTGCCGGGCTGGCCCGAAGGCGCTGTTAAGACAGTAAAGATCGACGGATCGGGGTGGTCGAACAGGATCGCGCCGACCGGGCAATAGGTGCGCAGGTCATATTTGTAAGGCGCGTAGTTGCCATGCCAGGCGACCACATCCAGCGGGCTTTGCCCGATCTTGGTGGTATGAAACTGGCCGCACCACTTTACGGTGACAGTCGAGGGGACCTCGCGGTCTTCGAACGCCGCCACGGGTGCCTTGAAGTCGCGCGGGTTGGCCATGCAGTTGGCACCGATCGGACCGCGACCCGGCAGTTCGAATTTCTGCCCGTAGTTCTCGCAGACGAAGCCGCGCGCAGGGCCTTCCAGAACTTCGACCCGGTAGACCAGACCGCGTGGGATGATGGCGATCTCTTTGGGTTCAACGTCAATGATCCCAAGCTCGGTGGCAAAGCGCAAACGACCCTCTTGTGGGACCACCAACAGCTCGGAATCGGCCGAGAAGAAATAGTCATCCACCATGGAGTCCGTCACAAGATAGATATGGCTGGCCATGCCCACCTGCGTATTGACATCCCCCGCCGTGGTCATGGTGCGCATGCCGGTCAGCCAGGTCAGGCCGTCACCGGAATGGGCAACCGCGTCCCAGCGGTATTGACCCAAGCTGATGACATCCGGGTCAACGCAGGGGGCCGATTTCCAATAGGGCAGGTCGATTTTCTCATATCGATGCGAATGCTTGACCGAGGGGCGAATGCGATAGCACCACGTCCGTTCCGGCGGATTGGCGGTGAACGCAGTACCGCTCAGCTGTTCGCCATAGAGGCCATAATTGCAGCGTTGCGGGCTGTTCATCCCTTGCGGCAGCGCGCCTGGCAAGGCTTCGGTTTCAAAGTCGTTTGCCCAGCCAGGCATATAGCCTTCGTGTGTGCCAACAGAGCTGCTGGCCTGGGTCATCTGATGCGGATCAGCCGGACGGTTCATCCCGTACTCCTCCTGTTTTGCTGCTTGTGGGATAATAGTTGATTTTGTAACTAACAAGCATGACAAAGACAGACACCGTAAAAAATGATGTGTTCGATTTGCAGGATTTCCTGCCTTATCTGCTGAATCGTGCTGCCGAGGAAAGCTCGTTGGAATTTCAGCGTGCCTACAAGGACCGCTACGGTATGTTGCGCACGGAATGGCGTGTGCTGTTTCATCTGGGAAATTATGGTGAGATAACCGCGAAAGAGATCGGTGAACGCGCGCGTATCCACAAGACCAAGATCAGTCGGGCGGTCAGCAAGCTTGAACTCCGCCGGTTCCTGACACGCACACCCAGCGAACGCGACCGCCGGGTCGAGCATCTGAAACTGACCCCAGCGGGTCAGGCTGCCTACCGAGAGCTCTGCGGTATCGCCCGGCAATATGATGCCAAACTGGCCGCAATGTTTGATGAGGATGAAGTCGCCCTGCTGCGCAAGATGTTGCAGAAACTGGCCGAGATGAGGTGAACTCTGGTAATTGTCATCCATTGACCCCAGATGACGTTCAGAGCGGACATAGGAAACAAAGAATGACAGCCCCGGAAAAGAACGCGGCGAAATCAACGGATTTGATCAACTGGATTGTTGCCCGCGGCCTTGAAGGTGCGGACAAAGAAGAATTGCTGGACGGGTATTGTACCCGACTGGTTGAACTTGGCGTGCCTTTGATGCGGTTTCATGCTGCCCAATCGGCCCTGCACCCGGTCTATGGCGGAACCGGCTATAGCTGGTATCAGGGGCAGGGCGGCGACTATCAGAAATTCAAATACTCGGAAGATGTCAGTGAGGATTGGCAGAACAGCCCATTATACGCGATCCTCAACGAAGACCTCGATTTCGTGCATGAACGGATCGTCGATCAGAACGAACCCAGCCGATATCCTCTGATCAACGACCTGCGCGAGGTCGGTGCGACCGACTATTACGCCACCAGTGTGCCCTTTGACATGCCGACCAACAACATGCCACTCGATGCGAAAAAGGCGGTAGATGGGGTCTTGCTGTCCTGGACCAGCAACGCGCCTGACGGGTTTCAGGACAGCGATCTGGACCTGATCAATACGGCCTTGCCGCATCTGGGGTTGGCGTTGAAATCAGCCTCGAACGCGCGGATATCCAAGGATCTAATGCGCGTCTATCTGGGCCGCGATGCGGGCCGTCGCGTGCTGTCGGGCGAGATCCGGCGCGGGTCGTTGCAGCAGATCGACGCGGTGATCTGGAACTTCGACCTTGAGGGATTTACCAGCCTGTCCGAAGAGCTGCCCGGCAACGAGATCATCGACATGCTGAACGACTATCTGGCGGTGGCGGTTGGGGTGGTCCATGACAATGACGGGAATATCCTGAAATTCATGGGCGACGGGCTGATGGCCATGTTCGATGTCGGGGATATTGATGAGGATGCAAGGGCCGCGCTGAAGGCCGTTCCAATGCTGCAATCGCGTATTGAAGAGCTGAACGCAGCGCGAAAAGCCGAAGGTCTACCCGTGGCGAATTTCACGCTGGCGCTGCATTCGGGGGAAATCCTCTATGGCAATATCGGGTCCGAAAGCCGTCTGGACTTCACTGTCATCGGCCCAGCGGTAAACCAGACCGCGCGGATTGCTGGGATGCACCGTTCATTGGGCCAGCGCATCCTGATCTCGGACGATGTTGCGCAGGCGGCACAGCCTTGTGGGCAAGACCTGATCTCGGTCGGGCGCTACATGCTGCGCGGTGTGCCAGAGCCGAAAGAGCTGTTTACGGTCTACCGGGCGGGAGATTAGGTGTTGGAGGTGAGCGCAAAGCACTCGTTCTATAGATTCATGAGCGAGTGATGAGCGGCAGCTTTTTTGCTTCCATTCGTTCTTGTGGCTACATTGATCGAAGCTGTTGAGACGAGAAGAGTTTTTCCAATGCAAAGATTGCTAACCATGTTAGTATTGCTACCGCTGTACTTCACGGTTCCAGCGGTCGCTGACGCACCCAAGGGATTTAAGGAGGCAGTGTTTCAAGGAAGCAGCCCAAAACTGAATGGGCGCGAACTTGTTTTCACGCTCCTGCCAGGTCAATGCAGTTCAAAGAACTACGGCGATGGCCGAGGGGAAAGTGATTGCAAAAATGGAAACATCCGATCGCGAATTAACGCCAAAAAACATGCCAAACTTGGCCAAACGATGGAATATAGTTTGGAGATTTGGATAGAACCGGGATTTCGATACAGCAAGGGCAATGTGCCCAGAAGCAAGCTTACGCTGATGGAATGGCAGCGGATCAACACGGTAAAAAACCACATCTATGTCTTGCATCTTGATTCTTCGAGTGGGGCGAAATTCGAAGACAAAGCGTGTTTCTCACCGTCCCGGTTCGGTCAGTGGGTTACATTCAAAATGCTTGTCAAATGGTCTAAGAATGATGACGGCTTCATGGAGGTTTTTTGTGACAGGAAGCGCATTTTTGCACTCAAAGGTCAGAATGCAATTCCTCCTGGCTGTGGTACCAAAGCGAAACAACAATGCCACTTAGACAAAATGGACCTACGTCCTCCGATACAGTGGCAAATAGGTCCAAAGCTGAATGGCTACGGGATTGTCTATAAGCAGAATGGAAAAAAAATCGCCGTTTCGACCCTGGCCAAAGGATGGTTTGACGATGAAAGTACGTAATCTGTACTACGGTCGCCCCAAGAAGTAATTCATTTCGAAGACGTAGGGAAAATCTAGGTGTGACCTTCCCCTTCATCTCGCCCAGAAAATCTACAAGAAATCGCTAAAAGTCGATCTCAACACCCGGCAGGTTCAACTCTTTCATCATGTCGCGCAATTCCTGTCGCGCAGCGATGTTCGAGATGTTGAGTTGTTTGACCCCGATATCCTTTAGGTCCAGCAGGGTCAGGCCACGGGGGAATAGCTCGCGGAAGATCACACGCTCGGAAAATCCCGAAGCGACGCGGAACCCGATGCGCTGCGACAGCATCTCGATCGCGCGCTGCATCTTTTCCTTGTTGACCATGCGCTGCGTACCGACACGGTTGCGCACGACGACCCAGTCGATCGGTTTCAACCCGGCCTGCGCGCGCAACTGGCGGGCATTCCAGACCATCTCGGAATAGACGGAAGGGCCCAGAATTTTCTCACCCTTGGAATCGATCCGTGCCAGCAGGTCAAAGTCGATGAAACTGTCGTTCAGCGGCGTGACAAGGGTATCGGCCAGCGAATGTGCCACTTGGCTGAGGCGGGTATGCGAGCCGGGGCAGTCGATCAGGATGAAGTCACTATCGCTTTCCAATTCGGCCACCGCGGCCGAGAGGCGATGGTCATAGATATTCTCGCCGGGCTTCAGCTTGCTTGCGTCAATCTCGGGCAGGTCGTGGTGGCGCGGGGTCGGCAGGGTCAGGTCCGAATTCTTCAAGAAGTTGGCCCGGTTTTCGAAATACCGTCCCAGACTGCGCTGTCGCAGGTCCAGATCCAGCGTGCTGACTTTGTGTCCCAGTCGGGCCAATGCAGTGGCCACATGCATCGAGACGGTCGATTTGCCTGCGCCGCCCTTCTCGTTCCCCACTACGATAATATGTGCCATGCCTGTATTCCCAAGTCCCGCCGTGTTTGACCACAGTTTGTTGCGTGCCACTATATGTTGTGGAGCGAAGGAAGGGAAGGACCCGAAACGCCATTCTAGGGCGCTGTTGCGAAAACTCAGACCCTGGGCCGAGGGGGCGGTTGCCAAAAGCGGTCCTCTATTTCACTCTTGTTTGAAGAGCTACGCTGGAAGGGCGTGAATTGGAGCAACTTTTCCTGAATGTCCTGAACGTGGTCCTGCCGGTTCTGATCTGCGCCGGGATCGGGTACGTGTTGGCGCTGACAAAAGCACCCTTTGACAATAAGGTCATCGGAGGGGTGGTTTCGCGCGTTGGGTATCCGACCCTGATCATCTCGCATCTTTCGACGACCCAGATCGCGGTTGGCACCTTTCTGGACGTCATGGCCGCCGCAGCGTTGGCGATTGCGGCGTTTGGCATGTTGGGCTTTGTCGTGCTGAAGGCGATGCGCCTGCCGGTTCGGGCGTTCTTGACGCCATTGATGCATGGGAATGTAGGCAATATCGGCCTGCCGATTACTCTGCTGGCGTTGGGCGATGCCGGGATGGCCTATACGATGGGTTTTGTGGTCGTCGTTTTGATCAGCGTTTTTACCCTTGGAATGTGGATCCCGGCCGGAGAGTTCTCGGCCAGAAAGCTTCTCACCTCTCCGGTTATTTATGCTGTCGTCATCTCACTGATCCTGATGACGACCGGGTACAGCCTGCCGCAACCCGTGGCCAAGTCCTTTGACATCCTCGGTGGGCTGTCGATCCCGCTGATGCTGCTGACGCTGGGCCATACACTAGCCAGCCTAAGGGTGCAAAGTCTGGGGCGTGCGGTGAGCCTGACCGCATTGCATCTTGGTATGGCGTTTGCCATCTCAACGAGCCTCGTCTGGGTCTTTGGGTTTACGGGGGGCGAGCGTGGCGCGGTGATCCTGTGCTGCCTGATGCCGTCCTCGGTGGCGACCTATTTGTTTGTCGACCAGCATCTGCCGGAATACGGCCCTGACGTGGCTGGTTTCATTCTTGTCTCGACCCTGGCAACCATTCTGGTTCTGCCTGTGGCGCTATCCTATTGGATCTGATTGCGCCAGCCCAAAGAAAAAGGCCGCCCCAAGGGACGGCCTTTCGGATCTGATCCGGGTCAGGCTTAGAAGCCCAGACCTTCGTATTTCTTCTTGAACTTCGACACGCGGCCGCCGGCGTCCATCAGGCGCGCGCCGCCACCGGTCCATGCGGGGTGCACGGAGGGGTCGATCTCCAGCGCCAACTGGTCGCCTTCGCTGCCCCAGGTGGATTTCATCTGAATCACGGTGCCATCGGTCAGTTTGACGTCGATGAAGTGGTAGTCGGGATGGATGTCTTTTTTCATCTTTCCGCTCCTTACGCCTCGGCGCCAGCCTTGGGCTTGTAGTTGGTGACTTCGGCGATACGCGCGGATTTACCACGACGCGAGCGCAGATAGTACAGTTTGGCGCGACGGACGCGGCCACGGCGGACAACGGTGATGCTGTCGATATTGGTCGAGTGCAGCGGGAATACACGCTCCACGCCTTCGCCGAACGAGATTTTGCGGACGGTGAACGAACCGGCGATGCCGCTGCCACCTTTGCGCGCGATGCAGACGCCTTCGTAGTTCTGCACACGGGTACGCGACCCTTCGGTTACTTTAAAGCCAACACGGATAGTGTCACCGGCTTTGAAATCGGGGATGTCTTTCCCCAGGGCGGCAATCTGTTCCGCCTCAAGCTGTGCGATCAGGTCCATCGCATTCACTCCTATCTGCTCGTGGTTGGTCCACGAAGTTTGGGCACGGGCTGAGAGCTCTTGGTCTTCACCGGGTCCTGCATGCAGCCCGCCAGAGGTCAGATCGAATGTTCCTTGGTCCGGTTTGTTCTGCCGCGCCGAGGCCGAAGAAAGCCGGGCGTTACGATATGGTCCAAACCAAAACACCGGAGTCGCATGACGCGTCACCGGATTGCGGTCGTTTAAGGGCATTATGTTCAGGGATCAAGCCTAAAATGCCGGGAAACGGTGGGATTCCGCCGCCTCAAAACAGCATCATTGCTTTGATCCATCGATCAGGCATTCTGAGGGCAATTACAAGAGCAGTCATTTCATACAGGAACATAACATGCGCACTGCATTGATGCTTGCCGTCGCGGCTTTTGCCATCCTGTCCTGCGGTCGCAGCAGTCCGCCGCCGCAACAGGTTGAGGCCAACGCGTTTTTGGACACGACTTCACCTTCGGTGATTTTCCCTGCTTTTGGCGATGCTGATCCGCACCCGTGGGAGGGGCGCCATCCTGGCCACTATCCGGTGCACGGTCTGGACGTGTCGCGTTGGCAGGGGCCGATTGACTGGCACAAGGCCAAGGCTTCGGGGGTCAGCTTTGTCTTTATCAAGGCGACAGAAGGTGGTGACGTTGCCGATCCGATGTTTGCAAGCCACAGCAGCGGGGCGAAAGCCGCCGGGGTGCCTTGGGGGGCTTATCACTACTACTATTTCTGTCGTCCTGCGCGCGAACAAGCCCGTTGGTTCATCCAGAATGTCCCTAAAGGATCGGACCTGCCGCATGTTCTGGATATGGAGTGGACGCCGCATTCCAAGACCTGCACCCTACGCCCCGATGGCGCGACTGTCCGGGCCGAGGCAAGGCGGTTTCTGGATATTCTCGAACGTCACTACGGGCGGCGTCCGATTGTCTACACCACCGTGGATTTCTACGGCGACACCGACATAGGGCGCCTGCCCAAGACCGAGTTCTGGCTGAGGTCAGTGGCAGGCCACCCCCGCAACGTCTATCCCAAGGCGGTTTGGCGGTTCTGGCAATATACCGGCACTGGTTTGGTACCCGGTGTGCAGGGACCAGTGGACATCAACACCTTCAACGGCCCGCCCGAGATCTGGGCGCGATGGAAGAACGGCTAGTCTTCGGACTTGGCTTTGGAGTAGGCGTCCCACAGGTCGGGGCGGCGTTCCAGTGTGATCCGCTCGGACATCTCATGCCGCCAGTTGGCAATGCGCCCGTGATGGCCAGACATCAGAATGTCCGGGATCGGGCGGCCCTTCCAGTCGGCGGGGCGTGTGTATTGCGGGTGTTCCAGCAGGCCCGAGGAAAAGCTCTCTTCCTCAGCCGAGGCCTGATTGCCCAATACGCCGGGGATCAGCCTTACGGTGGCGTCGATCAAAGCCTGCGCGGCAATCTCGCCGCCGGTCATGACGAAATCGCCTAGACTGACCTCTTGTACGCCGTAATGCTCCAGCACCCTCTCATCGACGCCTTCGAACCGGCCACATAACAGGGTCATACCGTCGCAGCGCGCCAGATTCTGCATCATGAGCTGATCCATCCGGCGGCCACGCGGGCTGAGGTAGATCAGCGGCCAGTTACCGCGCACCCCCGCCATCGTGTGTTCAATCGCCTCGCCCAGTACATCGGCGCGCAATACCATGCCCGCGCCGCCGCCGGCGGGCGTGTCATCCACATTGCGGTGCTTGCCGACGCCGAACTGGCGCAGATCGACGGTTTCCAACTGCCAGAGGCCCTCTTGCAGTGCCTTACCCGTCAGGCTCTCGCCCAACACACCGGGAAAAGCTGAAGGGAACAGAGTGATGATCTTAGCCTTCCACACTCCGTGCAGGTCGGGCGTTGGGGTGAGCAACTCACGCGGTTTCAGGGTCGGGCGGATCGCCTTGCGCCCATGAGATTTCGACGGTTTTTCGGTCATGTCGCACCCATCAGCGCCTGCTGCGCCCGTTCAACTACGGCGGCCTTTTGCGCGACCAAGGCGGCTTCGTCCAGCCGTGATCTGTTCAGGTCCAGCAGTTCCGCCAAAACGTTCTCGGGCAGTCGAGTGTTCGATTTGGACGGCGGAACCAGCAGTTGCGCCTTGTCATAGGGCAAGTCCAGATACTCGGCAAAGGGCGCACCCGGCCCGAATTGACGCAATTGCAGTTCCTCCAGCCATTCCGTGGTCACGGTGACGGAGGGCAGTTTGTCACGTATCTGGTCCACGGTCTCTTGCAACGAGGGCAAATGGTCGATGCTGTCGCGGAACGTGTCGAAATCCTGCACCTGCCGCATTCGCTGCAAATCATGGGCCCACAGGCTGCGCAGCCAGCTGCCCCGCTGACGCAAAGAAAGGTAAAGCGTGATCTCGACCTCCTGCCCGGAAAACCTTTGGTGGATCGAATCCACCAGGCAGGCGGCCAGATCGGAAGCTGCCGCGTAGCCCTGTTCCAGATTGCGACTGGGGCGGAGGCCCGCGAAGTTTTCCTCGCTGAGGATCAACCCGCGCTTTTCTCCAAAATCCAGCGTGTCGAGGAAGTCGCACATCTGGCGGCCGAATTCGGACAAAGTGCCAACGGTGCCATAAACGGAATGGTTAGTTGCTGCCCGCGACAATCCCGAATTGCGCGTGCGATAAGGCAGAACCAGCGCGAAATGCGGCCAGATCAATTCGCGGTTGTCGTAGAGGAAGGATTGCGCCGCAGTGGTGCCGGTCTTGTGCAGGCCCAAATGCAGCAGGGCGCGGCGCATCAGATCAGCCCTTCGGGCGGGTCGGCGATGATGCGGCCTTGGTCCAGATCGACCGTGGGGACGGCCTCAAGCGTGAAGGGCAGCAGAACGGTGGCCTTCAGCCCCGGCCCGTGCAGTTCCAGCAGGTCGGCAGCGCCGTGGTTTTGCACAGACTTCACACGGCCCAGCAGGGTGCCGCCTGTGTCATAGACCTCAAGCCCGATCAGGTCAGTGTGATAGAACTCATCATCGGGTAACGAGGGCAGTTGATCGCGCCGCGCAAACAGTCGCAGACCTTTCAGTGCATCGGCCTGTTCTTTGGTTTCAACTCCTCCCAAACGCGCCGCAAAGCCGTTCTTGATCGACCGGGTCAGGATCAGTGGATAGCGTTCTCCACCGGCCTCATCAGTCAGGGGGGAATAGGCTTCGATATCCTCGGGGATGGCGCAATAGCTTTTCAGCCGCACCTCACCGCGCACGCCATATGATCCCGCAATGCTGCCGACGCAGATCAGATCACTCATTTGCCCCATCCGTCACACAAAGCCCGTCATCCCATTGCCCGATGCCTTCGCACGCCTCGCGTTGGTTCGAGCGTTCGAAGAACACGCCCACAATAAAGGCGATCATCAGCAGGATGGGAAGGCGTAACAGTCCAAACATGCGCCTATCGTACCTCGATCGGCAAGCTGTCGTTGCGGCATTCCCAGCCGACCTGTTCCAGTTCAGGCGTGTCCGATTGCGTTTCCGGCATGCCAACGCAGAAATAGCCGATCAGGCGCCAATCCTCGGGAACGTCCAGATCGCGCGCCATCTGGTCAGGGTCCAGAATGGACACCCAACCCAGCCCCAGACCCTCGGCCCGCAAGGCCAGCCAGAACAGGGTGATGGCCGAGACCACGGAATAGCGCCGCATCTCGGGCATCGTGCCTGCGCCCAGACCTTGCCCCTTGTCGGTGGTGTCGTCGCAGAACACGGCCAGTTGCACCGGGGCCTCTTGCATCCCCGACAGTTTCAGGCGGCTGTAGAGCTGCGCCTTTTCGTCGGAATACCCGCCCAATGCCTGCGCATTGGCGGTTTGAAAATTTCGCAGCGCCGCGTCGCGCGCGGGCTGGCTTTCGACGCGGATCACGCGCCAGGGTTCGCTGAGCCCCACCGAAGGGGCCAGCCGAAACGCGTCGAGGCAGCGCGTCAGCACTGCCTCGTCAATCGCGTCGGTGCGAAACCGACGCACATCGCGCCGGAGTCGCAGCAACAGGTCAAACTGCGCGCGAAAATCGTCGGTGAAAGTCTGATCCCGCACGCGCTTGCCTGCTTATTCTTCTGCAGCCGCTTCTTCAGCCGGTGCCGCAGCAGCTTCTGCCGCCTCAGCAGCCTTGGCCGCTTTCTCTTCGGCGCGTTCCTGGGCTTTCTTGCCCGGAGTACCCTTGTTGGGGTTGTTGCGCTCGGCCTTGTCGCGGGCGCCAGCGGCTTCCAGCATACGTGCGATCCGGTCGGTGGGCTGAGCGCCCTGATCCAGCCAGTACTGGATGCGCTCCATGTTCATTTTCACGCGCTCTTCGCTGTCTTTGGGCAGCAGCGGGTTGTAGGTGCCCAGTTTCTCGATGAAACGGCCATCGCGGGGCATACGGCTGTCAGCCGCAACAATGCGATAGAAGGGACGCTTTTTCGAGCCGCCGCGGGCGAGACGAATTTTCATTGCCATGGTGGTATCTCCTTAAGATGGCGTGACCGGTCACGGACCGGGTATTCTTTTTGGTGGAAACGACGGGTCATTCCTGATGTTTCCGGTGGTGTCGGATGACTTCCTGAATGATGAAATTCAGGAAAGCCTTGGCGAAGTCGGGGTCCAGATCGGCCTCTTTCGCCAGGTCTTCAAGCCGAGCGATCTGCGCAGCCTCGCGCGAGGGATCGGACGGGGGAAGGTCGTGTTGCGCCTTAAGCTTGCCAACGGCTTGCGTGTGCTTGAACCGCTCGCCCAGCGTGTAGACAAGGATCGCGTCCAGCCGGTCGATGCTTTCGCGATGTTCTTTCAGCAGCGTGGCAGCCTGTGTCACGGGGTCGGTCATGCGTAAGCCTCCATGCCGCCATTCACCAGATCGGCGGGGGCGGGGTGCCGCCAAACTTCTGTCCTGCCGAATTTCGGGTGGTCATAGTGATAGTCGAGCGTGGCCCCCAGCCGGTTGGCCACGGCCTTGCTGGCGTGATTGTCGGGGTCGATCAGCGAAATCGCGGTGTCCCAGCCCAATACGTCATAGGCGTGAGCGCGCGCGGCCATTGCGGCCTCGGTCGCGTAGCCTTTGCCGGTGGCGTGGTTCATCAGGGTCCAACCCACTTCGCGTTCGGGCCAGCTGTGCGGATACCATAGGCCGACATGCCCCACATACGTCCCGGTGTTCGTTTCCTCGACACCCCAAAAGCCATAGCCGCGCATCGCCCAATGGCCCAAAAGCTGCGCAATGAAGCGCCATGTCTCATCAGGGCTTTTGCGGCCACCGAGAAACGCAGCCGCGTCCGACGCGAAAAACTCGGCCTCGGCCTCGAAATCAGCTTCGGACGGCGCGCGCAGGATCAGGCGCTCGGTCTCAAGCCGGGGGATATGATCGGCGATCAGGTTCACTTTTTCTTACCGAACCCGCTCAGCCCCGGAGGCAGGGCCATGCCGCCGCCTATGCCAGGCATGCCACCGGGCATTTTGCCCATGGCCTTTGCGGCCTGTTCCAGCGCCTTGGGGTCCATGCCTGCGGCCATGTCTTCGGGCGAGGGGCCGCCTTTGCCGAACATGCCCTTCATGGCCTGTTTCAGCATCTTGCCTTTGCCCATTTTGCCCATCTTTTTCATCATGTCCGACATCTGCCGGTGCATCTTGAGCAGTTTGTTGAGGTCGCTGACCTCCATCCCCGAACCGGCGGCGATGCGCTTCTTGCGGCTGGCCTGCAACAGCTGAGGGTTGGCACGCTCACGTTTGGTCATCGACTGGATCATGGCGATCTGCTGGCGCAAGATCTTGTCGTCCAGACCGGCCTGATCCATCTGCTTGGCCATTTTACCCATGCCGGGCATCATACCCATCATGCCCTGCATACCGCCCATCTGGATCATCTGCTCCAGCTGCATTTTCAGGTCGTTCATGTTGAACTGACCTTTGACCATGCGCTTCATCATGCGCTCGGTCTGTTCGATCTCCATCGTTTCCTGGGCTTTTTCGACCAGAGCAACAATGTCACCCATGCCCAGAATACGTCCGGCGATCCGATCCGGCTCGAAGGTCTCAAGCGCGTCCATCTTCTCGCCCAGACCGACAAAGCGAATGGGCTTGCCAGTGACCGCGCGCATCGACAGCGCCGCACCGCCGCGCCCGTCACCGTCCATACGGGTCAGGACCACGCCCGAGATGCCTACCTTGGCGTCGAACTCCTCAGCCACTTCCACAGCAACCTGACCAGTCAGGCCGTCGACGACCAGCAGGGTCTCGCGCGGGTCAACCACGTTGCGGACCTGCTCGACCTCGTCCATCAGGACTTCGTCGATATGCAGGCGGCCCGCGGTGTCGAGCATGTAGACGTCATAGCCGCCCAACGTCGCCTGCTGTTTGGCGCGCTTGGCGATATCAACCGGCTTCTGACCGGGCACTATCGGCAGCGTGTCGACGCCTACCTGCGTCCCCAGAACGGCCAGCTGATCCATCGCCGCCGGGCGATAGACGTCCAGCGAGGCCATGAGGACCTTCTTGCCCTCTTTCTCTTTCAGGCGTTTCGCCAGCTTACCGGTCGTGGTCGTCTTACCCGAGCCTTGCAGACCGACCATCAGGATCGGCGCAGGCGGGTTGTCGATCTTCAGCTTGCCGGGGTCTTCTTCACCGCGCAGCGTGTCAACCAGCGCGTCATGCACGATCTTGACGACCTGCTGGCCGGGGGTGATCGACTTGGTGACGGCCTGACCGGTCGCCTGTTCCTGCACCTTCTTGACGAAAGCACGGGCGACGGGCAGCGAGACGTCGGCCTCAAGCAGGGCCACGCGAACCTCACGCAGGGCGGTTTTCACGTCTTCTTCGGATAGCGCGCCCTGTTTGGTCAGCCGGTCAAAGACGCCGGAAAGGCGTTCGGATAGATTTTCAAACATGCCTTCGGCCTCCTTAGCCGGTTATCTGGTGGCGCCTCCTAGATAGGATGCGTCGGTTAAATGCACAAACGCCCCCACGGGCGAAACTCGCTGGTGGGGGGCGATCCCTGAACGACTCAAGGGACCGGAAGGTCAAACGCTTCCGGATGTTGCGGCGGGTGTTATCCGAGACGCTGTCGACTGTCAACTCGGGCTTGGGTTCGCAGGGGTGCAGAACGGATGAATGGCTCGAAAACACAAGGATCTGACCCGAGGCGATTCGCGCGCCCTATTTGGTTTTGTTGCGATTTTCGCGACAACATTAACGCAAGCTGAACAATGTATTTGCTGTGTGTTCAACGGAAGTCTGCATAATCGCGGCATCGATTCTTAACGAAAGTGAGTATTTACCCGAATTCATGCAAAGGGGAAACGCATGACAAAGTCTGCCATCCTGATTGCCGGACCTCGGACCACCGCTGCTAATCGGTCCCGGAATTTGGTTCAGCGTGACGGAAAAACACCGTGCGATAAGACGCGCGGAAACCGCTTTCCTCCGATTAACATTACACTGTCTTCTATCATCGATGAGATGCGGCTTATCGAGGCAAAAAGAAGCGTTCCGACAAAGTAGAACGCACCAGGACAAGACATACGGAATAGGTACGGTGAAAAGGGAAAGCCCGCTCAAAATAGAGCGGGCTTTTTATCGCGGCTAGAGTGAGAAAAGGTGCGCGATACCTGAAACTGTGCAGAACGTGGCGAGGTTCTACGAATTTGTTCCGGGCCAGCCAAAGGCTCATGTAGGTGGATGAAATGGCTGGCCCGGCCCCCCATACCTCCGTGAGTGTAAGGGCAGTGAGATCGGTGATTGGGTCCTATTCGACTTCGGATACCTCTTCTTCTTCGATAGGATCCTCAACCGGGTCGAGACCCAACATCGCCCTTACGGTCGCTTCGACCTCATCCGTGACGGGTTTGTTCGCCGCGGCCTCCAACGCTTCACGCTCCAGTTCGGGCTGAGCCTCGACCTGTTCCGTCAGGGTGTCGACCGTTTCGACGGCTTCTTCATATTCCTCGGCGTCTGCGAGTTCTGTTTCAAATTCGGACGCGGCCATCTGCGAGGCTTCAAGCGCTTCTTCTGCTTCCATAAGCTCTTGTTCAAGAGCCTCCTTTTCCTCGTCCGGAGCATTTTCAAGTTGCTCGGTCAGATCATCCACAAGCGCTTGATCTTCCACAACTTGTTGCTGAGCATCGGTCAGGTCGTTCTCAATGTCTTCGGTGGGACGAGCAGGAGGTTCCAAGCCATCCAGGAATTCTTGGGCTTCTTCCAGTTCCTCGCTCAGTGCCTGACCGGCCAGAACCGTGTCACGGTAGGTGGCGATGCGACCCACACGTGAATTTGGTGATGCGTTTTGCAGGGCCGTCTCGCTGGCGTTGGCGGCGTTCAACGCGCCCAACTCGGACGGGTGCGCACCAAATTCAGCCGAAGCCTTGTTGCCCTTCTTGCGGCCCTTTGGTCGGACGGATTCCTCTACCTCGGTGGTTGAGGTCGTCGTGCTGGCCACGCGGGCGGATTTCTTTTTCGACTTGTTCCCGTTGAACAGCTCTTTCAGGGAAAAACCGCCACCGGATTTTTTCCCGGAGCTGCCGGACTTAGTTTTGCCGCGACCGGCATTGCCTTTGGCTTTTGCGCCATCACCTTTGTTGGCGTTGCCATTGCCGCCTTTATCGCCACCATTCCCGTTGCCGCCACCATTCCCGTTGCCGCCACCATTGCCATTTTTGGCATAGGCAGCGTCAGGGACAGCAAGTGTCGTCACGATTGCGGTGGAGCCGACCAAAGCGACTGCGACTGCCGTAGCTTTCAGCAGGATGTTGGTTTTGGTCTTCATATCAGTCCTCACGGGTCATGTGTTTGCATCCATGTTTTCCGGCACGACAAACGCGCGACAGAATCACCCCACGACCTCATTTGAACTGATGCACCCTGAACACACGAAAAACCGTTTGTTCATCACTGGTTCACATAGAGTAAATTAGGCTTTAGACCGTTTCGCGCGAGAACGAGTTGACAGTGATGAGACAGCTTTTGGCGACGGCATTTGTGGCGTCCCTTCTCCTGACCGGAGAAGGGCATTCTGCTGTGCGCGAACTCAAGCAGTCCGAATTGCGGCAAGCGACGCTTGTGGGCGGGGCGATTCGCCTGAAGAAAGTCATCAAGGGCGTTGAGAAAGTTTTTGGCGGCACCCCTGTGGATGCCCGCGCATTTAAGGATGACAAGGTTTACTACCGCATTCTGGTGAAAAAGCCGAACGGCCGGATCATTAGCGTGATCGTCGATGCTCAGACAGGCGCGGTTATTTCAAACGGGTCCAGTATCGGGCGGCAGATCAAAGAGGCAGCGAAGACTTCACCGGGCAATTCTGCAACGGCCAAGTCCAACGGTGCATCCAAGGCCAAGTCCAATAACGGCAACAATGGCAATAACGGGAACCGCGGAAATTCGGGCAACAATGGCGGCGGCAACAGTGGTGGCAACGGCGGCGGCAACGGCGGTGGCGGCGGCAACGGTGGCGGCGGCGGAAATGGCGGCGGCAAGAAAAACTAGATGAATACGCAACTGAATAGCTGTAAATTCGCGTTATGAGAGTACTTCTGGCAGAAGATGAGCCGCATCTGAGCGCTCAAATCAAGAGATTGCTGAATGCTGAAGGGCGGGTCGTGGACACCGCTCAAAACGGCTTGGAGGCCCTGCATCTGGGGTCGACCGAGCCTTACGATATGATCATTCTCGATATCGGCCTGCCTGAACGCGATGGTATCACAGTTTTGCGGGAATGGCGTGAGGCCGGGGTTTCGACGCCGGTCCTGATCCTGACCGCGCGCGATGGGTGGAGCGATCGGGTCGACGGGCTGGATGCAGGCGCGGATGACTATATGATCAAGCCCTTCCATATGCCTGAACTGGCCGCGCGGGTGCGCGCGATATTGCGCCGGCAAAGCGGACAGCTGAGCGCTGTCATCGAAATGGGCGATGTGGCGTTGGACACAAAGACCGGGCGGGTGACGGTCAAGGATGTGCCGGTGGACCTGACCGCGCAGGAAATCGCGGTTCTGACATATCTGTCGCACAATCGCGGACGGCTGATCTCACGCACCGAACTCTCTGAGCATATCTATGAATATGACGGCGATCGGGATTCAAACACCATTGCGGTTTTCATTACACGCCTGCGCAAAAAGCTGGGATCGGACCTAATCAAGACGGTACGAGGACGCGGCTATATGATTGACACGGACTGATGCTTTCCCTGCGTCAGCGCGCATTGCTGGGGGGGATCGCTTCTGGGGCGGTGTCGGTTGGCGTGGGGACTCTGGCAGTGTTTTCCTACATCAACTCAAGGGTCTCGGACCAGTTTGACACCGCGTTGCGGGATCGCCATACCCAGCTTGTGGTAGGGTTGAGCGTCACGACAGACAATCCCGATGCGCTTGGCAACCTAATGTTCGACCCGGCATATGGCACACCGTTTTCCGGGCGCTATTGGCAGGTCACCGGTAGTGATGGGTCGGTATTTACCTCGGCCTCGTTGTTCGATGAAACGCTGGCCGAGCCCCGGGGCCTTCCCAACGCGCCTACCTTTTGGAACACGCAAGGCCCTGAAGATGAGGCCGTGCGCAGTATCTACCAGGAAATATCTTACGAAGACGGAACGGTCTGGGGTGTCAGCGTGGCTGAAAGCCGCGAGGAATTGATGGGCGAACGCCGCGCGGCCCAGCGGAACCTTCTGCCGGTCTTTACGCTTGTCGGTCTCATCGGGGTGGCTGGGTCGCTTTTCCTGATGTCGGCTATTCTGGGGCCGCTGCGCAAACTACGCACAGATGTGTCCCATCGCTGGGACTCGGATGAGGGGTTGAAGCCGGATGATTACCCCGAAGAAGTCTCGCCGCTGGTTGAAGACCTTAATCAATTGTCGCGACGCAACCGGGACATCGTCTTCGGGTCCCGACGGCAGACCGCTGATCTGGCTCATGCCCTCAAGACCCCGACGGCCATATTGCGCAATGAACTAACCAGTCTTTCCGAACAAGGTGCCACGACAGACACGGCGCAAGAGGCACTGGACCGGATCGATGCGCAGCTCAGCCGCTCACTGGCGCGGATGCGTGCGATGAATACGGCCGAACTGACCCATTCCCGTACGGATCTTTCAAATTCGGTCGACCGTCTTGCGCGCTTGTTCTCGAGAATGACCGAACGGGAAGGCAAACAATTTCAAGTCACTCGCGAAACCGGATTATGGGTGCGCATGGACCCTCAGGATATCGAAGAGGTTCTGGGCAACCTGATGGATAACGCCGTTAAATGGTGTCAGAAGACTGTTCGGGTTGTGGCGCAGGTTAGAAAAGGCAACGTCGAGGTTCTAATCGAGGATGATGGGCCCGGCATCCCCGAGGACAACCGGCGCGAGGCCCTGCGCTCGGGCGGGCGGTTGGACACATCGGTTGCCGGCAGCGGGCTTGGTCTTGCGATTGCGGTCGATCTGCTGAACGCGTATGGGGCAAAGCTCGACCTTGGCCGTTCAACGAGCCTGGGCGGGCTGGAGTGTCGTATCGTTATTCCGACGGGCTGGAAAAGACCTTAGATTGCGTCGGTTGGGTGCAATTAGGGCAAACGGCTTTTCTTAAGTAATCTTGGCTCATTCTGATAGCTTGGAGTGGGGCATATGCGGATAACTTTGGACATCATTGAAAAAGGCACGGTCATAGGCGCGGCAATTGCTGCGGTCCTGCCGCTTTATCAATGGTATGATGAACGGTCCGGTCGAGAGTTGGAGCGTGTCTCCAGCTTGGTCATCGGGGGGCAGGCCTGTGCAGAATGGGTTATTTCTCATGATGTGCGGGCCACCGTGGATGTCCTAGAAAATGCGCCTGAGGATGTTGTGACGGCGGCGGTCAACCGCGCGGATTTTGCGTTGAATATGTCAATTTTGTGCGGAAAGCTTCTGGATCATTTGCACATGGGGATGGAGAAACTGGACCTTTCTCGGGCCGAGGAAGAAGCCATGCGCTGGTCCGGTTTTCCGTATGAAGACGAGTACTGAGAGGCCAATTTTCACGGTATTTTTAGGCGTGTGTGTGGGCCGAGTGGAACCGTTGGGCGGCAAGGCCTGACGTGAGGTGTCCGCGATGAAATTTCCAGGCTCGCGACTCGGAGGCCTAAAAATAAGGGAATGTGGCAAGGTTACCCAAGGTCACTCGGTCTGTTAATTTTCGGTCAGTGGTCCTCGTGCAAAGCGCCGTTTTCACGGATGTGTGATATCATATTGATTTTAAATATTTTTATTCGAATTCGTGACAGTTCCGTGTTTTCCACGTCACCCGCGCGTTCATTTTGAGTTAAAAATGGGTTCACCTCCGGTAACCCAAATAGCAACATTACGGCAAAATAGAGACAACTTCTTTGGGCATCTTATTCGCGAATAAGGATGTCTGGAGAAAGAAATGTTTAATCTGAATTCACGGAAGAAAGCCGTTTCAAAAACTCTCCGAAATTCGGTTGCGGATGTTGGTTGGTTTGCGAAACGCGAAGAAGGTGGTTTGACGATTTTCGCGTTGT
This sequence comes from Ruegeria sp. CDSA089, assembly GCF_059612205.1. Classification (NCBI taxonomy): domain Bacteria; kingdom Pseudomonadati; phylum Pseudomonadota; class Alphaproteobacteria; order Rhodobacterales; family Roseobacteraceae; genus Ruegeria; species Ruegeria sp. CDSA089. The sequence continues at coordinate 101,820 of NZ_JBXWQD010000008.1, read as the reverse complement.
TTGCCTTTTTTCTATTATTGGCTGCGGCGGGTATTGCCGTCGATGTAATGAACTATGAGCGCGACCGTGCGAAATTGCAGTGGGCTCTGGACAACGCTGTCCTCTCTGCCGCGAGCCTTGAGCAAACCCTCGATCCTGCGCAAGTTGTCGAAGCCCATCTGGCCGCATCCGGTTTGGGCGAGTACGCGAGTTCGATTTCTGTTGAAGACAAACATCTGGACCGCACTGTCCGTGCCAGCCTGACATCTGGTTTTGACACCAATTTCATGCGGTTGAGCGGTGTTGAGACGATTTCATTGGGCGTGAATTCCGCCGCGCATGAGGCGGCACCGTGCACCGAGATTTCCATGGTTTTGGACATCTCAGGCAGTATGGGGAACAATCAACGCCTGACCCAAATGCAGACCGCAGCCAAAGCATTTGTCACAAAAACTCTGGAGCATAACAACGACCCAGGCACCGAGTGCGCGACCTCGGTCAGCGTTATCCCGTTTGCAGGTCAAACCAACCCAGGCTCGGTGATGTTCGAATACTTGGGCGGCGAGCGGTTTGGCACGACCACCGACGACGATTTCTTCCCGGAATGGCAGCAGGATATCTCGAACGTCGTGTTCTGGTTTGATACAGACGGCAATGCTGACCCCGATTTTTCCGTCAAGATCGACAGCTTCCCGGACAACGAGACCGATCTGTTCAACAAGGATGACGTCGACACGTACTATCACTATGTCCGGGACTTTATCATCAACAACTCGTCCCAGCTGCCTGAGAGCGCCGAATTGGTGGGTGCATCCATCAAGGGCGGGCAGCAGAAGACGATGTATTACAGCATTGACCGGACAACGACGGTTTATGATGAGGCTTCGGGCCCAACCAAGTTCAATAACGTGGACATCGAACTGCAGTATTCTGATTTCCACAGCTATGTGGGCAACATTCCGAACAATACCTCGTCTTGCTTGGAAATGACCTATTCGGATTTCCTCAATACAAGCCTGCCTTCAGGTTCGATCGATCAGACGCCCTATTTCGTGAACTGGGAATATGATGAGACTACCCAGAATTGGGGTTGGTGCCCGGAAGACGAAATGAGCATCCAATACGCCCAGAACGATGAAACCAAACTGCACACCTTCATCGACGGTCTGCGCCTGTTCGATGGAACCGGCACCAACTACAGCCTGAAATACGCGCTGGCCCTGCTGGACCCGTCAAGTCAGGATGAGTTTGCCTATCTCAGCAAAGCCGGGGAAGTTCCCTCCGAGTTCGCAGACCGCCCGCTGAGCTGGGATCACGAGAACAGCTCGAAGATCATTGTGATCATGACCGATGGACAAACCACCCCGCAGGTTCGCCCCGCCGATGAGATGGAAGAGGAAAACGGCCTGACGGAGCTGACTGCGCGTCCAAGTGAAGACTCGACCATCGCCTCGTCGCAGCTGACCAACCTGCAACTGTTCCAAGAACAGTGTGAATTGGCCAAAACGAAAGGTGCCGTTGTTTATACCGTCGCGTTCGAAACCACGGAGCAGGCCGCATCCGAGATCAGAACCTGTGCTTCGTCCTGGTCGCATTACTATGAAGTGACCGGTGAAGAGATCATCGACTCCTTCGTGTCGATTGCAGGCTCGATCCAGAAGCTGCGCCTGATCCAATAACCCAATGTGGTCGAGAACGAGAAAGGGCGCCAATAAGGCGCCCTTTTTTGTTCCGTCGGGGGTGCGCAGCGTTAGGCCAGGATAGCCTCGATCTTGTCCAAGGTCGCCTTGTTGACCGCGACGCCTTCGGTTTGGGCGGCAATGCGTTTTGCGCGCCGTCCGTCGCCCGGCAGATGCGCGCTGTCCTGAGAATGGATCGCGCCGACCAATGCACTGATATTTTCGGCAAACATGTCTTGCGCCGCAGCGGCCGGGTCGATGGCGATAAAGAACTGACCGGTCTTGGGTGGCCCCCCAGCTGTGCCCGAGAACGGCGAGGCGTGAATGCCGAGCGTCGCGCCGGTCAGGGCTGCGGCCATGATCTCGGTCAGCAAAGCGATGCCCACTCCTTTGTAGCCCCCCGATGGGGCCATCGAGCCCTTGAGCCCGACATTAGGGTCCGTGGTTGGGTTCCCATCCGCGTCCAGCGCCCAGCCCACAGGGATTGGTTTGCCTTCGCGGGCATGTTTCATGACCTCGCTCTTGGCGATGGTGCTAGCGCTTTGGTCGATCAGAACGGCGGGCTGTCCATCTGTGCCGGGTACCGCGACCGAGAACGGGTTGGTGCCGATAACCGGCTTCGACCCGCCCGATGGCGCGATTGAGGCAGGTGCATTGGTAAAGCCCAACCCAACCAGACCCGCCTGCGCCAACCGGTGCGTGTGATAGCCCAGGACCCCGCAATTATAGCTGTTGCGGATGGCCAAGGCCGCGATGCCCTGTTCCTTGGCGGCTGGGATGAGGGCGTCAAACCCCATGTCAATTGCGCTATGTGCAAACCCTGTTGCCGCGTCAACCGTGATCAGGCCAGAGCGAGGCCGGTCCAAGACGGGCTTTGCGGCACCGTCGACCTTTCCGCATTGCACATGTTCGCAATAGATCGGGATATAGGCCAGACCGTGGCTGGCCACCCCATCCGCTTCGGTTGCCGCCGTGGCAACGGCCAGCGGGCGAGCGTTGGCTTCGGTCGTGCCAGCGGCAACAAGGGCGCGAAAGGCCAGGTCTTCGATTTCGGTCAGGGTCAGAGTGCGGGTTTCCATCGTGTCGCTTTCATCAATCGTTGTCGGACAGGCCAGACCCGGCCCCAAGCAGGCGAGAGGCCTCGGTCGCGGGGGCATAGGTGCGGTGGGCAAAACGGTTCAATACGGCCCATGCGACCGGATTGGGCACCGCGCGTGAGGCGCAGGCAGCGGGTGCGGTCAAGGTACCGCCAAGCGCGACCCTCACCAAAGCGGCGTCGCTGGGCAGTGCTGGGTTCACGGCCAGAGAAGGCCCATCTGTGACGACCTCAACGCCATCCACGGTGATTGTGACGGGCGTTTTCAAATTGCGCGCAACGTTCGCGGCGAATGGCAGCAACAGGGCAGGGGCGGTGACATTGGTCAGTGTGATTTCGCTCGTCCGCAGCGAGCCCATATGGTCGGACAAGGCTGCCCCGGTGGCCAGCGGGCAAAGGATTTCATCCCCGCCCCATTCGTTGCCCTGACATGCCGGGCGGTGCCGGTCCGGCGCATGTGCCAAGCCCCGGTCCAACAGATCGGCCAGAATCTGCGCGCCGTCCAGTCCCGCGGCACATAGCCAGCGGGTGGCCTTTCCGGCCTCTTCGGACAGGCCCCAGCCATAGCCAGCGCCGCGCGTGGCGCGTTTGGCGGTGGCCTCGACCTCGTTTAATGAAAAGCTCATGTCATTGCCCTTTGGTAGACCCAGTGATCAGCGGTATCTGCGGACAGATCCTCAGGGTAGGGGGCACCGGCATACATGCAAATCCGCACCCAACGGTCCGAGCGGGGATCGAAATGCGTGGCACCGAAGAACGAGAGTTTCGCTCGCAGCATGTCGATGGGCATGACATCCGCGCCGATCGTATTGTCGCGGATTTCACCATAGGGTGCGACCTGTCCCATCTGCGCGCGCCGGATCGTGTGGCGATGTTCGGGGTGCTGCGACAGAAACGCGGCAATGGAGGTGGTGTCTGGCCAGTGGGACAGGGCGTCGTAAGCCGTCGCCGCATCGCGGGCCGGGGCCAAGGGTTGTTCGTACTCCGCGATGGGCTCTTCGAACCGTTCGCCCAGACGGGGTTCCAGCTTTTCTTCGGACACGTACCAGGCGCGGGCGCAGTTGGCCGGAGCTTTCCAGTCAAGATCAAGCGCCCAGTCAAAACTCTGCCGGATCAGTGCGCGAACCTGTGCGACGCTCATATTGCCGTCGATCACCTGCGCCCCGGCGTTGCTGTCGGCCATGCAATCGACCAAACCGTCGACCAGATCGCCGTAAGGTTCGAGGATCAGCGAGGCGAGCAATTCCTGCCCCTCTTCACTCAGATGATCTTCGGACCAGCGGATCAGGGCGTCCCAGGGAAGGTTTTCGGTCAGGTCGCGCTGGGCCAGTTCGGCGGTGAGCGTGTCCAGATCAGCCCTGAGCACGGCCAGCTTGTCGATTTGAACGGGATGATCCGAGCGCCACCACGACACCGACAGCTTGCTGCGTTCGAAAATCGCGCGGAACTGCGCGATGCGGTCAGGTGTGGCTTGGGGCACGGACCGCACCCGCGCGATGGCCTCTTCTCGCACCATGATCCAGTTGTTGAACAGCACGGGATGGTTGACGATGAAGGGCGCCATGCCCAGACCGGTCGAATTGCCAATGCCCAGCCATTGCGCAATCGTCGGGTCCAGACTGGCAGTTTGGTCCCCTCCTTTGGCCTGCGCCATGTGCTGCACCAGATCGCGCACGAAGGTGCGGGTCAGATAAACCGACAGCATCTCGGTTTGGAAAGGGGCGCTCAGTTCCGGGCGGTCGGCAGTTTTCTCACGATCAGCCGCCCCGAACTTGCCCGATCCATAAACAGCCGTGGTGCGCATCAGGTAGCCCACCTGATAGATCTGCTCGGGGTCCGGCTGTGTGCCTGCTGCCAGCGCGTCGACCACATGCGCCCAAAGCCGGACCGAACGGTTGGCGCGAGACAGAGACAACTCGCTTTCGCTGATCCGCCCGGCCTCTTGCAAGGGGACGTTTTGAGACAGGCGGTCAATGTCGTCGGCCGTGGGGATGCCATCGAACAGGGTAAATGTGGCGTCCCAAGCCTCGGCTATCACGCGGTCGGAGCGTTGCTCGGGCGGCAGGTCATGAGCGAAAGCAACCAGTGAATAAGCGCGTTCAGGGCCGTGCGCGGTATAGACCGCATGACCCACCCCGTTCGTGTCGATGTCAAAAACGGGCCGGGTAAAACGCCAGTTCTCGCGGGCCATCCGCCGGGTCAATTGCCGCATGAAACTAAGGCGACATTGGTGCAGCGACCCCAATCGCGACAGTCGCATGACCTGCGCGGGGTCTCGGCGTGCAATATCGCGGTGCAGATCGATCATGCGCGTGATCCGAAGTTTTCAGCAAAGAAACGATACCAGTTGCCGCCCATGATACCTGAGACCTCATCTTCGTTCATACCCACGGAACGTAGTCCGGATTCGATATTCCCAAAATCGCGGTTGTCCTGAAACCAGTTTGGCATGGGCGGAAAACCGGGCGCCGAAGCCGAGCCTTCGCCATAGTCGATTTCTTTCGTCCAGCGCCCGATGCGCATCCACTCGACCACGCTGTCGGGTTGGTCCTGACACAGGTCAGTGCCGATCCCCAGATGTTGGACTCCGTATTTGTCGGCGGTGCGGGCGATCATCTGACAGAAACTATCCAGCGTGCAGGCGGATTTGTCTTTCAGATGATGCGGGTAGACCGAAAAGCCGAGCATCCCGCCATTTTCCGTCACCGCGCGGATCACTGCGTCGCGCTTGTTGCGCAGTGCAGGCGACCAGTCATGCGGATTGGCGTGAGTGATGGCGATGGGACGCTCGGACAGTTCAGCAGCCTCGATTGTGGATCGGTCAGCCGAGTGACTCATATCCACGACAAGGCCGACGCGGTTCATCTCTTTGATCACCTGCTTGCCCATTCGGGTGACGCCGGTATCTTCGGCCTCATAGCAGCCGGTGGCCAGCAGGGATTGGTTGTTATAGGTCAACTGCATGAACCGGGCGCCCAAATCGTGCAGGATTTCGACCAGACCGATATCGTCTTCGATGGGCGAGGGGTTCTGAAAGCCGAAGAATACCGCCGTCCGCCCGGTTTCGCGCGCTGTGTCGATGTCGCTGGCCCAACGACCCTTCATGATCAGGTCGGGGAATTGCTCGAACCAACGGTTCCACTTTTCAAAGTTCAGGACGGTTTCGCGGAAGTTCTCATGATAAGAGATGGTGACGTGGATTGCATCCACGCCACCTTCGCGCAGTTGCCGGAAAATCTTTTCCGACCAGTTGGCATATTGCAGCCCGTCGATACGCATCAGACCGGCGTCCCGGCGCTGATATAGGCGGTTTTGACGGTGGTGTAGAACTCAGCTGCCGCTTTTCCCTGCTCACGCGGGCCATATGAGCTGTCGCCGCGTCCGCCGAAGGGTACGTGATAGTCGGTGCCCGCTGTCGGCAAGTTCACCGTGACTACGCCAGTGCGCGCGTTGCGGCGGAAATGGGTGGCGCGGGCGAGGCTTTGGGTCACGATGCCCGAAGTCAGGCCGAATTTGGTGTCGTTGACGACGCTCAGCGCCTCATCATAGCTGCCGACCTTGATGACGCTGGTTAGCGGCGCGAACATTTCTTCGCGGTTGATGCGCATGTCGTTGGTGGTGTTCAGGAACACTCCGGGCGACATGTAGAACCCGTCATGCGGCATCTCCAACCGCGCGCCGCCACAAGCTAGCTCAGCGCCCTCAGACTTGCCCAGATCGACATAGGCGAGGTTTTCCTGCAACTGCTGCTCGCTGACAACCGGCCCCATCTGGGTGCCGTCTTCCAGCGCGTGCCCGACCTTCATGGCTTGTGCACCGGCGACCAGTTTCTCGACGAACGCATCATGGATGCCCGCATGAACGACCAGCCGCGACGAGGCAGTGCATTTCTGCCCGGTGCCGCCAAACGCGCCACCCAGCGCCAGTGTTACCGCCAGGTCCAGATCGGCATCGTCCATCACGGCCAGCGCGTTCTTGGACCCCATTTCCATCTGTACCTTGGTCAGGTTCTGGATGGCCGCAGCCGCAATCCCCTTGCCCACCGGCACCGACCCGGTGAATGAAATCGCGTTCACCTTGGGGCTTTCCACCAGACGCTGCCCGATGCTGCGCCCCGAGCCCATCATCAGGCTGAACAGGCCCTTGGGGATGTCCTGACGTTCAATGATCTCGGTCAGGGCTACGGCCGAGGCCGGGGTTATGTTCGCAGGCTTCCATACGACGGCGTTGCCGTAGCACAGCGCTGGTGCAATCTTCCACGAAGCGGTCGCGGTCGGAAAGTTCCACGGGCTGATGATGGCAACAGTGCCCACGGCCTCGCGTCGCACGTCAATCTCAACACCGGGTCGAACGCTATCGGCATTCTCACCGATCTGGCGCAGGCATTCAGCGGCGTAATAGGTAAAGAACTGACCGGCGCGATAGACTTCACCTTTGCCCTCGGCCAGCGGTTTGCCCTCTTCGCGGGACAAGAGCGTGCCCAGCTCTTCCGCGCGGGCGATCAATTCATTGCCAATGGCGTTCAGAACGGCCTGTTTGCGTTCGGGCAGGTAAGCGGCCCATTCGGCCTGCGCCACACGCGCCTGATCCAGTGTTGCCTCAAGCTGATCCGTGCTGGCCTGCGCGAAGATGCCGACCAGATCGCTCAGATCCGAAGGGTTGCGGTTTTCGATTTCAGATTCACCCGCCAGCCATTCGCCAGCGATCAGGTTCAGTTTGGTCACAATGCGCCCCAAAGCAAAATAAGAGTCGCACATAAGATGGCTTTTCCGCCGCATATCAGTCAAATTCAAACAAATGAACAAAAATTCAGGAAAACTGAAATATGGCACTCAAGATTGAAACCCTTCGTTGTTTCTGCACCGTTGCCCAAACCGGCAATTTGACCGAAGCCGCGGATCGCTTGGGGCGCACCCAGTCGGCGGTATCGATGACATTGAAACAGTTTGAGGACCATCTGGGTCGAAAGCTGTTTGAAGGTGAGCGCAAGAACCGTTTGTCCCCATTGGGAGCGCAAGTGTTTGAACTGGCGCTGAAACAGGTGCGTCAGTTCGATCAGGTCGTACAGGATATAGAAGAGGCCGCGATCGCCGAGCAGGGGCTCTTGCGCATTGCCTCGGTGCCGTCGGTTGCGGCTTTGATTTTTCCGCGCGTGTTATCGCATCTTGCGCGGCAGTATCCCGGCGTGAAAGTCGATTTGCGCGACACCGATACGCAGCAGGTTCTTGACGCGCTTGTCGAAGGCAGAGCCGATATCGGGATCGCCTCGGGGTATCATGCGTTGAATGGTATTCGCGCGGTGCCGCTGTTGCGGGACCGATTCGGGCTGGTCTGCTCTGCCGAGCATCCGTTGATCGCGCAAGAGGCGCCGCCGACCCTTGCCCAAATCGCCTCGGTTCCATTCATTCGCAACGCATTGTGCGACCTGATCGAGTCGCCGCAGTTTCACGCCGCGATTGACCGGGCGGGAGTGACCATCCACAACACGCATTCGCTGATTGCGATGGTTCGGACCGGTGATTGGGTGACGGTTTTGCCACAAACGGTGACCGGGTACATACCGGAAGCCACTGCATTTCGATTGATCTGCGACTTGCCAGATCACAGGCAGGTATTCCTATATATCCACGAACGATTACGGTTTCCTGACCTGGTTCGCGCGACCGAGAAGATCATTTTGGCGGAAAACGCTTAGCGTGGCGTCAACGCTGTGGTTCTCAAGGATAGGGCGTTCCCTATTGGCTGCGGCTGGCCAGTTGTCATTTTTCACGAACAGTGTCAGAAATGTAAAAATGTGATTGATTGGTCAAAGGCGGTACTTTGTGTTTGTGCCCTGCCTGACCGGGAAGTGGGGTATTTTTGGCGACTGCGAACACAATTTCCGGCGTGAACCCACAAGATATCATGACCGCCTTTGCCCAGTACGGATTTCGCAAAACGTCAATGGAAGACATTGCGCGCGCGGTGGGTCTGTCTCGCCAGTCGATCTATAAGAAATTCGGATCGAAGGACGCGTGTTACGCTTGGGCGCTGAGGGCCTATACAGAAGCCTTGTACCAGCATGTTTTCGCGCTGCTCGATCAGGCTGAAAACGCGCCGATGGCTGTAGTGGAAACGGCGCTGATTTCTGTCGTCGGAGATTCGGTCGAACTGGCTGAATCCAGGCACGGGTCCGAGCTGCTCGAGGATGCTCTGGCCGTCGCAAGCGCCCAGCCCGAAAATTGGCCCAGCCTGTATGCCCAGAAGCTGGGGGCATTTATCTTGCGCCACGACCTGGCTGCGACGCCGGAACGGGCGCAGGATCTGGCGCATATTTTGATAACCGCCACACGGGGCGCTTTGGTTGTTGCGTCTTCGCGCGAGGCGTTCGCGCGGGACATTCGCCGAATTCTGCGCGGGGTTTTCGGTGATCCCTAGGCGCGGTTTCAGGCCACGCTTGGGGAATGCTCACGCAGTGGTCAAACTGTTTTGAAACACAATGACTTCCTTACTGCCGCATACTGATTTCCGGTAAAGCGCCGGGGTGTTTGGTGCAGGCGTCTCACTGTGATATGACGTTACGTAAGATACATGTAACCCTGAACTTTTTAGGGCTGTGCAACAAGGGGGAAGGCTATGAAATACATGGGATTTGGAGCAACCATTCTGTTTGCGGCAGGGTTGGTCGTCAGCACTTCAGCCAGTTACGCGCAGACCCGTGAAGAAAGCCATGGCATGGTGTTGCTGCGCGGGTTGCCGACGCTGGATACCCATCACAGCGTTGCCATTGTTGAATTGGACCCGGAATCTGATCGCTTTGGAGAAATTCTCAGCGAGGTTGAGCAACCCGATATCGAGCACCCTCTGCATCACCTTTACTACAGCCCGAATGGCAGGCTGTATTCCACCGGGCTCGATCCGGCGTGCAGTCTGGCCGAGATTGGCTTGTCGAGGGACGCTGGCGGTGCGCCGGTGATCGAAGGCATCACCTGTCTGGACACACAGGGCCAGATCGTGGGCGAAGATATCATGTGGGCCAATTCGAACGGGCAGGAATACATGTTTGTTACCTTCATGGGGGGCACCGGAGGTGATGATGGCGGCTCGGTCGGGGTGTTTGATCCGCAAACCAACGCGGTGGTCAAAATCATCGAAGCCCGTAAAAGTCAGGTCGGCGAAGGTGCCCCGTATATCATGTATCCGCATGGCATTTCGGCTTTCGAGGATCGTATGGTGGTGACATCGACCGTGCATCCTGACTTGGCTACTGGTGTTGGGAACGCGTTGACGATCATTGATCTGAACACGTTAGAGCCTATCCAGAACATCACCGTCGAGAATGAAAAGCCGCTGAACTTCCCGTCTTCTCCGGTCGAGGTTCTGTTCGCGCGGCCCAGCATTCACCCCGATATCGAACCGGCCATTCTGGCCAATACAATGTTCGGGTTCGAGACGTGGAAAATCCCCTATGACGCCAAGGCCAAGACCTTTGGCGCGCCCGAGGTCATCTATAGCGGTGTCGCCAATGACACTGCCGTGCCCTTGGAATTCTATGGCACCGAGGATGAGCTGTTCATTTCGCACGCTTTGCCCGGTGTGGTGAAACGGTACGAACTGGGCGCTCTGCCTGAACTGGTGTCCAGCGGCCCCGACATCGTGACCGATCCCGGTGCACATCACATGATCTTTTTCACCTCCGCCTCAGGGCGCGAGTTGATCGCGATTCAGAACAATCTGCTCAATCTGGGCAACGGCGCGGACAATGACCCGACCGATGTGGATTTCATCGCTTCTCTGAACGCGCACACGATTTCGGTGCATGATCTGGAAACCGGTGAACGTATCGGGACGGTCAATTTCAAGGAACGCTACAACAAGGGCGTGGACAACGTTGAGGGTCTGTTTGGTTCGGGCTTTGTGCATCACCACTAACGGATCGGGTGGCCCATGCCTCGGGTGATCGTTCTGCTGGCCGCCGCTGCGATTCTGGTCGCGGCGGGGTGGCTGATCCGGGACTTCATCCGCGATCCGGTGGCGACGCCCATCGCCGACTTCTCGGCGCCGTTTGTGTTCGGGCGGTTTGCCGTGCCGCCTGATAACCCGCTGACTCAGGAAGGTTTCGCCTTGGGGCGGCACCTGTTCTACGACCCTATTCTATCCGCGAACAACGAAGTGTCCTGCGCCACTTGCCACATTCAGGCGATGGCTTTCACCGACGGGCGTGCCCGATCTCCGGCCTTATCGGGCGGTGAGCTGGAGTTCAGCGCCATGAGCCTGGTCAATCTGCTTTGGGGGCAGGAGAGGTTCTTTTGGGATGGCCGTGCGACCTCGCTTGAAGAGCAGGCGCTGATGCCGATCCAGCACCCCGAAGAGATGGGGCAGGATATCGACGTGCTGGTTGCAGAGCTGTCCAGCTCGTCTAGCTATCGTCGCATGTTTCGCCGCGCCTATGGCGAAGTCAGCGCCGACAACATCGCCCGGGCGTTGGCCAGTTTCATGCGGATGCTGATCTCGGACAATTCCAAATACGACAAATACCTGCGCGGTGAGGTGCGGCTGAGCGCGCAAGAAGAACATGGGCGCAAATTGTTCATGGCCCATCCCGACACCAAAGTGTCCCTGCGCGGCGGGAATTGCATTGATTGCCACAGTCAGTTCCTGACCTCGGGGTTTCGGGACGCGCTGGACGGGTTCTCGAACAATGGGCTCGACCCAGAGGACACGCTGGCACCTGGTTTGATGGCGGTCACGGGAAACCCTGCTCACAAAGGGTTCTTCAAGGTTCCAACCCTGCGCAATATTGCCGTGACCGCTCCTTATATGCATGACGGCCGGTTCGAGACGCTGCGAGATGTCATGAATCACTATAATGACGGCATTGTCGTCAGCGACACGCTCAGCCCGTTGATCCTTGAAGCCGATAACGCCCCTGACACCCCGTCGGATACGGTGGGCCTGCGCATGACACCCGAGGAAATCGACGCAATCATTGCTTTTCTACATACGCTGACCGACGAAGTTTTTTTGACCGACCCTGCCTTTTCCAATCCGTTTGAAGGAGGCTCATGATGTCCCGCCTGCAAGCCATGTCCGGTTTCGGTCTGTTGGTGTTGCTTGCCATCGGATGGATTGTGTTCGTCCCAGGCCCCAAACGCACGACCGATGTCACCGTCACGCTGCGGGCGACCATGGACGGGGCCCCGCTGACCTTCGACCAGTTCATGTATGACAACCCCGCTGGACCCGGCGCGTTTCGGGTACGAGATTTTCGGTTTTACCTCAGTAATCTGGTTTTGACCTCGGGCGATGAAGAGTTCGTGGAGCCCGACAGCTATTACCTTGCCCGGTTCGACAATGCGGACAGATCTTATGTGATCACTCTGTCCGATGTGCCACTGCGCCGGATCGAGGGACTGCGCTTTTTGATCGGCGTGGACCCGGACGCCAACGGGTCGATCCTTGCGCGGGGCGATCTGGACCCCAACAGCCAGATGGCGTGGAACTGGGAAGTTGGGTATAAATTCGTTCTCTTCGAGGGTGCATTGGATGTGGATGGAGCCATTTCTCCGCTGGTTTATCATGTTGGGTTTTCCGAGAACGCCCGCGAGGTCTCGGTGCTGGTTCCGGCAGACATGACGCGGGCAGGGGAGACGCAGATAAATCTTGATGTCGATCTGGCCAAACTGTTCGACAACGCGGCGCTGATTGATATGCAAGCCCTGCCGACGGTGAAATTCGACCGCACCGATGCGCGAATGCTGGCAGACAACTACGCGGACATGATCTCGGCATCCTATTAGCGGTTTCGCAGGGTTCGCGGCATAAAGCCAAATTTCCGCCCTTATTAGGTCAGATGATCCGCAAAATCAGGGCGCACAAAGATCTTCATGAAGGTTCAGGGGGTCTTTGCTGTGAAGCGCATCATTGGACATATCGACAGCCAGAAAAGGCGACTCTACGCGATTGCGTTTCTGGCGTTTGCTGCCGGATATGTCCTGTACTCCCATATCGAGGTGACACGTTTCGGGATGCCCCTGCCGGTGTTCACCGGGCTGCTATATATGGCGATGATCGTGCTGGCCACGGCCCTTTCCACGTATTTTCTGCCCAAACTGGCCCGCGTGACAGATGCTGTCGCAGTAACGCGTCTGGGTTTCGCCGTTTGGGTGGCTGGCACGCAAAGTTACGAGGTTGCAGCCTCACCCCTGATCGGCGCGACCATTGTGATCGGAGGTGCAATGGTCTTGTTGCAACTGCGTAGCTGGGCCACCTTGGCGGTTCAATCCATGCGGGCAGCTACAGCGGTCGATCAAACAGTTCCTGTTTGGGTTGGCGCCCCGCGTCGGGCCTAGTCATGACCCAAGGCGGCACCCCCGCCTGATCTGCACAAATCCTGCACAACATCCGCCGCTGGTTTGCACATCAAGGTGTGACAAGGCGGTATGGAACATAACCGATCTTACCTACTGTGGGCCGGGTTGGCCCTTGCATCCGCCGTATTGGCGATCGAGCCCGTCCTGTGGCTGATCCAAAGCTGGCGCGATCCGTCTTACCAATCCTATGGCGCGCTGTACGGCCTGCTGCTGGCCGGTCTGGTGCTTCTGTCTCTGACAAGTTCTCGCCCGCAGGGGCCGGACCGGCGCGGGCGGGTCTTTGCCGTCTTCCTGGGTGCGGCCTGCGTTCGCTTGGGGGGGCAGGTGCTGGCCATCAATATCCTCAGCGCATTGGCTCTGGCGTTGGATGTCTTTGCGTTGGCCGTTTTCCTGCGACTGGATCAGCGACGCATTGCGCTGTCGCCCATGTGGTTGGCGGCGCTGTTTCTGTTCTGCCTGCCGCTTGGACCGATCCTTGAGCGGGTGGCAGGGTTTCCGTTGCAGGTGATGTCTGCCCACGTGGCGTGCGCAATGCTGTCGCCGTTTTTTCCGGACCTGATATGCGAAGGTGTCAGGCTGCGTGTGGGCGGCGTGGATGTTCTGGTCGATCTGCCCTGCTCGGGCGCGGTGGGTCTGTTGCAGCTTGTCAGCCTTTGGGCCTGCTTGAATACGTTTTGCCGTCCGGCGTTTTTGCCCGCGCTGGGCGGAGGTCTGTTGATCGCAGCGGCAACGGTGCTGGGCAATGGCCTGCGTATCACCCTGTTGGCGGCCGGTTTGGCGCAAGGGATCGACACGATGGCCCCCACGTTGCACAGCCTGATCGGGCTGGGGACACTGGCGCTGGTCGCCTTGGTGGTTGTGCTGCTGTACCGTCCGCAACCGGCCCGACCCAGACCTGCGCGGATCACGACGTTTTCCTTGCCGCGCGTCCTGCATTTCCCAGCGGTTGTATCGGCGTTGGGTCTGTCTCTGGCAATCATCAGCGCGCCGCGCGCGCCCGTCGATCAATCGGCACCCGTGCCCCCGACCGAGCTGCCGGGTCAATTGCTTGGGCATCCCGCGCAAGAGGTCGCACTCTCTGACGTTGAACGCGCCTACTTCGCCACCTATGGCGGCACGGCGCGCAAAATACAGTTCGGCCCCATGGGGGTTAATGTGGTGCGTACCACATCCCCACTTCGCCACCTACATTCGCCGGCCACCTGCCTGCTTGGTATGGGCTACCAAGTGCGGTTTCTGGGCACCCGGTTCGATCCGCTGCCCAGCTCGGTTTACGAAGCAACGGGCCCGGACGGGCAGGTCTGGACGGTCGCGGTCAGCTTTGTCTCGGGCGATGGTCAGCGCACCGCTGGCGTGGGCGAAGCCGTCTGGAGCTGGCTGAACGGCTCATCCCGCGAATGGCGCTCGATCCAGCGCATTACCCCGAATTCCATGTCAGATCTGGACCGCGCCGCCTATGAGGCTGCGGTTCTAGCCGCCCTTGATTTGTAACCCTTGCTCAGGAGATCCAAATGCGTGCCCTTTTCCCTGTGATGATCCTACTTGTCTGGCCGATGGTGGCGGCGGCCAAACCCGACCCCGCCGACGTGGCCGGGCGCGTTGTCGCCCATGCTGGCGACCGGGTTTTCGATCTGCCCCTGCTGGACAGCGCCCTGCATGTCACCATTCAGGGCGATATGGCGACAGTTGAACTGCGGCAGACGTTCCAGAACCCAGCGATGGTTCCGGTCGAGGCTGAATACCTGTTCCCCCTGAACCAAAAAGCCGCCGTTTACGGGATGGAGATGCGCGTGGGCGATGAGTTAGTACGCGCCGTGATCCGTGAAAAAGCACAGGCCGAGGCAGAGTTTGATCAGGCCGCGTCTGAGGGCAAGGCCGCTGCGCTGTTGACCCAGCACCGCCCCAACATGTTCACGCAGAGGATTGCCAACCTGATGCCGGGGCGTCCGGTCGAGGTAACGTTGCGCTATGTCCAGATGGTGCCCAAGATCGACGGCCAGCATGAGATGGTGATCCCTCTGATCGTCGGCCCGCGCTATCAAAGCCCGCAGGATAACCCTCGGCCTGAGCTGGCCAGTGCCGAGGACATTCCGCTGGAAAATGCCACGTGGTCCGTCAGTCCGGTCCCCTCCTATCCTCCGGTCGCGGGGCTGGACCTGCCCGATACTGTGACGTCCGAGCGGGTCGCGCTGAATGTCTCTCTGACCGCCGGGGTTGAGCTGTCGGGGTTTCACAGCCCGACCCACCCGCTGCAGATTGCTCAGGACCAAGACAGCCTGAAGGCCCGGTTTGCCGATGGCAAAGTCATGGACAACCGCGATCTGGTGCTGCGCTATACGCTGGGTGGGGCGGAGTTGCAGGCGGCAACCCTTTCCCATCATGACGAGCGCGGTGGCTTCCTGTCGGTTTTAATCGAACCCCCGGCGGTCCCGGACGAGGCCACAGCAACCCCGCGCGAATTGATCTTTGTGCTGGACACCTCCGGCTCGATGGGCGGGGAGCCGATGAAGGCCAGTAAACGCTTCATGGATGCTGCCTTGCAAGGGCTGCGGGAGGGGGATCATTTCCGCATCATCCCGTTTTCCAACACGGCGCGGCATTTTTCGAACACATCGACCCCGGCAACCCGGTCGAATATCCGCAAGGGGCGCACCTTTGTGCGCAGCTTGTCTGCGGGGGGCGGGACCGAGATCGACAATGCGGTTCGCGCTGCCTTTGCGACCGACGCGCCCGAGGGCGCGATCCGCATCGTGGTCTTTCTGTCCGACGGCTATATCGGCAATGAAGCGCGAGTCCTGAAAACCATTCGCGATCAGATCGGTCCAGCCCGAATCTATGCGTTCGGGGTGGGCAACGCCGTGAACCGCTATCTTCTGGACGCCATGGCGGAAGAGGGGCGCGGCTATTCCCGCTATGTCGCGCTGGACGAAGACGCGCTTGAGGTGGCAGAGACCCTGGCTGCAAACCTCAAGTCTCCTCTGCTGACCGACTTGCAGATCGACTGGGGCGGATTGGATGTACGGGATGTTACGCCAGCACGTCTGCCCGATCTGTTTGCGGGCAACGGCCTACGCATGATGGCGCGCTACGACGGTGCTTTTGACGGAGAAATCACACTGAAAGGCCTCGTGCAGGGGCGCCCCGCGCAGATGCCGGTCAAGCTGTCACTGACCGAAGCCGAGGGCGATGCCGCACTGCCGCTGATCTGGGCCCGCGACCGGATCGGCGTGCTGGAACGACAGATCGCGGTCGGGGATCGCGCCGGGCAGGCCGAGGCCGAGATCACGCGTCTTGGGCTGGCCTATTCGCTGCAAACCCGGAACACCTCATTCGTGGCCGTGTCGCAGCAAATCGTCAATGACAGCGGGCAAGAGGCTGTCGAAGCTGATGTGCCCCTGCCGATGGTGTCCGGTGTGACGGCCGCGGCCTATCCGTCGCAGGGCTTCGCCGGATCATCCTCGCCCGAGCCACAGGCGATTCTGGGTCTGGTCATGGTCGTAGCTATGACCGTATTGGGTCTGCGTCCTCGGCGGGCGCGACGGGTATGAGGTCGCTGATCATGCAGGTTGATATGGACATCGCCTGGATCGCTTGTCAGAACCTTCTTATGGAAGCGCATATCCTGATTGTTGATGATGATCCCAAGATCCGCGATGTGATCCGCATTGCCCTGAAAGGGGCGGGTATGCGCACAACCGAAGCCGCGAACGGGCAGGCTGCGCTGACCCATGTCGGACGTGAGCCGATCGATCTGGTGCTGCTGGATATCGGGATGCCTCAGATGGATGGGTTTGAATGCTGCAAGGCCATTCGGGCGCGATCGGACCTGCCGATCCTGTTCCTGACCGCGCAGGATGACGAAATCGACCGGGTTCTGGGTTTTCAACTGGGTGCCGATGATTTTGTCGCCAAACCCTTCAGCCCGCGTGAACTGGTGCTGCGGATCAAGGCCATTCTGTCCCGTGGCCGCCGCTCGGCCTCGCGCCCTTTGCGCACGGGCGGGTTGGAGCTGGACATGGCCGGTCACACCTGCCGCATCGAGACCACGCCGGTCGATCTGACGGCGACCGAGTTTCAGTTGCTGTATTCTCTGGCCGAGCGTCCCGATCAGGTGCATGACCGAAATGCGTTGGCCCAAAAACTGTATGGGACAGGCACGCAATTGTCCGGGCGCACGATTGATAGCCACGTGCGTAACATTCGGGCCAAAGCGTCTCAGGCCGGGTGCGCAGATATCATCCAGACGGTCCACGGCGTCGGTATCAAGCTGGGCGCATGTACGTGCGACAGATAGGCACGATCCGCCGAAAATGGCGCCCGTCGATGGCGTTTGTCGTCGCGCTGGTTTGTGTGGCTTTGGTCTCAATTCCGCTGGCGGCCATGATGACGGTGCAGCTAACCTCGAACCAGTTTGTGCGGGAAACCGAACAGGTGCTGCTGAAACAGGCTGCAGTCTACGCCGAGATTTATCGCACCCGCTTTCAGGCCATGGACGGACCCGAGATCGGCCCTGAACTTGCGCCCGAAATGCAAGAGTTTTGGGCCGCCGAGGTCCGCCCCATCCGGGCCCAGATAAACGTGCGCCGCGACCGGGTTCTTCCGCCACTGCCGGAGGGACCAAAGGTCGGGGCGATATCCGATCCGCGTCATGAAACAGTTTTGCCGGGCATGGCCGATCTGGCCCGGTCTGCGGGCAAGAGCACACTGGCCGGGGTGATTTTTCTGGACCATCAGGGGCAGGGCACCGGCGAGGCGGGGTTGCGTGCTTTCGCCGATTTGGCCGAAGTGCAGCAAGCATTGACTGGTCGTGTCGGCACGGCGTTGCGGGCGCGTGCAGATGAATTTGACCGCCATCCGCTGACCTCGATCAGTAGGGATACGGGGTTTCGGGTGTTCGTGGCCTATCCCGTTCTGGCACAGAATCGTGTGATCGGGGTTGTGCTGCTGTCCCGCACGCCGCTGAACCTCAGCAAATTTCTGTACCGCGAACGAGACGCGCTGATCATAATGGCGCTGTTCACGCTGAGCGGTGCTGCATTGATCGGATGGCTTTTGCACCGGCTGATGTCCCGTCCGGTTCGGGGCCTGCGGGATGAGGCGCGCCGAGTTGCTTCGGGGGATACCCCTGTCTCGGACCCGCTTGCACATTACGGGATGCGGGAACTGGCCGATCTTGGTGAAAGTATGTTGTCGATGGCCGATACGTTGCAGGCGCGTTCGCGCGAGATTGCGATTTATACCGATCACGTGACGCATGAACTGAAATCCCCAGTCACCTCGATCGCTGGAGCCGCTGAGCTTTTGTCCGAACCTGCCCTGTCGCCGGAAGATCGCGCAGGGCTGCTGGACAATATCCAGACCGAAGCTGCGCGCATGAACACTCTGCTGGGCCAGTTGCGTGAGCTGAGTAAATTGCGGCAAGCCCCGAAATCGGGTCCGGGCCTGTTGCCTGACATGCTGCCCGCTGTAGACGGGCTGGAGATCCGAATTGCCGAGGGTCAGAACTTGATGCTGCCGTTGTCAGAGGAACACGGGAGGGTTGTTTTGCTGCACATGGCTCAGAATGCGAAGTCTCACGGCGCTACCGAGGTGGTCTTGTCTTATTCTGATAGTGTCCTGCGGGTTCTGGATAACGGTGAAGGGATTTCACAACACGACGCGGACAGGCTAACCGAGCCCTTCTTCACAACGCGTCGCGAAGAAGGCGGCACTGGAATGGGTCTTGCGATCATTGCCGCGATCCTCGAAGGCTATCGGGCCACGCTGAAGGTTGAGCCTTCAGATATGGGGGCTGAATTCCGAATTGAATTCGCGAAAAATAGGCACGGCATACAGCAATACTGACTAGACATTTCACGACGTGTGAAAGGCATAAAGTAATGCGTAATGTTTCGAATCAATTTGAGGCTATCGATTCGAGAAATTCGGCAAAAATTGGGCAAAATTGTGGCAAAAATTAGGCGATATCTTCGGCAGTCCTAAACCAGGGATAGATTGAGAAGCACCGCGAAATTGCAGATGGTCGGATACAGGGAATTTGGGGTAAGCGCCTAATTTGGCTTGGTATTCGGATTGGGCCTATTCGAACCCTGAATGGTTTGTAACGTATAGAGCAAGCGTTATTTGCAAGGCCTGTCAACTCGACCTGCGCTTGCAATCATTTGAATTGAAATGGATTTTTTGATACTCTCGGGGCGAGGCTGGGTAATTAGACCTAAAGAGCCAACAGGGTGCCGTTTACTGGAGTTTATTGACATCGCGTTAGATGTTGAACGGCACAGTCACAAAATTTGCGCGTCACGAGTTTGGCGAATTGCGCGCTGTACGGCTTGGCAGCTTGTGCGGCCAAGACTGCTTTTGTTTTTATTTTGGGGGCAAAATAATGGCTATTCCTAATGCAATGGACGACATCGGTTTATTCTCTGTCAACGAAGACGATGTTCTAAAGGTTAATCCAAGCAACAGTGTTCTGGACAATGATACGGATACCGATGGGGATGGCCTGGCGGCCAGTATCACCGGCAATCCTCAGAACCCGCTGTTCGACTTTAAGACGAATGGAACCTTCACCTATGACGCCCGCTATCATGGCGTTTTGTATATAGACACCGATGGCACCGACCCAACGCTCAGTGACGCAGCCGATGGTGACTTCACGCTGACCAACGGGTTCGATTCGTTGGGGGCAGGGGCCATCGTCTACGACACCTTCACCTACGAGGCCAACGACGGCCAGGACGGGGACGAGGCAACGGTCAGCGTCATGATCGTCGGCGAAAACGATGACCCGGACGCGGTCGATGATGCGGCCGAGTTCGATCAGGACACGACCGACAATGTCAGTATTGATGTCGTGTTCAACGACACGGATGTGGATATCTGGCCGACAGCCGACAAAGATAACCTTGAAGTCATCGGAATTGCAGACATCGCGGATGAAGCCGGCCCGGCAGGTGGCTCGGACAATTCACTGGGCGACGGGTTGATGATCACGACCGATACCGGTGGCACAGTTCAACTGGATGCGGGCACAGGCGAGTTGGTCTACACCGCTGCTGAAGGCTTCTTTGGCATCGATACGTTCGAATACACAGTCAGCGATGGCAATGGCGGTGAAGATACGGGCGTTGTCCGCGTCACTGTTTTGCCCGGCAATGAGGCGCCCGACGCTGTGGACGACACACGGACCATCAGCGAAGACGCGGGTGAAACCAGTATGGCAACTGTGTTGGGCAATGACACAGATGTCGATGACGCGCCGTTGATTGCTGCTGAATTGTCTACAGATATCGGCAGCGCCCTGACGCGCGTGGATGACATGGGCAACCCCATTGCGGGCAACACCGGTATTTTGGTCGATTTCAACGCAGACGGCACCTTCGACTATGACCCCAATGGTGAGTTTGAAAGCCTGGGCGTTGGCGAAACCGCCTATATCGAGTTCGACTACATTGCCTATGACGGAGAGGGCGCCTCGGACTCTGCGACGGTCACGATTGAGGTTCAGGGTCAGAATGACGGCCCGAACGGTTCGAACGGGTCGGCGACGGTCTATGAACGTGGCTTGTCCACTGGAACACAGCCCGAACCGAACACAATACCGGACTCGGGGAGCAATTCAGACATTGTCCAAACGATTGACCTGAACATCAGTGACCCGGACGCAAATGACATGCCGTTTCTGTCCAGCACATCAACCGCGATGAACTATACCCCTGGCGACGAGATCGCGGGGCTCTATGGGACATTGGCGATCAACAATGACGGAACGGTGACGTATACGCTGACCGGCTCTGCCGAACATGACACGGACGGCGTAACCGAACAGGAAATGTTCACCGTCTATGTGCTGGACGGAAATGGAGGCTCCAAGGCGCTGACAGTGACAATTGACGTCAAGGATGACAGCCCCTATCTGGGCAATTCTCCGGTTGCGGATGAAGCCAGTGACAATGACGTCGAAGGCAACACAGTGGGTGCCCCGGTCTCATTCTCGTCCGACACAAACAACACCACGTCGGATACGTTCGACTATTTTGAAGGTGCCGATGAGGCGACGTTGTCGGTGACAGCCGTCCCCGCGCGTTTCATGTTGTACGACAGCGATCCCGATGCGCCGGGCGGCGAGGTTTATGTCGACTCGGTCTATGATCCGATGACACAAACCGTCACGGGGACGATAGACGGCGGAACGCTGGATGATCAGGATCTGTACACTCTGGTACTGAACGACAGTGCTGGTTCGAATACCGGATCCTACCAGTTCACCATGCTTCTTGATCCGCCCTCGGACCTGCTGGACCTCGATTTTGACGCGGTCAGCGCCGGTGCGCCGCAAGATGAGTTTATCTTTACTAACCTCGGCAATCTTACGTTCGACGGTGGTTCCGGGAGTGTTGTTGAAGGTATGACCAATGGCCAGACCTCATACAATCTGGGGGCCTCTTTCAATACCGAAGCAGGCGATGGCGACTATCGCTTGAACCCGAACAGTGGCGGTGGCTTTGGAATGGGCGACGGGAATATCGAGATCAACGAGGTCATCGAGATCACCAACATCAACTCGGCAACAACCACAGGGTTCGAGCTGGACGTGACCGGCAATGGCGGTGGCGTACAGGGCAATGATCCACTGGATCTGGTTTGGGAGGCTTGGGATACCAGCGTCGTTCCACCCGTCTTGATCGACAGCGGGCGGATTGACCTGACCCAGATGACCACAACCGACAAGACGGTCGAAGATGTCGCGATTCTGCCCAGTGGCACCTATGACACGCTCTACCTCGCGTTTGATGGCGTCGACAACAACGACAAGCTACGGATCAACAACTTCCAGACGCTGACAACAATCGAAGTCGATGACTTTGATTTGGACTTTACCTTGGCGGCAGGGGAAGACGCCTTGGATGGCGTCGACCCGACCGGTGACGGTGACGTGGCAGACGGAAGCCCGGCAAGCTTCACGATATACGTGGATGGCACCGACGAAGACTCCGTATTCTCAATTGTTTAAGGCAAAATCCAATGAGGCGGTCAGTATGCACTGGCCGCCTCAGCTTGACGATCTAAAAAATCCCCGCTGACAGTTTTATTGAATCGTGCATGCGGGAATTTGAGGGTAATTTGAAATGTTTGAGGTGCTGATCGTCGCGCCAAGCGGAACAATTCAAGCCGTTTTCAAAAAATTATCCGCAGATTTGGATCAAAAAACAGCCGAAAACGGGGGAAGTTCACGGATTAACATTGGGTTAATTTGGCCCCCGGTAAATTGCAGGTGTAGTTGTTAAAGAGTTGAGCATGGTTAAGCTGAACAAATATCTGACAGAGCTGTTTCCGGTCGAATGGAAGTCTTCTATTCCGGGGTTGAAAACGACCGGAGACGGCTCTTCTAAGTCCATTCGGAAAGGGCTGGAACTAGCTGTTCCTGCATCTGTTTTCTTTCTGTTGCTGGCCTATTGCCTGCACAAAGCCAGTGTCGAAAACTACGTTTCCGTTCTGATGTGATGCATCCAGCCCGCTTTGGGCTGGTCGCCAAGCCTAAGTGGTTTGTCACGGACGTACGAATATCACGCCGCGGCTTTCTCCGCTTTTTCCATTTCCTTGATGATCAGCACGCGCAGGATTTCGCGGAACTTATCCATGTTCCGTTTGAGCAAGGTTTCCATTAACGAACTACCCAGGCCAGCGTCCATTAAGAATTTCGCCGCAGCCTTGCCCAATTTGACGTTGTCCTCGCCCATAAGCTCTTTGGGGCCGCTTTTGAGCCATGGCAGAAGCAGTTTCTCAAGTTCCATTTTGCTAAGAACCTTCAGCATTGCTGACGTTCCAAGCTGGGTTGCAAAACGGCGCAATGCCAGAGGCAGCAGACGCTCGGGCGCGACCGAACGGATATAGACTTCAAGGCCAAGCTGCCCGCCGCGTTTTTCTAGAACCTTGGCCGCTATCTTCAATTCGGCGTTGATTATGCCCTTGGGCACGAGTCTGGGTGCCGCGCGTTCCGACCACGTTTTCAAAAAGGCCGGGCTAAGGGCACTGGTTGTGATATGGGGGCGCGCAAGCTTGACTACCCCACCCACGATCAACCCTGCAGCAGCCCCGGTGATCGCATTCTTCACCATTCTTTCGCTGATTTCTTTTGTCGACATCTGCTTTTCGCCTGCGATTTCACGGCCAATGGCGTCGTAGCCGTCAAAGGCCAACCCTGTAACGGTGGCGGCTGTGGCGTTCAGAACGATCCCTGCGCCCAACCCGGCCGGAGGGCAGGCGGTCAGAATAAGTGCGCAGGTCGCGAATTCACCCGCCGCTCGCACATATCCCGCCTGTTTGATCTTTTTCGCCGTGGCATCAATCAGGCCATGAACCCATGCGATGACGGCATTGTTGTAATTCACGACAGCCGCGTCGCAGGCGACCAGGGCTTTCTTGAACCCCTTGTAGTCGCGCCCGCTGACGGTTTTGGCCAATGTTTTGTAGGCCGCCGCTGCTTTGGTGTAGTAGGGGCGCGGATCTTCGGCGCGGCTTACCGCGTTGATGAACGTGTAGACATAGCGCTGTTGGTTGTTGATCTCGATCTGGGCATTGTGACGATCACAGGCAGCGTAGAAATTGATCCGCTGATGTTCCAGCGCGCGGTCCATTACGCGATGGACCTCTTTGACCGTAGCTTTGTAACCGCGTTCATCCAGCAGAACATTGCGCTTACCGTCCGAGACCACATAAGCCTTTGTTTTCGGGTTAAGAACCCAGACGACTTCCCCTTTTTTGAGCGCTTCACCTTTCTTCAGACGCACCGAGACTTTCTTGTTCTTGGAATATTTCAGGATCGCGTTTTGATCCTTGATTTTATATTGCTTTACGATGGAGGCCAGCGTGTCGCCGTCCTTTGCCTTATGCGAAATCCAAATCACGAAGCGTTCCTCTCCAATCCAGCTGGCAAAATGGGATCAGAGGGCAACTTCCCGCCATCCTCCTGCGGGTGCATGCACAACCAGGCCGCCACTGAGCCGATCTGCCGTTCAATAGCGGTAAGCTATGTGGTCCAAGTGTCCGGGTTGTGTCGCATGTTGTATCAATTGTATCAGCCGCGCCGACTGCCCCGACTGACCATTGTCGTTTATGAATTGGTGCCCGTAGTTGCCTTGGCGCGCGGGGCAATGGATGGCGCGTATCCCACCCAAGTTTTGAACGCTCGGGTAAAGTTGGCCATGTCGCTATACCCCAGCCTGTGGGCGATCTCGGTCAAGCCCAAATCCGTATCGCGCAACAAGCTTAAGGCGCGGCGATGACGGACCTTGCTCAGCAGTTTTCGAAAGGACTGCCCTTCAAGCGTCAGGCGCCGCTGAAGAGTGCGTTTACTCATGCTCATGCGACGTGCAACGGAGTCCAGTTCAGGGGTGCCTTCAAACATATCCAGCAGGATGCAGGCCTCCAACGCGATGATGAAGTCGCTGCCGGGCGCTGTCATTTTTGCCTGAACATCCGCCCAGCACATAGACGCCTCAGCCATGCTGTGTTGCAATGGCGGCGTATCCAACTCAATAGCGGTCAGCGGCAGGGACAGCGCCGAGCGGCCGTAAAGCGGCTGACACTGCAACAAATCGCGTAATTCATCCCCTTGGCCTCGGTCGGGGTAGTCAATTTCGATCCACCGCGGTCGCCAGCTAGGACCAAGGAAGCGTCGGACAAATCCCAGCATCAATGGGATGTTGTGGTCGCTGTGGGCGCAGATGGGGACGTCATCACCGCGCGGGACGAAATAGCGCATGATTCCGCCGCTGCGCATTTCAACCAACCAAACGCGGGGGCCGTTCTGGAACAGGGGCATGGCCCGCGCAAGACGATGAATCCCTTGACGCAACGTAGGGGCCTGACCGGCAAATTCGAACCACGGACCAATTTCCGCCCCGGACATGCCAAGCCCGACATGCAATCCGAAAAACGGGTGGCCCGACACGCGTTCAGCCTCGGCAAAAACACCGACCATTGCCGATAGCGGGATTCGCACAAACCGATCGTTCAGCACATCAATCGGAATGTTGGCTCGTTCAAAGACTCGCTCAACCGCTGCCGGTCCGGCGCAGCTTTGCAGCCGGTCCGGCAAATGTCCCATCCCGGCTGCGGTCGTGGTGGCGGTTTTTAGTTTTGACATCGTTAATGCTGATTTTATCTATGTATTACTTTGGAGACGGAGCAAATTATTGAGGTATATAAATTTTTGCACGGCTCTGGCGTGAAATGACAAGTGAAATGTGCTATCACTTGATACGCGTGGACAGGATGTAAGTTGTCATCACACAGCCCGAGGCGTCTTGGGCAGCCGGGGGGCGTGACATCGTATCCATGTCCACAAGCCGAAGGCACTACCCCCGGTTATTTCGAGTTCAGGGAGACAAACATTGCTTTTATTCCGACAATTAGTCAAACGGGCCGCCCGTCCGCTCAGCGGTGGGGTTCTGGCGCTGGCCGCTCTGGGCGCGCCGGTGTTGGCCCAGGGCGCGAACGACACACCGAATTTCCTGGTCATCTGGGGCGACGATATCGGGTATTGGAACATCAGCGCCTATAATCAGGGCATGATGGGGTATGAAACCCCCAATATCGACCGGATTGCCAATGAAGGGATGTTGTTCACGCACAGCTACGGGGAACAGTCCTGTACCGCAGGGCGTGCGGCCTTCGTCACGGGTCAGTCAGGGTTTCGCACAGGTCTGCTGAAAGTGGGTCTGCCGGGGGCCAAGGAAGGCATGTCGCCGAAAGATCCCAGCATTGCCGAATACATGCGCTCCAAGGGGTATATGACCGGGCAATATGGCAAGAACCATCTGGGTGATCTGGACGAACACCTGCCCACCAACCACGGATTTGATGAGTTCTTCGGCAACCTCTATCACCTGAACGCCGAAGAAGAGCCTGAAAACGAGGATTATCCCAAAGATCCGGCCTTCCGCGAACAGTTCGGCCCGCGCGGTGTGATCCGGTCATCAGCGGACGGTTCGGTCGAGGATACCGGCCCGCTGACCCGCAAACGGATGGAGACCATAGATGAGGAAGTCACAGCCGGGGCACTGGACTTCATGCAGCGCGCCCATGATCAGGGTAAGCCGTTCTTCCTGTGGTACAACACCACGCGGATGCATATCCACACGCATCTCAAGGAAGAAAGTCAGGGCGTGACCGGGCTGGGCGTCTATCCTGATGGCATGGTCGAACATGACGGCATGGTCGGCCAGATGCTGGACAAGCTGGATGAGCTTGGCATCGCCGACAACACCGTCGTAATGTATTCAACCGACAACGGGGCCGAGGTGTTCTCGTGGCCCGATGGTGGCACTACGCCGTTCCGAGGTGAAAAGAACGACAACTGGGAAGGCGGTTATCGCGTTCCAATGATGATCAAATGGCCCGGCGTTATTGAGCCCGGTCGCAAGTCAAACCAGATCATCAGCCATTTGGACTGGTTCCCGACCTTCATGTCCGCGCTGGGCGATCCTGACATGAAGGAGCGCATGCTCACCGAGGCCCCCTTTGGCGAAGAAAACGAGCCCGTCCATCTGGATGGCTATGACTTCATGCCGTATTTCCGAGGGGAAACTGAGGTCGGCCCGCGGCGCGAGTTCATCTATTTCTCGGATGGCGGCGATCTGGTGAACCTGCGTTACAACCGCTGGAAAGTGGTCTTTGCCGAACAGCGCGCCCATGGGTTCGACGTCTGGCAGGAACCGCTGACTTTCTTGCGTCTACCCAAGATCATCGACCTGTATTCCGACCCGTTCGAGCGGGCGCAGGACGAATCCATCGGCTATTCCCGCTGGCGTCTGGACCGGACCTATCTGCTGGTACCCGCGCAGGCCATTGTGGCGCAGTTCCTTGGCACGTTTCAGGACTACCCGCCACGTCAGGAACCGGCCAGCTTCTCAATTGATCAGGTCCTGAGAAGCCTGCAAACAGCCGGCAGTCAGTAACGGCTTAGACCGGACAAAACTTCATGGCGCGGAGCGATGCCGCGCCATTTTCGCACCAAAAGAGATTTCTCATGAAACGCTATGTTTTTGCCGTGGCTGCCTTGCCGTTTGGTTCTTTTCCCGCGCTGGCCGATCCGCTGGAGTCGTGGAACGACACCGCCACCAAAGCCGCCATTATCGACTTTGTCGAACGGGTGAGCGATCCGAGCTCTTCCGATTTCGTCCCCGAAGAGGCCCGCATTGCGACCTTTGACAATGACGGCACGCTCTGGGGTGAACAGCCGGTTTATTTTCAGCTTATCTACGCACTCGACCGCCTGAAGGAAAAGGCTGAGGCGGACCCGTCGATCCTGACCTCGGATGTCCTAAAGGCTGCCGCTGCAGGCGATATGGCCGCCGTCGCCGACCGGGGAGAGGCTGGTTTAATGGAAATCCTGAACGTCTCGCATTCGGATATATCCGTCGATGCGTTTCAGGCCGATGTCGCAGACTGGATCGCCACCGCCCGACACCCGGACACGAACCGGCCATACAACGAGATGATCTATGCGCCCATGCTGGAACTGCTGGATTACCTCGAGGCCGAAGGGTTTCAGACGTGGATCGTGTCGGGTGGCGGCATCCACTTCATGCGCGCCTTTGCCAGCGAAACCTACGGAATCCCGATCAACCGGATCGTAGGCTCGGTCACGCCGACCAGCTATGAGGTAGTTGAAGGTGTGCCCAAAATTATCAAGGGCCCCGGAATTGCTTTTGTGGATGACAAGGCAGGCAAGCCTGTTGGGATCGACTCGCATATCGGGCAGCGTCCGATCTTTGTGGGTGGCAACTCGGACGGTGATTTCCAAATGCTGGAATATGCCACCGCTGGCGAAAGACCTGCCCTAGGCGTGATCGTTCATCACACCGATGCCGACCGCGAATACGCCTACGACCGCGACAGCCACATCGGTAGGCTGGTCCGCGGATTGGATGAGGCCGACGCACGTGGATGGGTGATCATCGACATGAAAGAGGATTGGGCGAAGGTATGGCCGGAATGAGCGACACTCCCAACCCCCGCGCGCATATCGACGCCCTGCGCGAACGCATGGGTCAGGCCATAATTGGTCAGCGCGACGTCATCGAGCGCCTGTTGATTGGTTTGCTGGCCAATGGCAATCTGCTGGTCGAAGGTTTGCCGGGGCTTGCCAAGACCCGCGCGATCAAGGCGATGGCGAAGAACCTGGAAAGCGATTTCAGTCGCATCCAGTTCACACCCGATCTGTTGCCCTCGGACGTGACTGGCACGGATGTCTACTACCAGACCGAAAAGGGCGGCGAATTCCGGTTCGAGGCCGGGCCTATCTTTGCCAATATCGTGCTGGCCGACGAGATCAACCGTGCCCCTGCCAAGGTGCAGGCCGCCTTGCTTGAGGCAATGGAGGAACGGCAAGTCACGGTGGGCGGGACCACGCACAAGATGGCCCCATTGTTCATGGTCATGGCGACCCAGAACCCGGTGGAGCAGGAAGGCACCTATGCCCTGCCTGAGGCGCAATTGGACCGGTTTTTGATGCATGTGCTCATCACTTACCCTCCGGTCGAGGATGAGGTTGAGGTCGTGCGGCTGGTCCGCGCTGAAGAGATCGCCGCCCAGAGCAAAGCAAAAGGCGAAAAACCCGCCCCAATCCCGCAACAGGCGATCTTTGACGCCCGGTCCCAGATCGGCGGAATCCATGTCTCGGACGCTATCGACCGCTATTTCGCCGATCTGGTGCAGGCCACCCGGACGCCCGAGGCCTATGGCGACGATCTGCGCCGCTGGATCGAGGTCGGCGCAAGCCCGCGCGCCTCGATCGCGCTGGATAAATGCAGCCGCACCCATGCCTGGCTGAGCGGGCGCGATTATGTCGACCCCGAGGATGTCCGCGCCATTGCGCCAGATGTGCTGCGGCACCGGCTGGGGCTGACCTACGAGGCCCATGGCGAAGGGATCAGCGCCGATCAGGTGATTGCCGAGATCCTGATGCAGGTCGCACTGCCGTGAGGCGCAGATGTTGAACCGAAACGCATCCCTCAGGCTGGGGCGCGTCAAACCCCGGCCCGCCGAAACCGACGACCCGCGCGTTCGGGTTGATATCGCGCATCTGCGGGCGCTTGAGACGCGCGCCAAGGCGCTGCGGTTTCTGCCGCGCCAGCCTGCGCGCTCGGTGCTGAATGGCCGCCACGCCTCGCGCCTGCGCGGGCGCGGGCTGAATTTCGAGGAACTGCGCGGCTACCTGCCCGGTGACGACATCCGCGCGATTGACTGGAAAGTCACCGCCCGCGCCGGTGAGCCCTATATCCGCGTCATGACCGAGGAACGCGACCGCCCGACACTGATCGTGGTGGATCAGCGCATGTCGATGTTCTTTGGCTCGGTCCTGAACATGAAATCGGTCACTGCGGCCGAGGCGGCGGCCCTGTCCGCCTACCGGATTTTCGATCAGGGCGACCGTGTGGGCGGCATCGTCTTTACCGACGACAAGATCGCCGAAATCAAACCCGCGCGCAGCCGGGCCACGCTGTCGCGCTTTATGGCCATTCTGGCGGAGGCGAACGGACAATTGCACGCCGAGGCCCCCGAGACCGATCCGATCCGCCTGACCGACGTGCTGCGCGCTGTTGCCCGGATCGCCCCCCGCGATCATCTGATTGTGGTGCTTAGTGATTTCGATGTGATTGATGCAGAAACCGAACAGTTGGTCTCAGGCCTGTCACGGCGCAACGACCTGATCTTGGGACTGATTACGGATCCCTTCGCCAAGGACCTGCCTCGCGATCTGTCACTGATCATCTCGGACGGAGCGTTGCAGGCTGAAATCAAAACATCCGACTCAATACAACATGCGGCGCTGAGAGAATTCGCCAGCGCCCGCGTGGCGCAGGTTCTGGATTGGCAGCGCAGGTTCGGCGTGCCCGTTCTGCCGCTGACAGCGGCCGAGGAAACCCTGCCGCAGATCCGGCATCTGATGGGGCTGGGACCGTAATGAACGAAACGGAAATCCCCACCGGCACTTCGCTGGTCGACCTGCTGGATCAACTGGTTGTGCCAGATCCGCCGCCGCCCGTGTCGATGATGCCGCAAACGGTCGGCTGGGCCGTTGTGGGCGCGCTTCTGGCGGCGGCGGCGGTACTTGTGCTGTGGCACATGATTTCCCGATACCGCGTCAACGCCTATCGCCGCGCAGCGCTGGCAGAGCTGGCGCAGGCCGCGGATGACCCCGCGCAGGTCGCCGAAATCCTGCGTCGCACGGCGCTGGTGGCCTATGATCGG
Organism: Ruegeria sp. CDSA089; assembly: GCF_059612205.1. Taxonomy (NCBI): domain Bacteria; kingdom Pseudomonadati; phylum Pseudomonadota; class Alphaproteobacteria; order Rhodobacterales; family Roseobacteraceae; genus Ruegeria; species Ruegeria sp. CDSA089. The sequence continues at coordinate 71,455 of NZ_JBXWQD010000008.1, read as the reverse complement.
CGCTTGGTTGCCGGATTACAGGGAATGGATTGGATCGCCTTTCTGGAACGCACCGAAGGTGCATCGTGGAATGACGCTCTGCGCCCGCTTTTGCTTGATGCACCCTATCGCGGCAACACCGGAGCCTCGCCGGATCTGACCGCGCGCGTCGCCCGCTGGATCAAGGCACATAAGCGCGAGGTGGCCTCATGATCCAACTGGCGTTTCCATGGGCTTTTCTGCTTCTGCCACTGCCCTGGTTGATCTGGCGTTTCGCGCCACCGCACAGAGAACGCGTGACGGCGCTGCGGGTGCCCTTCTTCCGTCAGGTCTCGCATGCGCTGGGGCAGGAACCACGCGCCGGATCTGTGGTGTTGGCCCGAACGCGGATACAGGTGATCACGGCAGCGTTCTGCTGGGGGTTGATCGTGATCGCACTGGCCGGGCCAGAACGGGTCGGTCGCCCCGTCGAGATCGAAAAATCAGCCCGCGACATGATCCTTGCCATCGACGTGTCTGGCTCGATGGACACTGTGGATTTCACGGATGCACAAGGCGAGAAACGGCAGCGTTTCTCGGCCGTTCAGGATGTTGTACGCGCTTTTGTGCAGGGGCGAGAAGGCGACCGGGTGGCGCTGATCGTGTTTGGGTCCAAGGCGTATTTGCAGGCTCCGCTGACCGAGGATTTGCAGACGATCACCGATCTTTTGGACCGCACGCAGGTTGGCATGGCCGGACCCCAAACGGCGCTTGGCGATGCTATCGGGCTGGCGATCCATACCTTCGAAGCCAGTGAGATTGACGAACGCGTCTTGATCCTGCTGTCCGACGGCAGCGACACCTCCAGCCGGATGGACCCAGTGAACGCAGCCGAGATTGCCAAAGACAACCGCGTGACCATCATGACCATCGGCGTTGGCGATCCCGAAGCTTCGGGCGAGGACAAGGTGGATGTCAAAACGCTTGAAGACATCGCTCGCCGCACCGGTGGTCAGTACTTCTTTGCCGCCGACCAGTCCGCCCTGACCGCCATCTATGCCCGAATCGACGAACAAAGCCCGCGTCAGGTCGAAACTCTGTCCTATCGCCCGCGCCAGTCTTTGGCGTGGATACCACTGGGGTTGGCTGCGCTGCTGGGTTGCGCCGCGATGGGATGGTTGTCGTTGGGCCACCGTAGTGGGAGGGCGCAGGCATGAGCGATCTGCTACTGGCCATGTCGGTGTTCCATTTTCTACGGCCGCTCTGGCTGCTGCTGGTGCCAGTGATCGTCGGATTATGGTGGCTCACCCGACGACGTCGGTCCGGGCGTAACACCCTGTCTCAGGGCATCGCGCCGCATCTGCAAGCTGCGATGGAAGTCGGACGCAATCAGGCGCACCGCATTCGGCCCATAGATGGGGTTGCGCTGACTTTGTTGTTGCTCGCCGCGGCGGCTGCAGGACCGACTTGGTCACGGCAACCCAACCCTCTGGTGGCGCAATCCGCGCCGGTGGCAGTGGTTCTGAAAGTCACCAAATCGATGGATGCCATCGATATTGCACCCAGCCGTTTGGAACGCGGCAAGCAAAAGATCCGCGATTTTCTAGACCTGAGGGCAGGGGGGCGATCGGGGTTGGTGGCCTATGCAGGCAGCGCGCATGTGGTGGTTCCAATGACCGAGGATGCCTCGATCATCCTGCCTTATCTCGAAGGGCTTTCGCCAGACGTGATGCCCAAGGAGGGGGCGGATTTTGCACAAGCCCTGAGCCGCGCTCAAGCCCTGATCGAGGACGAAGGCGGTGGTGCGTTGTTGCTGGTTGCCGATGGTCTTGATCCGGCGGATGTGAGTGCAGTCGAAACCGCCCCGATGCCGGTTGCGGTTCTGTCCATGCTGCCCGAAGGCACGCGCGACCGAGGGCTTGATGCGCTCGGCAATCGGGTGATCGCTGTGCAGCCCGATGGCAGCGATATCCGGCGTCTGGACCGGACGCTGAATGCCTCATACCGGCAAAGTCTGCTGGAAAACTCTGATGACCCATGGCTGGATCGTGGGCCGCTGCTGGCGTGGCCTGCGGCACTGTTGCTGCTTTTGTGGTTTCGGCGGGGCTGGACTATGCATTGGGGTGCCGCGGTCTTTGCACTTATGCTGATGGCGCCCGGGCAGGCGCGCGCCGACGGCCTGGCTGACTGGTTCTGGACGCCTGACCAGCAGGGGCAGCGTGCCTATGATCGCAAGGATTATACGCGCGCCTCTGAACTGTTCGGTGACCCGCTGTGGCGCGGATGGGCCATGTACCGGGCGGGCCGCTATGCCGAAGCCGTGCAGGTGCTGGACCGTGTGGATACCGCACAGGCTGCCATGATCCAGGGTCTGTCAAACATCCGAAATCGGGCTTACCGTGACGGGGTTCGGTCGTTCGAAACCGCTCTGACGCGCGACCCGGGCTATCCGGGTGCTGCCGAAAATCTGGAGATCGCAAAACAGATCGTCGCGTATGTCGAAGCCGCGCAAGAGGCGCAGGATACGCAGGACCAGACCGAGCTACGCGCCGATGACGTGACCTATGACAACGAGGAAAACAAAGGTCAGGAGCTTCAGGTTGACCTGCCGCAAGAGGACGCCGCCGCCGGGCTGCAGAGCGCCGAACAATGGATGAACTCTGTTGATACCGAGACTGGGGATTTCCTGAAAAGTCGCTTCTTGCTGGAAGCGACGCAGGCGGCTGCGGAGGGCGAGCAATGAAACTCTGGCCTGTCTTAGCGGCTCTTTGCACATCAATTGTACCCGATGTCGCGGCGGCGCAAGACCCGTTTCCAGGTTTCAAATCCAACGCCGAGATCAAGGCCGAGGAAGACGCCCGCGACGGCAGTGAAGCCGCCACGCCAACCGAGCCCGTCGCGCGGGTCGAAATGTCGGCCATGGACGTCGTGCCCGGTCAGGCGCTGGATATGCGGGTGACCGTTTTGGTGCCGACCTACATGCCCAGCCCTCCGGTGTTTCCGACCTTTGATCAGCCGAACCTGATGATCTCGTTGCCTGAAGGCGGGTCGGGCCCCGTGACTGAGCGTGTGGGCGCCAGCAACTGGTCGGGTGTTAGCAGACGCTACAAGGTGACGCCGATGGTGGCGGGAAATTTTGGGATTCCGTCGCTGGAGATCACGGTTACATGGGCCGACCCCGAGACCAACGCGCCTGTTGAAACGACGCTCTCTCTGGCTGCGCAGAGCTTCACTGCCACGGTGCCTAGTGGGTCCGAGTCGCTTGACCCTTTCATTGCCGCTGAAGCGCTGAGTCTGACGCAGACCGTCGAGGGATCAGCCGAGGCTCTGGAACCCGGCGATACTCTGACCCGCACTATCACTGCTGAAATTACGGGAAGCAGCGCTATTCTGCTGCCCGCGCTTGCGCCCACGGGCGCTTTGCCCGGTTTGGCGGCCTATCCTGACAGCTCGACGGTGCAGGACCGGGAGAATCGGGGAAAGACCGTCGGCACCCGCTCCGAACGTACGGTTTATTTGGCGGAAAGCGGCGCTCAAAGAAGCCTGCCTGTCATCAAGCTGCGTTGGTTCAACACAAACACGGGACAGATCGAAACCACGTCGGTCGAGGCCATCCCCTATAACGTCGATGGCCCGATCTTGCCGCGCGTGGCCGATGCCGACCGGGCGACTCTGATCTATATGGCTTTAACCGTGCTTCTGGGAACTCTGGCCGCCATAGGATTGATCCGCCACAGAGCCCGCAAGCGTGACGCGTCCCTACCGCCCCCGACAGAGGCCAGCCTGTTCCGCGACCTGATGCACACCGTCAAGGCACGGGATCTTCACACCCTCTATGGCGCATTGGACCGATGGGCGGCGATGACACAGGGTGCCGACCCGCGTCGACACACAGACGTCCAGCTTGCCCTGACCAATATCGGTGCCGCCGCCTATGGCCCGCAAGACAGCGAGCCGGGGGCAGCCTGGGCTGCGCTTGCAAGGGCCTTGTCCGCCGCCCGGCACTCGGGCACTCTGACCCGCGCGGCACAGCCTTTGCCCGCGCTGAATCCCACGGGCCCTGCCTGACCGACCGAAGGACTCTGATGCGCCTGCTCATTTCTGCCCTGTTAACCCTTACTGGCCCTGCTGTGCCGGCTATCGCTCAAAGCGCAGATTATGTCGGCTCGGACGCCTGCACCGAATGCCACCGCGCCGAGGCTGATGCCTGGAAAGGCTCGCACCACGCGGGGGCCTGGACTGAGGCCGTACCCGACAACATCCGCGCGGATTTCAACGGGACAACTTTCACGTTGGGCGACATGACCGCGCGGTTTCGGATTGAAGCAGACGGCACCCACCACGTTACCGTGACTGAGCGCGACGGTGTGACAACCGACTACCCAGTGCATTCAGTTGTCGGTGTCGAACCTCTGCAGCAATACTTGCTGGAAACCGAGCCCGGCCGGTTGCAGAGCTTCGACGTGGTCTGGGATACGGAAAAGTCCGAATGGTTCCACCTTTACCCGGATCAGAACGTGCCACCTTCGGACGCGCTGCACTGGACGGGGCCGTACAAAAGCTGGAACGCGCGCTGTGGCGTCTGCCATGCCACCGGGTACGACACCGGATACGACCCGGCCTCGGATACATATCAGACCACTCAGGCCGAGATTGGCGTCGGCTGCGAGGCCTGCCATGGCCCCGGTCGTGATCATGTGGGATGGGCCCAGAGCGCTGGCGAGCCCCCCTTGAACTTTGGATTGTCGGCTGACCTGTCGACACCGCAAGGGCTGATCCAACAATGCGCCGGATGTCATTCCCGACGCGAGGCGTTCTTTGACGGCAACCCTGAACCGGGCACCGCCTATCACGACGCCTACAACCTATCGCTGCTGCGGCCCGGCCTCTATTACCCCGATGGTCAGATCCGGGATGAGGTCTATGTATACGGGTCGTTCCTGCAATCGAAAATGCATGAAAAGGGCGTCACGTGTTCCGATTGCCACGATGCCCATAGCGCCGAAGTCATAGCTGATGGCAACGCCGTCTGCGCACAGTGTCATAACCCCGATGGCAACCCGCGCTTTCCCAGCCTGCCGCCGGCCGAATTCGACAGCCCCGCCCATCACCATCACCCAGAAGACAGTGCCGGGGCGCAATGTAGGTCCTGTCACATGACAGAGCAGGTCTATATGGGCAATGACTGGCGGGCCGATCATTCCTTCCGCATCCCCCGCCCGGATCTGAGCGCCGAGACTGGCGCGCCGGATGCCTGCACCAGCTGCCACACCGATCAGACCCCGGACTGGGCCGCAGCACGGCTGCGCGACTGGTTCCCAGACAGTTCCAACCGCGGGCCGCATTTCGGGCAGGTTTTGGCGCGGGCGCAGATCAATCCCACATTGGCCTCGGACGATCTGGTGGACCTGGCCCTTAGTGCCAGCAGCCCGGCACTGATCCGGGCGACTGCCATCTGGCTGATCGGCCAGACCGGCGACGCCCAACAGATCGGGCGCATTTCGGATATGGTCAACGCGGCAGACCCCGTGATCCGATCCGCCGCTGTCGAAGCCATGCACAGCCTGCCCGGTCATGAGCGGGTACAGCGAGTGTTGCCCATGCTGGATGATCCCAGCCGCAATGTCCGGATCGCGGCGGCGCGTGGGCTCTATAATGCACCCATCGCGCATTTGCCTGACAAGATTGCGGCCGCGTTCCGTTCGGCGATTGGCGAGTGGCAAAACGCGATGGCTGCGCGGCTGGACTTTCCCGAAACCCATTTGCAACTGGGTGGCTTTGCGTTGACCACCCGCAACCTTCCCGCCGCCGATCAGGCCTTTTCTCGTGCCGTTGAAATGGACCCCATGCTGGTCGACGCCTGGATCATGCGTATCCGCATCGCAGCGGTTTCCGGGCAGCAGGAAAAGGTTGAAGAACTCATCGCGGCTGCCAGTCGCGCCAACCCAGGCGACTTTGCTCTTGAAAGCCTGATCGCCCAACTGACCGGAACCGAGATGAACCTGTTGCCCCCACCCGCCGAGCCGGACGAATAAGTTGACAGGTTCAAAGCGCACAGAATTCCCCTGTTGGTGCTTGCCACCGGAAACATGTTCATGGTGTCCCTTTTAGAGCGTCGCGGGCTGGATGTCGGGTGGTGGGTATCGCCGGGCCCGTGTGTTCAAGCTCTTATAGGACAATTTATTCCGAGGTGCTTGAAGACCGTCACGCTCCGCGTCTCATCTGCGTCTCTGACGGCAATTCGCCAAAAAACAGCCGATAGTCTCGGGCGAATTGCCCCATGTGCCAAAACCCATGTTTGTTGGCTATATCGGCAATTGATTTCGCTCCAGCCCCGTTCAGTAGATCTTCGCGAACACCGTCCAACCGCAGTCGCATATAATATGCTTTTGGACCATACCCGAAGCGTTCGTTGAAAGCGCGGTTCAGGGTGCGCAATGACGCGCCGGTTGCTGCGCACAGGTCTTCGATGGAAACGGGCTCCAGCGCATTGTCGTTCATCATCTCCAAAGCCCGGTTAAGGGCGCGGCGTCTGGTTTGGGCTGAACTCTTGTCTTGATGAATTGCGCTGCTGGTCAGGATGGCTAACACTTTGATCATCAGAGCTTCTTCAACATCTTCGTTCCATGGCTCATCCGAGTGTTTCAACAGATTTGCGATTTCTCGTTCCAGCCAATCCATTCTGCGCGCATTAACATCGGAAATCTGTATTCGCAGCGCCGGGCCTTCGCTTGCGATAGAATATCCGCAACACTGGGCGAGATTCTGGAACCGCCGGGTGTTGAAAGAAACGACATTGCCAAAGAAACGTCCCGTAGACACGCCGTCGAAGCCATCTTTGTTTCCAAAAGTCAGAAAGGCGTCGTCGTCGAGCGCACATCCTTGCCAGGAATCTATTGTACCTCTGCGGGAAATGCCGAATGTGCTCCACCCGTCGGGTGAGACGCCGCGTTGGTGAACCGCACCGCTGAGCGAGATGTTCAAAACAGAACATGCCGGGCTAGAGCGCACCGCGATTTGTGTGGACAAAGGGCCGGGGTCAAGCTGGCGAAAGTCCATTTCCCAGGGCGTCATCGCGGCAAGATCATTGGGATGCATCAGGTCAAGCACGATCGCAGAAGGGGCCGCTTCAGCGGCGCTGGCATCGAATTCCTGCGGATTTGGCCGATTTTTGATGTGGTCCATTTCAGCATCCTGACAGTTTACCGGTAAAGAAAACAAACTGGAGGGGGGCCAAGTCAAGTGTCGCGTCAAGCTTCCAAATCTCGCATGGGCAGACCACGTCTGCCAAATGCCGACGCCCGTTCCAAAAGGGTTGTGACCTTTGTCACCCCGCCCGAGTACCGACGCCTAACAGAGCTGGCACATCAGTCCGATCAATCATTATCGGCCCAATGCCACGACCTTCTTGTGGCGGCGTTGCAAGACGTAACCACCAACTGGAGAGCCTGCAGTGACGATTAGTTTGAGATATATGGCGTTGGCCACAACCACGTTTACATTCCTAACCGGGGGGCAGGTTGTTGCGCAAAGCGACCCCATTGTACACGACGGCGAATTCAGCTTTTTGCGTGCTCAGTTTGGAGAGGAGTGGGACGCGCAGGATCTCGAGATCGACGCCAAACTTGCTGAAATTCGTGAGGCCAACGGGGGTAAGCCTCCGAATTTTTTGTATATTCTGATTGACGACATCAGCTTCGGCCAGATGGGCGAGCGAAAGATGAACTATGTGATGGGGATCGAGACACCCAATATCAACGGTTTTGCCCGCGAAGGCATGTCGCTGATGCGGATGTACACTGAACCGTCCTGCACGCCGACACGTACAGCTATGTTGACCGGTCGGCATCCGATCCGGGCCGGGGTTGAAGAGGTCAAGGTCGCTCTGGTTGGTGAGGGTCTGCCTGCCAGCGAAGTGACGCTTCCCGAGATTCTGAAAGAGGTGGGGTATAACACATCTCACGTTGGCAAGTGGCATCAGGGCGATATCGAAGAGGCCTATCCCCACAATCAGGGTTTCGACTACGCAGCCTTTCCGCTGCACCAACAGGTGCAGCTAAGCCTGATGACCCGCGAGGCAATGCAGGCCAACAATATGTTGGGATACCATGCCTCGGGTCAGAACAACCAATTTTTGCTGGACGAGCGCTTTAAACCCTACGGCTTGGTGACAGGGGTTGAGGCCGAAGCAGGCGGGCCCGCGCGCGAGGTTGAAATGGCCCCGGGCGAAGAGTGGACACAGGCCAAATATGAAGAGATGAATGAGCGCTATCAGGCGCAAGCTATGGAGCAGCTTGAGCGCGTTGCGGCGCTGGATGAGCCATTCTTTCTGCAATACTGGCCGCTTTACCCGTTGAACTTTGTCTACCCGGATCAAGCCCTCTCGCGCAACGGCGGGTTTCATGCGGACAAGTTGCAGCTTTTGGACGAATGGATCGGAGACGTTCTGGCCAAGCTAGAGGAGACAGGTGAGGCCGACAATACCATCGTCATGATCATGGCCGACAATGGCCTGATGTATCACTACGAAGGAACCTCTGGCCTGAACCAATTGATCTATCGCGGCGGCAAAACTCAGCATCTGGAAGGCGGGGTGCGCACGGATGCGTTTATTCGCTGGCCCGGTGTGATCGAAGCTGACAGCGCTGCAGGGGACATTTTTCACGTCTCGGATATTTACACCACGATCGCGCGCATTGCCGGGGCGACAGAATTCATTCCGCGGGACCGAGTGATTGACGGGGTCGACCAAACAGCATTGCTGCTGGAGGGTGAAGGTAATGGGCGGCGTGATTATGTTTACGTCTACGAAGGCCCCGTGCTGCGGTCGATCGTCAAACAGGAATTCAAGATGCATCTGCCTGCGCCGGGTGCTCCGGGGGCTGCTGCGCCGACCTACAATGTCTATAGGGACCCGCGCGAAGAACATCCGCTAGTTGGGTATTCTCTTTGGGCCGGTGCCTCGTTCCAGGACATGGTCAAGCGACATCAAAAGATGATGGCCAAATATCCCAACTCGGAAATTGGTAAAGACATTCCCTACGGCGGTATTGAAAACTTGCGTCCTGAAAGCGAGGAAACACGCGACGTGTTCATGAGCTGGCAATAAACCACTCAGCCGGGCGCAGAGCTTGCACCTCTGCGCCCCTCCGCACTTAGAAATTTCACGAAGGCCCTGAAAATGAACAGTACCTTTTTCGCCGGAAAGAGATGGCGCTTGTCTGCGATTGCCTGCGCGTTTTGGGCCGGATTTGCTCTGCCCGCGAAGGCAGATAACCCGACCTGGGATTTTACCGCCTACCTGTATCTCTGGGCGCCCGCATTAAGCGGTGAAACAACCACTGGGAACAGCATCGATGTAAGTTTCAGCGACATTCTGGACAATCTCGACTTCGGGTTGATGGGCGCTGTCGAAGCGCGACGCGCAAAGCTTTCGGTCTTTGTCGATGCCCTGTATCTCAACCTGAGCAACGATCAAAATAGTGCCGTCGGTCCGGGTATCCCTGCCTCTTCGGATGTCGATGTCGAAGGGACCGTATTTACGGGCTCGGTTGGATACGATTTGGTTGATGCGCCAGGCACCCTTTTCACAGTTTTAGGCGGGGTAAGAAGCCTGAACCTAGACAATACCGTTGACATCGAAGTCTCCGGCGGCTCGCAACGTGTGTCGGGTAAGATCAACAACTGGGACGTTGTGGTCGGTCTGCGTGGAACACGCCAGTTCAGTGATCGTTGGGGGATGTCCTACTATGCGGATATCGGTGCCGGAGAAAGTGACCTGACAACTCAGCTTAGCTTGGCTGCAAATTATAAGATCAACAATTGGGACCTGGTGCTGGGCTATCGGTATCTCGATTGGAAAATCGGTAATTCGCAGGCGATTTCGGATTTGACCTTTGACGGTGCCTTCGTCGGCGTTCGGTTTGATTTCTAAGGTCGAAACGTGACCCAATCCTGAGGTTCACCAAACCCTTGACGGTCATTCCCATCATCACCCTAAGACCACCCGGAAGGAGAAACAAATGACCATTGTACGCGCGGCAATCGTAGCTCTCGCCTTATGCGGGTTGGGGGATGCTGAGCAAACGCAAGCCTCCGAGGATCGCGCCATCCCGATTGAAGGCGTGGCCAATACCAGGGACTTAGGCGGATTGCAGACCAAAGACGGGCGCAGCATTCGAACCGGGCAACTTATTCGTTCCGGTGAAATTGATCGTATGGGTGCCGACGGAATGGCTCTTGTCGAGGATCTGGGGGTTACTTCCATAGTGGATCTAAGAACCACGTTGGAATCGACCGCTGACCCTGTTTTGTGGCCGGATGGACAAGGGCCTGAACGCTACAATTTCCCGGTCATGGAACAAGAGGCTCAGATGATCGAAGACATGCGTGCAAGCATCAAGTCAGGGACGGCGACCGAGACGCAAACGGACACTCTCTTTTTCGAGGCTTTCGGATATATCGCCACTGACTACACAAAAGAATTTCGTGCTTTGTTTGACGTCCTGATCGAGCAACCGGAGGGGGAGGCTGTGCTGTATCACTGCTCGGGTGGAAAAGACAGAACCGGTGTTGCCACTGCCTTGGTGTTGAGCGCGTTGGGCGTCACACAAGAAGACATCGAGGCAGATTTCATGATGAGCAACGTTCTCAAGGATGCCCGCAACGCATCCGTGAAAATTGCTGATCAAGTGAACGCTGAACGCGGCACGAACATGACCCCTGAAGCGGTCTGGCCCTCGTTGGGTGTTCGAATGGAGTATTTGAATAACTTCTATAGCAGTGTGAACGAGACTTACGGTTCGGTCGACAATTACCTGCATGAGGGCCTTGGGCTGACAGATCAGGATCTGGAAAAGCTGCGCGATAGATACTTGAACTAATCCGAAGTCAGCTGTGCTATCTGTGACAGCAAGTGCTTTTTTGCCAAGTCACTTCGGATGAACAGGGAGGATAAGATGTTGCGTTTCATATTTTTCGCCGCATTTTTGTTTGTTGGCATTTTAGGGTTTCCCACCGAGCAATCCGCATATGCGGAAAACCTTCTGGACAAGGTGACGAAAGGCGTTTCCGACGCGGCCAAAAAGGCAGGTGATGTCGCTGAAACTGCAAGCGAGGCTGTTTTGGACACGACCAGTGGTTTGACCGCGTCCGAAATCGACAATGGGGCAAGTGCCGCACTTGATCAATTGTACAGCAACTCATCCGAAGCCAGAGACTTGTCCGAAGAAGCGATAGCCATTTTGATTTTTCCGAAAGTCACTGCAGGTGGCTTGGTCGTCGGAGGTCAATTCGGTGAAGGCGCTATGCGCGAGAATGGGGTCACAACGGGCTACTACAATATTGCGGGTGCCTCATACGGGTTTCAGGCGGGTGTTCAGCAATTCTCATATGCAATGTTCTTCATGAACGACGCTGCCCTTGAATATTTTCGCAACAACAATGGCTGGGAGGCAGGCACCGGACCGACACTGGTTGGTGGTGATCAAGGCTGGTCTGCTTCCATGGGCACCAATGACCTTCAAGGAGATATCGTTCCAATAGTGTTCGGTCAGGAAGGTTTGATGGCGGGAACTAGTCTTAAGGGGACAAAGATCAGCAAAATCGATAAGTAAAGGCGGAGTTAAACCTTTGGGTTTGCAGCGGATGCTGGTTGTTCTACCGATCTCGGTCATCCCTATTGTTCTTCGGCAAAAAAGTGTGCCCGCTGTTGCCTATGTGAAGCCCAAACCATGTTTGCGCGATCGACATAGCTCCGAAGCATGTAGGCGGAGTCCGCGTGATCGTAACTGGCCGCGACACGTCTCCGCTCGCCAGCCCAACCCACGCAATCAAAAAAGGAAACAATACTACAATCGAATGGACTTATCGCGAGACCGGATCGATCCATCCAGCAGCCGCCAATTGTCGCAAAACACGTTCTGCATCGGCTATGTCCTCGAACAAGGCTTTTAGGACCTGCGAAACACGGCTTTCCGGCCACGACGTTTGAAACGCAACAACCATTTCCCTAGCTTTTTCATGCTGTCCAGATGCCTGATAGGCAGCGATAAGATGGGCGGTGTTGATCTCGCTTATGGGACCTCCAGAACGGACCGCTTGCGTCAGGTGAGTGATCGACTTTTGGTATTCACCCGCGTGGAAATACGCATTCCCCAACGTGTTGCGCCAAGGCAGTCCCCGTCCGGGGCGATGTTGATGAAGTTTTGGGTTTGCGTTGGCTATCGCCCGTTCGAAATCGCCCGAAAACACCGAAATTATGGCATCGATTTCAAGCGCGTATAGGTCATCGGGCTCAAGCTCTAAGGCACGGCGACTGGAGGTTTGCGCTGAAGCAAAATCGCGACGTACCATTTGCGAAAAGGCCCTGGCGGAATGGCTCCAGGATTTGGTCGAATCCAGTTCGAGCGCGCGTTCCGCCAATTCATTAGCTGATTGCATATAGGCCTGACGCATCTCCGCGTTGGGGGACAGCCCGGCAAGAATGGTCGACGCCTGCGAAGCCCCCGCGTAGCTGCCATAGTAGTTCGGGTCCAGTCGCATTGCCTCTTCAAACATGTCCAGCGCGGCTGAAACGCGCACCAGTTCGGGCGCAGGAAACAGCAAGCCCCGCGCCTCTTGGGTCATGTTTCTGGCCAACAGGTTGGTGGGATTATTTTCGAACAACGCGGATCGTGCTTCAGGCGATAGCGCCTCAGGGGTTGTGTCCGTGCGCAAGAAGCTGAAATAGACCGCTGCCGCAAGCCCTGCAACAAGAGTGCCACCCAGAACCCATTTTGCCCGAAATGCGGGACGAGCCCGAGGGGCCGGCTCGCTCGTCATAGACTTCAGTTCGAAACGAGGGGTGTAGCCCCCCTTGTCGATATAAATGCGCACCGGGTCCTCTCGACCTTCGGTGCCATAGTAAAGATCCAACCTTTGGCGCAATCTGGTGGCATCAACCCTGACCACGTTTTCTGGCGCACCATCGGCACAAGGGCCTTTGTGGTACACCTCTTCCAGGATCCTTTTTCCCAAAATCATGTCTGGTCGCCCGGCCAGTTCCTGTTCGACCACGTAGGTCAGGAAAGCCCTCAGGCGTTCGGCCCCGCCGAATTCGTCGCTTTCAACAACGCGACGCAGAGCGGCTTGTTTTTCCTCCCTGTCAATTTCGGTCTCAGCCATAGGCGGGTCGCCTCACAGACAATCTGTAACGGTTACACGCCCCAAGTTACATTGTTCGGTGGCGTTTTGCATCATCCAATTGTCTGCACAACCATCTGATGGTTCAAGCTGTTTCGGAAGTTTCCGACCCGCTGGGCGATCAGGGTTCTTGGATCAGAAAACGGGATGATAGCATGACAGAGCCGCGCAATAGCCACACCCTCGCAACCGCGCTGATCGCAGGTATTTCGGTGTTGACCGGCACGCAAGTCGGCGCGCAGAGCGGGCCGATCGTCAGGGACGCCGAATACTACATTCTCGAAGCGCAGAACGGCGAAGAATGGGCGCGCGAAGATCAGGAAATCGACGCTACACTGGCCCAATTTCAGGACGCCAATGACGGCAAGCCGCCGAATGTTCTGTATATCTTAATTGACGATATCGGCTTTGGCGATCTGGGCAGTGAAACCCTGAACATGATCCGTGGATATAAGACCCCTGCGATCAATCAATTCGCCGCCGAAGGTATGCGGCTGGCGCGGATGTATACGGAACCTTCCTGCACACCAACCCGCGTGGCTTTTATGACCGGCCGACAGCCGCATCGGAATGGGATGGGCAACACGCAGGTCGAGTTAGCGGGCTTCGGCCTAGCTGAAGATGAGGTGACACTGGCCGAGCTGTTGTCAGATGCCGGATACAACACCGCCCATATCGGAAAGTGGCACATGGGCGATATCCGCGAGTCCTGGCCAAATTACCAAGGTTTCGATTTTGCGGCTTTTCCGATCCATCAGCAGGGTCAGTTGACGATCTATCACGACGATGCAGCCGACGAGGAGGTCTCGATTGGGATCGGCGACAACAACTATGACGATCTCTATACGATGGATCGTTGGTTGCGCACTGACGCTTCGCGTTTGGCCACTGGAGTGGAAGGCGTGCGCAACGAGGACGTGCGCGAGGTCCATATGGAACCGGGCGAACGTTGGAACGAAGCCAAGTACCATGAAATGAACGTGCGATATCAAGAGCAGGCAATGGAACAGCTACGTAGCCTTGCCGCCAAGGACGAGCCGTTCTTCTTGCAATACTGGCCGCTTTATCCGTTAACCGGACCGCGCACGACAACCAGCGAATACACGACGCCCAATGGCGGTCACTATGTCGAGAAAATGAAGCTGGTGGACACCTGGATCGGCGACCTTTTGGCCGAGATGGAGACGTTGGGCGTCGCCGACAACACCATCGTCATCATTATGGGTGACAACGGGCATTTCACAAAATACGCGCCTCAGTCAGGTTACACGCCCATGATCTTCCGGGGCGGCAAGGGTGCCACGACCGAGGGTGGCGTTCGCGTGGACGCCTTTGTTCGCTGGCCCGAGATGATCCAGGCCGGATCGGTTGTTGGCGATATGGTCCATGTCACCGATCTGTTCACAACGCTAGCGCGTGTGGCTGGGGCCACCGATGCAATTCCGCGGGATCGGGTTATCGACGGCATTGACCAGACGTCCCTGCTGCTGAATGGCGAGGCGCATGGCCGCCGGGACTACGTGTTCCTCTACAACATCGACAAGTTGGAGGCCGTGGTTAAAGAGCAATACAAGCTGGCGATCCCCGGCGGAAACATCGAAAACGCGATCCTCGCGGATTTCTACGACCTGTTTCGCGACCCACAGGAAAAATATCCCGTCTCGACCGAGATCGGTGCCTGGGGCAGCGCGAAATTCGTCAACATGATCCAGCGGCATTTCCTACGCAAACAGAAATACCCCGATACGCCTCCGGGCACCGGTGTCCCTTATGACGGGATCGTCAACTTACGTCCCGAAACCAAGGCTGTTGTCGAGGAGTTCTTCTTCATGCGGCAAACACCCGAACAATAAGTCCCCCGAGACACATCCTTTGAAACCCTATTCCGAGTAGGAGACCGCAATGATCCCGTTTATTTCTAAGAAAACAGCACTCAATACCGTTGCCATCCTGGCGCTTTCCTTTACGCAGATACCTGCGGCCACAGCGCAGACGGCCAATGCCCCCTGCGGAGAAAACCTGCCGCTTTCCGGAAAGATCACCTTTAACGGCCAAAGCTTCTCGATCCTTGTTGGGGTTCGATGGGGCAAAGGTGTTCTGACCTTGAATGACGGGCAAGAGATCCCCTTCTCGGCCAACGGCGTGAAGGCCTTGGAGTCGGGTGCTCGCGTCGGCGAGATTGAGGGTGAGGTATATGGTCTGACCGACCCGCTGGATTTTGTTGGGCAATATTTCGGAGTGGCCGGTGGTGTCGTCCCGGTTCAATCGGCTGGTGATATTACGCTGGTCAACGCTGCGTGCGTAGTGATCGTTGCGCGCCATAAATCCACGGGTGTAAAGCTGTCGGCCCCGGTCGAACAATCCATAAAGATTCAGTTCCAATGACGCCTCCGGGGGGCGCCCAATATAGCGGCCCCACTCGACAGACCTGTAACAGGACTGGTTTCAATGCGCTTTTTGATCGTCATGCTGCTAAGTGTTTGCGCGGGGTGCGGCGGGCCCCAAAACCTTGTGGGCGTCGAAACCGCAATACCAGTTTCCAGCGTTCCGGAACTCACCCGCCATAGGATCTACATTGCGACGCCGCGCGCTCTGTCTGACGACCCATCCGAGTTCTTTTCAGGCGACCGTGCCTCTGACATGAGCTTTGCTGCTGTCGACGTCACCATCCCCCCGGATCATCAGAAAGGGAATATTGAACGACCGTCATCCCTGCCTGCCGACCCACGCAAGCATTTCGTGATCACAGCGCCGCAGTTGTTCAGTGACGGAACCCAATTCCGGCAAGAAGTCAGCCGTTCGGTGCGAGCTTTGCCCCGCAATGATCACGAAGTGCTGTTGTTCGTGCATGGCTATAACACGAACCTGACCAGCGCGGTTTTGCAAATGGCCCAATTCGTCGAAGATTCCGGATACAAGGGGGTCCCGATCTTGTTCACCTGGGCTTCAAGCGGGCAGACCGTCAAATATGTCTACGACATAAACAGCGCCCTGATCGCTCGAGATCACCTGGTCAGCATGTTTTCCGTCATGGAAAGCAGCAACATTGAAGGATACGATCTAGTGGCTCATTCGATGGGCACATTCCTGGTCATGGAGGCCGGGCGGCAGATTTCAATGACGACCGGGCTGAACCCGACGGGGAAGGCCCAAAACGTCGTTCTGGCCGCACCCGATATAGATATAGATCTGTTTCTGACGCAAATTCGCAGGTTTCCGGAACAGTATCGACGGTTCGTCGTGCTTGTGTCTCAGGATGACAAGGCGCTCAGGGCCAGCCAACGGGTCGCCGGCGGTGTCTCGCGTCTGGGACAGATCCCAGCCGAGGATTTGGCCGAACTGGGCGTTAATGCAATCGACCTTAGCGCAGTCAAAAATACGGGCTCATTGGCACATTCGAAATTCAAGGACTCGCCCGAAATCGCGCAGTTGATCGGCACTGCCCTGAGTGAAAACTCAAGTTTTGAATCGGATGTCAGTTTCCCTGTGGGTCGCAAAATTGGCACCGGCATCGACGGGTTGCTGCAAGTTGTGAGGGTGGGCGGATGAATAGACCATCCAGTCGCGCCAGTAACTGCCTTGTCCTCGGCTTCAGCGAATTTCGGAAAAGGAATCCCTGAGATGCGCACAAGATCGACCGTTCTTTTGGCATTTCTATGGATCGCTGCCGTGTTGGTTGCACCTGTCGGAGCAACGGCGCAGAACACATCGACTGAGCAAGCGGCAGAAACAGCGGACGAGGCCCAGTTTACGGCGGAAGAGCTTCAGAAACTTACCGCTCCGGTTGCGCTTTATCCGGATACGCTGCTGATTCAGATCCTTGTCGCGGCGATCTACCCGCTTGAAGTGTCCAAGGCAGATCAGTATGTTCAGGTTCACGCGGACCAAGAGCCGGGCGCCCGTAAGACGCTGATCGAAGAACAGGGTTGGGATGGCAACGTGACAGTGCTGGCCACCGCATTCCCGGAAACACTGAAGAAAATGGCCGCACATACCGAGTGGACCGAAACGATCGGGGCCACAAGCCCGGCCAACGCGTGGTGCAGACGACCCGCGGCGCAGATAGTCCGTCACATGCAAAATGACGCTGGTTGAGGAGAAATTGAAACATGCATCGGAAAAATTTGTCCGAAACACACCGGAGTAGCCATCAGGGAAAACGTACCCAGATCGCAGCATGGAGGCCTGCAGTCGCTTTGGCGCTGACTTTTGCACCTCTTTCCGGACAGGCTCAGGAGGCGGCATCCGGGTGGGATTTCGCGCTGACCCCATATCTTTGGATGCCCAGTCTGAATGGCGATGTGTCTCCGGGGCCACGAGCGCCGACATTGGGTGTCGACGCGTCTTTCAGCGACTTGCTGGACGAACTGGAAATCGGTTTCATGATCGCTGGATCAGCAACAAAGGACAGGTTCGGGGTTTTTGGCGATCTTCAGTATTTTGACTTCAATTCCAGCGCCTCAACACCTGGCCCAGCCTTTAGCTCGGCCGTTGTTGACACCGATATTCTGATTGCAACGCTTGGGCCGGAATACGTGGCCCTCGCAACGCAAACATCCGAATTGAGACTGGCGGTTGGCCTTCGGTATTATGACGTATCCATTGACGGTTCGCTCAGTGCCGGGACCGTTCCGGGCCGTGAGGTCAGCGGAGGGGACGATTGGTTCGATGGTATCATTGGTCTTCGCGGTCAATCATATGTTTCAGAAGACTGGTATGTGACTGGTTGGGCATTTGTCGGAGGTGGGGGGTCGGATTTCACCTCGGATGTGTTCGGCGGTTTCGGCTACCGGGTAAGTAAAACCGTGGATGTGGTCGGTGGTTACCGGTACTTCTCTGTCGATCGCGAGGATGGAGACGGGTTCGTCTATGACGTTGAACAGCACGGTTTGCTTATCGGCGTGAAATTCAAGCTGTAGACAACGATAACTGTCGTCGGGTCCGTAGCTTGCAAACCAATATGAGGCTGAAATGACAATATCCATTGTGTCTCTGCGTTCGTTGTTTGTGTCCATTGGAATGATCCACCTGTCGACGGCGGCTTTGGGCACCTTGGTGTCGTTGCGCATTGCGGATTCCGGTGGCAGCCAAGAGGCAGCGTCTTTCGTCGCTGCAAGCTATTCTATGGGTTTCTTGCTTGGGTGTTTCTTTATCTTTCGGCCTTTGGCCCGGATTGGTCACATACGGGCATTTGCAGCCTCGGCGGCATTGTGCAGCCTGTGTGCCCTGTTGTTGTCGATCTCAGAAAACACCTTTGTCCTGATTGCTGCGCGATTTGCGACCGGATTGGCTACGGCCAGTCTGTATTCCATTGGGGATGCGTGGATCAACGACTCTGCACCCGCAAATAGCAGAGGGCGCATCCTGTCCATCTACTACATCGTTTTGGGTGTGACGTCTGTCGCAAGCCAGGCCTTTATCATACTGTTCTCGGGCGATTTGTCCGAAGCGTTTGTGATGATGTCCGCACTTTATTCGATTGCGATCATCGTTCTGGTGCCGACTCGAACCTCTCCCCCCAGTGTGCCTGCGCACGCGCAGTTGCGCCTTATCGCGTCCTTCCGGGAATCCCCAACCGCGTTCATCGGAGTGTTTGTGAACGGCTTCGTGTTGGCGCTGCTGCTGACTGTTTTGCCTTATCAGGCTTCGGTCGCAGGGATGAGCGCAAATATGATCGCGTTTGTCGTGGCAGCCTTCTACTTGGGACGTATTCTGTTTCAGTTCCCAATCGGCCACGCATCAGATCGAATGGACCGCCGCTATATGATCGCGGCGATGTCACTGAGCGCCGCCTTGACCGTCATGATCCTGTCAATTGCCTCACGCAACGAGGGGTTTACAATCGCCGGGGAAAGCGGGCTCGTGCTGCAAGTTGTCATGATAATCGGCTCTGTGTTTCTGGGAGGACTGATCATGCCGCTCTATTCGGTCCTTGTCGCGCATGCCATGGACC
This sequence comes from Ruegeria sp. CDSA089, assembly GCF_059612205.1. Classification (NCBI taxonomy): domain Bacteria; kingdom Pseudomonadati; phylum Pseudomonadota; class Alphaproteobacteria; order Rhodobacterales; family Roseobacteraceae; genus Ruegeria; species Ruegeria sp. CDSA089. Next base: position 52,362 of record NZ_JBXWQD010000008.1, on the reverse strand, counting down.
GTACAGTTCCTGTTTATGTAGGCGCCACAGCTGTCACCTTGTTGTTTGTTTACACCGTCGGCAGCGTGGTCGGGCCAATTTTTGGGGGGATCGGATCTCTTCTTGGCAGTGACAGAGCGGTCCAATGGATGTGTTGGGTGCTGATGTTGGTCGCTGGTATGTTCACCGTTGTCCGCCTCAAAATGCGCGAGAGCGTCCCCCACGCTGAGGCTGCCAGTGGGGTCGCCGCGTCTCCGACGTCGGTGTCCATATCCCCAGAAACAAAAAGGCCCGAGCATTCGCGTTTCTAAGCGATATCTGAAGGAAACTTTGCGTCGGTTTAAGCCGGTAACAAGTCAACGGCAGTCGGCCGAGGGCTGCCGCAATTGATGCACCGGGTACCCTGCGTCCGTTGTTGGGTCAGCGGAGCTTCAATGGGGTCACATAACCTTTCCCGTCAATGCTCGGTCAGTAAACTGCTTTCGCCAGAGTAGAAATTGGTAAGCTCGTCGGCCAAAGACTGATACAACAGATGTACTTCATCCAACGATGGCACGTCTAACTTGTCGATACGCTCGACATAGGGGCAGTTCACGACACAAATTGGCACACGTTCACGGTCGAAGACGGGAAAGGCAAGGTTCGTGACGCCCACTGCTGTTGCAGATGGCATACGCTCGTAACCAACTTCCCGAATACGGCTCACATGCTCTAGGAACTCACTGCGGTCGATTTCCGGTTCTCCCTGTGCCAACCGATGCATATCCAGAAGTTCTTCGATCTGTTGGTCGCTTCGAAACGCAGCCAAAACGCGGCCAGTACCTGTGTTGCTTAGGCCAATGACAGTGCCTACGCGCAACGAAAACACCCAATTTCCTGGGGCCGAAACCGAAGCAACGACGACGATGTCTCCATTGCTTTCCATACCAAGGTGACAAGACTGCCAGGCAAGTCTGGTGACTGCGCGCATTTTGGGGGAGGCAACCTCCATCAGGCGTTCAATTGGTGGATGCCCCTGGGACACTGCGAACATTTTCAGGCTTAGGGAGTAAAGATCACCGTCCTTCGATCGAACGACATACCCCCGCCGCACCAATGTGGATAGCATTCGGTAAATTTCGCTTTGCGAACGTTGCAAGGCTCGCGCAATTTCACCTTGTGATATTCCGTCGCCGTGAAGGGCAAGAAGCTCAATAATATCAAGTCCTTTTTCTAACGCTGGAGCGCGGTATTTCTCTGACGAATTTGCCACTTTGCCCTCCTGGTCAGGCCGATGAGTCTGAGCGTTCGATCATCGCTTGGGTCGTAATCAGAAGTCAATGTTGATTTATAAATGAAAGTATGATTTGCATTTAAATAATATAGTGGGGAGGAATCGTGGTAGAAAAGACCGCCAAGCCAAATTCCAGAGCGCTGACGCATTGCCGGTCTGAGCAAGGCTGAAGTCCAGTGTTAAACCCAGGCTAAAGACGGCTGGCTTTGATCGCTCACACCGGCCAACACCTAAAATCTGAACTAATGATCGAGATCAATATGAACCCAACTCAGGGCCGAATGGCCGGAAAAAAAGCTTTGGTTACCGCTGCGGGGCAAGGCATCGGACGCGCCAGCGTCGAGAGGTACGTGGCCGAGGGCGCTCATGTGATAGCTTGCGACATCAACGACGACACCTTGGCTGAACTGGCCGAACTCGAAGGTGTCACCGCGTTGAAGCTGGATGTCACAGACGCGGATGCAGTGACAGAAGCGGTGGAGCAAACTGGTCCTCTGGATGTTCTGTTCAACTGCGCAGGCTTTGTGGGTGCGGGCTCGATCCTGGATTGTGACGAGGGCCAGTGGGATTTCAGTTTTGATCTGAACGTCAAGGCAATGTACCGGCTGGCCAAGCTGGTGCTGCCGGGCATGTTGGAGGCCGGCGGGGGGTCGATCATCAACATGTCCTCGGTTGCGTCTTCGATTAAGGGTGTGCCGAACCGGTTCTCGTATTGCACGTCCAAGGCTGCGGTGATCGGGCTGACAAAGTCAATTGCAGCGGATTTCGTAACACAGGGCATTCGCTGCAACGCAATTTGCCCCGGAACCGTAGACAGCCCCAGTTTGCATGACCGTTTGCGGGCAACCGGTGACTACGATCAGGCACTGAAAGACTTTATCGCGCGGCAACCGATGGGGCGGATTGGCCACGCAGACGAGATTGCAGCGCTGGCGACCTATCTGGCCAGCGATGAAAGTGGATTTACCACTGGACAGACTTTCGCCATCGACGGCGGCTGGACCGTGTAAGCAAGGAGAGACTTAGATGAAACTGCTGCGTTATGGCCTTGCTGGTCAGGAAAAGCCGGGACTGCTGGATGGAAACGGCGCGATCCGTGATTTGTCGGGCACGATTGGAGACATCTCGGGCGAGGTGTTGTCCGATGCCGGTCTTGATGCTTTGCGAGCGATCGACACGGCAACCTTGCCGTTGGTCGAGGGCAACCCGCGCATTGGGGCCTGTGTGGGCCAGGTGGGCAAGTTCATCTGCATCGGCCTGAACTATGCCGACCACGCCGCCGAAAGCGGCATGGAGCTGCCCGCCGAACCAGTCATCTTCTTTAAAGCCACATCCGCCATCATCGGTCCCAATGACACGGTCGAAATCCCCCGCAACTCGGTCAAAAGCGACTGGGAGGTCGAGCTGGGCGTGGTGATCGGGAAAGAGGCGAAATACGTCTCGGAAGAGGACGCGCTGGATCATGTCGCGGGCTATTGCGTAGTCAATGATCTGTCCGAGCGAGACTTTCAGCTGCACCGCTCGGGCCAGTGGGTCAAGGGCAAGTCTGCCGACACGTTTGGCCCAATCGGCCCCTGGCTGGTTACGCGCGATGAGGTGCCGGATCCACAAAACCTGCCGATGTATCTTGAGGTCAACGGGCATCGCTATCAGGACGGCTCGACCAAGACGATGCATTTCGGCGTTGCCACGGTGATCTCGCACCTGTCGCAATTCATGTCGCTGCAGCCGGGCGATGTGATCTCGACCGGGACGCCTCCGGGTGTTGGGATGGGACAGAACCCGCAAACCTATCTGAAGCCCGGCGACAAGATGGAGTTGGGGATCGAGGGGCTGGGCGTGCAACGGCAGGATGTAAAGGCCAGCGCATGACCAGCATCACCGGCATTCGAACCGAAGACTTGCGCTTTCCGACCTCGGACAGTCTGGACGGATCGGATGCGATGAACCCCGATCCCGACTATTCCGCCGCGTATGTGGTGCTGGAAACCGATGGTGCGCATGAGGGCCACGGCCTCACGTTCACCATTGGGCGCGGCAATGAGATCTGCGTGGCCGCGATCAAAGCGCTTGGCGCTTTGGTCAAGGGTTTGGAATTAGAATGGATCACCGAAGATATGGGCCGCTTCTGGCGTTATATCACCGGAGACAGCCAGTTGCGCTGGATCGGGCCGGACAAGGGTGCGATCCATCTGGCTACGGGCGCGGTGGTGAATGCGGCGTGGGATTTGTGGGCGAAAGAGGCGGGGAAACCCGTCTGGCAATTGGTGGGTGACATGTCCCCCGAAGATATCGTGCGCCTGATCGACTTTCGCTATCTGACCGATGCGATCACCCCGGACGAAGCGCTGGCCATGCTGCGCGCCGCCGCGCCGGGCAAAGACGACCGCATCACCAAGCTGAAAGCCGAAGGCTACCCGTGTTACACAACCTCGGCCGGGTGGCTGGGCTATCCCGACGACAAGCTGCGCCGCCTGTGTCAGGAGGCCAAGGACGCAGGCTTTACCCACACCAAATTCAAGGTGGGCCGCGACCTTGACGATGACATACGTCGTCTGACCATCGCCCGCGAGGTTCTAGGCGAAGACATAAACATCATGATCGACGCCAATCAGGTATGGGAAGTGGATCAGGCCATCGACTGGGTCAAGGCCCTGTCCTTTGCAAGCCCGTACTTCATCGAAGAACCCACCAGCCCCGATGACGTGTTTGGCCACAAGGAAATCCGCGAAGGGGTTGCGCCGGTCAAAGTGGCGACGGGTGAGATGTGCCAGAACCGGATCATGTTCAAACAATTCATCAAAGAAGGCGCGATCGACATCGTTCAGATCGACAGCTGTCGGATGGGAGGATTGAACGAGGTTCTGGCCGTCATGCTGATGGCCGCGAAATACAACTTGCCCGTCTGGCCCCATGCCGGGGGCGTGGGTCTGTGCGAATATGTCCAACATATGTCGATGATCGATTACATCGCGATCTCGGGCGAGAAAGACAGCAAGCGGATCGAATATGTTGATCACCTGCACGAGCACTTCGTCGATCCCTGTGTGGTGAGAAACGGGGCCTATATGGCGCCGGAAAAGCCAGGGTTCTCGATCGAAATAAAACCCGAAACCATCGAAGATTTCCGTTTTTCAGCGGAACTGGCGGCGGAATAAATGCAAAGGTCTGAACAATTTCGGTAGACCGGCGAAGGTCTTCAAGCAACCCGAAGGAATTGCTCCTAAGGATGAAATTTAAAAAAACCGCCTTTGGGATCGCCCGTGTTCTTGCACTCGGAGAAAAGGCTGGTCTGGTAAAGTAGACTCTGCGTTTTGGCCGTGTCCACGGGGCTTCAACACCATATCTTACAGCGGCTGTGCGTGTCGCCGAGCTTTTGTAAGAAAAGACCATCGACCGTTTCATGTTGAAGGTCTGCCCGCCCTCGCAATTGAGCGAAGAGGCTGCGCTGAATGAGGCGCTGTCGCTGGGTACGGTTGACACGCCATTTGCCGGTGCTGCGTTCCTGGGTCAGTCTTTAGGCCCGGTTAGCATCTCGGGTTGCCTGTCTACTCTGCGGCCTTATGGTCGCTGGAAAGCCCATGTGAACTTGGATCTGTTCAATAAGATGGCGGCTGAATACAAAAACATATCGGGCGCTTCCGTATCAACGATCTCTGAGGACGCACCCTAAACACCCGTAACCACTGTGGCATAAACCGGGGCATTTCTCGGAAGGTTCAACCCCAAGAGCCGAGTGTCATTCCATGTTCCGATGAACTGGTTGGGGTGGTAGGGTTCCTTGCCGACCAATGATTAGACTCAGCTTTTCAGCGAAGCCCGAGAAATTGGGGCGAATTCGGGGGTATTTTAACCGCTAGAGAGGTGGTTAATGGGCGCGGCCTAGACAGCTAGATCGACAGCCCACTGGTGCTGAAACGTCCGCTGACGCGTCGTTCCGGAGGGCTGATGTGGGTCGCTGATGCTGGCGGGTTGGGGGCGCGTTTGGGCCAAGTGCAGCGAAGGACTGGTTAGAGCCCGACGCGGTCAATCGAAAGAACGGTCCAGGACTATGGGGAGCTCAAGCGTAATGCTCGCTCCTCTTTCGACTAGGTTGATTTCGACCATTCCTCCGTGGCGCCGCGCCACTGCAGAGACGATTGACAACCCCAATCCGCTGCCCTCGGAGTACTCCAACTGAGAAAACCGATTGAATGCCGCTTCGCTTTGGTCTGGTGAAAGGCCAGCACCATCGTCGGTCACAGTTAGGTTGACGCATTTGCCGTCACACCGCAGCACAACTGAGATTTGGCTCAACTTTGGGCCACCATGTTTGACCGCGTTATCCAGCAGGTTCTTTAGAGCCTCAATCAGAAAGACACGGTCGCCGAACACCGTGACCGCCGTCTCAGGCATCGTGACATCAAACTCGATGCCCTTTGCAAGGATATTAACTCCCATCTCAGCGCAGGCTTCTTCCACGACCGAGCGAAAGTCAATTTCAACCATTTGATTTTCGTGCGTCGGCTGCCTGAGCCTTTCAAGCGATAACAGCTGTTCCGCCACCGTCGCTGAGTTTTTTGCCGCCGCAACAAGCTCGGAGATGCGTTTTTCTCGGTCGCCATCCGTTTTCGCGTCCTGCAGCGCTTCGGCCATCGACTGCACGGCGGCCGCTGGGTTCCGCAGCTGATGTGCAGCTTCGGAAATAAACACTTGATGGGCGTTGATACTGTTTTCCACCTGTCCAAAAAGCCGGTTCAAGGTTTTGACAACTCCTTGAACTTCGACTGGGACAGCGCGCTTGATCTCACTGAGGTCATCTGGTGAACGCAGGTCTATTGCGTCCTGCAAATCCAACAACGGCCTAAGGCCACGAGCGACGCCGAACCACACCACAATAGCGAGGGTGGCCAGCAGAACGCCCATCAGAATTCCTGCGCGGATAGACAATTCATTCGCAAACGCATTGCGATCCGCCATGCGTTGCCAAACTGTAACTGTCGCATCTCCGATTAGATTGTCTATGGTCACGCGCTCCGTCATCTTAAGAACGCGCACTGGTTCTTGGCGGTAGAGCGCTTCGAAAAACTGCGGTTTGTACACCTCTTGAGCAGATGGGTTGGTGGCGGCCGGAGGGTACGCATAGCCAGTCACATAGATGCCGCCGGGGCCTGTTACGTGGTAAAAAATCTCTCCGCCGGACGCGTCGCGGATCATGCTGCGTGTCGTTGGTGACAGCGCATCACCCCCCGAAATCGCAACATCTCGCGATATGGCTAGGCCAGCAGATAACAGGCTGTCGTCGAACAATTCCTGCGCCGTATTCTGTGCAATCATAAAGCGCCAAAGACCAAGCAAGGCTGCAATTAGTACCAAAGGGGTTAGGATAAGAATGAAAAGTCTTAACCTGAGCGAGCCGTGATTGATCACTTCTGCACCTCAAGCAGATATCCCAGACCTCGGGCTGTCTTTATTCTAATACCGAGATCCTGAAGACGTTTTCTCAGCCGAGATACATGAGGTTCAACGGCCGAGGCCTCGACATCGGCACCCACGCCATAGACGTAATCTGTAAGTTGGCTTTTGGGCACAATTCTGCCCCTGCGCTCTAACAGGCATTCAAGCACGGCTATTTCCCGCCGCGGGATATCCATAACAGTGCCCTGCACACTTACCTGACGTGCAGCGCGGTCGAATTCCAGGCCGCCGATGCTCTCTTTTGCTCCGTAGTCGAGGTCTTTGCGTCGAGAAAGCGCCCGGATGCGTGCTTCCAACTCGTCCATTTCGAATGGCTTAACCAGATAATCATCTGCACCCATATCCAACCCGGAAACCCGGTCGCTTGTTTCGGCACGTGCCGTCAGCAAGATCACCGGTACGCTGTCACCACGATTACGAAGAGATTTCAGGATCTCTAGCCCTGACTGTCCGGGCAAATTGATGTCCAAAACAACTAAGTCGGCGCCCTCTTGCGCAAGATACAAGTCAGCCTCGTCGCCATCCGAAAGCACTTCTGCCGCATGACCGCGGTCACGCAGACGATAAGCAATAGCGTTGGCGAGGGTCTCGTTGTCTTCGACGATGACGATCCGCATCAGGGCTCCTGCAAGTTTCGCGCAAGGTTGGTGCTCCATGATTGCCAGATGGGATGGGGAATCAACCCCACAGTTCTATTTGCGATCACGGTGGTGCAGAGGGCGCTGGCGTGGTTGTCTGGTCAACAGGGAGGAACCAATGACCATTTCCAACTTCACCCGTCGGGCCGTCGTGGGGCTGATCGCCGCCGCCGGTATCGCCGCACCTGCCGCTGCCGAGGTCGATTTCTCCGGCAAGACCGTTGAATGGGTTATCCCGTTCTCGGAAACGGGCGGGTCTGCCAAATGGGCCAACTTCTTTGCGCCGCTTCTGTCGGAGGCTCTACCGGGTCAACCGACAGTTGTCGTGAAATTCATGCCGGGCGCTGGTTCGACCAAAGGCGCAAACTGGTTTCAGGAGCAGAGCCATGACGACGGGACGCTGCTGTTTGGCACCTCTGGTTCAACTCAATTCCCATATCTGCTGAGCGATCCTCGCGTGCGCTACGAGTACAACGATTGGATCCCGGTTATGGCGTCAGGAACGGGTGGTGTTGCCTATCTGAACGCCGAAGACGGAGCAAAGTTTGATGGCTCTGCGAACGCGCTGAAAGACACAAACTTTATTTACGGTTCGCAGGGCGCGACACGCCTTGACCTTGTACCGCTGCTGGCGTGGCAAATGCTGGGCATGAATGTTGAGCCTGTTTTTGGCATCAAAGGCCGTGGCGATGGTCGCCTGATGTTCGAGCGGGGTGAAGCCAACATCGATTATCAGACCTCGTCCGGCTATCTGGGTGGATCGGCACCTCTGGTTGAATCCGGTCAGGCTGTGCCGATGATGACTTGGGGTGCTCTGGATGCGGACGGCAACATCGTGCGCGACCCGACCTTCCCGGACATCCCGACATTCAAAGAAGTATGCGAAGCGACCGATGGCTGTGAAACCAGCGGTGAGGCATGGGATGCGTGGAAAGCGTTCTTTGTGGCCGGTTTCCCGGTTCAGAAGCTGGCCTTCCTGCCGGGTGACACGCCTCAGGAAGTGGTCGACGCCTACACCGCAGCGTTCCAAGCTGTGACCGAGCGAGGCGACTTTGCCGACATCTCCTCGAAGCGCGTGGGCAAATATCCTGTGTTTGTTGGTGACGGCTCCAAGTCGGCGCTGCAAACTGCGACAAACGTCGACGACAACGCCAAGGCCTATGTCCTGAACTGGCTCAAAGAAGCCTATGGTGTCGAGCTGAACTAAGCCCAAACACCACTGCGCGTGCCCCAATGTCGGGCGCGCGCTTTTCCAAACACAAGACAATTTATGAAAGGCGGCCGCTATGGAGGTTTTCGCCACCGCTCTTCCTGCGCTCAGTGATGCGTGGGGTCTGATCCTGCAACCAATTGTTCTGGGGTACCTTGTTCTCGGTGTCGTTATGGGACTGGCAGTAGGTGTTTTCCCCGGGCTTGGCGGTATTGCTGGTCTGTCCCTATTGCTTCCTTTCATGTTCGGCATGGACCCTATTCTTGGGTTGGCGCTGATGATCGGGATGGTCGCCGTTGTTCCAACCTCTGACACCTTTGCTTCGGTTCTTATGGGCATCCCCGGCAGTTCCGCCTCACAGGCGACGGTGTTGGACGGTTTCCCGATGGCGAAAAAGGGCGAGGCCGCGCGGGCATTGTCAGCGGCCTTTGCGTCATCGCTGTTTGGCGGTTTGGTCGGCGCAACATTTCTGACCATGTTTATCCTGATCGCGCGGCCCATCGTTCTGGCATTCGGTCTGCCCGAGATGCTGATGATCACCATTCTTGGCTTGTCGATGGTCGCTATCCTCGCCGGGCGTGTCCCGCTGAAGGGTGTCGCCGCCGCAGGGTTGGGCCTGATGGTCGGTACGATTGGCGAGGCGGACGCAGGCGGTTCGCTGCGTATGGCGACGTATGACATTCCTTACCTGACCGATGGTCTGAAGTTGGTCATCGTTGGCTTGGGTATCTTTGCGGTGCCCGAAATCGTCTCGCTGCTGCGACAAGACCGATCCATTGCCAAGGGCGCTTCGCTAGGGGCCGGTTGGCTGGATGGCGTCAAAGACTGGGCCGCGAACATTTGGCTGTCGGTCCGCTGTTCGATCATTGGCGTGGTCGTTGGTGTTATTCCCGGCCTCGGAGGCTCGGTTGTTGACTGGATCGCTTATGGCCATTCGGTTCAATCGACAAAAGACAAAAGCAACTTCGGAAAGGGCGAAGTGCGAGGCGTCATCGGGCCGGAAAGCTCGAACAACGCCAAGGAGGGCGGGGGGCTGGTTCCAACGCTGCTGTTTGGTATCCCTGGCTCGGGTTCAATGGCGATCTTTATCGGCGCTGTCGCACTGTTGGGATCTGGCGATATCGAGGTCGGGCCTAGCATGCTCAAGGACAATCTCGACATCACTTATTCGATTGTCTGGTTGCTGGCTCTTGCCAACGTAGTGGGCACCATCCTGTGTATCGCTGCCTCGGGCGGGATCGCCAAGCTGACCACGATCCGTTTCACCTATCTGGCGCCGTTCCTGTTCATGCTGATCAGCTTTGCGGCGTTCCAGTCCGGTCAGAATTTCGAAGACCTGCTGGCTCTGTTCGTCATCGGTCTGATCGGCATTTTCCTGCGCCGTTTCGACTGGTCGCGCCCGGCCTTTCTGATTGGGTTCGTGTTGTCCAACCCGGTTGAGAAGTTCACCAACCAGGCGTTCCAGATAGCCTCTTTCCGCTTCCGCAAAAGCTTTGGTGAGGGGATGGAGTATGTCTTCAGCCCGATCGTTATCGTACTGATCGTGGTCACCGTGGTTTCGGTTATTCTGGGCATTCGTCAAGCCAAGATGATCATGGCCGAAGGTGAGGTCAAATCCGGCAGCAAGCGCGCGCCGCTGATCTTCCTGCTGGTGATCATGGCTTACCTGATCGTGGCGTTGATCAATGCCAACATGATCCCTGACTACAACATGACCGACAAGATCATCCCGCTGGTGATCGGCAGCGTGTCGCTGTTTTGCTGCGTCATCCTGTTGATCCAAATGATGCGGCGTCCCGAGGGCGATGCGATCTTTGCTGACAAAGAACTCGCCGGTGAGGATGCGAGCGCGCCGCATGGACTTTGGTCGACCCTCGCATGGTTTGCAGGTCTGATCGCGGCCACATGGGTTGTAGGATTCATCCTCGCCCTGATCGGTTTTCTGATCGCATTCTTCCGCATTCGCGCCGGGTCCAGCTGGCAGATGACGCTGCTCCTGACGGCCTGCGGCATCGGTTTCATGTGCTTCATGGCCGGTGCCCTGAACCGGGATTTCCCGCCAGGTCTGCTGCAAGACATGGTGAACCTGCCATGGCCGCTCAAGTAGGCACTCCACGGCTGCCCGGCCTGCCAATTTGGCGGGCCGGGCGGGGCTGAAATCAGAAACTTCAACGGTTTGTAAAGGAGGGTTCGCAATGACCCAGACAGCAATCCCATATGTTTTCATGCGCGGTGGCACGTCCCGAGGGCCATATTTTCGGCGCTCTGATCTGCCCGAAAATTTGGACACTTTGGCCGATGTTCTTGTCGCTGCCCTCGGGGCTGGACAAGCACTCAATATCGATGGGATCGGTGGTGGAAACGCAGTGACGACCAAAGTGGCGATGTTATCCGTCAGCGAAGACGACTGGGCGGATATCGACTATTTCTTCGCGCAGGTTTCTGTTGATGAGAAGCTGGTTGATTTCAAACCTACTTGCGGAAACATCCTCTCAGGAGTCGGTCCAGCTGCGATCGAAATGGGTTTGTTTCAGCCCACCGGCGAAGTGACCGAGATCCGCATTCGCGCAGTTAATACAGGCGCCCGTGTCGTTGCCAAAGTGCAAACCCCGGGCGGTGAGTTGGTCTACGAGGGCGATGCGGAAGTCGCCGGAGTTCCCGGTCATTCTGCACCGGTGCAGCTGAGTTTCATGGGCGTTGTGGGTTCGGCAACAGGTGCATTTCTGCCCACTGGAAATTTGCGCGACACAGCGCAGGGGATCGAGCTAACGTGCATGGACGTCGCTATGCCGATGGTGATAGCCCGGGCGGCCGATTTCGGACTGACAGGATATGAAAGCGCCGAAGAGCTGGATGCCAACCGTGCTTTCTTTGATCGGATGGAGGCCGTGCGGATCGAAGCCGGGGAACGGATGGGTATGGGGGACGTATCGAAATCGGTTACTCCGAAATTCGGCCTGATGGCACCCGCCAGAGAAGGTGGAACCCTTGCGGTTCGGTATTTCATGCCATGGAAAACTCATCCGACAATGGCCGTTACGGGCGCGCAATGCATGGCATCTTGCGCTTTGACGCCCGGAACCGTCGCCGACGGGTTGCTTGATCGCCTGGATTCAAGCCCAGCAGACGTTGTTTTGGAACACGCCTCAGGCAAGATCGACGTTCTGGTGGACTTCTCGAATGATGGGGAGTTCAACGTAATTTCTGCCGGTTTGGTGAGGACTGCGCGTAAATTGGCGGATGGGCATGTTTATGTTCCGGAATCCGCGTGGAACGGTAGTTGAAGTGGGAACCTCTAATTGGTATACAATAGTATACATAATGAGGATATCACGATGGACGACTATTCGGAATGCCTTGATATCGCGCGTCAGGAACTCAGGCTGGCGCAGTCGGCTTTGCGAAAGGATATCGCGGAATACCCAACGCCAATTGCCGGGTGCGATGAGCAATTCAACCATCTGCTGGATCAACGCGAACGGGTTCGCAATGCGCTTGAAGCACTCGACAAACTTAATTTTGTGCCGACGCCAAGAAAACTGAGCACCGAGTAGGCTATAGGAAGTCGATGAAAGTTCATATTCTGGATGATTGGTTTGACACACTGCAGGGCCTTCCTTGCTTCGGAAAACTTTCCGACCATAATGTGAAGGTCTGGAAAGATCATGTCGAAGATACCAGCGAGTTGGCCACACGCTTGCAGGAGGCTGAGGCGCTGGTTTTGTTTCGCGAGCGCACCAAGATAACCCGCAATCTGATTGAAAATCTTCCAAACCTGAAAGTGATCAGCCAGCGCAGCGTGTATCCGCACGTCGATGTGCAGGCATGCTCGGATAACGGAGTGCTGCTGTGTTCGAACATGCATGGCGGGACGCCCTCATATGCCGCAGCCGAACTGACATGGGCACTAATCATGGCCGGGATGCGCGACTTGCCTGCGCAGATGGCATCAGTCAAAGCGGGGCATTGGCAGGCCGGGGTTGGCAAGACCCTGAGAGGGCGGAAGTTGGGGCTGTATGGATATGGCCGTATCGCCCGCGCTGTTGCTGGCTATGCCGAGGCATTCGGGATGAATGTTGTCTGGTGGTCTTCGGATGAAGGCCGGGCACGCGCGCAGGCCGACGGCGTGCAGATTGCCACAAGCCGCGAAGCGTTCTTTGCCAACTGCGATGTTGTCTCAGTCCACGTCCGCCTGAAGCCCAACACGAACGGTATCATCACAGCGTCAGATTTTTCGCAGATGCAACCGGGCGCGATGTTTGTGAACACCTCCCGGGCCGGGCTGATCGCTCCGGGTGCTTTGTTGGATGCGCTGAACGCCGGTCGCCCGGGGAAGGCCGCAATTGATGTCTTCGATACCGAGCCGCTCACCGACCCGAATGACCCTTTGCTATCGCACCCGAACCTGATTGCGACACCGCATATAGGTTTTGTGACTGAGGACGAATTCGACCTGCAATTCGCAGATATTTTCGATCAGGTGAACGCCTATGCTGAAGGTGCCCCTATTCACATGATCAACCCCGAGGTTTGGACCAGCGCAGGATAAGATTGGCCGCTATAGGCGCGCCGATGATAACCAGCACGATCCTTGTCAGATGGTGGGTGATCACAAAGCCCAGATCCGCACCCGAAACGATGGCCAGCACTGTCATCTCGGCCTGTCCGCCGGGGGCAAAGGCCAAGAAAGCCTCGACCGGTTGACCGAAGCCCAGCGTGGTGACAACAGCAGTGAAAGCGGCTGCGAGGATCGCAAGGACGATGACATAGGCGACGCCCGCTGCAACCACCCGGCGGAGTTCGACCCAAGTGACGCCCACGAACTTCACGCCTATCCCACAGCCAATAAAGAATTGCGCTGCAAGGATGGCCTCGCGCGGTGGTCGGGTATGAATGAAATCCCCCAGTGATAGGGCTGCTGTCAGGATCATTGGGCCGAGAATAGATGCACCGAACAGGCCGATCCGCTCACCGCCTTTCCAGCCTATAAGAGCGGCCAGTACCATCAGTGCCAGCTCATGTATTGGCAGGTCGCGCGCGGGCTCTCCGATTGGGTTGGTGAGCTGGGCATCGTAGAACACTGTCAGCAACAGGGGGGCCAGCGTTACAATGATCAGCACGCGCGTTCCGTGGATCAGGGAAAGTGTTCGCGGGTTGGCGCCTGCTTCGGCGCCAAAGATGATCATGTCCTGCAATCCGCCTGGCATGGCAGCGTAAAACGCGGTCGTGGAGTCAAACCCCCAGAACTTGCGAAAGAAAGGCACTCCGACCAACGCGATCAGCAGGATGAAGAACGGGACCAGTGCGATAGACGCTGCCATCTTTGGCAATTCAACAAACAGCGCAGGGGTTATCGAAGCCCCAACTGCAACGCCGAGTATGGTGCGCGCTGCAACCGAGACCTGACCAAAACCTTCCATTGGGGCATGCGCCAGGGCGGCTATGAGACACGCGCTCATTGGGCCAAACAGAAAGGGCAGCGGCAGATTCAACGTCCAAAATACTCCGGTGCCCAGCAGTGCAAGGACCAGTGTTACGGCCCGCTTTGTCAGGAGGGAAGGTGTTTTGTCTTGGGTGGGCAAGGCGCGGCTTCCAACAATATTGACTCGCTATGTATCCAAATGTATACAACTGGACGCAAGAAGACAAGCGAGCGCTCGATGACCATTCAAGACGACCCCTTACAGCCTGGCCCACAAGGCAATTCTGCGTATCAGCGCTTACTGGACGAGATTCGCGAGGGCACACTGCTGCCTGGCGAACGCTTGCGTGAGATTGAGCTGTCAGAACGATTAGGGGTCAGCCGCACACCGGTGCGGGAGGCTATCCGTCAGTTGGAGGCCGACGGGCTAGTCACTCATGTGCCCCGGCAGGGCGCAACCGTACGCAGCCTCGACTACGCCGAAGTAATGGAACTCTATGAGATGCGCGCGGTGCTCGAGGGAACTGCGGCCCGTTTAGCAGCGCGTGCTGCGTCGGATGTCGAATTGGACGAGTTGGGCGTTTTGAACGATCGCTTGGCCGAGGCAGGCACCGGCTCGGAGGCGGCTCGGATCAACCGGATTTTTCACGCCACACTTTTGGATGCGGCAAAGAATCGGTTTCTTGCCAAGTCTATGTTGTCTTTGCAAAAAGCGCTGTTGATCCTTGGGCCATCGCAATTGCTGGACGGTGATCGGGCCGAGAAAGCAGTGGCAGAGCATAAGCGCGTCATGGCTGCCTTAAAGGCCCGCGATGGTGCAGCGGCTGAAACAGAAATGCGCGCGCATATTCAGGCCGCACAACGAATGCGTATTCGGGCGTTGCAAGAGCGCGACCGGATAACCGACGAAAATCAATAGGTAGACAGGATATGGCAACCCAAAAGGAAGCTTATGATATCGCTGTGATCGGCGGTGGGAATGCAGCCCTTTGCGCGGCGATGACTGCTGCCGAGGCAGGCGCCCGTGTTCTGATCCTCGAGACGGCACCAAAACCCTATCGTGGGGGGAACTCACGCCATACGCGCAATTTTCGTTGTATGCATGGTGCTCCTCTGGGCCCTCTGATCGAAGAATATAGTGAAGATGAGTATCTTGAAGATCTGCTCAAGGTCACTGGCGGCAAAACCGACGAACATCTTGCTCGCCTCGCGATCCGAACCTCCGAGGAATGCCTGCCGTGGATGGAAGAACACGGCGTGCGGTTCCAACCCTCTCTGTCTGGGACACTGTCGCTGGCGCGGACCAACGCGTTTTTTATGGGGGGTGGGAAGTCTCTGGTGAACGCCTACTACCGCACAGCGGCAGCTTTGGGCGTGGATGTTCTTTACGAAGCTGCCGTGACGCATCTTGAGCTGAACGGCGACCAGATTGAATGGGTCGACTACACCTATGAAGGCCAATCTCATCGCATCACTCCCAAGGCCGTCATCGTTGCCTCGGGCGGGTTTCAGGCCGACACGGATTGGCTCACCCGTGCATGGGGCGAGCCAGCAAAGAACTTCCTGATCCGGGGGACGCCCTATAACCGGGGGGTTGTGCTGGCTGATCTGTTGGATCAAGGCGTCGAGAGCGTTGGCGATCCAACCCAATGCCACGCCGTCGCCATTGACGGGCGGGCGCCGAAGTTCGACGGCGGCATCGTCACCCGTTTAGACTGCGTGCCGTTTTCAATCGTCGTGAACAAGAATGCCGAGCGGTTCTATGACGAGGGCGAAGACGTCTGGCCCAAACGCTATGCGATCTGGGGACGTCTGGTGGCGGCGCAGCCGAGTCAAGTTGGCTACGTGATCATCGATGCCAAGTCGCTGAACCTGTTCATGCCCTCGGTCTTTCCGCCGCTAAAGGCGGATACCTTGGAAGACCTGGCTGGAATGATGGACCTGCCTGCCGACAAGCTGAAGGCAACCGTTGCTGAATTCAACGAAGCATGCGGCGACACCAGTGGATTTCATCCAACCGAGTTGGACGGAGTAACGACCTCCGGTCTGACCCCACCCAAGACCAACTGGGCCCGCCCGATCTCCGAACCGCCATTCTATGGTTACTCGCTGCGCACTGGCGTTACCTTTACCTATCTGGGGCTGAAGGTCGACGATACGGCTCAGTGTTCGACTCCCAGCGGCAAGATAAAAAACCTATGGGCCGCGGGCGAGACGATGGCGGGTTCGATCCTGGGGCAGGGGTATCTGGCCGGTTTCGGCATGACCATTGGAACCGTTTTTGGACGCATTGCAGGACGTGAGGCAGCCGCTTATGCAAACTGATCTTATTCAAGAAGCCCGCCGTCAGGCCGAGATCTGCAACGCCTGCCGCTACTGCGAGGGCTATTGTTCGGTCTTCCCGTCGCTGCACGCGGAACGCGCGTTCTCGGATGGGGACATCACGCAACTGGCCAACCTGTGCCACAACTGCAGGGGGTGCTACTACGCCTGTCAGTACACAGCTCCGCACGAGTTTGACCTGAACCTGCCGAAAGCTCTGGCCGAAGTGCGGCGGGACAGCTGGGAAAGCTTCGCTTGGCCGCAGCCTTTGGCGCGCCGGTTTCACACACACGGCGGGGCCATAGCCTTGGCGCTTGTGATCGGATTTGCCCTGTTGTTCTGGGCAATTCGTGCCATCGGATCAAGCGGAGGAGAGGGGTTCTATACCGTCCTGTCCCACAATGCGATGGTCGCAATCTTTGCGCCCGCATTCCTTTTGCCACTCTTTAGCTTGGCTATCAGCCTGAGGCGCTATTGGACGGAGGTTGGTGGCAAACCTATCCAAATGTCTGATCTGATAGCTGCGTTCAAACGCGCTGGCAAGATGCAGGACTTGGCCGCAGGCCACGGCGAGGGTTGCAATTTCGAGGACGAAGACCGGTTCAGTCAGGCCCGACGCCACATTCACCAAGCCATTATGTACGGCTTCCTGCTGTGCTTTGCGTCGACCTCGGTGGCGACGATTATGCACTACGGGTTTGGGTTGCACGCGCCCTACGGGTTTTGGTCGTTGCCAAAACTGTTCGGGATTTCGGGCGGTGTGTTGCTGACAGTGGGTTGTGGAGCGATGGCTCTGCTTAAGCAAAAGTCGGATTGCGAGCTTGGCGACCCGTCCGCATGGGGTGGGGACATCGGTTTTATCCTGATACTCGGTTTTGTCGGCCTCAGCGGGCTGGTTCTTTACGCCCTTGGTTCGACTACTCTGATGCCCGCGCTGCTTGCCATCCACCTTGGATCGGTTCTGACATTCTTCCTGCTGACGCCCTACACTAAGATGGCTCATGGCTTCTATCGGCTCGCGGCTTTGGTCAGAGACGCGCAGCGGAAGAGAGAGTTGTCAGGTGTTTGCTAGTAAATTTCCAACGCTAAAGGAGAAAAAGAAGTCGCAATTGAAGCGCATTTCGATGCGATCGCAGGTTGGCTCAACCCGTTTGGGCGATCAATTCTTTGATGGTGCTCATGACATCGGCAACGTGATCTATGTCCAGTGCTGCGGCATGCGGGTTTACGAAAGCGCCACTGTCATTGTCGAAATAGGCCCCTGATGCGTCAGCAAACCGCGCGCCCAGGGCGGCCTCGATCAGGATATCCGCACTGAAGTTCATGTCATTCCCGGCAACGCCAAAGCCTTCTTGCACCATTTTCGAGGCCAAAAGTGATCCGGGATTTGCCGCGACCATCACAGGCGCATCAGCTTGGGATTTGGCTCATTCCCGGGTCCAGATGGTGATCGCCAGCTTGCTCTGAGAATAGACTTCCATATCCGCCAGCGGCACATTGCCCTGCATGACCCTGATGTTCACCGGGGCTTGTGCGGCAGATGAGAGGTTCACGACACGCCTGTTTGCCGGAATAATCGGCTGCAGCAAATCGGTCAGCAGGTACGGTGCAAGAGTGTTTACGACAAAGCGGATGTGCAGTTCGACTTGATCGAGGGAAGCTATGATCCGGCACTCAGGAAGCCTCCTTGGGAAGCATAAGCTAAATTAGGGCTGGGGGAATTTAGATCTCCCAACGCCAAGGTCGAAGACAGGCGCTAAGCAGTCACGCCTTGTGCAGTCGCGAAAGTCTAATGTGTCCCGCAACTTGATCTTTGGCCTCCAAATTTCTCAGCACCGCTCACGAACGGCGGATATCTTCGTCGCGTTGCAGTACCGAAGACAGCGCACTTGCAGCGATTTTCGTGCTGCGAACGCGCTCAGCGAGAAATTGGCAAGTCGGCTGGGGGCTCAGGGCGGTCGTTCGTCGAAACTTCGTGAGCGGCCACTTTGCGGACAAAGCTGACGTTCGCGGTATGGCTACCAAAGTCTGCTATTGTTCCGGACAATCAACAAACAATAACTTTGGATGGTGTTATATTAGTCAAGAAATAGCATTCTCTGAGTTTTAGAGACGTTTTCCCGTAGGCTTGGCTACATTCTCTGACAAATGAAATCATTTCGCTTGAAAATAAGCTAAGCGGGCAGCGCCATCACCACTTGTTGATACAGCATCCAAAATCTGCCAGCATACTTTGAAATGTCCTACTTCGAACATCATGTGAGTATTTTTGCGAGTTTGATGTGTACAAAAACTCAAAGCGACTATTGACGATATTGGCGGCAGATGTTGCTGGGTTTACGAAACTAGTTTCTGAGGATGAAGAGGCTACCCTACATCGTCTCGCAGAGCTTCGTTCGATTATGGATCCGATTATCAAGTCTTACGGAGGCAGGATCGCAAACACGGCAGGCGATAGCGTGCTGGCGTGTTTTGACAATCCCACCGGCGCGGTGGAAGCCGCTATTTCCATTCAAGAACAACACAATGCTAACAATGCTCAGCTTAGAACAAGCGACCGCATGAGGTACCGGATCGGTATCAATATTGGAGAGGTCGTTCAGCAACCCAACGGTGATTTGTTGGGTCACGGAGTGAATGTAGCATCCAGGCTTGAGACGATTTCGGAACCCGGTGGAATCTGTTTAGCCGAAAACGTTATTGAGCAAGTCAAAGGAAGCTTGGATTACCGCTTCACAAAAATCGGCGAGCATTTTGTCAAAAACCTTGATCAACCATTGAAGGTGTACAAAGTAGGTGAGGCCACCCTGCCAACCTACGAGAAAGCCGCGCGACGACTTCAGGCTTGGGTTCGTGGGCAGTACTTTTTGCCCCTCTTATTCGGGGTTGTCTTAATATCTGTTGGCTTCTCAGTGTTTGCCCTTCTGTCAAACAAATCCGACGAGGCAAAAAACTTTGACCCCGAATACCTAGAGGATTTTTTGACCTTAAACCCATCTCGCGAAGAACTGCTTGATTTTTTTGATTTGGTGACCGTCGGCGAATACGGGGGTTCGACGTACTACGTAATCAGAACGTGGGGCGCAGAATTTGAGATTCTTGAAAAGGTTTCCGAAGCCTTGGGCGGACACCTCGTTACCATCACTGACGAAGAAGAAAACGACTTTGTGTATCAACTGACGCTGCAAGATGATGGACACTGGGCGTTCGAAGGAAACCTCGCTCTGGGACCATTGATTGGTTTGGTGCAAGACCCTGAAGGCGCGGAGCCTGATGGTGGTTGGAGATGGGCAAATGGTGAGCCCATGAGTTTTTCCAATTGGAAGCGAGGTAGTCCTGATAACAGCAGCGGCAATCAGGATTTCGGAAATTTTCAAGGCCCGAATGTTCCCAAAACCAGCCCTCTTTGGAACGACACAACAATTTGGAAGCGTTCGTTCATAGTTGAGGTTCCCAAACCCTAATTCCGAAATGTACCAGTTACAGTTTTGCGGAAGGTTCGTAATTCAAGACTGGTGCTTGACCGATTCCCGAACATCTCACTAGCATCAGTGATAAGTATTCTAGTGGGATATTGGTGATATGCGGTTATTTTTCGTTTTAATTTTAATATGTTGTATCGGGATTTTAGGGGCAAAACCCGTGGCGGCCGATTTCGCAAACGCCCAAAAAAGACTGGAATTCTTCTCTGCGAATAGTTCCTACCGAAATGCCTGGTGCCCGGAACGTAAGCCTTCCAAATTCACAACCGCACCAATCACTCAACCCTTCAAAACAGCATCCGGCAAAGACCGACCTCCCGCTGTTTTCATGAATGAGCTCGGCGCAGCAAATTCCCATCTACTTCGTACCGGATCCAAGGCGGACGCCAGCCAGATCGCCGATCAACTTGCAGCCGCCGCTCAGGCCAGATCATTCGAAAAACAAGGCTTGTTCGATGGCGTGAAGATAGACGCAGCCTGGTGGCAAGCGAACATCCTGCTCAACTTGTCGATGGTTTACAGCTCACTAAGCGCAATTCTGGGAAAAAATGACCCAAGAATTGTCGCAATTGCAGACTGGGGGGATCGACTTGCAGCAAGGGCAGGCTCAGTAGGCGGTTTCGAGCAGATGTACGGCAAAGAAGGCCATGCCGCCCGTGCGGCTGGGCTTTTGGCATGGGGTGCAGAAACAGGTAATCGAAAAGCGTTCAAAAAAGGTGAAAGAGATCTAGCATATCTAGCGCGGCAAATGCGCCCGAATGCCCCTTTGGCCGGTACATTTGACCAAGCTCGCAACAAACGTCCGGCCAAGCGGCAACTACACTACACGTTTATCACATACGGGTACCTCGTGCTTGCGATGGATGCATCGCGGCGTGGCGGTGGAAAAGGCTTTCGACATAAGAGCCGTCAGACAGATATCCATGGAGCATTGGTATGGCTTGTTCAGTCATCAGCTGCGCCGAATAACCCAGTTGGCTTAAGCGGTCCCCAAGATACATTTTTCTGGACTACGCGAAGCGATAGGTACCACAACCTTGCTTGGGCGGAGGCCTATCTTCGCAACTATCCCAACACCCAAGCTGGATTGCTTTTGAAAAGAAAACTCAAAGGCCAACGTTCGCGCGGCGTGTTTGCCGGGTGGTATGGTGGCAACCTGACCTGTTCTCTTGGCCCGGGCAGTTAAGGCCAACCAAATATCGTGAGTGCCGCTTGTCTACGCTTGAAAACGGGAGTGACAAAGCGGGGAACCTGTCATCACGTACCATGTTCATTAAATTCATGCTGAAGCGTAGTGTGCAAGAAACACCGCCACCAGTGAGGCATTATTCGCTGACGCCTGGCAGGTTGTAGGTTGCAAAGTCTTAAAAGAACGCTTTCTTGCAGATAGTTACCGAACAGCTAAGTCATCTGTGGGTTTGCCCATTGAACCGGACTCAGATGCCGCGTGGATGTTTCGGTTGGTGTTGGGCGAAGGACGTAACCTGATTGCTCATCGTATCGAGATTGAGGGTCGCGCCGTTGAACTGCTCAAGACCAACGACGGCTATCAGCAGCTGACATCTATCCCAGGGATCGGGCCGATCAATGTGCTGACCATCCTGGTAGAGGCTGGCGATCTGCGCCGCTTTCAGCATCACCGCCAATTTCTGAAGTTCTGTGGCATGGACCTCGCAACCATCCAATCCGGCACATTCATAGGCCATAGCAAGCTGCCCAAATATGGCAATGCCCAGCTACGACGGACACTCTGGATGGCTGGTCAGGTGGCAATCATGCAAAAGACCAATAGCTTCCGCGACGAATTCGAGCGTTACACCGCTAAGGATCGGCAGAACACCCATTTGCGCCGCAAGGCGTATACCGCAATCGCTGCAAAAATAGCCCGCGCGGCACACGAGGCCATCAAACGCGGCGAACCCTAACGTCCCTTCTTTGAGGGATGATCGACAGCAGAAGGACCTTTCTCTGGAAGGGCCGTAGAGGCGAGCATTCGACCTCTCAGATAGTGTTCAGGCCTTCTGCTCAACGACCCGCAGATTTCGGCTTAAGGACGGTGAGAGCCGCAAAAGCGTACTCTATGTATAATATAGGAGAGACATATTGTTGACCAAAACGCCGAACTGACACACATTCGACCGTGCTGGAACGCTTCAGCATGACTATGACCTGATGCCAAATCAGCCATTCATTCTGCAAATAGGACGTTGTCAGAGGCAATGGTGCCAGTTTGACTACGCTCCGAAATCAGCCGATCAAGCTCCCGCGTGACACGCAAGCATGTATGGGGCGTGCCAGCCAGCGGAACTGGGTTCTCGCGTGCATTGTCATCCATCACGGCCAGAATGCGGAACCGGCGACCATCGGTCAAAGCGTCGGAAACGAATTCCAGGCTCCACCACTGGTTCGGGCCATCCGGCAGAACCAGTGGCCTTCCGGTGCCCAGAACCCGCTTCCGGCCGCCCCTACGGCGCACATGAAGATTCTTTTACCTGTGTAAACTAGTTTATTTACGCTACACTTCGCAGTGCCAAGTATTCCAGTACCGTCCTAAAGGTTTTGAACTTTGTTGAGGAGGCGTGAATGCGTATTTCAACCATTTGTACTTTAGTTGTTTGTTCTGTTGCCGTTGCCGGATGTAGCACGCCGTGGTCGCAGTCAGAGGTCCCGGATGCGCCGGTTCCAGAGCAGCAGCCAGCTGCCGCGCAAGCTTCGGTTCCTGCGTCATCAACAACCACTTCTGTCAGCCGAAGCACGCCTGTCTCGGGCGAAGACAACGAAGGAGGGGGCGGCGATGGCGGAGGCAATAGCGGTGGCGGAGGCGGTGGCGCTGGCGGAGGCGGTGGCGCTGGCGGAGGCGGTGGCGGAAGCTGGGGCTGAGTTTGATCTGAAAGGATCGTTTAATGTTTCTGCGTGAGATAAAAGGTAAACTCGGTCAGGTTTTGGCCGGGGTGCCGGTCGTGCTCCTAACCACCCAGATGGCGCTGGCGCAAACGGACGCCGCAAATAGCCAAGAAGAAATATCCTCGGCCCGCGTGGCCATCGTGATTGGCAACCAAGACTACACAAATGTCGGAGACCTCACGAACGCTCGTAAGGACGCGCAGGATATTGCTGATATGCTGCGTGGCTTCGATTTTCGGGTGTATGACGGCTATGACCTGAGCAAACGCAAGTTTGAAGAACTTATTAGAACTGCGATTTTGAATATTCCTGATTCAGCTGACGTTTTGTTTTATTACGCGGGTCACGGCATTCAGATCGGCCGCCGGAACTATTTACTGCCCGTGGATGCAAAATTTGAAAGTATATACGATGTGCCTTTAGCAACCATGACGCTGGACCGCGTGATTGACGCCCTGTCGGCACGAAGCTCTGCGCATGTGGCGATCCTCGATTCATGTCGTGACAATCCTTTCCAGGACCTGAGGCTGGCGGCTGATCTGGATGCCAACCTGTTCGAAACCCGCGAAGGGTTTGACGTTTTCAAAACCCCGTTGAACTCGTTGGTCGCCTATTCTACCTCCCCCGGTGCGGCGGCTAGTGATGGTGCCGAGGGTCAGAACAGCCCCTATACCGCGGCCGTTCTGCAAACCGCACAATCCTCGCCTTTCGAGAACATTCAACAACTGTTTCCCATCATTCGTGAAAAGGTTCACCAGTCAACAGCGGGCAAACAAATCCCGTGGGAAAGCTCGACACTTGTGCGTCCTTTCTATCTGGCGCAACAGCAGACGGAATCAGATGTAGAACCTGTGCTGGAAACTGAGCCCAAGTCTATGAACCTGAGCCAGCAATTCGACAAAAACGTCCAAATATCCGAAGCCTTGGAACAGAAACTCGGGGATGAAGTTCTCAGCCTGCGTCTTGTCGGCAATCCACGGCGCGGCGTCGTCACAACAAACGGTCAGTCATCGAGTGGCAGCCTTACATACTCACCGGAAATAACGGACGCGCGGGCCAACGAGTTGGTAGATACCGATTTCAGCGACACTTTTTCGGTTGAAGCAGTTACGGCGGATCAAAAGAAACATCTGGTGGAAGTTTCTTTAGAACTGGAATTGAATACCTGCGATCTAGAAGCCGGAGATGCACTGGATCTGAACGGGGTTGGCGTCTTTCGCCTTCCAAATGAACTGGACCTCGCCACCGCTCTGGCGGCCTGCACACAAGCGGTTGAGGATTACCCCGGCAACATGCGGTTTCTCTATCAACTCGGACGCGTACAGCAGGCTGCGGGTCAGGTGTCAGACGCGTTCGGCAACATTTCAGCGGCGGCCGACGGTGGCCATATCCGCGCAAAATATGCACTTGCAACTCTGCTGTATACTGATCGCATTGATCGTGCCGTAACCAAAACACCTTATGACCCCAAAAAAGCACGTGCGCTGCTAGAGGACGCGACCACCGCACAGGACCCCTACGCGATGCACAGCCTCGGCAAGCAACTGCTACGGAATGGAGAAACAGAAAACGAAAAAAAGCGCGGATTTGAACTTCTGGAACGCTCCGTCGAACTCGGTCATACATTTTCGATGAACGAACTTGGGCTGTACTTTCTGCGCGACAACTCCGACCACTACATCCCTGAACGCGGAATGAGATACCTTCGCGCATCTGAGTTGCGCAAGGACATCTATGGTTATGATAACCTTGCCTATGTGTCGTTATTCGGGCTTGGCGGCAATCCAGTCGATTTCAACAAAGCCGAAGGTTATTTTCTGGCTGCGGCAGAGGGCGGCCACCCGACCGCACCAGCCAGCATCGCCCGAATGATCCTCAACGATCAGTTGCAGGGCAGATCTCGAACCGAAGCGCTGGAGTGGTATGACAAATCACTTGCGCGTGGCGATGCCTGGGGTGGCGCGAACGGTGCATATATCATCTTAGATGGGCAAGTGGCCAAACGCGGACCTGCTGACGCAGCACTACGCGCTGCCAAGGCCGCTCTATTGCCCAATGAAGAAGCCTCGGCTCAGGCCAGGGCACAGCTGGAACAGATTTCACGGGTGGATTTGGACCGTTCTTTGCAGATGGCTTTGAACGAACTGGGCGAAAACATAGCAGTGGACGGCCTGATTGGGCCCGCAACCCAGCTTGCACTGGAGAATGTCAGTGCAAAGTTCGGCGTGCCCGTTCCATTTGCGGCAACAATTGATCCGAAGGAAAGATTGCTGTTGGCAGCCCGTGTCTATTGGGCGCAAAACCCGGTTCGCTTTGACTTGTTCTGACAATGATAAGCCTGGAAACATCGGCTCAAAAGACGGTTCTGTCGCAGGTTCCTTTGAAGGTCGAAGAGATTGCGCGGGCGGATCTATTTACTTGCCAGTTGAGCAAACTGCTGAAACGGAGAGATTCCGGGTGTGAATTGACCTTTGCGGATCATGTTGACTAATTCGATGCCGGCCAGGGCAGATTCAGCTGATGAGAAAGATTAAAAACCTAACATGGGCCTGATGCGACGTTTGATGAAGCGATGATCTTGTTCAATTATGTAAGCAGCCTCGTCTGAGCTCCACCATCCTTGTGGTAGTCGGCACTCTTCAGCCGACGTTCGCTACGATGCAACAACTTGGTAGGTTTGGGCTCTATTGAGACCTTAGCCGCAGCGTTGATGAAGGACCGCTATTCAGATTGGGTCAGGAATGCTTGACGTTTGGGTCAGAATTGCGTGACACGATTTGCAGATTCATTGAGGTTTTGGCTGTCGTTTGAGTCAAATATCAGTGACGTTCCACAGTGATTTTCCAAAATTTCGATGAGACACATTAGGTTGCTTAAGCCTCTGTGTTTTATGGCTGCAGCCGGTTTGGTGGGTTTCGTTGGATTTTATCCGATCATACCCGTGTACTTTCATTGAGTGGTATATTTTGCGGTATTGTCAAAGCTGCGCTCGGCGGGAAGCTGACAAAGAAGCTGGTAGAGAATCTCGGTCCGGGTCGGCATGGTGACGGCTTTGGCCAGTACCTCGTTGTTGATCCATCTGGAGCGCGGCGCTGGATCGTGCGCGTAACGGCTAAGGCACAAAAGAACCGCAAGGGCTCTCCCCTACGCACAGATTTCGGTTTGGG
The DNA here is from genome assembly GCF_059612205.1 of Ruegeria sp. CDSA089. NCBI lineage: Bacteria > Pseudomonadati > Pseudomonadota > Alphaproteobacteria > Rhodobacterales > Roseobacteraceae > Ruegeria > Ruegeria sp. CDSA089. The sequence continues at coordinate 26,508 of NZ_JBXWQD010000008.1, read as the reverse complement.
CGACTCGGATTTGGTCACATTGAACCAGGCGCGCAAGAGGGCGCTCGGATACCGGCGGATGGCGAAAGCGGGTTGAACCCGAGTTTCAATGCTCAGCGTGAAATCCCGACCTTCGAAGAACTCAGCCGCCAGATCCACATCGAACGCCCGCCCACATGGAAGAACGCCAAGCATGGCCAGCAATGGCTCAATACTTTCCGTGACTATGCGTTTCCAAAGATCGGCCGCATGCCCGTGGATAGCGTCGATTGGCCCGAAGTGCTGATGTGCCTGTCGCCCATCTTGACTGAGAAACACGAAACTGCAAAGCGACTGTCTCAGCGGATCAAGACGGTGCTCGACGTGGCAAAGTCTAAGGGCTTCCGCTCTGGCGAGAACCCGGTGACCGCGATCCGCGAAGGCAAGGTGCTGCCTACCGTCAAAGCCAATGTTCAGCACCACGATGCTATGCCGTGGCAAGAGGTGCCGGCGTTCTATGCCGAGTCGCAGACCCGTTCAGCCATGGCCGCCAAAGCTCTGCAGTTCACCATTCTTACCGCCTGCCGCACTTCAGAAGTGTTGGAGATGAAATGGCCCGAGGTCGACGTAGATGCGCATCTATGGACCATACCTGCGGAGCGTATGAAAGGCGGGCAGGTCCATCTTGTCCCCTTCACCGATGAAATACTGGCCATTCTGGAGCCGCTGCGCGCGCTGGCATCTGACTATGTGTTGGAGGGGCAGATAAGAAGCTGCAGAAATTGATCAACTGACTCGGCGCCGACCAGTGCCAAGGCAAAGCAGTCATTCGACCGAACTGTTTCGATGACGGCTTCGCGCCCATACCTCCCCGATACTGCACAGCACCGTATGGCTGCTCTTGCCTTTTAGCTGCTTGCCATACCAGCAATCATTGCCCCTAGCGCGACAAGATGGACAAGCATGAGTGCCTTTTCATTCCACAGTGCGCCAACGGCGAACCAACCAACGACGCCGATAAGAAACATGTAAAGGTTCCAAGGTGTCCAGCCAAACCCCGTTGCGGTGTATCCCATGATCTGAACAGCAGATGCGCCCCACTTGACCGTGAAGACAAGGCGCTCGCGCGGCAATACAAAGTCCAAGGCATCAGACTGCACGGGTCAAACCTCCGTCGATACGCAGGTTTTGTCCCGTCATGTAGCCACCATCTTCCGAGGCGAGCCATGAAATGAGAGAAGACACCTCTGACGCGAAACCGTAACGCCCCATGGGAATACGCGATTTGCGGTCTTCGGTTTCGGGCAGGCTATCGATGAAGCCCGGAAGGACGTTGTTCATGCGAATGTTCTCTGACGCGTGTTTGTCCGAAAAGAGCTTCGTGAATGCTGCAAGCCCGGCCCGGAATACCCCCGACGTTGGAAAGAGAGGGTCGGGTTCGAAGGCCGCAAAGGTTGAGATGTTGATGATTGCTCCGCCGCCCTGCGCCTGCATTGTCGGCGTGACAAGCCTTGTAGGGCGGACCACGTTCATCAGGTACACTTCCATCCCTTTATGCCATTCGTCGTCGTTGATTTCGAGAATCGAACCCTTCGGTCCGTGGCCAGCAGAGTTCACCAAGACATCAATACGGCCCCAACGATCCTTCGCGCCTTCGACCAAAGCGTTGAGCGCTTCTCCGTCAAGGTTAGAGCCCGTCACGCCAAAGCCCCCGAGTTCAGCGCCGAGCGCCTCACCCTTGCCTGACGAGGACAGGATGCCAACCTTGAACCCGTCTTCCGCCAATTTGCGGGCTGCATCCGCACCCATGCCGCTACCGCCTGCTGTGATCAGAGCTACTTTTTCTACTGTCATATCTAGTGTCCTTTTGTGGTTGGGTTACATATTATAGGCTTATTGAGAAAGTGCGATTGAGAATTGATGTTGCGTGGCAGTAGAAATACTATTGCAAAATGACTGAACTTCCCCCACTCAACAGTCTGCGTTCTTTCGATGCAGCAGGCCGCCGCCTTAGTTTCCGAGCCGCCGCTGATGAATTGGGCGTCACGCAAGGGGCCGTGGCGCAACAAGTGCGTCAACTCGAAGCGCATCTTGATGTGGCCTTGTTTGAACGGGTACCGAAGGGCCTGCGGTTCACATCGGTCGGACGCATCTATCACAAGCGGATCGCTGACGTGTTCGCAGACCTTCGATCCGCAACTGCCGAGTTGAACCCAGAGCCGTACAAAGTCCTTATCAGCGTCACTCCGACTTTCGCCGCAAAATGGCTGATCCCCAACCTACCCGACTTTTCCGCAGCATACCCGAATATTGATTTGCGGATCATGGCCACTGAGAAAGTCTCGAGCTTTCATAGCGACGGGATTGACCTTGCAGTACGCCAAGGATCGCCGCCCTTTGGCGCATCACTAGACGTAACCCTTCTGTTCAAGCAATTGCTCATCGCGGTAGCTGCGCCAAAATTTGCGACCAAGGACGATAGTCTTCTTGAGCCAGAAACCCTCAATAAACTTCCAAAAATCCATGACACCCATGATCTTTGGCCCAGCTATCTTGCGCATTTAGGCGTCGAGTACCAGTCTCCTCGTGACCTCCATCTGAGCCAAACGTCTCTTGCGGTCGATGCTGCTATTGCCGGGCAAGGTGTGGCCCTGGTAAGTCGGTTTCTAGTGGCTCATGACATTGAAGCCAGACGCTTAGTCGAGATTGGTGCCGCCTGGGATCCGGGCAGAAATGACTTCTATGTCCTCATGCCGCGAGCCACCAAAAACAATGAGTCGGTGACCAACGTTTTGGCATGGCTCAAGTCGCGCTCCGCCGAAGAAACCTGAATGCCTTGAATGGAAAGCAGGCACTTAAATCATTCGAGCGAATGGCAGTTGAGTCCGCAAAACGGTCATTCAGTGAAATTCGCCAAATGACAGTTTTGCGGACTAAAGCCGTCTCGGGCCGACGCTGCAGATTTCGCATTTCCACCGACAACCCACAAACACAACACCGCAAGCAAAACCTCTATCGCAAATGCAGCAATAATGTTTTCGGATGGCCAACCGTCGAGGACGAAACTGATTGTCCTGCCCACGGCGAAAGCTGAGAAAACCGTAGCCCCAAGCAAGGCTGAGGCCTGGACCAACTTTTGGTAAAATGCTCCGCACAAAATGATCAGGCCAAGTACTGCGAGATTAGCAGCAGGCGCACGCAACTCACTCATCAGGTTTGGCTGCGGCGAGAGTACGATGCCGTAGTTGGCGTAGAAAGACTGTGGGTCCAGAGTGATGGCCAGACCTATGGCGAATGCCGTCAATCCGGACATGCCCAATATAAGTCTGCGTTTAAGTCCAAGTTTCATGATCGTCTCCATTGCCCTTTGACCCGACTCAAGTGGCTCTGGTCCACGCGCCAGAGGTTGCAGCTTTGTGTGCGAAGTCGGCGAAGTCGCGTGGCGTACGTCCAAGCGCACGCTGGACACCGTCGGCGAGGTTCGCATTGCGCCCGTCCAGCGTTTCACGCGCGATGTCCGTAATCACATCAGCAATCATCTCGCCATTGGCATGGGCTATTTCCGCGTGGAAGTCTTCGAATGAAATTGGCAGGTATCGCACAGTCCTGCCCATGGCGTGCGAAAGCTCTGCGGCCATGTCTGCAAACGTCATGAGACGGGGGCCGGTGACTTCATAAAGTTCACCGATATGTCCGTCTTCGATCAGGGCGGCTACGGCAACATCGGCAATGTCGTCCACGTCGATGATCGGTTCGCGCACATCACCTGCGGGCATTGGCAAGACACCTGCTATGACTGGACCAAGCAATGCCCCTTCAGAGAAGTTCTGTGCAAACCACGCGGCGCGAACGATCGTAAATGGCACTCCAGAATTGCGAACGACCGCTTCGGCCCGTTCCGCATGGAACTCACCACGTCCGGTCAACAACACTAGGCGCTGTAATCCTTTTTTCCGCGCCAATGCTGTGAACGCTTCGACTTGCTCAACCGCGCCTGGGAATGCGATGTCAGGAAAGTAGGAAATATAGGCGGCCGAGACGCCTTCCAGAATTGCGGGCCAGGTCTGCGGTTGTTCCCAGTCAAATGGCGTTTCACTGTTCCGCGATGCGCGCCGGACTGTCTGGCCTTTTTCTTCCAGACGTGTCGCGATCCGCGATCCCGTTTTGCCTGTTGCGCCAAGTACGAGAATGGTTTGCTGTATCATTGGTCATCTCCATGAGTTCAGTTGATGGCCCGAAATTAGGCAATCAATAGAGATGTTCTATTCTTCAGAATCCAGTATTCTTATCCAATCGTCCTAAATGGATAGACGAAGAGCCAAATTTCAGCCAAAGTCGCGACATGAACAAGGTTGAACCACATGTCCCTGACCCAGATGCGCTGGCAAAGCCGATCGGCGATCCGCTGGGGGAAATCCTTCATCTTCTGAAACTCACTGGCACATTCTATTGCCAGTCTCGCATGACAGCACCATGGGGCGTATCCATCCCAGGGTTTCCCAGCGTACTGAGCTTTGCGGTCATCACACACGGGCGGTGCTTGATGAGGGTCGGTGACGATGACCCATTCGAGGTCGAAAAAGGCGATCTGGTCTTGATGACCAACGGAGCACCGGTCGGTTTCTTTAGCTCAGAAGACGCGCCGCTTTTGACGCTGGAAGAGTTGCCCATTCGCAAGGTGACCGAACTCTATGAAACACTGGAGTACGGTGGTGGTGGAGCGGAGACGGGCATCATGTATGGCCTCGTCCGGATCGATCACGCCGCCAGTGATATGTTGATGGGTTTGCTTCCGGATGTACTCAAAATCGACCCGTGGGAAGAGGATGCCGGAAGCTGGCTACAGGCAACTTTGCAATTCATAGCGAAAGAGGCGCGGGAATTGAGACCGGGCGGCGAAACCGTGATCACGCGACTGGCCGATGTGGTTGTCATTGAGGCCATTCGTCGTTGGTTGAACAGCGCACCCGATGCGGATCGAGGCTGGTTAAAAGCTGCGCGAGATCCGCAGATCGGGCGCACGATAGTCGCAATTCACCGAACGCCTGCTGTGGCTTGGACAGTCGGGTCTCTCGCGGAGGTTGCTGGTATGTCCAGATCCGCTTTCGCGGCGCGGTTTACTGAGTTGGTAGGCATTCCAGCAATCCAGTATCTTGCAACGTGGCGTATGCACCTGGCCAGCGAAAGGTTGGTGTACACGGATCAACCAATCTCGCAGATTGCCGCTGACATCGGATACTTGTCAGAGCCTGCGTTCAACAAGGCCTTCAAACGGGTGTATGGCGCACCACCGGGAAAAATCAGGAAGAACGGAGTTCACTCCGTATCCAGGCGAAACTTGAGAAACTGAGCCTCTTCGTATTCGATCTCGCCGATGTGTTTGGCGCCGAGTTTCCGGAGCGCACCCAGATTTTTTCGACTTGGTGGCAACAGAAACGTGACAAAGGGGATACGTTTGTCAGCGATCGCAAAATCGATTGCCATTTTGGAAATCCGTTTCCCAAGTCCAAAGGCATCGGGCCGCAAAACCAACCCAAAATCCCATTCGTCACCTTCTTTTTGAAAGCCCCCCCAACCAACAAACCGACTGCCTGACAAAAACGCCCAATGTCCAAGGCCGTCCCGTGCCCAGTAGCCTTCCTTCTTGGCGATAAACTCTCTTGCGACGTCAACATTCCATTTGAACGTCAAAAGCGGCATATGCTCTGCTACCCGGGGATCGGACATATGAACCGCAATGTCATTCGGATCGATTTCCGAAAGGCGTGCAAATGAAATCCCATCTTTCATCATTATTCTCATTTGATGGCCCGAGCTGTCCCTTGCATGCACCGTAATTTTGGCGCGAATACTTTTTTACAGCTTTCTCGCGACAATGTACCGGCTCGGCAATAACCCGGCTTGATCCGCTGTCTCGACGATATCGAAGCCCGCAAGTTCAACGGCGAGCTGGAGTTCAGCTGCGGATACAAAATTTACGAACGGAGCTTTCCCGAGCAACTGCATAATCGGGATCGCTATTCGGCTGATCATAACATATTTGAACCCCCCACTCTCCGGAGCGCAGACGGTTTTGGAAATGAATACCCCACCGGTTTTTGTAAGGGTCGCAATGTGTTCGAGTGCATGGCCCAGATCGGGAACAAGGTGCAGTAGATTATGTGAGAGGACAGCGTCGAAAGAGCCGTTGTCAAGATCGTGCTGCAGAACCTCGGCCACTTTGAATGTGACATTCTCCAGTTTTTCTTCAGCGAGTTTCTCGTTGGCGATTTCGATCATCCCCGGTGCGAGATCGGAGGCAGTTATTTGAGCCACATGCGGTGCCAGTAGCAACGCGGTCGACCCCGTTCCACAGCCGATTTCTAGCACGCTGTCTTCGGCATTCAGGTAGGACTTTGTGCGTGCGAGCGTGTTCTGATACCCTTCCATATTTCGGATAGGATCAGCCGCATATTTGCGCGAAATCTTGCTCCAAAATGCGGCATCTTTGGACAATGCAGCCATATCGTTTCTCTTTTCTTTTGGTGTCACCGCAGCCAGTATTTTAAAATGCCGATTTATTAAATTGCCAGTTATTGCAGAACTGTTATGCATTAATGCATGAATTGGAAGGTTATCGATTTCGATTGGAACCAGGCTCGGTCCTTTCTTGCAACGGCAGAAGAAGGCTCGTTTACCGCCGCGGCGCGCGTGCTCGGGCAGACCCAGCCAACCGTCGGTCGGCACGTCGCCGCACTAGAACTGGCGCTTGGCGTCACCTTGTTTGAAAGGGTTGGCAAGTCGCTTAATCTGACAACAGCCGGTGCTGAGCTTTTGGTGCATGTCAGTGAAATGGCAAATGTAGCGAATAGGATTTCTCTGACCGCGACAAGCCAGTCGCAAGCCATTGAAGGGCAGGTCAGGATCACTGCGTCCGACGTGATGTCAGCCTATCAGCTTCCGCCTATTCTTAAGCAGATCAGGCTCGCGGCACCACGGATTGAGATCGACGTTGTCGCAGCAAATGACATACGCGACATACAGCGGCGCGAGGCAGATATTGCAATTCGGCATGTGCGCCCAACACAACCGGACCTGATTGCAAAGCTCGTGGCAGAAGCGAAAGCACATTTTTACGCTGCCCCTTCATACCTCGAACAAGTTGGGCGGCCACAAAATGACGGCGAACTTGCTAAGTTGGATTTCGTCAGCTTTGGCGATGTTGACACGATGATTGGATTTCTCAATCCGGCTGGCATCGAAATAACCCGCAAGAATTTCCGCATTGGATCGCAGAGCGGGATAGTGTCATGGGAGCTTGTGCGCCAAGGCTTCGGAATTAGTGTCATGTCAGACGATGTGGCGGCCCTTACACCCGGTGTGGAGCGTGTTCTGCCGGAACGCGAGCCATTCAAATTTCCTATCTGGTTGGCCACCCACTCTGAGTTGCAAACAGCGCGAAGGATCAGGTTGGTTTTTGATCAGCTTGCAGACCATCTCGGCTCGCGGACAAATTATTGAACGTGAGTTGGTTTGGTGTCGTGATCTGGAGTCTGCTTCGGGCTCGGTGCAGACGTTCGGCAGAATTCAGTGAATGTCTGTTGCGCGGACAAAGCAGAAGTATGAACTCAGCCGCGAAAAAACCTCCGCACACATCTGGCAAACAGGCTCAATGCCGCGATTAGAACCTGACCCTAAACGCCAGCCCAACCAACGGCGCAGTGTCATAGCTTTGCCGACTGATTTCTACTCCATTCGCATCATCTAACGTCAGGCGGCCATCAAATTCTGCTCCCGCAAATACGCTCAATGAAACTCCAGGATTCGGATTGTACCCAAGAGAAAGAACCACAGGGATACTCTTATCTTCACCCACCCCATCCGGGGCGAGGCCATCCTCATCCAACCTGAAACGAATTCTCTCTGATCGTGCGGTTAACGAAAGATCGATAGCCTCATTTAGAGCGTAGCTCAGCGACAACCCGGGACCTTGCGTTGCTCCGACACCAGAGCCAGTGTTCAAATTCCAGCGGTCATTTATGTCCCAGTCGATAAGCAGAGCCGGAAAAAAATCAGTACCGCTTTCGTCAAATTCAGAAAACGCACCAAAGGCTGGGCCTATCGTTAGGCGCTCGTTCAGTTGCCATGCAATACCTGCAAAAACACCGTAGGTTCTACCGTCAGATGAGGAGGACCCGCTTTGGTAGTCCCACCTGATCTGTGGCGATACAAAAACCGTTGTTGTATCCCCCACACGAAACCGAACAGGAACAGCTACGCGAAGGTCACGTATGTTTTCCCATGGCTGGTTGTTCGATTGGCTGAATTTATAGTCCAGCTTGCCAAAACTGGTGGAAAGCCCAACGGAGCTTCCGCCTTCTAGATTGTAAAGTGCGGTGGCACGTAGAAACGCTCGACTTGCAGAGAACTTGCCGCCGTCACTCAAATCCGCATCCCCTTGAAACGCGGCAAGCCCATCAACCTGATACGCCCAGCCTAACCGAGGCTGGGCAGCCGACGGAAGCGAGGTGAACCCAAGAAAAACAAATCCAAAGCAGCACGTTAGAAGAAGATTTTTCATCTGACATTTTCCACGTGAGACTGGTTACGTATTGAATTGTCATTCCTGGTCGAACAGATCAAGTCCTTTAGAGTCTGCTAAGTGGACGAAGCCGCCGTTAACACCGTCATCAGCAGGTGTTGCCTAACAAGCGATATCCAAGCCACCTCGCAAACCTTCAGCGCGTTGTTCAGCAGTGTAATTTCGCGTTCGTCTAGTTCGGTTCTACTGGCGGTCTGAATGAAGGGGCGCAGGACTTCTTTGCCATTTCACTCTCGCAAAATTAAAAATGAATAATGAAGTACTTGCTCCAAACCCCAACTGCCAGGGCAATCCTCATAGCACTCTTTGTAATTATTGTTGTGAGGGTGTGCAGCTATGACAGCTATCAAGGGGCTGGATATCAAAGGCCTGATCAAGAGTATTGGGATGGCGAGGGCAGGCCTTAGCCCGAGTTCCCTTCTGTACTGCAGCGTCCAATGCAAACAGTCGCGCAGGTTGACCAAGTGATCCATCCGGCAGTCTGTGGTCGCATTGTGTAAGCAGAACTCCAGGGAGCCTGAGCTAGTCTTTCGAAGAAGCTAAAACGAGATGAGTTCTAGTCTGCATTGGAGATGATGCTGCGCTTCCGCAAAACTCGGTGTACCAAGTATCTGCGGGACGAACCTGCACCTCCCTGCCGAGCTGCTCAACCATTGCCAAGGGCCCATGAGCATATACTCAGGGCCCAAAAAGCAATCAATATTACAAGCCGTTACGGGGTAAGGTCCATTGCGGCTACGACCTTTTCGTAAGGAAGCCCAGCGGTATCGTTCAATCGACGAACTTGATCGGCGCTTTCACCATCAAACAAGCACATGCAGCGCCCGTCTTCGGGAGCAAATGTTGAACGAACGTAGCTGATCTTGTCTCCATCTGCCGTCATTTTTTGCGCAGTTGCTATCGCGGCTTTTTGAGCAGCGCCCAAGTCATCTATGCTGATACCCTTAAGGTTTCTTTCGACCATAAAAACAGACATTTCGCTCCCTTTCCGAATAGTCAAAACTAGTGCGTCTATTGCATCACGGAGCGGTGGCTCGGGGAACTATCAATACCTTATGACTTAATAACTCCAGGTTTGGATAAAACGGTGTATCCTGCGTCATGATTGTTATTAGCTTTCAGTGACGAGGTGCCCCAACATGGAGATGTCTCAGATTAGATATGTCTTATCTGCCGCAAAGCATCTGAATTTCACCAAAGCTGCTGCAGAATGCAATGTGAGCCAACCAGCGCTTACCAAGGGCGTCAAGTCACTAGAAACCGAACTGGGCGCACAGGTTTTCCATCGGGAAGGTAGGAAAATACTGGTTAGCGACTTTGGGAAGTCTATGCTGCCGCATCTACAGCACATCGTCGACGAAGCAGCAGCTACACAAGCGCTGGCTCAGAATTTTCGTTTGCTGGAAAAAGTACCGCTGCGCTTGGGTGTCCTATCAACAATTGGGCACGTTCGCCTTGCTCGCTTTTTAGCTCAATTCGAGAAAAACCACAGCGGATTGGAGTTGTCTGTCAACGAAGCAAGCGTGTCGGACCTAAAGAAAAAACTTGCCGATGGCGATATCGATGTTGCTTTAATGACCCTGACTGAAGAGCTTGAAGAGGAGTTCAGGACTAGACCACTCTACGACGAAAGATATGTGGTTGTTTTCCCGCCGGAACACCGCCTTGGACAACTCAACTCAGTTTCGCTCCAAGACTTATCACAAGAAAACTACGTTGACCGCTTGGCCTGTGAGTTGCGCGAGATGGTAATGTCGGTTTGTCAGTCAAAAGGCGTTGAGCTGTACGCTCGCTTCAGGTCTGAGCGAGAAGATTGGGTACAAGCAATGGTTGCTGCGGGCATTGGTTTTGCCTTTATGCCTGAGTACTCGGTTACTCTACCGGGCTTGATGCAGCGCCCGCTTGTTGAGCCAGAAGTTTCAAGAACTATCGCGGCCTTTACAGTTCCCGGCCGAAAACATTCGCCTGCACTTGATGCACTTATGAGGTCATCGCAGACTTTTGCATGGCCGGGATAAGTAACGTCAGCTTTGGGCTCGGTGCAGACGTTCGGCAGAATTCAGTGAATGTCTGCTGCGCGAACGAAGTTGACGTTCAACAAATCTAAGTGAAGGTCCGCATACTGTTCAAAGCCGCACAACATACTCATACTAGTGGCCAGAGAAAAAACTCTGCCCGTTCCACTACCCAAACCATTGCGACCAGACTTGCGCACGCAGCAACAACAGTGCGAGAACCAACCCAGATACGCCCTGGTTGTTTGCGCAGCAACAAAACCAACGGCCAGACCAATAAAACGATCATGATTTGTCCAACCTCCACTCCAACGTTGAAAGCTAGCAAGCTGTGCCAAACGTTTGGTGCATCGATACGTAGAATTTGGTGCAACATGAAGGAGAAGCCAAACCCGTGCAGCAAACCAATCCCGGACGTGATGGCAAAGGTCTTCAGGTCGCCATGTCCTTTCTCAGGTGGCCAAACCGCCATTGCAGCTGCGTAGATTATCGAAAGCGCTATTGCCAATTCGACGGTTGGGATGAACCATGCTCCGCTCGGCGCGAAACCAAAAAAACCCAAAATCAGTGTCACCGTGTGGCCCAAGGTAAAGCCTGTGACGCGGGCGAGAAGGCTGTGCAAGTTTAGCGCACCGATGATCATGCAAAGCACAAACAGAACATGATCGGGACCTTCCAAAATGTGCCGAATTCCCTCAGCAAAAAAGGTCGAAACGGCTGCGGTCGCTGATCCGGAAATTTCGACCGGGGTATGCATCAAACCCCGCGCACGATATGTTCGAACATCCTGCCCGTTATAGTCGAGGATCAGGTTCGCCGTGTCATCTTGTCCAGGAAGCCCCGGATATGACGTATAGGACAAACTGTATGCTCCTACCTCTCCCGTAACAAAGCGCAGGTGCACGTCAACCATCACCTCGCCAACATAAATCTCCTCATTGATTGGAAAAACGTCCCTAGGCGCAAGTGCCGAGCGTGCCTCATTGAGCGTAGCAAATCCAGGTTCCTGCCCCAAAGGATGCAGTCTTATCGAGACGATTTCGGGGGTTTGTCGATGACCGTCGATAGACAGCACAAGGCCGTTTTCAGCAATACGAGCCAAGCCGGTTGGATCTTTGTGCAACGCGGCCTGATCCAAGTAGTGCATGAGCACGCCATCTTCGATCTGATTGTATGTGTATGGAGCTGGTTTGGGCAAACCGTCCGGGCCCTCGGTACCGACGAGTTCCGCCACCAAATAAGGCATCGGAAGGCGTAAATAGACATCAAGGCCATCTTCCGAGTGGGACACATGGTGAATGCGAACATTCTGGTTTAGATTGAAATGCGCTTCTGCTCTGCCCGCGCACAAAAGGATCGTGGCAAACAAGAATGTGGCAAAAAACAACCTTACCACAACCACAGAATTACCCTCCTGTCTTGGCGCTGATAATCGTCAGGTCATCAAGCATCCAATGGTCGCCATGCCGCGAAACGTCGAGCAAGCCACGATAAGAAACCGCTTGCCTATGCAGGTGCCCCCAATGACCTCCGCTTACGCGAGCTGTCCAACTGGCCAGGGCCTGATGCCGATTTCTTTCTTCGCCGGGCGTGAAACTCTCGACATTCAGGTCTGAAATCGCTTCGACGCGAGCCATGGCGCCAGAGGGTAACGTAACTGACAAACCACGACGCATTTCTGCTTGAACCTTGACGCGATTAGTTGCTTCGACATATGGCTCCATCGCCGCTAAGGCACTATCATCCCGCGTCTCAAGCATCGTGGTTCCGATATTGGCCACCAGCCCTTCCACGATTTGACGCGATGCGATTTCATCCGACTCAGGCGCTGACGACGGGTTGTTCAGCGAGTATGTGACAATCGCGGCGGCACCGAATGCCCCGGTTAGGCCAAGCAAGATCAGACGCTGGCCGTTTGTGCGCTGCAACGAGAAATAGGCGCATATCAAACACAGAAAACCTAAGCCGAACGCAAGCGAGGGCACCTGTGTTGCAGCCGCGACTTTAACGACGACTGGGCTTGTCTTTGGGTTGGTCCAAGTTGTCAGGTAATTGTTCCAACTTACAACGGGATCGGATGCATAAATCTGCGAGGGGACCGCCCCTGCCGGATCTGAAAGGGTGATCGGAATAACATCCAAACCAACTGGGAAAAGCTCCCATGCCAGATCAATTCGGTTCGGCAAAGTCGAAACCGGATAGGAAAGGACGACGCCCAGTAACATCGTCTTTCGGTTTGCCTCGGCTTGATCCGGAAGAACACGCAAACCTTCGGCACCAACTTTGATACGCGAGACCTGCACCGTTTCCGGTTTCATCGGCTTGCCATCGACGGCGAGAGGGTTTCTCGTCTCAAAAAAGTCCGAGACGTCAGACTTGATCTTGATGACATCATCTCTGGTCAGTCGGTCAGCATCTCCAAAGTCCAACTCCGCCCAAGTCTCATAGTCTTTCAAGCGCAATATGATCTCGTGCCGGACGACCCGCGGCTCCATGGCCAGAAACGACATCATCGGAGATTTGTGGTGACGGGTAAGGTTTGGGTTCTCAAACTTGCTAAACCAAGGATCATCCCAATCTGGCAGCATCGTTTCGGCCTGAGAAAGGTAGCGATAGTCTGTCACCGGAACACCCATGTGCTCGGCCACAACACCAAGTGAAGCCAAGGGAATCTCGTCTGGACTTAGGGGGGGAATGAATGTGATCCGTTCAGGCTTGCCATCGAATGGAAACTCCATATCCACGTAGACGACGTTTTCGCTGCGTGGTCGCGGCTGATACTGAGCGCTGGCTGCTGTTTGCCGGGAAATTCTGGGGCGCACATCAATCGTATTCGTTGTGTTGGTCAGTTCCACATCGTCTGCCCAAACCTGAATGTTCTGACCTGTACGCTCAGCCAGCGACGTACCCGAACCATCATCTGGAACGACAAATATCGGATAGTCGCTCAAATCGACCTCAAGGATAACCCGTACATGATCGGGCTGCACCGAAAGCTCAACAAAGTTCGGCGCCGTTTCCCCGCCATAGGGGGACACGAGGTCCGCAATCGAGTGGCTTGCGCCAAACGCAAGACTCGCAAGCGACGAGCCCACCCAAACCCATGCTTTGCTGCATTCGCCAATCTTAGAAATGAAACGCGACGGCAGCATAGATACCATTCTGGTCCACATCATAGGCAAACTCCCCATCCGAACGGTCGGTGGAAAAGTCGATTCCATAGAACTGATAGCCAAACCGCAGGGAGGTGTTTTCCCAGCCTTTCCAGTCGAACCCAGCCACAACCAGGTATTGCAGGTCATCGCCATTCACACCGAAACCACTCAGTTCAGCCCGGCTGGCGAAACTCCATTTCTCGTTGATTTCCATCGCATAGCGGAGCGCGATCATTGGCTCGAGCCATTCTTCTGTGCCACCCAACGTCATACCTGGGCCGGGGCCTGCAAAGTCGATTTCCTGTTTGATCCGGTTCCACTGAACCCCAATTGCGGCATCCGCTGCATAGCGTTGGCCCGAGGCATTTACTCCGTTCGCAAACCGGTAAGCGCCCTGCACGTTGGCAAAGGTCTGCCGGACATCAACATCAACGTCCACCCTGCCACCGGGTAGAGTTCCATCTCCGCCAAGCTTTACGTAGTAAACTTCAGAAATGATCCCGAAGTCGCCGTTCCAGCCCTCGTAACGTACTGAAGCAGCGCCTTGCAGCACGTCCAGCACCTCGCTCAGGTTCAAGTCTAAATCGACGCTGGTTCCATCTATAGTTGATGTGCCCGTCGTGCTGAGCGGAAGGAACAAATAGGGCGTGATTGAGTGTCGCCAACCGCCTTCATCCTCTTCAGAACGTGCAAGTGACTGGGCGTTTGCTGCGTGGGATGCAGCGACAAGCAACCATCCAACGCAGAACAAATAGAGAGAAATCGATGACGTGTATCGCATAGAAAGACCCGATCAAAATTGAAAGAACCGGCGCGTGTTTAAGTCGCGCCAGTCAAGTTTGATGTTAGTTGTCGCCGGGATATGGGAACTCTTGCCCCAAGGCTTCCGAAGCTTCTTCGTAGATTGGCCTCAAGACGTCATCGACATCATCAAAACCACCCTTTGTGAAATCGGAAAATTCCATAACCTCCGGGGCCAAACCCACCTGCTCGGCGTAAGCTGTTTTGTCTGCGGGGTCCGGCGCGATCGCTGGAGCGGCAAGCGGCGGCGACCATGTGCGTTCTTCAGTAGCCGCCATTCGAACGGTGATGTCGTCTTTAGTCACATTCCAGACCATGAAATCATCCGCCATGCTCAGCGGGCCGTCGTACGTTGATCGAATTCTTTCATACACGCCATTGGCCGTGTCGAAGTCGTTAAAGAAATGGTACGCGACAGCCATGCGAGGCTGGATATCGCTCATCACTTTGCCGAACGCTTCGGGCGCGGTGTGAACTTGTGTCCCGACCAACAAAGCAGACTCGGGCGTAAACTTCATTTTGGCGACGAGTTCTGGCACCGCAATGAAACACTCGTGGATCGCTAGATCAGCATTCTTGGCGTATTCCTTGAACCATGTGTTCGGATAGGTGTCAGAACTGAATACGAATTTCAGGCCGTTCCATTCGAGCGCGTAACTAACTGCACCGTCGATCGAGTGAATGGCCGGGAAAGTGCGTATCTGGACTCCATTCTCGTCGTAGATAACCTCGTTTTCCAACTGGTAGTCGAACTCGTTAACTTCCATCGAATACCCGCGAAAATCAATGTTGCCAGCGCGACCGGCTAAATCCCAGGTCAGCATTTTCTGCATATGATCCAGCGCATAGGCTGTGCCTAACTCTTCAGCCGGCCCACTTGGTCCCCAAACTCGCAGGGGAACGTTTCGCCCCATCAGCGCTCCGCCTATGAACAGATCGTGAAGTGCTCCGAAATGGTCAGTATGCAGGTGACCGATGAAAACTTTGTTTAGGTAATTATACGGGATCTGCAGTGAGGAAATCCGCTCTGCCGATCCCGACCCAATGTCGAACAAGAACTTATCTCCGTTGCCCAGTTCCACAAGGAAACACGCAGCAGCCTGAGCAGCTCGCGTTGTAGGCATTCCGGTTCCACACGCGATGACCCGCATCTCGTCTTCGGCGAGATCTTCGGTATTGGGGTAGTACACATCGCGAGGTCGATCACGCACCATCGTAGGAGAAACTTCTTCTGTTTCCTGCGCGTATGCTGCCGAAGGGGCAATTAAATCGATAACTGCTTCAGTGACCGATTGTGGAGAAATAGCCCAAGCGCCAAATATCACGCCGATTGCGAAGTGCTTGCTAAGCCTCTCGTAATTCATACGTTGTGTCATGTGTAATCCTCCCGTCGCTTAGTAGATTGGCATGCTGGGAATGCGGATTTTCGCGCTCCGGCTCGCTGTTTTGGTTAAAAGTTTAGGGTTTAGGGGACTTTCCCGTAAGTGACTCACGGTGAATAACGGGGTGACTCACATGCCAATAAATGCAAAAATACGAATGTGGTACGGCAATCTGACAACATCTCGGACGGCGAGAAGCGCGCTGCCCTCGGCAGGTTGATTGCTGACGCTCATCTGGATGGATCCGATAGGCTTCAGGCGTTCCTGACGTACATCGTCGAAGAAGATCTCGCTGGTCGGGGAGATCAAATTCGCAGCAAGACTATCGCCCAAGATGTTTATGACCGCGATACCTCAGAGGGGACCGACCCGGAAAATATCGTTCGCGTCGATGCACGTCGACTTCGTCAGTTCTTGGAACTGCATTACGAGGGTATTGGTAGGGATGATCCGGTAAGACTGTGTGTAGACAGCGGCGGATATAGGCCGCGGTTCGAAACTGTCTCAGAAACCAGTTCAGTATCAATCTCAACAAAAACCAAACGCATTGGACTACCCTTAGGGGCGTTCGCCATAGGGGCCGTCGTTGGCGCGTTGGTCGCAGTTGGTCTTGCCCAAGATGGACAGGAAACTGCTTTTGCTGAAGTGAGTGGTTCATCAGAAACTGACACGGACGCATACTTGCGGCGCGCGGCAATTTACGAGAAATCCCCAGCCGCGTTACAAGCATTCAATTTGGCGCAACAAGCGCGGACAATGATATTTCCGATCTTCGACCGACAGCGGCAGCTACTTGTTCTGTCTGTGTTTGAGGGCGTGATCGAGATCGACCCAGAATATTTCGGTGGATATGCCGGTGCAGCGCAGGCACTCGCGTCACTTGCGGTGATAACTCCGCCATCCGATGCCAAGACCGAATACGCTGAAGCCGCTATGAAGCTGGCGAACCAGGCGGTAAGCCTTGCCCCAGATCAAGCCTGGAGCCAGTCTGCTAAAAGCTGGGCCAGTTTTGCCAATCGCGACTATGAGGCCGCGCTGCAACTCAGTAGACGCGCATCAAAACTTGATCCGAATGATGGAGCAGTCCTCGACTTTCTTGGCGCGGTGGCCATGTTTTCAGGCGAATTCGAAGAAGCTATTGAAACAGCAGACAGGCTATCTCTGCTGGATTCCAGCAACCAAAGATTTGCAAATCGAAACATTTCCGGCGCGACGTATTTTCATCTGGGTGAATATCAAACAACTGTAGAGCGCTTTGAAGAGGCAAAGCAACTTGGCGATCCACTCAGCGCTCCTTCACTAGCTTATGTAACGGCAGCGTTGTCAGCTATGGGGCAAGACTATGCGGCTAAAGCCAAACTGGCTGAACTTGAGCGCGCATGGCCGGAAGCGCCGATAGATGCGATGCTCAAAAGTATCCACAAAGATGTCGAGAACGCAGAGGCCGTGCTACGCGAGTTACGAAAACAAGGCTGGGTTAGCCCAATGCGATAGAATCGCGCACAACAGCGGGGCGGAATACGAAGGTCGAAACAATCTCCGCTGGCGCAGGTCCTCCGGTCAAAATTCCTAAAACCAGCGCGAAGTTGAGATCGATAGTGGGAAGCAAGGTAAGCGACGTCTTCTCAGATTGCGTAAAATTTGCTTTCTTGCGCAATGCCGTCGCCAGTGCGGACTGCAGAAACCGGTATCTTTGGGCTCTCAACAGCCATTCGCTGCACTAGGAATGAAAGATCGCTCCGCCTTAGCCTTTAAACAGCACCCCCGCCAGTACCAGCGACCACCCGTCAGAGCCCGGAACGACTAGTCGGTGACCGAGCCAGAGCCTGTGAACGGGTCTCTAGTGGTCTCGAAAGGTGTCCTACAACCCCAGCCAGTTCAATCATACATGGAACGGCGGCATGCCACAGGGGCTCAACTCTCCGAGAAATGCCCGTTTATGCCTCGGCTGTTCTGGCACCCTCTGACCTCTCGTCTTTCATGAATTTTTTAGCAGGGGTCCTATGGGGGCGGGGAATAGGTATATGTAGTGAACAGAAACCGGAGAATAGAGAAGCCCGAGTATCCTCGTTTCTGATCCACAATATATAGAGGGAGGAGGAGGTTGTAGGGGAGATTGAGGACCCATAGCACTCGCAGCCAACCGACGTTCACTGCTGGTTAAATCTCGTAGCGGTGAATTCATGATTGGGTTTTCAATTGATCAAGACCTGAAGTCATTCACCGTTCAGCCACGAGACCGTCGACAATCAAAAGTTTGCGACAGAATCGAAGCTGAATTCCGAAGCGAAAAAGCTGGTCAATTATGACGGCGGTGCGCTTGTCCCGATGATTGCCAACCACATCATGAGTGTCAGCAGCACTCTGACGCAGGGCAGTATCGCCGCAAATAGGGAAATGGATGTTGCCAAAGCTCACGAGCGTTGTTGGTTTGCCTAATAGCGTATTTCCCGTCCGACGGTCTGACACCGGTAGATTTCTTGGCCTGCAGCGATAATTCTTGTCGCTTGCAGGCCTTTTTGTCGCGAACGCGCTTGTCTCTTGTCGAAAGCTGGGCAAGCTCGAAAAATGAACCGGAATCGTACTACAAAACGTCTGGACCGCCGTGCCACCGGCTGTAACCTTGTTCCGCAACGGATGTGATCACCCGAAAGGGCGCTCTATCTGCACGAACTCAGGCGAATTTGGAATACCACGTGACCGCTCAACGCTTGCGCTTAGCCATTGATACTGGTGGCACATTTACGGATACGGTGCTTGTATCCGGCGACGAGACCATTGTTGCCTCGACCAAGACTTTGACCACCCACCAAAACCCCGCAGATGGGGCGATGGAAGGCGCGCAGCGCGTCATCGCCCAGTCCGGGCGCGCGTTGAGCGATGTGACAGGCTTCATCCACGGCACAACACTGGCAACCAATGCGTTGATTGAACGACGCGGCGCGGTTGTGGCGACAGTGACGACTGAAGGCTTCCGGGACATCCTGGAGATCGCGTACGAGCGGCGCTATTCGCAGTATGACATCAACTTGGAAAAGCCCGATTTGCTAGTACCACGTGAACGGGCGCTGACCGTTCGGGAACGTATGGCGGCAGACGGCAGCGTCCTGATCCCTCTCGACGACGACGCGATTGATGCGCTGATGGCTGATCTATACGTCAGCGGTGCCGAGGCGGTCGCGATCTGCCTGATGCATGCCTATGCCAATCCCGAGCACGAGCGCCGCCTGCGTGACATTCTGGCCGAAAGACGCCCGGACCTGACGGTCTCAATCTCGTCCGAAGTAAGTCCCGAGGCGCGCGAGTTCGACCGACTCTGCACCACTGTTGCCAATGCCTATATTCAGCCGCTGATGGAAAGCTATATTAACCGGTTCGTCACCCGGTTCGAAGCCGAGGGCGTGACATGCCCGATCCTGATGATGACCGCCGGAGGCGGCATGTGCACCGAGCGGACCGCCACCCGATTCCCGATCCGGCTGGTGGAAAGCGGCCCTGCAGGGGGTGCTATCCTTGCCGCGCGCATCGCGGCGCGGGCCGGGTTTGGCGATGTGCTGTCCTTTGACATGGGCGGCACGACCGCCAAGCTGTGCCTGATCGACAATGCCCGGCCCCAGACCTCGCGCCAGTTCGAGATCGCGCGGGCGGAACGTTTCATCAAGGGATCAGGCATGCCGGTGCGCGTCCCGGTGGTCGAGATGATCGAGATCGGCGCGGGCGGCGGATCCATCGCCGGTGTCGACCGTCTGGGCCGTCTGACTGTCGGTCCGAAATCCGCCGGATCGGAACCCGGCCCGGTCGCCTTTGGCCGGGGCGGCACTGAGCCGACCGTGACTGACAGCGACATTGCGTTAGGCTATATCGCGCCAGATACATTCGCCGAAGGGCAAATCCAGCTTGATCCGGATGCCTCCAAGGCTGCCCTGACCCGAGTGATCGGTGAAAGGTTGGAGTTGGATGCCGTAGGCTCGGCAGATGGGGTCAGTCGCATCGTAGACGAAAGCATGGCTAGCGCCGGGCGCATGCATGCGGTGGAATCGGGCAAGGATCTGGGCCCGCGTACTATGATCGCATTCGGTGGCAACGGTCCGCTGCATGCCAGTCGCGTTGCACGCTCTGCCGGTGTGTCGCGCATCGTGATCCCGCCTAACCCGGGCGTTGGGTCCGCAGTTGGTTTCCTGTTCGCACCTGTGTCGTTTGAGATCGTCCGCTCACGCTACTCCCTGCTCAACAGCATGGATATAGATGGCGTGAACGACCTTTTCGAAACAATGATTGCCGAGGCAAAGGAGGTCGTGGGCCAGGGTGCCGGCGGTACGGCGACCGAAACCTGGCGGACCGCCTTCATGCGCTATAGTGGTCAGGGGCACGAGATAGAAATCACGCTCCCAGACCGTGCATTGGGGGCGGATGACATCATCCGCCTAACCGCCGCGTTCGAGGATGAATATCGCAAACAATTCTCGCGCCCTGTGCCGGGAATGGCGATCGAGATTCTCAACTGGGCCGTTCGGGTCGCAACCCCAAACAGCGATGTACCTCCGATGCCGGAGGCACCTGATCGCCGTGCCTTTAACGTGGCCGAATGGCGACTCATTACCTGCGATGTCGACGGTGTTTTGAAAGACGCAGCCTTTGTTGCGCGCGCGGATCTGAAACCTGGTGATTTCGTTCCCGGCCCCGCACTGATCTATGAACCGCAAACCACCACGCTGGTCTCGGCTGATTTCTCGGCGCATGTAGACGCAATTGGGAATCTTGTCCTGATCCATGACCAGACAGGAGGCGCTTTATGACTGCTGATCTTTCTCCGGCCCACCTGCAAGTGATGTGGAACCGACTGCTGGCGGTGGTCGAAGAACAGGGGCAGACCCTGATCCGAGCGGCGTTTTCGCCAATTGTACGCGAGTGCGGCGACATTTCTGCCGGGATTTTCGACGAGCAGGGCCGGATGCTGGCGCAGGCCGTCACCGGCACACCGGGACATATCAACACCATGGCTGCGGCGGTTATGCATCTGCGTGAGCATTTCCCGGAGCAGACCATGAGACCCGGCGACATCTACATGACCAATGATCCCTGGCTTGCCTCGGGGCATCTGAACGACTTTCTGCTGATGATGCCGGCGTTCAAGAACGGCAAGGTCGTGGGCTATACCTCGTGCACCTCGCATCTGGTCGATCTGGGTGGTCTTGGAATGGGGCCCGAAGGGTCGGATATCTATGACGAGGGGCTTCTGATCCCCCCTTGCAAACTGGTCGAAGAAGGCACTCCAAACGCCCTGCTGCTAAATATCATTCGCGCCAACAGCCGCGAGCCGATTGCAAACGAAGGCGACATCTATGCGCTGATCGCTTGTTGCGAGACCGGCGTGACCCGGCTGGTCGAGATGATGGACGAGTTTGGCATCGACGATCTGGACCGCTTGGGCAGCTATATCATAGACACGTCGCGCCATGGCACGCTTGAGGCAATCGCCGAGGTGCCGGAAGGCGTATATAAGAACGTCCTGAAGATGGACGG
Organism: Ruegeria sp. CDSA089; assembly: GCF_059612205.1. Taxonomy (NCBI): domain Bacteria; kingdom Pseudomonadati; phylum Pseudomonadota; class Alphaproteobacteria; order Rhodobacterales; family Roseobacteraceae; genus Ruegeria; species Ruegeria sp. CDSA089. The sequence continues at coordinate 5,093 of NZ_JBXWQD010000008.1, read as the reverse complement.
CTACGAAAATGAGCTGGTGATGCAAGCGACACTCACCGTTAGCAAGTCGGGCATGCATGTGGATTTCACCGGCACTTCAGGCTGTTCGCGCAAAGGCATAAACGTGCCGCTCAACTATGCCACCGCCTATACCGTATTCGCGCTGCGCTGCATCGTTGGTCCGGATATCCCCAATAATGCCGGGTCGCTGGAACCGTTTACCGTGGACGGCCCTAAGGGTTGCATTCTAAACGCCCAACGTCCGGTTCCAGTGGCGATGCGGCACACGCTGGGTCAGGTCACCCCCGATCTTGTGCTGGGTTGTCTGCATCAGGCCTTACCCGACGCGGTCCCGGCTGAGGGTGCAAGCTGCATGTTTGACCTGCCCATGCGTCACGCTCCCGAAGTTGCCCGCGACGGTGGCCGCGAGTTTGCGATTGAGCCGGTTCATAATGGCGGCACCGGCGCGCGGCCTCATGCGGATGGGCTGTCAGCCACCGCCTACCCCTCGGGGGTGTTTGGCAGTCAAGTCGAGATTACCGAGAGTGTGGCACCGGTGACCATCTGGCGACGTGAACTGCGCCCCGATTCTGGCGGCGCGGGCAAGTATCGCGGCGGCCTCGGGCAGCGGATCGAGATGACCTCGTCCAATGACGAGCCGTTCATCGTATTCCTATCGGTTGAACGGCTGAAGTTTCCCGCCCTTGGCCGCATGGGCGGGCAGCCCGGCGCGCCAGGACGCATCCGTTTCCGCGACGGCGACAACGACCTCCCGGGCAAGGGAGAGCTACGCGTCGAAGGCGGCGATTACCTGATCTTCGACACCCCCGGCGGTGGCGGGTTCGGCGCCCCTACTGACCGTGACCCCGATGCGCTGGCGCTGGACCTCAAACGCGGTCTGGTCACCGCTGAGGGTGCCAAAGCCTATGGAGGTGACGCATGATCCGCCCGGTTCCCCATGTGGATGCGATGACGGCCTATGCGCTGGCTGATCTGGGTGGCGCGGGCGTCATCTCACTGGCCCAGAACGAAAGCGCCTTTGCCGCAAGCCCTAACGCAATCGCAGCTGGGCAAGCGGCAATGACCGATCTGCCGCTATATCCCGACCCGGAATGGCCCGATCTGCGTGCTGCAATTGCAGATGTGCACGGGCTGGACCCGGCACGGATACTGTGCGGCGCAGGCTCGATGGAGTTAATCGGTTGCCTGATCCGGGCCTATGCAGGCCTCGGTGACCAGGTACTGGGCACAGATTTCGGATACGCGTTTGTGTCCACGGCAGCGGCGCAGGTGCAGGCTGATTACGTCAAGGCCCGCGAGCTCGACCTGACCGTCTCCGTCGACGGCATCCTGGCCACGGTGATGCCCGAGACCCGGATCGTCTTTATTTGCAACCCCGGCAACCCGACCGGCACTTTGATCCCCAATTCCGAGGTTCTGCGACTGCGGGACGGATTGCCTAAAGATATTCTGCTGGTCGTGGATCAGGCCTATGCCGAGTTTTCCGATGATGCCCATGACCCCACCGAAATATTCGCCCTGACAAACCGCGGCGATACCGTGGTCATGCGTACATTCTCCAAGGCCTACGGTATGGCAGGCGCGCGCGTTGGATGGGGCTACTTCCCAACCGAAATCTCGGGTGTGATGCGCAAGCTTCTAAATCCCAACAACATCTCGATTGCCTCACAGACCGCCGCCGCCGCCGCCATGCGGGATCAGGCGCATATGCAAAATGTGGTCAATCGGACCGCCGAAATCCGCGACAAGTTTACTGAAGACTGCCGCGCAATGGGCCTGAACGTCCCGGAAAGTAACACCAACTTTGTTCTGCTGCGCTTTGCCTCGGATGAAGAGGCGCAACGTGCGGATGCGGCCCTGCGGGCCGAAAATCTGATGATGCGCGGCATGGGTGGCTATGGCCTCAACGACTGCCTACGCGCCACGATCTGTGAGGTATCGGTCATGGATCGCTGCCTGAAGGTGCTGAAAGGGGTGTTGTCATGAGCTACGAAACCCGCCGGCGGGCCAAAATCGGCGTCCTGGTGCCTTTCACCAACACCAATCTGGAACCGGATATGGAGTTGATGCGGTCGCCGGATACTACCATCCATTTTCAACGCATAGGCGGCTATGACGTGGATCAGATCCCCGGCACGGAACAAATGGCTGGGCTGGGTGCTTCGGATATCAGCCATGATCTGCGAATGATCTCAGGCGTGCGCCCCGATGTTGTGCTTTATGGCTGCACCTCGGCAACTTTGACCCATGGACCATCCTTTGACGCCGACTTGGCACGCGAAATCAAAGAGGTATCGGGTGCCTTGTCCTTCACGGCAGCAGGGGCGCTTGTGGCCGCGATTCAGGCGCTTGGTGTGACCAAGATCGGTTTCTCTTCGCCCTATCTGGGCGAGATCAACTTGCAGGCAGTTGAGTTTCTAGCGCAAAACCAGATCGCAACCGTCAAATGTGCCGATGTAGGTCGCGAGCTGGGCAACTATGGGCAAGGCGAGCTGACCCCGGACGAAGTGTTCGATCTGGCCTGTCAGGCCGATCACCCCGATGCGCGGGCGATCGTTCTCAGTTGCACCGACATGCGATCAGTCGAAGCTGTTGAACGCATCGAGGTTGCGCTGGATAAACCAGTAGTCACCTCAAATCAGGCGATGATATTTTCGGTGATGCGTGCGTTGAAACTGCCGCGTCGAGGCAACGAGCCGGGCCGGTTGTTCGATCTGCTGTAGGTTGGCATGGACACAGAGTTACGCGCGCTAGGTGGAGGCGCCACTTTGGCTCTGTTACAAGCCTTAGGCCATTGACCATTGCGGCGTTAGCGCCGGTGCGGCGAACGGAAAAATCCAGTTGAAAATTGGTTCGTGACTTCTTCCCGATCAAGATAAGACACGCCGTAAATCAATTTCCTACCTCCATAGAACCTCCGCTAGAGGAGAGATCGGATTGCGTCAGAATACCCGAAACCACTGGGGCATTTCTTGGAGGGTTTAGTCCTAAGTGCCTAGTCTCGTTCCATGTCCTGATGAACTGGCTGGGGTGGTAGGAATCCTTGCCCTCCGATGATTGTTATCGGCTTTTTAGCGAAGCCTTAGAAACTGGGGCGGTTGCGGGGGCATTTCGAGGGTGAGCACGGGGCATTTCTGACCGCTAGAGAGCCCAAAAAGATGCTTGAACTCGAGTGAGCTCAATCACGACTCAGACGACAGAAACTCTTTCCGCGTGAACTTATTTAGTTTGTGAGCCATTTCCGACAGCTACGTTCTGTGATCACAGTTCCAAAACTTAAGCTTAAACGAAGATGAAATCGTCTTCAGTGAGTAGGGTTGAATCTCCGAAACCTTGTAACACCACTCCTTCGATCGTTCCTTCTGTTTCAAAAAGGACCGTTGTCGAAGTGCCATTGTCGTAGATTATCAAGTCCTCGATGTCGTCGATGCCGTAGGCACTAACATCAATAAGATCACCATCCGACTGCCGAAAGTCGCCAATTCTGTCGTTTGCAGTGACTCCTGATGGACTGAAAACAAAGACGTCTGCTCCGCCTACCGCATCTACACCCAAAATTACCGCATCGCCGAACATTGTATCGCTACTGCTGCTCGAGATAAGTGTGTCATTTCCGCCGACGGTAAAGTCAGACATTGTACGGGCGTCTCCAATTAGAGTGTTGGAGAACGCCGTCGCTGCAATCAGGATGTCGTCTCCTCCTGTTGCATTCCCTGACATCAGGTAGCCGTCGCCTGAAAGTGTGTTAATCCAGACATTGTCACCTCCGTACAAGACATCGTTTCCGCCCGAAGACGTTCCCGTAAGAGTGTCGGCGTCCCCATAGAGATTATTAAATTCGCTGGCATCGCCACCATATAAAATATCATCTCCGCCCGTAGAATCTCCTGACATCTGAGGGCCATCTCCATACATCCAGTTGAAATCTGCCCTCTCTCCACCGAAGATTGTATCGTCCCCGCCCGAAGAAGAGTCGTTGAGATAATGTGCATCACCAATTAAAGAATTAGTAACGCCGTCAAAGTTCGCCGTTCCATCGAATTCAGGACCTTCGCCCTGATTTGAACCGCCAATAAGAGTATCGTTTCCGCCAACTAAATCGCCGCCGAACTCCCAAGCGTCACCACTTACAACGTTTAGCTGCCTCGTATTCGTTGTAGGACTAATACCGCCAACCGAGATCATGTCATTTCCAAACTCGACGTTGCCGTAGGCGTACTTGGTATCCCCGAACGCTCGGATATTAGTGGCGTCGAACCCGCCGATAATCTGATCGTCACCTCCACTGGAATGGTCAGACATGATAAGAGCGTCACCGTAGGCTTCGGTTACACTCGAGGCCCCGACATGAATTACATCATCCCCACCGCGTGCTCGGTCCCGCATTTGGTCAAAGTCACCGATCAGCACATCCTTGGTCGCGGTGTCAGCGCCAAAGATCGTATCATTGCCGCCAACGGCCCGATCGTAGGCACCATACCACCCAACATCGTTTTCAAAATTCCAATTGCTACCTGCGTCGCCATACACGATGTTAATCGTGGCATATTCTCCCGCATAAATAGTATCGTCACCACCAACGGCGAAATCACCTATTGCCCCAGCATCACCAGAAAGTTCATTAAACGCGACATCAGAGCCACCATAAATGATGTCATCACCGCCAGATGTTTTGTCAATCAAGGCGTGTGCATCGCCCCTGATGGTGTTTTTAACTGCTCCGTCGGCTCCGGTAAGAATATCATTCCCACCTACGCCAAAATCTGAAATCCACTCAGCATCACCCAGTGCCGTTCCACCTTCACCGTCAGGTAATTTGTAGACGTCATTCCCGCCTAGTCGCTTCCCTGTCAATCCTCCTAGAATCTCGCTCCAATAAGCCATATCCCCCCCCTTGAGCAAACATGTATATCAATGTTTGAATGTAATACATGATCCGACTCCGCACTTTGACTTAGGTCAAAGGAGAGTGCTTCAGCGCTACTTAGTCGGGCAAACCACAGCCAATTGCGTTTCACTGTCCGTCATCAGAGGTTTTGGGCCAGTTGGCGGTCTGACCTAAGAGAGGATCTGGCTCATCCGGTTCGCGTGAT
>NZ_JBXWQD010000007.1:0-224672 GCF_059612205.1 Ruegeria sp. CDSA089 | reverse complement strand
ACCCGGATGATCTCCAAAGCTCCTGTGAGGATCGACGGGTCCGATAACGCATGTGCAAGACTAGCAACATTGGAGCGGCAGCGGAAAAACCCCTCATTGGTGCGCATTGCAATGAAGGCCAGAGATGCAAACTACACGAGCCTAGAATAGAAAGTGTCCGTTTGAGCCGCAAGAGTGCAAAGCGTGAAAGTCGCTGTGTTCAAAAACTTGATAGTAAATTCGAATCCGAAAGAAATTTGCCCGAGTTGTCAATGCGCGCTTGAAAAGCGACATTGATGTCCAAGGGCTATCTAGTTGGTAGCTTTATTGGATGGTTGAACACTTTACCTAGTTAAGCTCAAGCGACCTGCACTTCTCTCTCCGGCCAGAACTCGTCCACTATGACATAGGCGACAATTACGAAGAATGCGGCCCCTGCGACTTGCAAAACGCGCGTAATACTTTTGACGTCGGCCTCATCCGAAAATGGCGCAATCGACCCACCATAAACGATCAGGACAGTCGTCAACGCCGAGCCGGCTGCCGCGGCGAGAGCGGCCTGAGACTTTCCAAGCGCTCCGAGGGTGAAGCAGAAGAACAGACATAACAAAATTGGCGTCAGAATAACCGGTGCGATCACGTTTACTTCATAACAGATGATCGACACCGCAGCTCCAAGCAGGTTTGCTGTCAACATCGCTTTAGCGACGGTCTTACCCATTGAAGGCATGGCTGCCAGTTGCTGACTCAAAAGGGCGACGAAGAACAGAACCAATAGGGCAGATGCGCCAGATAGAAAAAACACCATGGCAAATGGCACAGTCACAAGTGACATTCTGACGATCCGCCGGTGCGGATCAAATACGGGTGGCGCGTCAGCTTTCTTCTCGGCGGCTGATTGAAGATCTGCTGGGATCAGCACAAACATCAGCGTCGATACGAAACCTGCAAATAGCAGGTTTATCGGTATCCAGAACACGAGCACAAGCGCCAGGTCCTGCGATTGCAGGGCGAGGTTCGGGATCATCAATGCCCCCATAAGCGCGATGACACCAGGTAGAACACCAGCCCCTGAAACTGACCACATGAAGGACAAGATGATCCCGATGGCCACCAGAATAAGGAATACCACTGGGTAGGGTGCGAAGATCGACGACAACAGAAATGAGATGAACATCAATCCTATCGAGAAAACAAACAATTTGGTGAATGCTGCTAACGGCAGCGCAGCGGGTGCTTGCAGGAAGAGCGCAGTGAAAACTGCCCCTACAACCGCCAAGGGCCATCCTAAAAACAGGCCCAAGGTAAAGACGCCGGTCACACCCAAGGCGAGCCTGAAAATGGATTTCCGGCCCTCAATAGGCATAGGAAAGAATCGAAACCAAACGGATATAGGTCTGCCCGACCATGTTCAGCAGGGAATTGTCGCTCAGATACATGATCACGTCGGCCTGCCCGTTAAGTTGGAAGCGTAGGTCGTCTTCGGCGCTTCCGGCCTCATACCCCGGCAGCACGATCCGAACAGGGAACCGTTCTGGTTCGCGTAGAAACCCTTTGGTACTTGGCGGGCTCGCCAACTGGCCGGGTTCATCGCCTCCGCTCAAAGATACGGCCGCGCTGAAGCTCTCAATAACACCCGGGACGATTTTACCGGGGTGCATATCCAACACGACATCGACAGGAGAACCTATTGCAGCTCGGCCTAAGTTATTTTCAGTAAAATACGCCTCAATCCAAACGTCGGTTGCATCTAGGAATGTCAAAAGGTCCTGACCAGATCGTGCGTATGTACCAGGGGCTATCAACAAATTGGATATGACACCCGTCGCCGGAGCGCGAAGTTCCGTCCACTCGAGGTTTAGCTCTGCATCTGCCAAGGCTGCCAATGCGCGTTGTATTTTTGGATTTTCGATCCCGTCGTCACCCAACCTCTGCTTTGCTTTTTCCAAATCCGCTTTAGCGTTCTCATAACTTGCCTCAGACTCTGCCAATTGACCTCGGGCATCATCGGCTTTTGAGACGGCGATCAATCCCTTTCTTTCCAGCGCAAACACGCGCTCTGTTTGAATCCGCATCGTATCCAGATCGCTCTGGGCCCGGGCCAATTTGGCTTGCGCAGCCCTCACCTCTGCCGAGGATGCGCCCACTTCCTGCGTAGCGGCTTCCAGATCAGCTTCGGCCTTGTCGCGTTGAATTTCGTAGGGCCTGGGGTCAATCCGAACCAGAACATCACCTGCCGAGACAACCTGTCCATTTTCGACAAGAACTTCGGTCACTGTACCGGTGACCTGTGGAACAATTTGGGTCGCGACGGCCTTTACTCTGGCATTCCCGGTAAACGGGGTTTTGCGGTCCGCGACAAGGTACCAGACGAGGAAAATGAGAATGACGGCCAAAGTGGTCCAAATCGTCTTTCTCATTTCGCCGCTCCTTCAGCTTCACTTTCGGCTTCTGCAGGCGCATCAATCCAGACCTTGAACAGTTCATAGAATACAGCGAACAGAACAGGCCCCATAAAAATTCCGATCAAGCCATACGCCATCATGCCGCCGAGAACACCGATGAGGATGACTAGCATAGGTGTCTCAAGGCCTTTTGAGATAAATACTGGCCTTAGGAAGCTGTCCATTATCGCTACGGGAACGGCCAGTACGGTGAAGACCAACGCTGTGCCACCGGACATGGTGCTCCAGGCGTAGATGACCACTGGCAGAAGAACCAAACCGGGTCCAATCTGGATAATCGAAAGGATCAGGCAAATAAACGCCAGCGTCGCGGCCGAGCCAATCCCGAACAGCGCCAACAATACCCAAACTACGACCGCCTGAATCGCAGCCACGCCGATCACACCCTTTGTCACATTGCGGATCGTCGCGCCTGCCAGTGTAACGAATTCGCCGCCCCGGGGCGCAAAGACTCGGTTGGCAAAACGCTGAAGGCCTTGCACAAGACTTGGGCCAGGGCTGAACAAGGCACCCATAATCAAGACGGACAAAGCCAGTGCCAAGAGGCCAAGTCCGATGCTTAGCACCCGTCCGAACAGCGATTTGGTGATCTCAAGAATCTGCGCGCCGTATTTGGCAAGCGCGCCATCAAGGTTTCGTTCAAATAAGCCCCAAACTTCAGAAATCTTGTTGCCGACCAGGGGCAGCTCTTTTAGCCCTTCTGGTGCCGGTGGGACTTTTAGCTCGCCGCTGTCAGCTTGCTCTGCAAACTCAGATCCAAGCTCGGCCGCCCCCGATACCGCTGTTGCGACCGGCCCCAAAGTCAGAAGAAGACCTAACAAAACCAAAATCGTCGTAGCAAGTTTCTTCCGACCGCCCAACTTGGACTGTAGCCAATCGAAAACTGGATAGAGTGCGACGCATAGGATCGTCGCCCAGATCACCACGCTTGCCAGCGGTGCCACCATTACCAAAGCGCTGTAAAGGAATAGTCCGAGAAACAGCAGTCTTATCGCGAGATCGACAATCTTCGCGTCCTGGGTCTTTTCCATACCATCCCTCCAATATTTGTTTTCTGAATGTTACACTCAAAAAACGAAATATGTATATTTTTAAATTGGAGGGACCTGCAGCAACCTGAATTCTCTTGTAAATTCGTATTTCAGAGGGCTGGTCTGTAGATGTATAGCCTGCGTATGAAATTGGGTTGGCTCATTGGAGCAAAAATTAGTCGTCCCCTTTGGTGTCATCTTGGGACAGGATTGTATCCGCCACCGTGGTCGCTGCAGTCACGAAAATGCCGAGCCCCACGATGATGTAGAACATTGTAAAGATTTTGCCTGCTGCGGTTTCAGGAGAAAAGTCGCCAAACCCTACAGTCGATATTGTCACAACAGAAAAGTAGATGGAGTCGAGCCAACTCCAACCTTCGACATAGCGATAGAATACAGACGCCCACAGGATCATACCGGTTGTGAAGGCCAGAAGGCCTTTGACCCTGCCATCTTTAAAGGCGACGCCTATTCCTCGCGTAATTCTGGCTATCGAATTCATAAAGCGACAATATCAAGGTAAAAACAAATATATACTATTTTTTGAATTTTTTCGTACTAGCCCGAAAATCTTGTGCGCTCTCACCGCGCGTATCGTGCGGAAATTGTAACCGACTGTTCGCCCAACCGCTTTGGGACTACTCGGTTCTGTTTTTACTCTATTGGCAGTTTCGGCAATGGTGAAATGCGATACCTGCAACGAAAGGCTAACGGAAATTTCAAGTTCATACTGCATCGGCGAAATCCACTTTCCCAATGTCAGTAGGGTCCGCTAACAGGGACTGCACAGTCTGTTTTTGAATGTCCGGTTCGGGCTGTATTCTGTTACAGGCGACGGTGGAACGTGGTTCCCCGCATTCACCATGAAGCGAAACCCTTTTACTTTGCCCTGAAATTTTGTTTCGTAGCTTGGCCAAAAAGCGAAATTTCATGACAGCGTAGGCGCGATGGTTTAGGTTTTTACTTTAAATAGAATATCCAAGTCTCGGTGGGCTCCTTGGAACAAGTTACCTTTACGTTTGAGATGGGTGTGGTTTGCGTTTTGTTGGCCTTCACCGTCTTCTTGTTCGTGTCAGAAATTGTCAGAATTGACCTCTCCGCCATACTGGTTCTGGTTCTCGTCGGACTTCTCAGCTACGTACCCGGGCTTGAGAACCTGGCGGATGTTTCGCATCTGTTCGATGGGTTTGCGTCGAACGCTGTGATTTCTATTATCGCGGTCATGATCGTCGGTGCCGGATTGGATAAAACTGGTATCATGAACAAGGTTGCGGCGGTCATTCTAAAATATGGCGGCACGGCTGAAAGCCGGGTCCTGTCGATTGTGTCAGGAACGGTCGGCATCATATCCTCATTCATGCAGAATGTCGGAGCGGCTGCGTTGTTTTTGCCGGTCGTCAGCCGCATTTCTACGAGGTCGGGAATACCCCTGTCCCGCCTGCTGATGCCCATGGGGTTTTGCGCCATTCTTGGCGGCACGATGACTATGGTCGGGTCTTCTCCGCTGATTTTGCTGAACGACCTGGTCCAGACTGCAAACGAGGGGCTACCTGAAGGCCAAAAAATCCAACCCTTCGGGCTGTTCTCGGTAGCGCCAATTGGCGCGGCCTTAATCCTGACCGGGATCGGTTATTTTCTTCTGTTTGGGCGTTGGGTGCTGCCTGAAGACACCGGGTCCGACAACACCGGCACAGGACAGGGTACGCAGGAATACCTGCAACGGGTTTACGGCTTGCAGGCGGATATTTTCGAAGTGATCGTGCCAGAAAAAAGCCCGTTGGTCGGGCAGATACTGGCTGACATCAACCATGAAAATCATCTCTACATAATATCCACATTTTATCGCGGTAAGACTTCCATGGTTCAGGTTCTTACAGCCGAGATTGCCGCTCCGTGCCGGCTTGCCATCATAGGAAACCGCTCGGTTGTCGAACAGTTTGCAGAGAAATTTGGTCTGACTGTTCTTCCTGAACTGGATATCTTCGTAGAAGAGTTTGCGCCAACCAATGCCGGAATAGCCGAAGTCGTCGTGACACCTGATAGCAAGCTGATCGGGAAATGCCCCCGCGAGCTTTTGTTCCGAAAGACGTACGGCATGTCATTGCTTGCTATTCATCGAGGAGAAGAAACTCTCAGTCACGTCGAGACTGATACGCACGCGTCCACTCAGATCGGACTTGAAGAGTTTCACGCAGGCGACATGCTAGTCGCGCATACGAGGTGGGACAACCTGATGCGGGTCAAAAAGGATCCAGACTTTGTGGTTGTGACAACAGATTTTCCGCAAGATGAGCTACGGCCTCAGAAGGTCGGTTGGGCTTTGGCCTTCTTTGCAATATCGCTGTCGCTGATACTGTTCACCGACGTTCGCTTGTCCCTTTGCCTTCTGACGGGCGCCGCTGGAATGATGCTCACGCGGGTACTCAGTGTCGATGAGGCATACAGGGCAGTCGGATGGAACACGGTTTTCCTGCTGGCATGCCTGATACCGCTGGGGCAGGCGGTGCAAAATACCGGCACCGCAGCTTGGATCGCCCAGCAAATCATGATCATTTTGAATGGTTGGCCGATTTGGGCGCTTCAAGCGGGTGTCGCAATATTGGCCACCGCGTTTTCCCTGGTTATGTCGAATGTCGGGGCAACCGTGCTGCTCGTGCCCCTTGCTGTTTCAATTGCCGTAGCTGCCGGCGGAAACGCAGCGGCCTTTGCGCTAACAGTTGCAATCTCGACCTCGAACAGCTTCATCATTCCGACCCATCAGGTAAACGCACTGATTATGGGGCCCGCGGGTTACAAGGTAATGGACTTTGTGCGTTCCGGGGGCATCATGACCGTCCTGTTTTTGTTGGTTTCCTTGGTGATGCTCAATGTGATTTTCTGAACCGACTGAAGGGAACAGATATCAAACTTTAGGCACCAAACCAAAACCTAACGATGCCGGTTTTAACTTTTTGCCGCTTACCGGGTTCCACTGGTCATCTGAACTCGCCCATGCCCAATCTGTCTTTTTTAGCCGAGAACTTTCACGAGTTTGGCACGCTCGGCGCATCAATTGCATTGCAAATTTCAAACCCGAATTGGAAAGCACGCGGGTCACAACAAATTCGGTCCCGACCTTCAAACGGGTTGCTATTTTGCATCCCCTTGAACGTCCGAAAAGCCGGTTGGATGGCAGACACGGATCCCGGCGCTTAAGGTCCGGTTTTCTCCTCACTAACAATTTCACTATGAGTAACGGTTTTGTGAGGCTCATCGGTTCATGACTAGCTAATCAACTAGTTGAATCAGAATTAGTATTTTCAACAGAGACTGATTGTGTTGGGTGGCGAGTATGTATTCCCCATTGTTTTCTATTTGGGCATCTCTTCCGTTTGACTTTGGCCAAAGGGCTGAACACGCTCTAGGGCAGTGGAACAAGCACTCCTCATAGCTAAGCTTCTGACTGTTCCGGCAACGGTGTTTTCTGCGGAACATCAATTAGAGGACGGCACGACCATCGCGCCGCTTAAGATGTTCCAGGAATGCGATGTCTGCCCCGAGATGATCGCGCTTCCCGTGGGTGAGTTCATGATGGGTGGGCTCCAGGGGAATCTCGGAGAACCAAGTATATTGCTGATGGAAAAACGCGAACAGGTACACCGGAAGCTCCTTACATAGCAAAGCATGAGGGCCCGGTTCACCGTGTGGAAATCGACATTCCGATTGCAATGGAGCGCAACGAAGTGACCTACGATCAATGGATGGCGTGCGTCCAAGACAGGGGATGTGGTGGGTTCGTTCCGAAAAACTGTATTCCGCAACTCGACGGTTCCTGTGTGTCATTGACTGGAAATTTCCCGGTTATCTACGTCTCGTTTGAAGATGCGATTAGTTATACGAATTGGCTTAATCAGAAGGTTGGGGCCGAGGTCTATCGGCTGCCCACCGAAGCCGAATGGGAATACGCCGCGCGGGCAGGAACTCAGACGCAGTTTGCTCAAGGCGAAGAGGTTTCTGCTGATCAAGCAAACTTTAGCGGTTCCGCGACCGAGAAGATATTGGGAGTAGATCGCCCTGATCTGGTCTCACGTCGACTACCTGTTCAAGTTGATCTACTCAATGCCGCGAACGCTTGGGGTCTGAGGCATACGTCAGGAAATGCTGCGGAATTGACGATGTCATGTTGGTCCAAGAGATACGAAGGGTGGTCGACATCTAGCCGTTATTTGCAACATGCTGTTTCGACTTTGTGCGACTCCAACGTCGCTCGAGGTGGAGCTTACGGCCTTACGATGGACTATGCGCGTGTGGGCTCTCGAGGACGAGTCATAGGCGCGGGTCGGGTAAGATTTGCTGGGTTTCGCGTACTCAGAGAATGAAGAACTTCCGACTAAATTTTGGAGAGAAAAAAATGACTTGTTTCCATGGTGATAGAGATCCCCACACAGCAAATGGTCCATTTGCGAGGCTTCCAACGAGCTTAGGGTAACCTGTTCGGAAAACAACCAAAGTCCACGTTTTCTGGCTCACGTGATCGCATCAATCTTCCCTCGAACATAATCCCAAAGACTGAGGCGACCGAGGAAGAGATTTCAGAAAAACTGCAAAAAGCACAGCGCAACGACATCAATTCATAGTCCCAAAAAAGGGATAGAGAATTTCTGAATGCATCTCGTTCTGCTTAGATTGACACCGTCAGACAAAGCGAAAACACGCTTTCAGTTTCGCCTAAACTTTCCTTAATCGTTCAGAATAGCAGCCTTAACTTCCGCCTCCTTTATCTGTTGTACGACATCAACAGGATACTAGGAATTGGAGGAATTACCATGGCCAATACTCATGCCGCCCCAGCGCCGAAAAACGTTTTTGCCGGGATGATAGCAGACTATGCAGAGGCACGGACCGAGCTCTTTCGGCGGCGGATTTTCGCAAAGACCGTGCGGGAGTTGGAAAGCCTGAATGATGCACAGTTGGCGGATATCGGCGTCCCGCGCGCCGAGATCAAACAGCGCGCTTACCAAAGTGTCTATCGCGGCGTTTCTTACCACAACTGACATGGCCCTCGCCCAGCTCAAAGTAGCAAAGAAGGAAGGATCCTGAATATGTTTGATGACGTTTCATTGAATGGCAGGCTGACCCCGGCCGAAAGCGCATTGTTGCTGTTCGACAGAGCGATGAGGATCCAGGCAATCAGAGCCGATATCGTTCGTGCCGCACAATATCTGGACGGGTTCAGTGATCGCAAACTCTCAGAGCTAGGGATCAATCGCAGCGATATCGAAACAACAATCGACAGGTATATCTGACCGCATCACGCAGGGTTGGATAGCGTCTTATCGAAAAAGCCATTCCGGGGTCCTTGGAATGGCTTTTCAAGCTGAACGGTCAGTTGCAGTGGGTCTCTATCTGTAGGTGCTGTGCCAGCCTGTCGATCTCGGCCATCCATGTTTCCACGAGTTTCGGGTCACTGGGTGCTGCGTGAACCCCGGCTGGAATGGCCCGGTTTAGAACCGCTTCGACGGCTAGTGACACCGGCACTGAGACGAGGCGCGCCATCGCCGTGCCCCGCGCGTCGCCCCACGCGTCCATGACATAGGTTTTGTGCCAGACAGGAATGCCGTCCTTCTCGGCCTTCAGGCCCACGCACAGGACCACGCGGTCAGGCTCGCCCGCGTCATAGGCGTTCTCTGCCCAGAACTGATCCGACATCTCTTTCAAACGCGCGTCACCTTCGGGGCCCGAGAGGGTCTCGATCTCGGTAAATACGTCCGCCCAGGCATCGGCCCAGCCGTTCAGGCGCAGAGTGCCGCGGACGAATTCCTTGACGGTCCAGTGATCCTCGAATTGGTACTCGGCCATGAACGGCAGAGAATCCCGGTTGGGATAGACCTCAAAGCTTTCGGGAGCGGGTAGCGGTGCAATATAGCTGGTGATGGCATCCCACGGGCGGGCAACGTCCAGCGGCGCGTAGTCGCGGATAGATTTTGACGGCGACCGCAGGGCTTTCAGAACGCCCAGAGGCGACCAGCTGAATTTATAGCGGAACGGGTTGGGGTTTTTGGGGATGCCGCCGCAATAGGAGATGAAGCTCAGGTGGTTTTGCGCGTCAAAAGCATCCGAGGCGCGGTAGTCAGCGACCAATGCGTGCGCCATCAGGTGATCGATGCCCGGATCCAGCCCGACCTCGTTGACAATGGTAACACCCGCTTCGCGCGCCTTGTCATCCAGCGCGCGCATTTCGGGGGCGATATAGGATGACGACACAAAGTTCGCGCCTTTGGAGATCGCCAATTCGGCCAGCGGTACATGCCAGTCGCCGGGTAGCATGGATACGATCACATCGCCCTTTTCCAACACCGCGCCCAAAGCGTCTATGTTAAATGCGCGAATTTCATCCGTCAGGTCGCCGACCTCAGCCTTGGCCTTGTCGATGGTCCGGTTCCAGACGGTGACTTTGTGACCGCCCTCGATAAGGCGGCGCAGGCCGGGGATGGCCGACAGGCCGGTGCCACACCAATGGATGGTCATTCGTATGCTCCTTTTTGGCTTTCAGCCGAATTTAAGTTTCGCAGTTACAATCGCACCGACAAGCAGGATCGATATCACATTGCCAAGGATCAACGGCCACGCAGCGATCATCAGCCCATAGATCAGCCACAGTGTCAGCGTGGTCAGAATCAGCAAGTTGGCGGGAAGGGACAGGTCTTTTGTTTCGCGGGTGCGCCAAGTTTTGAGAGTTTGAGGCAACCAGCATACTGTTCCCAAAATTGCCGCTGTTGCCCCGATCAGGTGTTCCATGGTTCGCCTTGCCTAACAATGTTTGACGAATTCGGCCCGTGCGCGGCCCCAGACGCCGCTGTCCAGATCGGTCAGGGTCAGCAGGGAGGGCAGCAGTTGCGTGGCATAGTCTTCCGAGCTTTCGACCGGCAGCATCGAGGGCAGGTTGTCGATGGCCATCACGTCCATCACCGGGTCGGTGGCCACGCGCAGCGCGGGGGCGTCCCATGTGGTCGCCCGGTCATAGACTGGCACTGGGTTATAGTCGCTGTCCGGATCGCAGGCCACGTCTCCGATGGCGGTCAGGTTGCGCTGTGCGCTGAGCGCCTCGCGCGGGACAAAGATCGGCGTGCCGGGGCGAGCGAAGATGCAGTTCAGGAACAGATCATGGTCGAGGATCTCGGGGAAGGGTCCACCGCTGGCGGTCTCGGCCATGTCCCACTTTGTAGCAGTGACTCCCATCGCCTCGCACAAATCCGCAGCACCCGTGCCCACGCGGCCCAAGGCGCCGATGACGATAGCACGGGGGCGGGTGCCAGTGGCGTCCAGCTCGGCCAGCAACTCGGCGTTCAGCGCGTCTTTGTTAGGGTACACCCCGACCGGAGGGCATTCCTGCCCCCGCTGCTGCGCAGCCCATGTTTTCAGCGTCACCGCCGCGCCCGCATAGCCCGCCCAATAGCCAAAGGCGGCGACCCGGCGGCCGTCTTCGTCCACCAGATACTCCAGATCATAAAGCGTGCCGCCCCCGGTCTTGAAGCGCTCTAATAGGGCGCGTCCGGAATGCTGGCCCTTATAAGCATGGCCGAACATGATATGGCGATGGGGCAGGGGCGTGCCGTCCTCTGGCAGTTCTTTAAGGCCAAAGATTATCGCGTCCAGCGGGGCTTGGGGCCAGGAGTTCTCGGCTGCGACCTCACACCCGGCCGCCTTATATCCGTCCAGCGGGATGGCGCGGACCGAGCTTTCCTCGACCGTCACGCGGATGCCTGCGGCGATCAAAGCTGCGGCGCCTTCGGGGGTCAGCCCAACCCGTTCTTCGTTCGGGCGCTGTTCTGCCCGGACCCAGAGATGTGTCATCGTCGTTCCTTTTTCAGAGCATTCCGGCAGCGCGTACGGTCTGCACCGATGCCCGCGCCTCCATCGCGTCTCGGAACGCGATAATCTTGGGAAAGGCTGTAACGTCAACGCCGTCGCCCTCGAGCCAACTGCAGACCACATACAGATAAGCGTCCGCCAGCGAGAACTCATCCCCCAGTACAAAAGGCCCACGCAGCCCGTTCGAGGAGATATAGTCGCAGGACGCGGTCATCGTCTGCGCTACCTTACCCTGCATGTCTTTCCAGCTGGATTGCTTGTCAGCCCACCGCGCCCCGCGCATCTTGTGGGCGTGGTTCACATGCATGGTCGAGGCAAGGTAGTACATCACCTCGCGCATCCGCGCGGCCATGATCGGATCAGAGGGCACAAGCCCGGCCTCGGGCGCTATGGTTGCGATATAGTCCAACAGTGCACCCGTTTCAGTCAGGATACCTCCGTCTACTACCAGCGCTGGCACACGACCCTTAGGGTTGATTTGCTTGTAGGCGGGTTTGGTCTGCTCACCGCCTGCGAAATCCAGCTTGATCGCCTCGTATTCCAGCCCGGCCTCTTCCAAGGCGATGGCCACGGCGACTGAAATCGTACGGGGGGCATAGTAAAGCTGCACGAAGGGCCTCCTTACAGGTGGGTCTGGGCGTATTGCCGATCGGGTGCTTCCAGATGTGGCACTGCATTGAACAGCACCGGGCTCAGCTGCGCACCAATTGGGTGCAGACGATGCATCGACGTATTCATGATGGCAAGCGCCACACGCGCCATCGCAGGGATATCCAGCCCCATCGCCTGCCGCACGACCATCGAGATCAGCCCGCCTGATGTCACCACAATCGCAGGGCCCCCTGCGGTTCCGATATCGTGCAGAGCGTCGCGCACGCGGGTTTCGAAGGTCTCAAACGTTTCTGGTGCGTTGGCGATTTCACCACTCGCCCACGCGGCGAATGTGCGGGGCAGGTGTTCCACAAACCCTTCGCGGTCGGTGGGCACGGCCACGTTGTGTTGTGCTTCATAAAGCTTGGCGATGTTGAAATACTCGATCTCGTTCAAACGCGGATCTTGCACGGGGTTCGGAAAACCCATGCTGGCCGCTGTTTCCAAATGGCGTTTCAGCGTTCCTGAATAGACCCGAGGAAAGTTGGCTTGTGTGTCGCGCAGATGCGCCCCCAGCCAACGCGCTTGCTGATGTCCCAGTTCGCTCAGCTTGTCGTAATCAGCTTCGTCCCGCGCGGCGGTGTTGGCCTGACCGTGGCGTATCAGAGTTATATGTGACATGTCCGTCCCTTCCGGGGCGAAGTCTTATGACAGCTTGAACCGAGGGACCAGAGGCTTCGGACTTGAACCAGGGAATTTCACCCTTTGGCGCGCGCTTCGCGGGAAAGCAGAAATGACTTGGGTTGCATCGGCAATTTCAAGTGTTGCGTAACGGAAAAAAGTTTCCTATACGCTACAAAGCTGCTGTATGCGCCCGTATACACCTCTGGTTTCACCTGCCGAGTTGGGTCTTGTGTTTAAGGTTGTTGACTTGCGGCCGAGACCTCGGAAGCTTGTGGTGGGATCATGTTGAGCGACCAGCGCAAATAACGCGGCGGTACGGGATGCCAGGTTTTGAAAGGTTATAGATATGACATTACCGCGGCGCACGCCTTTGTATGACTTGCATGTTGAGTTGGGCGGGAAGATGGTTGATTTTGCTGGGTGGGAGATGCCTGTTCAGTATTCTTTGGGGATTATGGGTGAGCATTCGCAGTGTCGCGAGAGGGCTGCGGTGTTTGACGTCAGCCATATGGGTCAGGTGATTCTGCGCGGTGAGAATGTGGGGGAAAAGCTGGAAGCTTTGTGCCCGCAGGCTTTTGCGACGCTGAAAGAGGGCAAAGCGCGCTACGGTTTTTTTACGAACGAAGACGGCGGGATCATGGATGACCTGATCGTGTCGAATGCGGGGGACCATTACTTTGTGGTGGTGAACGCGGCGCTGCGGCATCAGGACATTCCGCATATGCAGGCCAACCTGGACGGCGTCGAGGTGATCGAGATCTTCGACCGTGCGCTGGTTGCGGTGCAGGGACCCAAGGCCGAGGATGTGGTGGGCGATCTCTGCCCTGCGGCGCGGGATCTGAAGTTCATGGAAACCACGGTGGCGGATATCAACGGCGTTGAATGCCGTATCTCACGCCTGGGTTACACCGGTGAGGACGGGTACGAGATCTCGATCCCCGAGGACAAGGCCATAGAAGTGACCCGCGCGTTCCTGGCGCATGAGGATTGTGAAGCCGCCGGTCTGGGCGCGCGCGACAGCCTGCGGCTGGAGGCGGGGCTGTGCCTTTACGGCAATGACATCGACCAGAGCACCTCTCCGATCGAAGCTTCGTTGGCTTGGGCAATCCAGAAGCGCCGCAAGGAGGAGGGCGGCTTTCCCGGCGCTGCGCGTATCCAAAAGGAACTGGCCGAGGGGCCTGCACGCAAGCTGGTGGGCATCAAGCCGACAGGTCGAGCGCCTGCACGTCAGGGCGTGGAAATCCAATGCGCCGAGGGCAATAGCATTGGCCAGATCACCTCGGGCGGGTTTGGCCCCACGGTGGGTGGACCGGTGGCGATGGGCTATGTGGCGGCGGGCCATGGCGCGCCGGGCGAGGTGGTCAACCTGATCATCCGGGGCAAGCCGCAACCGGCCGAGGTTGTGGCGCTGCCCTTCGTCACCCAGAATTACAAGCGTTGAAGTCAGGAGAGAAAGACCATGGCAACCTATTATTCCGAAGAACATGAATGGCTGGATGTGGACGGCGACACGGCCACGCTGGGCATCACCAAGCACGCCGCCGAGCAGCTGGGCGATGTGGTCTTCGTGGAACAGCAGGAAGTGGGTGACGAGTTCGAGAAAGACGGCGAGATCGGCGTGATCGAATCCGTCAAGGCGGCCTCGGAACTCTATGCGCCGGTGGATGGCGAGATCACCGAGGTCAACGAAGCACTGGCCGACAATCCCGGCGCGCTGAACGAAGACCCCGAGGGTGAGGCGTGGATCTACAAGATCAAGATCGCGGACGCGTCGCAACTCGAAGATCTGATGGACGAAGCTGGCTACAAGGCCTTCATCGGCTGATCCAGACCGGGGCCCTGTATAGGGCTCCGCCCGTTCGGGCCGAACCGGCTCGTGATGATGTATCGGAGGCCTGCGTGGTCTCCGCCCGACCTGACTTATTCATAGGAGCGCTGCAATGGCTTTCAAACTGACCGACTACGAAGCCTATGACTTTGCCAATCGCCGCCATATCGGGCCCAGCCCGACCGAGATGCGCGACATGCTCAAGGTAATCGGCTTCAAGACGCTGGACGCGCTGATCGACGCCACCGTCCCGCCCGCGATCCGCCAGAAAGAGCCGTTGGACTGGGGTCCGGCGATGACGGAACGCGATGCGCTGTTCCATATGAAAGAGGTGGCGAGCAAGAACAAGGTTCTGACCTCGCTGATCGGTCAGGGGTATTATGGCACCACCACGCCCGCGCCGATCCTGCGCAACATCCTGGAAAACCCGGCCTGGTACACCGCCTATACGCCCTATCAGCCCGAGATCAGCCAGGGCCGGCTTGAGGCGCTGTTGAACTTCCAGACCATGGTCAGCGACCTGACCGGGCTGGATGTGGCCAATGCCTCGCTGCTGGACGAAGCCACCGCCGCGGCTGAGGCCATGGCGATGGCCAAGCGCGGTGGTCGGTCCAAGGCCAATAACGCCGCCTTCTTTGTCGACCGCAACTGCCACCCGCAGACCATCGCTGTGATCAAAACCCGCGCCGAGCCCTTGGGCATCGACGTACAGGTGGGCGATCCCGACCAACTGGAAGCAGGCGCCGTCTTTGGCGCGATCTTCCAATACCCCGGCACCCACGGCCATGTGCGCGACTTCACCGCCGAGATCGCGGCGCTGCATGAACACAAAGCGATTGCCATCGTCGCCGCCGATATCCTGTCGCTGGCGCTGCTGAAGTCACCGGGTGAGATGGGCGCGGATATCGCCATCGGATCGACCCAGCGCTTTGGCGTGCCGATGGGCTATGGCGGGCCCCATGCCGCCTATATGGCGACCACCGACAAGCTGAAGCGCGCGATGCCGGGCCGGATCATCGGTGTCAGCATCGACAGCCGGGGCAACAAGGCCTACCGCCTGGCGCTGCAGACCCGCGAGCAGCATATCCGCCGCGAAAAAGCCAACTCGAACGTCTGTACTGCGCAGGCGCTGCTGGCGGTGATGGCCTCGATGTACGCGGTCTATCACGGCCCCGACGGCATCAAGGCGATTGCGCAATCGGTGCACCGCAAAACCTCGCGCATGGCCGCCGGTCTGGAAGAGGCGGGCTTCTCGGTCGAACCCGAGGTGTTCTTTGACACCATCACGGTCGAGGTCGGCCACTTGCAGACCACCGTTATGGAGGCCGCCGTGGCCCGTGGCATCAACCTGCGCAAGGTCGGCGAGACGAAAGTGGGCATCAGCCTGGATGAACAGACCCGCGCCGAGACGATTGAGGCGGTTTGGGGCGCCTTCGGCATCGACCGTCAGGATGACAGCTCGAACGTGGCGTACCGCCTGCCGGATTACGCCCTGCGCGAGACGCCCTATCTGACTCACCCGATCTTCCACAAGAACCGGGCCGAGGCCGAGATGACCCGCTATATGCGCCGTCTGGCCGACCGCGACCTGGCGCTGGACCGGGCGATGATCCCGCTGGGGTCCTGCACCATGAAGCTGAACGCCACGATCGAGATGATCCCGGTCACATGGCCCGAGTTCGGCAATCTGCACCCGTTCTGCCCCGAAGATCAGGCGCAGGGCTATCACGAGATGATCGCCGATCTGAACGACAAGCTGTGCCAGATCACCGGCTATGACGCGATCTCCCAGCAGCCCAACTCGGGCGCGCAGGGCGAGTATGCAGGCCTGCTGACCATCCGCAACTATCACTTCGCCCGCGGCGAAGGGCACCGCAATGTCTGCCTGATCCCAACCTCGGCGCACGGGACCAACCCGGCCTCGGCGCAGATGGTGGGCTGGCAGGTGGTGCCGGTGCAATCGGATGAGAACGGCAATATCGACCTGAATGACTTCCGCGCCAAGGCCGAGAAGCATTCGGATCATCTGGCCGGCTGCATGATCACCTACCCCTCGACCCATGGTGTGTTCGAGACCACCGTGCAGGAGGTCTGCCAGATCACCCATGACCACGGCGGTCAGGTCTATATCGACGGCGCCAACATGAACGCCATGGTCGGCCTGTCGCGCCCCGGTGACATCGGCGGTGACGTCAGCCACCTGAACCTGCACAAGACCTTCTGCATCCCGCATGGCGGTGGTGGCCCCGGCATGGGCCCGATCGGCGTTAAGGCGCATCTGGAAGAGCACTTGCCCGGCCATCCTGAATACGGCACCGCCGTGGGGCCGGTCTCGGCCGCGCCCTTCGGGTCTCCGTCCATCCTGCCGGTCAGCTGGGCCTATGTGCTGCTGATGGGCGGCGCGGGTCTGACGCAGGCGACCAAGGTGGCGATCCTGAACGCCAACTATATCGCGGCGCGTCTGCAGGATGCCTATCCGATCCTCTACACCTCCGAGAGCGGTCGTGTGGCGCATGAATGCATCCTCGACACCCGACCCTTGGACGAGGCGGCGCATGTCAGCGTCGACGACATCGCCAAGCGTCTGGTCGACAGCGGCTTCCACGCCCCGACGATGAGCTGGCCGGTGGCCGGAACCCTGATGGTGGAGCCCACGGAATCGGAACCCAAGGACGAGTTGGACCGCTTCTGCGACGCCATGCTCTCGATCCGCTCCGAGGCGCAGGACATCATCGACGGCAAGATCGATGCGGAAAACAACCCGCTGAAAAACGCCCCCCACACGGTGCGCGATCTGGTCGGTGACTGGGACCGGCCCTATAGCCGCGAACAGGCCTGTTTCCCTCCGGGCTCCATGGGCGTCGACAAATACTGGTCCCCCGTCAACCGCGTCGACAACGCATACGGAGACCGAAACCTCGTCTGCACATGCCCTCCAATGGACGCATACGCGGAAGCGGCGGAATAATACTCAGATAAATCCCCCGCCCAGCGGGGGTTTTTCTTAGGGAACGAAGCCTTTCGGTACCCCGAATGGTGGAGAGTCCACGCTGGATCCCGTCAGTGCGTTGAGGAATGCCACGAGACTTGCGATGTCAGCTTCGGACAATTCCAATGGCGTGATGTCCATCTTGCCGCGCACACGCGCCATTTCCAACCGGTCGTCCCAGACGACGAAATCGGCTTTTTGCAACCAAGGAACGTTCGGCAGGTTAGCCATATCACGGCTCCATTGTGACAGGCTGCGTTCCGGATTCAGGTGGTGGCGGATCATACTGTCGAGGTCCGGAAACGCACCGTTATGACCATAAGGCGTGGTCAGAGCGACGTTTCGCAACATCGGGGTGCGAAAGCGATAAGCATCCTCCAGCCGGTCGCTTTCCCCCATGCGGCCAACGTCACGCACGTAGGGGTCCCATTGCCGCGTGCGACCTGGCCCAAAAGGGGGCAGGGCTAAGGCGTGAAATTCCTGATCTGACATTAGTGGCCCTGAATGACAGGTCGAACACTGGGCTTTGCCGTAGAACAGGTCCATCCCGACTTTCTGCTCTGCCGTCAGCGCCGAGGAGTCACCCGCGAGGTATTGATCGAACGCGCTGTCGGTGCTGCGCCATTCAACCGCCATGAACGCGGCTAAGGCGTTGGCGATCTGGGTGATTGTGATGTCCTCGGTCATGTTGACCTCATCAAAAGCGGCGACCATGGCCGGGCCATAGCGCGGATCGGTGCGCACGCGCTTGGCAAGGATCGGCCAGCCCAGATCAATCCGGTCCGCAACCGCTCCGGTCACTTGATTTTCGCCGACATTCCCCGCCATTTCGAATTGCGAGGTCAGCGGGAACAGCGCCTGTGCGGCGAGCAGCGAGTTCAGCCCCTCAGGCAACCATTCCTGCGCCGGAGAGTTAAACCCGTTGCCGTAGACATCTGAGATACTCAGGCGGCCATCGTGGAATACGGTGTGAATCTCTTTCGCACCAAGGTTCCACAGCCCCGGTGAATTACGGGGGATGCGTTTGCGAATCTTATCGGCGCCTACGCCCGGTGTCCGATCTGGTCCCAAGCCTTGCCCGCCTTCGCCAATACCCAGCGATAACCCGTCCGAGGTGCCGAAATCAGGATGATGGCAATGGGCACAGGAAATGTTCTGGTTGCCCGACAGAATGGGGTCGTAAAACAGTTGATGACCGATGGCAGCCTGTTCCATATCAAAGAGGATAAAGTCATCATCGGTCAGCGGGCGCGGCAAGTCCTGAGCCGCAGCCGCTCCGACGAAAAGGAAAAAAACCCCATGCGCCAGCTTGTATTTGCCCTTTGCTTTCTTGCGACCCCGACGCTGGCCGAGTTGGAGCAAGCGCGCGACATGATGGAAGCGGGTGAATTTGCGGCCGCGCGTGAGGAACTGCTGCCAGCGGCCCGGTCCGGCAATGCCGAGGCCGAAGAACTGATCGGCGTCATGTACGGCCTTGGGCTGGGGGTCGAGCAGGATTACGAGCGGGCCTTTGACTGGTATCTGCGTGCGTCGATGAAGGGGCATCCGGGGGCGCAGTCGGGTGTCGGCTGGTATTATGAGCTGGGTCTGGGCATGCCCGCGCCCGATCTGGTGCGGGCGTATATGTGGTACACGCTCAGCGCGATTGGCGGTGATCCCGATGCGGCGATCAGCCTTGAGGAAGTGGTCAAGAAAATGTCGCCGGAGCAGATTGAAAGAGCGCATGTTCTGGTCAACGACTACAAAGGGTGGATGTACCCGTTTCGGTAAGGGCCGGACGCAGCGCCCGGCCCCTTTCGCTTAGTTCAGATCCGCATCGCGAGAGGCGTTGATATCGGCCTCGGCTGCTGCAACCGCTTCGGTCAGGGCGTTGAACACCTCGTCCCCGCGGGCCACGTTGGACTGGAACCAGTCATAAACCGGCGTTGCGGCCTCTTTGAACGCAGCTTTCTGGTCGGGTGTCGGCACATAGAGATCCCCGCCACCGGCGACGAAATCTTCATAGGCCTGGATCGACTTGCGCTTGGGCGAGGCAAAGGTGGCCTGCTGCAGAGCATAGAACCCATCGACCACCACGCGGCGCATGTCCTCGGGCATCTCCTGGAACTTGGCGTTATTCATCCACCACAGCGCGCCCATATAGGCGTGGCCGTCCAGCGTCACGTATTGCAGGCCGGCATCGGGGAATTTCATCCCCATGATGTCAGTGATCCCGTTCTTGGACCCTTCAACCACGCCGGTCTGGAAACTGGTGAACAGTTCCGGCCATGGGATCGGGGTGGGCGATGCACCAAGTGCCTTGACCAGCTCTTGAGGCAGGTCTGCGACCACGGTGCGGATTTTCAGACCTTCCATATCGGCTGGCTCAGCGATGCGACGCTGGGTGTTGGCGAAGTTGCGCCAGCCGCCGGTGTTGCCGATGGTCATTAGACGGATCGCGCCACCGGAATCCTCAAGCGCCATGTCGCGGACCTTGCGGGTGAAATCGCCTGACAGAACATGCTCGGCCACGCGGTCATCGGCCATCAGATAGGGCAGGTCCAGAACCTGCACGTAGGGGAAGATGCCTGACGCGCCGCCCGAAGTGGAGATATAGATGTCGATCGTACCGTCGGCCACGCCTTGCAGGCACTCGGCCCCGTTCGAGCACAATTGGGTGCCGATGAACAATTCGACCTCGATGGCACCGTTCGAGGCAGCCTCGACGTAGTTCTTGAAGACGATCAGACCATCATAGTCTTCGTCGTTTTCGTTTGAGTTCGCTGTGGCGCGCAGGGTGTAATCAGCAGCCGTTGCAGCTAGTGCGGATGCGGCCACCAGCGAGGTGGCCACCGCAGCGGTTTTGATGAAGTCTCTGAGCATTCGTTTCCTCCCTGTGATACTCAGTTCAGTTTGCAAATCCCGTTATCCTCGGGATCGTCATGGATAGTGCGGGGACATAGGTGATCAGGAAGATCACTATGATTTCGACAGCCAGAAACGGCAGGATCGCCTTGGCAATGGTTTCGACCTTTTCGCGCGATACAGCGGCGGCCACGAACAGGACCAACCCCATGGGCGGAGTGGCTAGGCCGACGGTCAGGTTGACACTCATGATAATAGCAAAATGGATCGGGTCTACGCCGAGGCTTGTGAAAATGGGCGCAAGGATGGGGCCAAGGATGATGATCGCGGGGCCTGCATCCAGAAACATGCCGACGACGAACAGCAGCAGGTTGATCAGGAACAGCAGGATCAGCGGATTTTCCGACAGGCCAAGGATCAGTGCCGCCAATTGTTCAGGCGCGTGGCTAAGGCTGACCACGGTCTTGAATGCCATCGCAGCGCCCACCAGCAGCAAAACCACCGCGGAGGTCAGACCCGCATTGCTGAGGATCTCGGGCACTTCTTTCAGGGTCAGCGTGCGCAGGACGAAGAAGCCGATGATGAAGGCGTACCCCACAGCGACCGCAGCAGCCTCGGTCGGAGTAAAGATGCCGCCGAGGATCCCGCCCAGAATGATAACGGGGGTCAGCAGCGGGAAGAACGCCTTGAGACTGGCCTGACGACGCTCGCCCCATGTGTATTTGCGGCTGGCGACGGGGAAGTCGTATTTGTCGGCCATGACTTTGATCATCAGCATCAGGCCGACGCCAACCATCACGCCTGGAACAATGCCTGCCAAAAACAGGGCGGCCACGCTTTCACCCATCACGTAGGCATAGATGATCATGATGCCCGAGGGCGGAATGATTGGCCCGATCACCGAACTGGCCGCTGTGATCGCAGCGGCGAAGCGGCGGGTATAGCCCTGTTTCTCCATCGCTGGGATCAGCATCGAGCCCAGTGCCGAGGTATCGGCGACCGCCGAGCCCGACAGGCCGGCAAACAGGATCGAACTCAGGACATTCACATGGGCCAGACCGCCGCGCAGGTGCCCCATCAGGGCCTGAGAGAACTCGACCAGACGAATGGTGATGCCACCACGGTTCATCAACTCTCCGGCCAGCATGAAGAAGGGGATCGCCATCAACGGGAAGCTGTCCATACCGTTATAGACGTTCCGGTACAGCAGCGTGATGTCGTTGGTTTGGCCGTTCAGCCAAAGCAAAATGCCGGGCGCGGCCAGAAGTGCGAAAAAGACCGGCAGGCCGATCATCAGGAAAATCAAGAAGGTGGGCAGGAACCAGATCAGCATCTATTCAGCCCCCACCGGTGCATCTGCGATTTCGGGTAGCAGGTCTCCGCCGCCCATCATCTTGACGATCGACCGCAGGATAAGCTCGATATTGACGACCAGCAGCAGGAATACCCCCACCAGCAACGATGCCATCATCCAGCTGCGCGGAACGCGGTACCACTCGTCAAAGCCCAGCGAGGTCGGAACATAGAGCGCCGCCGTGGCGAAGCGTCCGCCAAAGCCCGTAACCTCGGACCAGCCGATATTCACTGCGACGGCCAACACCACCAGCGAGACGAAGAGTAGAAACAGCATCAGAAGCTGGCCAATAACGCGCGGCAGCATCATGGGCAGCATATCAATGGCGACAAACCCGCCGCGCCGAAACGCGGTAGGGGCCATCAATCCGGTCATCCACAACATGCAGAAGCGCGCGGCTTCGTCCGGCCAGGGTAGGGCGTTGCCTAAAACGTATCGGAAGAACACCTGAATCAGGATTGCGATCACCATCAATGCAATCGCAACGACACCAACCGCGCGGCCCAAACGCAGCACGGTTTCGTTCACGAATGCAATCGGCGCAAGCGCCGTTGCCAGTCCGCCCATGCGGATCCTCCCTTGTTCAGCCGCAGGTTTGTCCCGCGGTCGTCAAATCGCGCTTAGTGCTGCGCAAATTGGCCGAGTTTCCCGGCGTAGAATGTCAGCGCGTCTCCGTCCGCCATGCTGACTTTCAGGACTTTGCCCACCACGATCACGTGATCGCCTGCATCGTGATAGGCGTGCTGTTCACACTCAAACCGCGCCAGACAATCCGGCAGCAGAGGTGTTCCGTTCCCGCAGCGGTCGTGGTCGATATCCCGCAGGGCGAACGCGTCTTTAGAGCAGCCAAAACACAGATCGGCCTGCTCCGACGATAGCACGTGCACGCTGAAATGGCGCGCCTTGTGGAAATAGGGGAACCGGCGCGAATTTCGGTCTCCGGCCCACATCACCAGCGGGGGGTCCAGCGACAGCGATGAAAAGCTGTTGGCGGTGATGCAGACCGGACCATCGTCGCTGTCACAGGTGACGATAGTCACGCCGGTCGCAAACTTGCCAAAAGCGTCCCGCAAGGTGCGGGTGTCATCTTTATGCGGGACGAATGTGTGAGTGATGTCCTTTGAGATTGCGTTCATCATGGTACCTCATGCCCCAGCGCCGCCTCGTAAAGGCGGAACCAACTTTCGCGATCCAGATTTACTTTCAATGCGTCCGAGATGCTTTTGATCCGGTCCAGACTGTTCGTGCCCATAACCGGCAGAATTCCTGCGGGGTGCGCCAATAGGAAAGCGATGGCGACTGCCGCTCGATCCACACCGAATTCGGCAGCTATCTCATCGGCCACTACTCCGACCGGAGGGTTTCCTGCCATCAGCAACCCGCCCCCCAAAGGCGACCACGCCATTACGCGTTGGTTATGCTGTTGATGAAAAGCCAGATCGCCATTGCTGAATGGGTCGATCCGGCCCAGAGACAGCTCGATCTGGTTCGTGACCAGACGCGTGTTCATGGCCGATTGCAGCAGGCTCCAGTCCCACGGGCGGAAATTCGACACGCCGACAGCGCGCACCTTGCCGCTGGCGACCACCTCATCCAGCGCGGCGCCGGTCTCAACGTGGTCCATGAACGGATCAGGACGGTGGATCAGCAACAGGTCTATGTGGTCGATGGCCATCTCGGCCAAAGAGGTTTCGACCGATTTCAGGATATGCGCGCGCGAGGTGTCGTAGTACTTGACCTTCGCGTCCGAATACCGTCCGCAGGGCGCGACGATATCGCATTTGGTGACGATCTCCATCTTTGACCGCAGGGCCGGGTTGGCGCGCAGGGCGGCACCCAGAATGCCTTCGGCCGTGTAGTCGCCGTAGATATCCGCCTGATCGAAACTGGTGATCCCCTGATCCAGACAAGCCTGTATCTTGGCCTCGACATGCGCGGCCGAGGTGTCATCGTCATCCCCGATACGCCACATGCCATAAACGATGCGGCTCAGTTCCAGCGTGTTGGATAGTTTCACACGGTGCATCAGCGGCGAACTCCGGCGCCCAGCGGGGTGGCCGGGGTTTTTGCAGGCACGCGCCCGTATTTTTCGGGCAGCGAGCAGGTTTTCAGATTAGGCAGGACGCGGGCCCCGAAATGCTTGGCCTCATCCATGTGCGGATAGCCTGAGAAGATGAAAGCGCGGATACCCATCTTTCGATATTCTTCGATCTTGGACATCACCTGATCGGTCGATCCGACCAAAGCTGCCCCACAGCCCGAGCGCGCGCGGCCAACACCTGTCCACAGGCCCGGTTCTACATAGCCATACTCATCCGCCAGATCGCGGTTCTTTGCCTGATGCGCCACGCCCAGAGAGGTCGAATCCAGCGCCCGTTCCCGGATCGCACGGCCATATTCGTCATCCAGCTTCGAAACGATGTAGTCCGCATATTCCTGCGCTTCAGCCTCGGTATCGCGGACGATCATGTGAACGCGCAGGCCGTAGTCCAACGTGCGGTTGTAGTTTTCAGCCACGGCGTGAACGGCCTTCATCCGCTCGGCCAGTTGATCCTTGGTTTCGGGCCACATCAGGTAGACGTCGCAATGCTCGCCACAAAGGTCCAAAGCGGACGGAGAATAGCCTCCAAAATACAGTAGTGGACCGCCGGTCTGATAAGGCTTGGCCGGATCGGTGGTCAGGCCCGAGAAGTTATAGACCTCACCCGCATGGTTGATCTCATCCTGTGTCCAGGCTTGCTTGAGGATCTCGACCACCTCGCGGGACCGCTGATAGCGGAACGCGCTGTCGGCCTTTTCGCCGGGGAAATCGGACGAGATGATATTCACCGTCAGCCGCCCTTGCAGCATGTGATCCAGCGTCGCAATGGTGCGGGCCAGCATGATCGGCTGCATCTCGCCACAACGCACAGCAGCCAGCAGGTTTATCCGGTCCGTGATCGGCGCGCAGCCTGCCACGAAACTCAGCGTATCCTGACCGACCTGATAAGAAGACGGGCACAGGATGTTTCGGAACCCTTGCGCCTCGGCCTCGCGGACGATGCCGGAACAATGCTCCCAACTCGACCGGAGGTCACCATCCGGGACACCCAGAAACTGATAATCGTCTGAGCACAACGCGGCGAACCACGAAACCTCGGCCGCATCCAGATCGGGGGATGTGATGGGGACGATGGTCATTTGATTCGTTCTCCGTGCATCTTTTGACTTTCCTCTTGCGTAGCAATCACTTTGATGTAGATCAATAGTGTATCAATTTTTTCTGCGACTCGGTGAAGCACTCCGAAAATGACTGCCAACAGCCGCAACCCCAACGCGCTGCCGATCTATGTGCAGATCGCCGAGCTTCTTATCCGCGACATTGCCGCGGGTCGGCTGATCGACGGCGAGCGTTTGCCGCCCGAACGGGACATGGCTGCGAATCTCAATGTCTCGGTCGGGACGCTGCGAAAATCGCTGGCGGAGCTTGAGAAAAAAGGGATGTTGGAGCGTATCCAAGGCTCGGGCAATTACATCCGCGAGACCGGGACGCAGAACAGCGTTTATGCGATGTTCCGGCTGGAGCTGCCCGAGGGCGGGGGGCTGCCGCGCGCGGATATCCTGTCGGTGGATCATCTGGAAAAACCCTCCGATCTGCCGGAGTTTGGCACCTCGACCACAGGCTCGCGAGTGCGCCGGATGCGCTATTTGAATGACACAATCATCGCGGTCGAGGAAATCTGGCTGGATGAGTCCGCCGGAAAGGTCGATCAGACGCTGCTTTCGGATTCGCTTTATCGCTATTACCAACAGCAGCTTGGGTTCTGGATCACGCGGGCTGAGGATCGGGTTTCGGTCCGTGCGCTGCCCCAGTGGACGCCTGAGACCTTCACCAAACCCGCTGGCGAAACGGCCGGTTATATTGAGCGGTTCAGCTGGTCCGAGGGGCCAGAACCGGTCGAGTTTTCAAAAACGTGGTTCGACCCGGATCGGGCCACCTATGTCCAACGTCTGAAGTAGAAGGAAACGCGCATGACCCGGACCATCCACTACGGGCTGATCGGATGCGGCATGATGGGGCAGGAACACCTGCATAATATCGCGTTGCTGGAAGGTACGCGCGTCTCAGCGATCTTTGAGCCCGACGCCGCGATGGCCAAGGCGGCGCAGACGATTGTACCGGATGCGCAGATGGTGGGTTCGGTCGAAGATCTGCTGGCCGTAGATGATCTGGACTGCATCGTGATTGCCAGCCCTAATCATTTGCACGTGGACCAGATCGAGCAGATCGCGCGGGTGCGACCTTTGCCTTTGCTGGTCGAAAAGCCTCTGTTCACCGACCCGGCAGATGCGGCGCGGCTTGACGCCATCCAGCGCGACTACCCTCATCCGATCTGGGTGGCGATGGAGTATCGCTATATGCCGCCCATCGCGGCCTTAATTGAAGGGGCGCAGGTGACTGGCGGCGTTAAAATGCTGACCATCAAAGAGCACCGCTTTCCTTTTCTGGAAAAGGTCGGCAACTGGAATCGCTTCAACCGTAATACGGGCGGAACCTTTGTCGAGAAATGCTGTCACTTCTTCGACCTCATGCGCCTGATCCTGCAATCAGACCCTGTGCGCGTGACAGCCAGCGGGGGGCAGTCAGTCAATCATTTGGACGAGGCATATAACGGAGAAACACCCGACATTCTGGACCATGGCTATGTCATGGTCGACTTCGCCTCGGGCGCGCGAGCAATGCTGGAGCTGTGTATGTTCGCCGAAGGCGCGCGGTATCAGGAGGAGATCTCGGCCGTCGGGCCGGACGCGAAGATCGAGGCGCTGGTGCCCGGACCGGGCCGTTTCTGGCCCGAGCATCTTGGCGATGCACCGGTGCCGCAACTGATTGTCAGCCCGCGCCATCCCAAAGGGCCGGTTGCCAAGGATATTCCGGTCGATCCAACGCTATTGGCTGCGGGTGACCATAATGGGTCTACTTTCTATCAGCATCAAGAGTTCCTAGCCGTCCTGCGGGGCGACAAACCCGCCCCCGAAGTGACTCTGCAGGACGGGATGTGGGCTGTGCGCATGGGTCTGGCTGCGCAACAGGCGCTGGAGACCGGAGAGGCGGTTCGGTTCTAGGGTTACTGTGCGGCCTCTTTCTGATGTGCTGACGCCAGCAGGCTCGCCAGTTCCGGACGGCAAGAACCGCAATTGGTTCCGGCCTGCAAGGCCTCGCCAATGGCTTCGACGGTCATCAGTCCTTTGGTCTCAATAGCGGTCAGGATGGTATTCACACCGACGTCGAAACAGGAACACAGAACAGGGCCGGGATCGGGCCGGTCCGCAGGGGCCCAGCCTGACAGCAGGTCGGGCACCTGTGGCAGAGTCGCCAGATAGTCGCGCATCACCGCCACGGGCTCGGGAGAGATGAACAAGGCAGCGACCAATCGTCCGTCTTCGTAAAACGCCAGCCGCGCCATGCCGCGCGCTGGGTCTTCGACGATCGTTATCTGCGCCTCGGGCAATCCGAAAAGATCACGCGCGGCGGTTTGCCAGTCATCTATTGTGTCCATCCCGGCCAACTCCGCGCGATAGCCGAGTTTTGTGGGGGTCTGCGCCCAATATTCGCACGAAGGTCGCATTTCGCGATCTGACACCGCAAACCCATACCATTTGGCGTCAAAGCGGGTGACGCTCACCACGGACGCTTTGCTTTCGGGCTGTCCCGAAACCGGGTCCGTCGCCGCAGCGACCACGGCGTCGATTCGGGCCGCAGGGGCGGTTTCTCCGGTCCAGTGGATCGGCGCAAAGACCTGTCCTTGTGTGACATCGCTGGTAATCCGGGCCCGCAGGACAGATGTGCCATGCGGGCTTGCGACCTGCACCAGATCGGCGGGGTTTATCCCCGTGGCGCGCGCATCATCGGGGTGAATGTCCAAAAACGGCTCGGGCAGGTGGGCCGACAGCCGCGCCGACAGACCGGTACGGGTCATCGTGTGCCACTGATCGCGCAGCCGCCCGGTATTCAGCCAGAATGGATAACGCGGTTCTGTTTTGGCCGCAGGCGCGCGCCATGTAACTGGTAAAAGCCGCGCCTTGCCGTCGGGGTGATAGAATTGCCCATCCGCAAAGAACCGCCCGCCCTGCCGCGTGGCGGTGACAGGCCAGCGCGTTGGCTGAAGAGCGTCATAACCCACAGCATCCAAGTCGCTGAGGCCCGAGATATCGAAATCGCGTCCAAACTTGGCGGCAATGCCGGACAAGGTTGCATACTCACGAAAAATCTCTCCGGGAGTTTGATAATCGAAGGCCGAGGCCCATCCCATCCGTCGTCCGACCTCGGCCAGAATGTCCCAATCCGCGCGCGCTTGTCCCGGTGCGGGCAGGACCGAACGTTGTCGGCTGATCGTACGGTCGGAATTGGTGACTGTGCCGTCTTTTTCGGCCCACGCAGCGGCGGGCAGCAGCACATCGGCCAGCCGCGCCGTATCGGTGAGGGCGGTGATGTCAGAGACCACGGTGAACGGGCAGGCCGCGATGGCATCGCGCACCGCGTCGGCCTCGGGCATTGAAACCACGGGGTTCGTGTGGATCACCCACAGCGCCTTGACGCGCCCGTCGCCCACGGCGCGGAACAGGTCCACGGCCTTGAGGCCCGGGGCCTCGGGCATGGCCGGGGCCGACCAGAAATCGCGCACGGCGGCCCGGTGATCGGCGTTTTCGATATCCAGATGACAGGCGAGCATATTGGCCAGACCGCCGACCTCGCGCCCACCCATCGCGTTGGGCTGACCGGTGACCGACAGAGGCCCGCAGCCGGGCTTGCCGATCCGCCCCGTGGCGAGATGGCAGTTCAGGATCGCGTTGACCTTGTCACTGCCCGCGCTGGATTGGTTCACACCCTGACTGAAGATCGTCACGACCTTTTCAGTCTCCATCCACATCTGGCAGAACTGCGCGATATCGTCGGTGTCGAGACCGGTGACCGAGACATCATCGGCCAGCGCACTGTCCAGCGCCTCATGAATACCGGTGGTGTGGGTCAGGAAATCCGCATCCACCAAACCGCCAGCATCGATCTGCGTCAGCAGATGGTTGAACAGCGCCACATCGCTGCCCGCTGCCAGAGGCAGGTGCAGATCGGCACTGTCACACGATGCCGTCCGGCGCGGGTCGATCACGATGATCCTGGTGCCGCGCGCCTGCCGCGCCGCCATCAGGCGCTGATACAAAACCGGGTGGCACCAGGCCAGATTGGAGCCGACCAGCACGACCAGATCGGCCTCGTCTAAATCCTCATAGGTTCCGGGCACGGTGTCAGTGCCAAAAGCGCGTTTGTGGCCCGCTACGGTCGAGGCCATGCACAGCCGCGAATTCGTGTCGATATTGGCCGAGCCGATGAAGCCCTTCATCAGCTTGTTGGCGACATAGTAGTCCTCGGTCAGCAACTGACCCGAGACATAAAAGGCCACTGAATCCGGCCCGTGTTCGGCGATCGTGTCGCGGAAACGGTCGGCGACCAGTTGCAGCGCGTCGTCCCAGCCAGTCTCTTCGCCCGCAACCACGGGCGCTAGCAGCCGTTGCGATAGACCCACTGTTTCTGCCAAAGCCGAGCCTTTGGAACACAGCCGCCCCTGATTGGCCGGGTGATCTGGGTCGCCGGTGACGGTCAGGCCACCTGCGCCATCCGGTTGCAGCAGAACACCGCAGCCCACCCCACAATAAGGGCAGGTTGAGCGTGTGGTGCAGGCACTCAGGTCTTTCACGCGGCGCTCCTTTGCCCCAGCGAGGTGCTGTCCAGCAGGATGCGATCGCCGTCCAACTGCACCGGGTAGGTGGCGATCTGGCCTTCGTCCGCGCCTTGTGCTTGACCCGAGTTCAGGTCGAACACCCAATTGTGCAGCGGGCAGGTGACGGATTGGCCATGCACGATGCCTTCGGAGAGCGGCCCGCCCTTGTGGGGGCAGGTGTCCGAGGCCGCAAAGACCTCATCCTTGGCAGTGCGGAACAGGGCGACGCAGCCCACAGGCGTTTTCACCACGCGTGCGCCGCGCAGGGGGATATCGTCGATATGTCCGATGTCGATCCAGCTCATTCTGCGGCCTCCAATGTCAGATCGGCCATGGGCGCAAAGCGCGGGGCCTCTTTGGCCTGCTCGGCCCATGGGTCTTTGCGGTAGATGGACTGGCTGAGTTCAAACCGCTCAACCAGCGCGCGGCGGTTGTCCAGGTCGTCCACCACAGTTTCCTTGATCCAGTCGAGGCCCACTTTCGCCATCCATTTGTACAAGCGGTCCAGATACTTGCCGCCCTCGCGATAGGCCTGGGTGACGGCCATCACGACCTCGATCGCCTCGTCCTCGGTTGGGACTTGTACCAGCAGTTCGGTTTCCTTAACGTCCATGCCGGCCGCACCGCCGATGCTGATCTGATAGCCGCTGTCGACACAAACAACGCCGATATCCTTGCAGGTCGCTTCGGCACAGTTGCGCGGGCAGCCCGAGACCGCCAGCTTCAGCTTGTGCGGCGTCCACGACCCCCACAGGATTTTCTCAAGCTTGATACCCAGACCGGTGCTATCTTGCGTACCGAACCGACAGTGATCCGTGCCGACACAGGTCTTCACCGTGCGCAAGCCTTTGGAATAAGCGTGGCCCGAGACCAGGCCGGCTTTGTTCAAATCGGACCAGATATAGGGCAGGTCCGCGCCTTTCACGCCCAGCAGGTCGATGCGCTGCCCGCCGGTGACTTTGACGGTCGGCACATCGTATTTCTCGGCCGCGTCGGCGATGGCGCGCAGTTCCGCAGGGTTGGTGATGCCACCCCACATGCGGGGCACCACGCTGAACGTGCCGTCCTTTTGAATGTTGGCGTGTTTGCGTTCGTTGACGAAACGGCTTTGCGGGTCGTCCTGATATTCCACCGGCCAGTCAGCCAGCAGGTAGTAGTTGATCGCCGGGCGGCAGACATGACAGCCGTTGCGCGTTTTCCAACCCAGCTCCTGCCAGACGGCCTCCTGACTTTTCAACTCCTGCGATTTGATCAGGCGGCGAACGTCTTCGTGGGTCAGGTCACAGCAACCGCAGACGGGCTGGGCGGTTGGCATCTGGAAGTCATCGCCTAGCGTGACCTGCAGCAGTTGTTCGACCAGTCCGGTGCACGTCCCGCAGGAGGCGCTGGCCTTGGTGGTCGCGCGGATCGCGCCCAGATCGGTTGCGCCATCTGCAATGGCCGCGGTGATGTCGGATTTGCAAACGCCGTTGCAGCCACAGATTTCCGCCTCAGGCGGCAATGCTGCAACGGCTGAGAGAGGGTCCGCAGAGCCACCCCCCTGATAGGCCGGGCCAAAGATCAGAGTTTCACGCATCTCGGACACGTCCTCACCATCGCGGATCAGGCCGAAGAACCAGTTGCTGTCGCCAGTGTCGCCATACATAACCGCACCGACCAGCGTGTCGCCTTCCAGCACCAGCCGTTTATAGACGCCGCGCGCGGGGTCGCGGAAAACGATGTCCTCGCGGGTCTCGCCCTCGGCAAAGTCCCCGGCGCTGAACAGGTCGCAGCCGGTGACTTTCAGCTTGGTCGAGAGCGAACGTTGTTTGAACGCGGCCTCTTCGCCCAACAGGGTCTGCGCCAGCACCTTGGCCTGATCGTAGAGCGGCGCGACAAGGCCAAAGACCTCGCCCTGATGTTCGACGCATTCGCCGACGGCGTAGATATCGGCATCCGAGGTGATCATCTGATCGTCCACATGAATACCCCGACCTACGGCAAGGCCCGTCTCCTGCGCCAGCGCGGTGTTGGGGCGGATGCCCACAGCCATCACCAGCAGGTCACAGGGCAATTCCGTGCCGTCCTCCAACAGCAGCGCCCGGGCCTTACCATCCTTGCCCGCGATTTCGGTCGATTTGGCATTCAGCAGAACGGTGATGCCTTTTTCTTCCAGCGATTTCTTCAGCAGATACCCTGCGGCAGGGTCCAACTGACGTTCCATCAGGTGCCCCATGATATGCACCACGGTCACATCAGCCCCGCGCGCGGCCATGCCTGCGGCGGCCTCAAGCCCCAGCAAGCCGCCGCCGATCACGACGACCTTGTTGCCCGCGCCCATTCCCATCATCTGTTCGGTGTCTTCCAGATCGCGATATGCGATCACACCATCCAGATCATGCCCCGGCATCGGGATCATGAAGGGGTTTGATCCGGTGCCGAAGATCAGCTTGTCGTAAGGCACATGGCCGTACTCGCCTTCGACCACCTTCAGATCACGGTCAATTTTGACCACTTTCTCGCCGAATCGACAGGCGATGCCGCGCTCCGCGTACCAAGTGTCGTCATGGGTGACGATCTCTTCATAGGTCTGATCACCGGCCAGCACAGGGCTCAGCATGATGCGGTTATAATTCCCGCGTGGTTCGGCGTTGAACAGGGTGATGTCGAACGCATCGGGGGCAGCGTCGGTCAGGTGCTCCAGCACCCGGCCCGAGGCCATGCCGGCACCGATGACAACCAGTTTCTGTTTCATGTCAGTCACTCCGCAGCAATGGCATTGGGGGCAGGGGATTTGGGCTTGGGTTTCGCCCCATGCTCATATTCCTCGAGGAAATCCAACACCTCTTGCCGGTATTCGTAGTAATCAGGATGAGCCAGCAGCGCCTTGCGGGTGCGCGGGCGTGGCAGGTCGACATTGGTGATCTTGCCGATCGTGGCCTGCGGACCGTTCGTCATCATCACCACGCGGTCGGCCAGCAGGATCGCCTCGTCCACATCATGGGTGACGCAGATGGTGGTGACTTTGGTCCGCGACCAAACCTCCATCAGAACCTCTTGCAGC
Organism: Ruegeria sp. CDSA089; assembly: GCF_059612205.1. Taxonomy (NCBI): domain Bacteria; kingdom Pseudomonadati; phylum Pseudomonadota; class Alphaproteobacteria; order Rhodobacterales; family Roseobacteraceae; genus Ruegeria; species Ruegeria sp. CDSA089. Next base: position 192,259 of record NZ_JBXWQD010000007.1, on the reverse strand, counting down.
TCCCATCGGGTCAGGCTGTCTAGCATCCCAAAGGGCTCGTCCAGCAGCAGCAGTTTTGGCGAAAGGGCAAAGGCACGGGCGATGCCAACACGCTGGCGCATCCCGTTCGACATATCGGCGGCGGATTTGTCCATCGCGTCGGCCAGACCGACCCGTTCGAGGTAATATTCCACGACATCCTGCCGCTCGGCCTGGCTGGCGCGCGGATAGACGCGGTCCACCCCGACCGAGACGTTTTCCTTGGCGGTCAGCCATGGGAACAGCGAGGGCGACTGGAACACCACGGCGCGTTCGGGGTCGGCGCCTTCGACATGGCGGCCATCCAGCTTGATTGCGCCTTTCGAAATTTCGTTCAGACCGGCGGCCATGGTCAGCACCGTGGACTTGCCGCAGCCCGAGTGACCGATCAACGAGATGAATTCGCCTCGGTTGAGTTTCAGGTTGAAATCCTCGACCACGGTCAGCGGGCCTTTGGGCGTGGGGTAGACCTTGTGCAACTGGCTGAAATCCAGATAGCGCTCGTCGATCAGACCCGACTGCGCTTCTTTCACCGCTGCGGGGACACCGTGGATCGGGGTCACGTCGGGCAAGGTCTTGGTGCCTTCGACCTTGGCCTCGATACCCACATCCATCAGGTATTTCGTGACCTCGCCACGCAGAGACTTGAACGTCTCGTCATGGTTCATGGCGGACCGGTCGCGTGGGCGGGGGATCGAGACCTTGAACTCGGTCCCCAACGTGCCATCGGGGTTCAGCGGGATGATGCGGTCGGCCAGTAGGATCGCTTCGTCCACGTCATTGGTGATCAGGACACAGGTCTTGCGGTCGGTCTCCCAGATCTTTTCGATCTCTTCCGCCAGATTGCCACGGGTCAATGCATCCAGCGCCGACAGGGGCTCGTCCAGCAGCAGAACCTCGGGGTCCATCGCCAGTGCGCGGGCCACGTTCACCCGCTGACGCATCCCACCCGACAGCTCGGCGGGGCGACGGGTCGCCGCGTGGCTGAGGCCCACCATGCGAATGTAATGGGCTACCTTTTCCTCTTTCTCAGCCTTGGGCATCTTGGGGAACACCGCGTCCACGGCCAACCGCACATTGCCCGTCACCGTCAGCCACGGCATCAGCGAGTAGTTCTGGAAGATCACTCCCCGCTCCGGCGCCGGGCCGGTGATGGCCATGTCGCGAAAGGTGACGCTGCCCTTGGAGGGAAACTCGATCCCCGCCATCAGGTTGATCAGCGTGGTTTTGCCAGTGCCGGAAAAGCCCAGCAGCACCACGAATTCCCCTTCTTCAACCGAGAGGTTGATGTCTTTCAGCACATCCGTCGCAGCAGTGCCGGTACCGAATGATTTGCAGACATTCTTGAAGTCGATCACAGCCATATCGCTCACCGGTTGTTCGAGAAGGTAAACAGCGACTGCAGCGCATACATCACGCGATCCAGCAGGAAGCCGATGATGCCGATGGTAAAGACAGCCACCATGATCTTGGCGAGAGAACTGGAGGAGCCGTTCTGGAACTCATCCCAGACAAACTTGCCCAGACCGGGGTTCTGCGCCAGCATCTCGGCCGCGATCAGGACCATCCAGCCAACACCCAGAGATAGACGCAATCCGGTGAAGATCAGCGGCAGGGCCGAGGGCAGCACCAGCTTGGTGATTTTGGTGTAGGTGTTCATTTTCAGAACTTTTGAGACGTTCACCAGATCCTTGTCGATCGACGCCACACCCAGCGAGGTGTTGATCAGCGTCGGCCACAGCGAACACAGCGTCACGGTGATGGCCGAGATCAGGAAGGACTTCGCGAACCAGCCGTCATTGGTGACGTAGACGGCCGAGACAATCATCGTCACAATCGGCAGCCAGGCCAGCGGCGAGACCGGTTTGAAAATCTGGATCAGCGGGTTCAGCGCCGCATTTGCGGTGGGTGACAGACCCGCAGCGATGCCCAGCGGAACAGCGACGATGGTGGCAATCAGAAAGCCGAAGAACACGGTTTTGATCGAGGTCCATATCTGGTTGTAGTAACTCGGAGCGCCGGTATAGGCGACCTCTTTGACCTTTTCGGGCTGGCCCGCATCGATGAACTTCTGGTTGCGCTTTTCAACCATGGCCTCGAACTTTGCCTTTTTGGCGGCCTTGGCCTGTGCGTCCTGATGTAGGCTAATGGCTTCGGACCAGACCTGCGCCGGTCCGGGGACAGCGCCCAGCGAGGTTTGCACCTTTGGGGCCAGCGTGCCCCACATCAGAAGGAAGGCGAAGATGGCCAGCAGCGGCACGACCAGCAGGCGCCAGATCTCGCCCATCTGAGCGCGCGGGTTGTCGCCTGCGCTGGCCTTCAGGATGGGGGTGATCCAGGCCAAGCCCAAAACCTGAAACCATTTGTCGGCGGCGTTGATCCGGGTGAACAGGCGGGCGCGTCGGGCCTCGCGTTCAGCATCAGGGGATAGCGTATCGTGGTCGATGGCTGTCATCTTGCGGTCTCCTGGCCCGGTCGTTCAGCGCCGGGCGGGGTGGAATTCTGTATGAATGGGAAAGCCCCCCAGCCACCAAGGGCCGAGAGGCAGGGGAGTTAACCCTGAACTTCTGTGCCGATGACGACCTGCTCGCCTTTCAAGCCGATCGGCAGGCTTTGCAGATAAGCGTTCGGCTGACGGGCGTCATAGGGAATGCCGTCGATGATATCTTCGGCGGGCGTGGGGGCTTTGTAGCCGTCGCTGTCCCAGGGGAAGTCGGCCTCATTCGCTAGACCCTCGTTCACCAGCATTTTCGCGGCATCCAGATAGATGTCGGGGCGGTAGACGGACTTGGCGACCTCGTCATACCAGGCATCTGTCTGCGGCTCGGCGATCTGGCCCCAGCGGCGCATCTGGGTCAGGTACCAGATGGCGTCCGAATAGAACGGGTAGGTCGCGTTGTAGCGGAAGAAGACGTTGAAATCGGGCACCTCGCGCTTGTCGCCCTTTTCATATTCGAACGTGCCCGTCATCGAGTTCGCGATCACCTCGTAGTCCGCACCCACATATTCCGGCTGGCTCAGCATCTCGACCGCGGCGGGGCGGTTGGCGTTGTCGTTTTCATCCAGCCACATCGCAGCGCGGATCAGGGCTTTGGTGACGGCGCGGGTGGTGTTGGGATACTGCTCGGCGAACTCGGCATTGATGCCAAAGACCTTTTCGGGGTTGTTCTTCCACAGTTCATAATCGGTGATCACCGGCACGCCGATGCCTTTGAACACGGCCTGCTGGTTCCACGGCTCACCTACGCAATAGCCATAGATGGTGCCCGCTTCTAACGTGGCCGGCATCTGCGGCGGAGGCGTCACCGACAGGAACACATCCGCACCGATCTGGCCGGTCACGTTCTCGGGGCTGTAATAGCCCGGGTGCAGGCCACCCGCCGCCAGCCAGTAACGCAGTTCATAGTTGTGGGTCGAAACGGGGAAGACCATGCCCATATTGAAGGGTTTGCCTTCGGATTTGTATTTCTCGACCACTGGGGCCAGCGCCTCAGCCGAAATCGGGTGCTGCGGGCGGCCGTCATCCATTTTCGGGATGTTCGGCTTCATCTCTTCCCAGACCTCGTTCGACACGGTGATGCCGTTGCCGTTCAGGTCCATCGAGAAGGGGGTGATGATATGCGCCTCGGTGCCATACCCGATAGTTGCGGCCAGCGGCTGACCGGCCAGCATGTGCGCACCGTCCAGCTGCCCGTCGATTACACCGTCCAGCAGTACTTTCCAGTTGGCCTGCGCTTCGAGCGTGACGAACAGGCCCTCATCCAGGAAGTACCCATTCTCATAGGCCACAGCCAGCGGGGCCATGTCTGTCAGTTTGATAAAGCCAAAGGTCAGCTCGTCCTTCTCCAGCTCCAGCGTTTCGGCCAGCGCGGGGCTGATCAGGGCGGTGGTGGCGACAAGGCCTGCGAGCAATTTCTTCATGTGGGTCTGTCCCTTTTTTGGTCCCGGTCAGCCGGGTGGGTGAAAAACAAAAAGCCGCTGCACGCTCTGACCGGGAGGATTGGCCAGAGAGTGAGCGGCTTTGCTCAGTCGTTCCCAAACTTTGGGAGGAATTCTTGCGGCACACGCCTTTGCGTGCCGATGAGTTCAGAGTGGTAAATGCACCGTTGCCGATCAAGCGATTTTGCTGCGACGCGGCGTTAAATGCTGCAATCGCGCGGTGCGGCGCGCGCGTCTGCCTAATTCTTGGGCGTCAGATATCCTGAGGGTCAAAAATGCGCCCATCCAAGAACGCATCCCGCTTCAGCGACAGCTGCCCGTTATGGGACGCAACCGGTGTGGTTTCACGAATCGCGCCCTCAAGTTTTTCCGAGGCTCCGGGCAGATCCGCCCCCAACCCTGCCAGTTGATTGCGGTAGATATCGCTGCGAAACACGCTGCCCGCTTGGGCCAGCGCCAGATGCGGGTCCAGACCGTATCGTTGCGCCAGACGGTGGGCGATCCACTTGGCCTGACTGCGCCATGGGAAGTTTGCGGCCCCGTCGTGGAACTCGATAAATCCCGGCACCTCGCGCTGTTCGGCGTGGCCTGTGATGGTAAAGCGCCCCGAAAGCGCCCGGTCGATCAGTTCCGAAGGCAGGTTCAGATAGGTGTCTCGGGCAAGGATTTCAGCGGCGGCGGTGTGGCTGCCCGGCTGGCCCAGCCAGCGCCCGGCGCGCCAGACGGCTCGCATCAGCTTGCCCAGCAGGTGCGGCTCGGTATCCGCCCAGTCGGTGCGCACGGCCAGCACCTTTTCCGGCGCAAAGGCCCAGATCGCCTGACCGGGCAGCAGTAACGCCCCCGCCTGCGATTCCACGGCGACCGAGCCCCAGGGCTCTCCCACACAGAACGCATCCACATCGCCCTCGGCCAAAGCCTGTGCCATCAGGGGTGGCGGGATGGTGCGCACCTCGACCCCGATTTTGGACAGTTCGGTAGCCTCAAGCCAGCAATGCAGCAGTTCCACATGCAGCGAGAACGGGAAGGGCACGCCGAAGACCAATGGCCCATCCGCGACCGAGGCCAGCGCGGCGGCGGCCTTGAAGGGGTCGCGAAAGTCGAACTCATAGCCCGAGTCGCGTAGGCGGGTTTCCAAAGCGCGGCTAACGCCGATCACGTCGCCATTCACCGACAGGACCGAGACGGCAGACAAGGGCTGTGTCACCCCACCCAGCCCCAAAGCCATTGCAACAGGGACCGGCGACAACAGCTGCGCCGCGTCCACCCGCCCAAAGGCCAACATATCGCGCACCGACGACCATGAGGGCGCTGCGATCAGGTCCAACTCGACTCCTTCGGCGCGGGCCAGACCCATCTCATGCGCCACGATCAAGGGGGCGGCGTCCACCAGCGGAACATAAGCAACGGGCAGGGTCACAGCGTTCATGACAACAGCCCCGAGGCCGTGACCAGCGCTTCGGCCACGTCGGCGACGCGGCGGCCCTGATCCATCGCGGCTTTGCGTAGCAGGGCATAGGCCTCTTCTTCCTCGACCCCGCGCGCCTTCATCAGCAGACCCTTGGCGCGGTCGATCACCTTGCGTTCTTCCAGCGCACGTTTGGTCTCGGCCAGTTCACGGCGCATCTGCCGGACGATCTGGAACCGGGCGATGGCCGCGTCCAGTACGGGCTTCAGCCGATCCGGTTGCATGCCGTCGACGACGTAGGCCGACAGCCCCGCCTCAATCGCGGTCGAGGTCAAATCGCCCGCCGCGCCCGAGACAAACATGGCTACTGGCCGTTCCAGTGGCCCGGATGCAAGGGTCAGTTCCTCAAGCATGTCGCGGGTCGGGTTGTCGATGTCGATCAGCACCACATCGGGCACCAGCGCGGCGATCTTGCGCGCAAGGCTCGAGACATTGCCGATCACATGCACATCATAAGCCCCAGACGCCTTGAGCGCATCGACGATGGCAATCGCGCGCTCGCGGTCTTCTTCTACAACGACAATGGTCAGGGTGTCAGGCATGGCACCTTTTCACCGCGCCGATGTCTGATCACAAGGGTTGCCGGCCTATTCCGTCACGATCCGCGCGTGACTGCCCAAAAAACAATCAACTGCTCACCGAGTCGCGTTAACGGACTGCAAATCTTTCGCCTATCGGAAACTCATGACCGCGGATGGGGTGAAATTGAATGTCGTTTTTCGACTTCGAAGAGTCTTTTCTGCTTGCTGCGACGCGGCAGGCTTTCTAGGTGTGGCGGCGGGACACCCCTCCCCAACGAGGGGCGTGTATCTGGAAGGGTAATACAGATGAGCACAAATACACCGGCAACGCGGCCGGCGAATCCGCGTTTTTCCTCTGGCCCCTGCGCCAAACCCCCCACATTCGAGCTGAACAAGCTGGCCGACGCTGCATTGGGCCGGTCGCACCGTGCTGCGGTGGGCAAGGACAAGCTGAAGGCGGCCATCGAAGGCACGCGTGAGGTGCTGGGCATTCCGGCGGATTACAAGATCGGCATCGTTCCCGCCTCGGACACCGGCGCGGTTGAGATGGCGCTGTGGTCGCTGTTGGGCGAACGCAAGGTCGAGATGCTGGCCTGGGAAAGCTTTGGTGCCGGTTGGGTCACGGACGTGGTCAAGCAATTGAAGATCGACGCCGAGGTGAAAACCGCCGAGTATGGGCAGATCGTTGATCTGGCCTCGGTCGATTTCGCCAATGATGTGGTGTTTACGTGGAACGGCACGACCTCGGGCGTGCGGGTTCCCAATGGCGACTGGATCGCGGATGACCGTCAGGGTCTGACGATCTGTGATGCGACTTCGGCTGCATTTGCGATGGACCTGCCGTGGGACAAGCTGGATGTGACCACGTTCAGCTGGCAAAAAGTGCTGGGTGGTGAAGCAGCGCACGGGATGCTGATCCTCAGCCCGCGCGCGGTTGAGCGGCTGGAAAGCTACACCCCCGCATGGCCGCTGCCCAAGATTTTCCGCCTGACCAAAGGCGGCAAGCTGATCGACGGTATCTTTACCGGGGCCACGATCAACACGCCTTCGATGCTGGCGGTCGAGGACTACCTGTTTGCGCTGGACTGGGCGCGCTCGGTCGGTGGGTTGCAGGGCCTGATTGCCCGCGCAGATGCCAATGCTGGAGCGGTTCATGCCTTTTGCGATCAAAACGACTGGATCGCCAATCTGGCCGAGGATGCGGCGACGCAATCTAATACGTCGGTCTGCCTGAAATTCACCGATCCGCGCATTCAGGATGGGACGACATTCGCCAAGGCCGTAGCCAAACGGCTGGAGGTCGAGAATATCGCGCTGGATATCGGTGCATATCGCGATGCCCCCGCGGGCCTGCGCATCTGGTGTGGCGGCACGGTCGAGACCTCGGACATTCAGGCCATGCTGCCGTGGCTGGCCTGGGCCTTTGAGGCCGAGATCGCTGCGCAATCGGCAGCCGCCTGACAAGATTTTTCGACGAAAAATCTGGGCCCGTCTGTGGCCCGGATACTTTCCCAAAGTTTAAGGACCAGAAATATGGCCCCCAAAGTACTCGTATCTGACAAGCTCAGCGAAACCGCCGTGCAGATTTTCCGCGATCGCGGCATCGACGTGGATTTCATGCCCGATCTGGGCAAGGACAAGGATAAACTGGCCGAGGTGATCGGTCAGTATGACGGCCTCGCTATCCGTTCCGCCACAAAGGTCACGCCCACCCTGCTGGAAAAAGCCGACAATCTGAAAGTTATCGGCCGCGCTGGGATTGGCACCGACAATGTCGATAAGGAAGCAGCCAGCAAAAAGGGTGTTATCGTGATGAACACGCCCTTCGGCAACATGATCACAACGGCCGAACACGCCATTGCGATGATGTTCGCCGTGGCGCGGCAAATCCCCGAGGCCAGCACCTCGACCCATGCGGGCAAGTGGGAAAAGTCCAAATTCATGGGGATTGAGCTGACCAACAAGACCCTCGGCGTCATTGGTGCAGGCAACATTGGCGGCATCGTTTGTGAGCGCGCGCTGGGCCTGAAGATGAAGGTCGTCGCTTTTGATCCCTATCTCAGCGAAGAGAAAGCCGCGAAGATGGGCGTTGAAAAGGTCGAGCTGGATGACTTGCTGGCCCGCGCCGATTTCATCACCCTGCACGTGCCGTTGACCGATCAGACCCGCAACATCCTGAGCCGCGAGAATCTGGCCAAGACCAAGAAAGGCGTGCGCATCGTCAACTGTGCCCGTGGTGGTTTGGTCGATGAGGACGCGCTGGCCGAGATGCTGCAATCGGGCCATGTGGCCGGTGCTGCCTTTGACGTGTTCAGCGAGGAACCGGCCAAGGAAAACGCTCTGTTCAACCTGCCCAACGTCGTCTGCACACCGCATCTGGGGGCAGCCACGACCGAGGCGCAGGAAAACGTGGCGCTGCAGGTGGCCGAGCAAATCTCGAACTACCTGCTGACCGGGGCGGTTGAAAACGCGCTGAACATGCCGTCCGTGACCGCCGAAGAGGCCAAGGTCATGGGGCCGTGGATCAAGCTGGCCGGGCATCTGGGCAGCTTCATTGGGCAGATGACGGATGAGCCGATCAAGGCGATCAACATCCTCTATGACGGTGTCGCCGCTGAGATGAACCTGGCCGCGTTGAATTGTTCTGTCGTCGCGGGGATCATGAAAAAGGTCAATCCAGATGTGAACATGGTGTCCGCTCCGGTGATTGCGAAAGAGCGCGGGGTCAAAATCTCGACCACCAATCAGGACAAGACCGGCGTTTTCGATGGCTATGTGAAGGTCACTGTTGTCACCAGCAAGCGTGAGCGTTCGATCGCTGGGACTGTATTCAGCGATGGCAAGCCGCGGTTCATTCAGATCAAAGGCATCAATATTGATGCCGAGGTCGGGGCGCATATGCTCTATACCACCAACGAAGACGTGCCGGGCATCATCGGTACGCTGGGTCAGACCATGGGCGAGAACGACGTGAACATCGCGAACTTTACCCTTGGCCGGTCCGAAGCGGGCGGCGAAGCGATCGCGCTGCTGTATGTGGATGAACCTGTCCCGGCCGAGGCCCGCGCAAAGTTGGCCGAAACGGGGCTGTTTACCCAGATCAAACCTTTGGAATTTGACGTGGCCTAGTAGGCAGTGTTGAATTTCTGAGACTATCCCAACCCGCGCCACCTAAGGCGCGGGTATTTTCTTTGTCAGGGGCGGTTTTCGCGTCACAAGCAAAGTGATTTTCGACCCGAGGTTTTTCATGACGTCTGCCATTTACGCCATTGGCGATATTCACGGCCAGCTTGAGATGTTGCAAACCGCCCTGCGCCGGATCGAACAGGATGGCGGCCCGGACGCACGGGTCGTGTTTCTGGGGGATTACGTAGATCGCGGGCCGAACAGTCGGGGCGTGATTGACCTGTTGATCGAAGGTCAACGTGCGGGGCGCAACTGGGTCATGGTGCGAGGCAATCACGACCGGATGATGGCGCGGTTTGTACAGGACTGCGAGGTCGCCGACAGCCACCTGCCGGTCACGCTCAGTTGGTTGCATCCGCGTTTGGGCGGGCGCGAGACGTTGGCCTCTTACGGTGTGGATGTCACCGACAATGACCGTATCATCTATGTTCATCAACGCGCGGTCGAGGCTGTTCCACCGCAGCATCTGGATTTCCTCAATGCCCTGCCGAACTATCACCAAGAGGGCGAATTGCTGTTCGTTCACGCGGGTATCAGACCGGGTCTGCCGCTGGAGCAGCAATCCGAAAATGACCTGATCTGGATCCGCAACGAGTTTCTGATCGAAGCCGCGCCGCATCCGTGGCTGATTGTCCATGGCCACACGCCTGTCGATCAGGCCGAACATTGCGGCAACCGTGTCAATCTGGATGCGGGCGCAGGTTATGGCCGTCCATTGGCCACGGCGGTGTTTGAGGGGCGTAAGTGCTGGCTTTTGACCCCGACTGGACGCGTGCCGCTTAGGTAAACAGCTCGGCGAAACGCGCGCGCAGGGCGTTTTTCTGCACCTTGCCCATCGTGTTACGCGGCAGCTCGTCCAGAACGATCAGTTTGCGGGGATGTTTGAAACGCGCCAGTTCGGCCTGCGCACGGGCCATGATCGCGTCCAGATCAGGGGTCGCGCCGGGTTCCGCCACCAACAGGCCCACGGGGGTTTCGCCGAAATCCGGATGCGGTACGCCGATCACCGCGCTTTCCAACACGCCGGGCTGGTCGTCCAGCAGCATCTCAAGTTCCTTGGGATAGATGTTGAACCCGCCCGAGATGATCAGATCCTTTCCGCGTCCGACGATATGGACATAGCCATCGGCGTCCACTCGACCCAGATCGCCGGTGATGAAAAACCCATCCTCGCGCAGCTCGGCGGCGGTTTTCTCGGGCATTTGCCAATAGCCTTGGAAGACGTTCGGGCCGCGGACTTCGATCATGCCGATCTCGCCCTGCGGCAGGGTCTCGCCGCTGTCGGGGTCGGTCACTTTCAATTCGACGTCGGGCAGGGGGAAGCCAACCGTGCCCGCGCGACGCTCGCCGTCATAGGGGTTTGAGGTGTTCATGTTGGTCTCGGTCATGCCGTATCGTTCAAGGATGCGGTGGCCGGTGCGTGTTTCGAACCGCTCATGGGTTTCCGCCAGCAAGGGGGCCGAGCCCGAGATGAACAGTCGCATATGCTGAGCCAGATCACCGGTGAACCGATCATCCCCCAACAGGCGGGTGTAGAAGGTCGGCACCCCCATCATTGAGGTCGCTTGTGGCATCAGGCGCAGCATGTCATCCAGATCGAACTTCGGCAGAAAGATCATCGACCCGCCCGAGGCCAGCACCACATTCGTCGCCACAAACAGCCCATGTGTATGGAAAATGGGCAAGGCATGCAGCAGCACGTCATCGGCTGTGAACCGCCACTCCTGCACCAATGTTTCCGCATTCGATAGCAGGTTGGCCTGCGACAGCATCGCGCCTTTCGACCGCCCGGTGGTGCCGGAGGTGTAAAGGAAGGCGGCCAGATCGTCCTCGGTCCGGTGCGCAGGTTCGAACGCGGGCAACATCCCCAAGGCACGCCGCATCAAACTGCCCGAGCCATCGGTGTTCAGCGTCTCGAGCCGAGCTTCGTGCATCTTAGCCAGTGGTGTCAGGGCGGTTTGGTTCGCGTCGTCGCACACAACCAGCGATGCGCCGCTGTTTTCGAAGAAATAGGTCAGCTCGTTGACGGTGTAGGCGGTGTTCAGGGGCAAAAAGACCAACCCGACCTGCGCGCAGGCGGCATAGAGTGCCAAGGCCTCGGGCGATTTTTCGATCTGAACGGCAACCCGGTCGCCCGGTTCCAACTCGTAACCAACCAGCGTGTTTGCGAGCCGCGCCGCCATATCAAGGAATGCGGCATGTGTGATAACCTCGCCATCCGGCAGATGCAGAAACGGCGTGTCCTTGCCCGCGTGAATGCCAAACAAACGGTCGTAAAGCGGGTTGCCCATATCCTTGGCCCTTTTTTAGCGGATCAATCGCTGGGGAATCTGGCGTGGATTGGCACAGTGGTAAAGCCCAATCTGACGCGTTCAGAACTGGGTGGTCATCCGGTATCCGGCGCCGAAATACATTTTGGCGTAGGTGACGGGTTGCCCCTCCAACCATGTGATGCGTTCACCGGTAAACACGGGCTCACCTTCGGGCAGGTCCAGAAAACGGGCGACGGTCGCGTCCGCCCGGCTGGCCAGAAAGCTGAGTTCCACATTGGTGAAAGGTACAGTTTGGATCAGCCACTCATTCGGGCCGATGGCCGAGAAATCCGCCTGCGCCACTTGGGGCACGCTGTCCACTACAATCCATCGGTCTTCGTATTGAAACGGGGTATTGCCCGAAAAATGCATGCATCGCACATGCACGGTGCTTTGGTCGGGCCGCAAAGCAAGACGCGCGGTCAGCCAATCCGGGGCGACGGTCGTCTCGGCTGAGACCAGCGCGTAGCGATAGGTGCCACCGGTCGCTTCGACCTCGTCCCGGACCATGGGTATGCTGAAACGTGCCTGCCGCTGAGGCGCGCTGAGTACACGGGTGCCAGCCTTGCGGCGGCGTTCCAGATAGCCTTCATCCGCCAGTTCCCGCAAGGCGCGGTTGACGGTTGTGCGGGTACAGGAGAATTCAGCTGCCAAATCCTGTTCGTTGGGCAACAACGAGTCGGGCTGCCATTCGCCCGAGCGGATGCGTGCCAAAACAGTTTTCTTGATGTCTTTGTAGCTGGTGGTCTCGGTTGATTGCGGCATGTACCCTCGGCTTTCGGATGCGTTCTAGACCGCGGACAAAAGATCGGCAATTCCTACCCTGTAGGCAGAAATGATCTGGTCGCGGTTCACGTGGCGGCCTTGCCGCACCATATGCCGCCCGGCAGACCACAGATCGGTCACGACCCCGTCATGGGCGGCAAAGCACAACCCGTCCAACAACTGATCGTCGGTCAATGCGCAAAGGGTCGGGTGGGTGCGGTCGATGGCGACCATATCAGCCAGCTTGCCCACCGCAATCTGCCCTGCATCCCGCGATAGGGCCTGCGCGCCGCCTTCAGCTGCCCCGGTATAAAGTGCGTGGCCCACCGATCCGGCCTGCTGAACCAGAACCGTGCGTTCCCGGTCGCGAAGACGTTGGGAATATTCCAGCATCCGCAATTCCTCGGACAGGGAAATCCGGACGTTCGAATCCGACCCGACCCCAAGCCGTCCGCCCGCCTGCATATAAACCGCGCCGTTGAAGATCCCATCACCCAGATTGGCCTCGGTGATCGGGCAGAGCCCGGCAACAGCGCCCGAGCGCGCCATGGCCTGCGTTTCCGCATCGGTCATATGGGTCGCATGGATCAGGCACCAGCGGTCATTCACATCGGCATTGTCCAACAGCCAAGACACGGGCGTCGCGCCCAATGCGGTCTGCACATCTCGCACCTCCTGCGTTTGTTCGGCAATGTGGATATGTACCGGGCCTTGCGGTGCTGCTTGCAACAGGGTCTGCAAGTCGGACGCAGAGGTCGCACGCAGGGAATGGGGCGCAATGCCCACAAGACTGTCGAGATGCGGCGCCCCTTTGCGGCAATCTTCGACCAGGCGCAGATAGGCGTCCACGCTTTGACCGAACCGCAACTGCCCGCCCGCAAGCGGCTCTTGCTGAACGCCGCCATAGGTGTAAAGCACCGGGAGATGGGTTAGGCCTATTCCGGTCTGTTGCGCAGCGGCAAATATACGTTGGCTCAGTTCCGAGCGGGTCTCGTAGGGCTGCCCGCCGGGTTGGTGGTGAACATAGTGAAATTCACCGACCGAGGCATAGCCTGCCTCTTGCATCTCTATGAAAACCAAAGCTGCGATGGCTTCGATCTGGTCGGGCGTCAACCGATCCAGAAAGCGGTACATCAGGTTGCGCCATGTCCAAAAGCTTTCCCGCCCGTCGGCGCGGGTTTCGGTCATTCCGGCCATGGCCCGTTGAAAGCTGTGGCTGTGCAGGTTGGCCAAAGCGGGCAACAGAACGTCCACCTGATCGTCCTGCGGCTGAGGCCGCGCGCCGGTTTCGACCCGACTGATCCGGCCTTCTTTCACCTCGACCCGCAGGTCCGAGACCCAGTCAGAGCCGATCAGAGCGCTTTTGGCGTGCACAGTCATTGGGATTCCATTTTGTGTAGACTTTAATATTTTATACGTATACTTAAAAAGCAACAAGAAAGGGAGCCCAAAAGAATCCTCATGGCAAAAAAATCGGTTCTTCTAAGTGCGCATATGGCAACCATGGTCGCGGGCGCGGCGCCGTATGGCCTGTGTCAGAACGCAGCAATTGCTGTCGACGGGGGGCGGATCGTCTGGGTGGGTGCTCGGGCGGATATGCCCTCGGATTATGCGGATTGGCCGATTCAGGATTTTGGCGACCGGCTGATCACGCCAGCCCTGATTGATGCGCACACGCATGTGGTGTTCGGTGGCAACCGCGCCGCCGAGTTCGAGATGCGCCTGAACGGGGCCAGCTATGAGGAGATCGCCCGCGCCGGAGGAGGGATTCTGTCCACCGTGACCGCCACGCGTTCAGCCAGCCAAGAGGCGCTGCTGGCAGATGCCCTGACGCGCGTGGATGCACTGCTGGCCGAGGGGGTCAGTTGTATCGAGGTCAAGTCCGGCTATGGCTTGGATGTCGCGACCGAGCTTAAGATGCTAAGCGTTGCACGGCGGATCGGGCAGGCCCGGCCCGTGCGGGTCAAGACCAGCTTTCTGGGCGCACATGCCGCGCCGCCGGATTACCGCGCTGATCCCGACGCCTACTTGACTGAGGTTTGCATTCCCGCCCTGCGCAAGGCCCATGCCGAAGGTCTGGTCGACGCGGTGGACGGGTTCTGTGAGGGCATTGCTTTCAACCCGACCCAGATCGCCAGGGTGTTCGATGTGGCGCGGGAACTTGGTTTGCCCGTCAAACTGCACGCCGAGCAACTCTCCAATCTGGGCGGCGCCAAATTGGCCGCAGCCTATGGGGCGCTGTCGGCGGATCATGTGGAATATCTGGATGGCGATGGCGTCTTGGCCATGGCGGAAGCGGGTACGGTTGCGGTTCTTCTGCCCGGCGCGTTCTATACCTTGCGGGAGACCCAGAAGCCTCCGGTCCAACTGCTGCGTGACCGAGATGTTCCGATTGCGCTGGCGACGGATTGCAATCCGGGCTCGTCACCTTTGGCCTCGCTTTTGCTGACTATGAACATGGCCTGCACCCTGTTCCGCTTGACACCGGAAGAGGCGTTGGCCGGTGTAACCCGAAACGCTGCGCGCGCTTTGGGGCTGGCGGATACCGGGCAAATTGCGCCGGACCTGCGGGCTGATCTTGCGGTCTGGGATGTTTCTCATCCGGCGGAACTGGCTTATCGCATTGGCTTCAACCCCTTGCACGCGCGCCTGTTCGGAGGATCGGAATGACCGAGCTGACCCTGACCCCCGGCGCGGTCACTCTGACCGATTTGGCGCACGTGTATTGGCAGGATGCCACCGTGACGTTGGACCCCGCATGCAAGCCTGCGGTCGAGGCCGCAGCCCACCGCGTGCAGGCCGCCGCGCAAGGCGCAGACCCTGTCTATGGCGTCAATACCGGCTTCGGCAAACTGGCCAGCCACAAAATCGTGGCGCAGGATACGTCTACCTTGCAACGCAACCTGATCCTCAGCCATTGCTGCGGGGTTGGCCCCGCAATCTCGCGCCGCGTGACCCGGTTGATGATGACGCTCAAGCTGTTGTCCTTTGGCCGTGGGGCCTCGGGCGTGCGGTGGGACTTGATCGAGCTGCTCCAGCAAATGCTGGCACGTGGTGTGACACCTGTCATCCCGGCGCAGGGATCGGTCGGGGCATCGGGCGATCTGGCCCCTTTGGCCCATATGACCGCCGTGCTGATCGGTGCAGGTGAGGCCGAAGTGGACGGGACGGTCCTGCCGGGGCTTGATGCGCTCAAAAAAGTCGGGTTAGAGCCGATTCAACTCGGTCCGAAAGAGGGGCTGGCATTTATTAATGGGACCCAGTTCTCGACAGCATTTGCGCTGACAGGGCTGTTTCAGGCCTGGTGTGCAGCGCAAAACGCTTTGGTGGTGTCTGCCCTGTCGACCGACGCGATCATGGGTTCGACCGCGCCGTTGCGCCCCGAAATCCACACTTTGCGTGGCCATCGCGGCCAGACTGAGGCGGCCAGCGCCATGCGTGCGGTTCTGGACGGGTCGGAAATTCGCGAAAGTCACCGTGATGGCGATACGCGGGTTCAGGACCCTTATTGCATCCGTTGCCAGCCGCAAGTCACGGGCGCGGCCATGGATGTGATGCGCCAAGCGGCGGCCACGCTTGAAGTCGAAGCCAACGCCGCCACCGACAACCCGCTGGTTCTGGAGGACGCGATTGTCTCGGGCGGGAATTTTCACGCCGAGCCCGTGGGCTTTGCCGCCGACATGATTGCATTAGCCCTGTCCGAGATCGGAGCCATCGCGCAACGACGCATCGCCCTGATGGTGGACCCGGCGCTGAGCTTTGATCTACCGCCCTTCCTGACGCCCAAACCGGGGCTGAACTCGGGCCTGATGATCGCCGAAGTGACAACGGCGGCGCTGATGAGCGAGAACAAGCATCTGGCCAACCCTTGCGTGACGGATAGCACGCCGACCTCGGCCAATCAGGAGGATCACGTCTCGATGGCGGCCCATGGCGCGCGACGGCTGACGCGGATGGTCGAAAACCTGAATTATATTCTTGGGGTCGAGATGCTGTGTGCAGCCCAAGGCGTGGAATTCCGCGCCCCCCTGACAACAAGCGCCCCGTTGCAGCAGGCCGTAGCCCGGCTGCGATCCGATATCCCGGCGCTGTCCGAGGATCGCTATCTGGCGCCAGAGCTTGAACAGGCGAAGGTGCTGATTGCCGATGGGTGCGTGTTGGATGCGGTCAAACTGCCCATGCCGGAGTTGTTCTGATGCAGGTGGTCTCTGTCCGGTCCGGTGACAGCCCGATTGTGCTGGGTCAGCCTCATGGTGGAACCCATGTGCCCGATGACATCGCAGCGCGGTTAAACGACATTGGCCGGGGGATTGCGGACACAGATTGGCACATAAACAGACTCTATGACGGGGCATTTACCGATGCGACGGTGGTGCAGTCCCATATCCATCGCTATGTCATCGACGCAAATCGCGACCCGGGCGGTGTTTCGCTCTATCCCGGTCAGAACACGACGACGCTGGTTCCGCTGACCGATTTCGACGGCCAACCGATCTGGGCCGATGGGCAAGAGCCCTCAGCGGATGAAATCGAATCCCGGCGTCACGCCTATCATGCGCCGTATCACGCCGCGCTGCTGCAAGAACTGCACCGCGTACGCGAGCGTCATGGGGTGGCGATCCTGTTCGATTGCCACTCTATCCGGTCCCGAATTCCGTTTCTGTTCGAAGGGGAATTACCCGTTTTCAACACCGGCACGAATGACGGTCAAAGTTGCGCACGCGTCATCGAACAGGCCGTGCAAGGGGTGGCTGAGGGTGCCGAAAGGATGCCCGCGGTGCTGAACGGACGCTTTCGCGGTGGTTGGACAACCCGCCACTATGGGCAACCAGATCAGAATATCCACGCGATCCAGATGGAGTTGGCGCAGCGCTCTTACATGGACGAAGCGCCGCCATGGACGTGGCGCGCGGACCGGGCTGTGGCCTTGCGGCCTTATCTCACCGACATGCTCACCCGCCTCAATGACCTCGCCCGATCGGGAGCACTGACCAATCAAGGAGCCCAGACATGAGCGATCCACGCAAAAACACACGTGATATCTATCCGCCCACTGGTCCCGAGCTGAACGCCAAAAGCTGGGTGACCGAGGCGCCTTTACGGATGCTGATGAACAACCTGCATCCGGACGTGGCCGAGAACCCGCATGAGCTGGTGGTTTATGGCGGGATCGGGCGCGCCGCACGTACATGGCAGGATTTCGACACTATTGTTGAGGGTTTGAAGGATCTGGAAGAGGATGAGACTCTGATTGTCCAGTCCGGCAAGCCCGTGGCCATCATCCGCACCCACAAGGATGCACCGCGCGTTCTGATCGCCAATTCAAACATCGTGCCACATTGGGCCAACTGGGATCACTTCAACGAACTCGATAAGAAGGGCCTGATGATGTACGGCCAGATGACGGCCGGCTCGTGGATCTATATCGGCACGCAGGGCATCGTTCAGGGAACCTATGAGACCTTTGCCGAGGCCGGGCGTCAGCACTATGGCGGCGACCTGACCGGCAAGTGGATTCTGACCGGCGGCTTGGGTGGTATGGGCGGCGCGCAGCCTCTGGCGGCCGTCTTTGCCGGGGCCTGCTGTCTGGCGGTGGAATGCAACCCCGACAGCATCGACTTCCGCCTTCGCACCAAATACCTGGATGAAAAGGCCGAGACGCTGGACGAAGCGCTTGAGATGATCGACCGCTGGACCAAAGCTGGTGAGGCGAAATCCGTCGGTCTGCTGGGCAATGCCGCCGAGGTTTTCCCCGAGATCTACCGTCGCATGGCCGAGGGGGGCATGCGCCCCGATATCGTCACCGATCAGACCAGCGCCCATGACCCGATCAATGGATACCTACCTATCGGCTGGTCCATGGCACAGTGGAGGGAAAAGCGCGAAACAGAGCCTAAGTCAGTGGAAAAAGCCGCACGTGCGTCTATGAAACAGCATGTCGCGGCCATGGTTGATTTCTGGAATGCAGGCGTGCCGACACTGGATTACGGCAACAACATCCGGCAGGTCGCGCAGGATGAAGGGCTGGAGAACGCCTTTGCCTTCCCCGGTTTTGTACCTGCTTACATACGCCCGCTGTTCTGCAAAGGGATCGGCCCGTTCCGCTGGTGCGCCCTATCCGGCGACCCCGAAGATATCTACAAAACCGACGCCAAGATGAAGGAACTGTTCCCAGAAAACGAGCACCTGCACCGCTGGCTCGATATGGCGCAGGACCGCATCGCATTTCAGGGTCTGCCCGCGCGCATCTGCTGGATCGGGCTTGGGGATCGGCATCGCGCTGGGCTCGCCTTCAATGAGATGGTGGCTAATGGTGAACTAAAGGCCCCCGTGGTGATCGGGCGGGATCACTTGGACAGCGGTTCTGTTGCCAGCCCGAACCGCGAGACCGAGGCGATGTTGGATGGCTCGGATGCCGTCAGCGACTGGCCTTTGCTGAATGCGTTGATCAATACGGCCAGCGGGGCGACATGGGTGTCGCTGCACCATGGAGGCGGCGTTGGCATGGGCTTCAGTCAGCACGCGGGTGTGGTGATCTGCGCTGACGGGACCGAGGACGCCGCGCGGCGGCTAGAGCGGGTGTTGTGGAACGATCCGGCCTCGGGCGTGTGGCGTCATGCGGATGCGGGGTATGAGGCAGCGAAGGATTGCGCCCGTGCGCATGGGCTGCGATTGCCGGGTATTCTGGGCTAGGGCGCATCTGTCCTCTGGCGAAAATGCTGCACCTGCGATATCCCGCAGGTGAGCTTTCCGGAGATTGAAGATGTACGTTGCCACCCTTTTGACTAACCCTGACAAAAATGCGCTGGAACAGACTCTGGTCGACTCCCTGCGTAACGCCTGGGGCGGTGGCGATGTGCAGTGGTTGAGCCCGGATGAAGCCGCAGAGTTTTCGCTGTCGGGCTTGCCGGATAATCAGTGGGACGTTTGGGCTGATTTGCAGAACATGGGCGTCGATCTGGTGGTTCAACCCGCCAACGGTCGCCGCAAAAAGATGCTGCTGGCCGATATGGACAGCACCATGATCCAGCAGGAATGCATCGACGAACTGGCCGATGAGGCCGGCGTAGGCGAGCGCGTCAAGGACATCACCGCGCGGGCCATGAACGGTGAGCTGGGCTTCGAGGGCGCTCTGACCGAGCGTGTCGGGTTGCTGAAAGGTTTGGATGAGGCCGTGATCGACAAGGTGCTAGCCGAGCGTATTACCCTGATGCCCGGCGGCAAGGAACTTGTTGGGACCATGCGGGCGAATGGCGGGTATTCCGCATTGGTCTCGGGCGGGTTCACGGCGTTTACAGCCAAGGTCGGGGCCGAGTTGGGCTTTGATGAGAACCGCGCCAACACGCTGCTGGCCGAGGGCGGTAAGCTGACCGGCGATGTCGGGCGCCCCATTCTGGGACGTCAGGCCAAGGTGGATGCTCTGGAGCAGATTACCGTGCGGTTGGGTCTGTCCGAATCGGATGTGATCGCCGTGGGCGATGGCGCGAATGATCTGGGTATGCTGGGACGGGCCGGAACCGGGGTGGCGCTGCACGCGAAACCTTCGGTCGCGGAACAGTGTGAGGTGCGGGTAAACCACGGAGATCTCACGGCTTTGTTGTTCCTGCAAGGCTATGCACGATCTGAGTTTGCGGCCCGTTAGCACGGCGCGGCTTTCTTTTATTTAACAAAAATGTTAAACAATGGTCATGAACACCCTTCTGACCACATTTTCCGCGTTGTCTGACGCAACGCGATTTTCCATCGTCGAGCAGCTTATGCAGGATGGAGAATTACCTGCCGGAGACCTGATCGAAGGACGCGGCATGTCCGGCGCCGCGATCTCGCGCCATTTGAAACTGCTGCGCGAGGCGGGGCTGATAAATCAGCGCGTGCAGGGCAGCCAGCGGATGTATTCGATCCGCCCCGAGGGGCTGCGCGCGATTGCGGAGTGGACCATCTCGAAACGTCAATTCTGGGAAAGCAGCCTGAACCGTCTGGGTGATGCAATCGAAAAGGAGACCTCATGGCCGATTTGAAACTGGAGCGCGCTTACCCGCTTGCACCGGACGATCTGTATGCGTGGATCAGCACCCCCGACAAGCTTCTGCAATGGTGGGGACCCGAAGGGATGCATGTGCCCGAGCACAACCTGGATTTCTCTCGCACGGGTCCGTGGTATTCGGTGATGCAAAATGGCGAAGGGCAGCGGTTTAAGGTTTCGGGTCATGTGACGCATGTCGATCCGCCCAAATCGGTTGGGTTCACATGGGGCTGGCATGACGATCAGGACCAGCGCGGAGCCGAAAGCCATGTGATGTTGGTGGTCGAGGCAGCAGAAGAGGGTGCAAAGTTGATCATCGACCACCGCGAGTTGGGCGATGACGAAATCGCAGCGAACCACACCAAAGGCTGGACGTCGACGCTGAACAAGCTGGCCGCACAGCTGGCCTAGTTTTTCATCACGAAGGCATAAGGGAGGAAATAAATGCCACAGTTTCTATTTGTCTATCACGGTGGTCATACCCCGACCGACCCCGCTGAAATCGAAGCGACCATGGCCGCCTGGGGCGCTTGGTTCGGCGGAATGGGCGAGGCACTGGACATCCCCGGAAACCCGGTTGGCCAGTCTTACACCGTCAGCAGCAGCGGTGTTGTTGACAATGGCGGCGCCAATCCGGCCTCGGGCTTTACAGTTGTCAAAGCCGAAAGCATGGATGCTGCGACCGAGATAGCCAAGGGTTGCCCGATGGTTATCAACGGGTCCGGCTCGGTCGAAGTGGCCGAGATTCACGAGATTGAGATGTAGCCTTTAGCTGGGGAACCCCGGCGCGGGTTTGATCACGCCGCATTCCAGCCCTCGACGGCTGTATTGCGTGGCGTTCAGAAATTCGCGGGTGGCCGGGTGGTCGGCCTCCAGCACGCCCAAGCTGACCAGAATCGCGGCAATGGCGCATTCGCTGGCGCGGGTGGTGCCGTCGGTGATCTTCAATGCCACGCCCATGCGTTTTTCGGGTAGGATTGCGATGAACACAGCCTCGGCACCGGTTTTGATGGCAACGCGACCACCCATGGCGCGCATCAGTTCGGTGCAGGCGCGAGTTTCACCGGCGACCAGCTCGGGGTGTTTCATCATTGCGGCCGTCAGCTGTTGCGCCGCGTCGCTGGCCCGGTCCGACCGATCCGCGGCGCTGGCAAACCACGCCATCGAACGCGCCAACCCGACCAGCGAGGTCGCAAAGTTCGGGGCCGAGCAGCCGTCGATGCCGTAGGCGGGACTGGTCTCGCCCGTTGTTTCCTCAAGCGCGGACAGGCAGGCCTGTTGTACGGGGTGGTCGATTTCCAGATATTCCGGTCCGGCGCCCATATGCTGAGCAACGGTCAGAAACCCGCAATGCTTGCCCGAACAGTTATTGTGAATCTGACATGGCGTGTCATCGGCTAAAATTAACCCGTCGCGCGCAGCCATGTCCTGTGGCTCTTGCGGGCCGCAGCGAAGATCGGGTTCCGCCAGACCCAGATGGTCCAACCAGGCCGAGACGCGATCCGTGTGGATATGTGCACCGCTGTGCGAGGCACAGGCCAGTGCAAGATGTTCCGAGGTCAGCCCGTACTTCGCCGCTGCACCCGAAGTGATCAGCGGCAGCCCCTGAATCATCTTGGCCGAGGATCGCGGATAGATCACAGCGTTCGGATTCCCCCAACTTTTAACGATCTGGCCGGTATCGTCGCAGATCACCGCATGCCCAAGATGTAGGCTTTCCAACAGCGGTCCGCGCCACAGTTCTGTCATTGGTACGGCTTGTGTCATTAGAACATTCCTTAACATGCGCAAAATTCTGCCAATCGCTCTTTCGCCTGTGGCGAAACCTGCGTTACAGTGTGTATGTCGGCAATCATCGGAAGACGCAACGTACAGACGGATCAGGCAGGGTCCGCACGCATTTCCGGTGGGTATGAGGTAATGGGTCGAGCTAGGAGGCTGGACGATGGGATCAAAGCTTGTCCGCGTGATCGCGGGCCTGTGCATAGCAGGATTGGCAACAACGGCAACTGCACAACAGGCGACGAGCACGAACAGGGTTGCAGCCAAAACGGACTGGAGCGTCTTCGTCGAGGATGACCCGACTGAATGCTGGAGCGTTTCCGCCCCCAAGGAAACCGTGAACACCCGCGGTGGGCGGGTCGTGTCGGTACGGCGCAGCGACATTCTGCTGTTCGTGTTCTACCGCCCCAACGCCGAGGTCAAAGGGCAGGTGACGTTCACGGGCGGCTATCCATTTGCACCGGGATCGACTGTCAATCTTGATATCGACGGCACCAAGTTCGAGCTGATCACCGAAGGTGAATGGGCGTGGCCCGCAACCGAAGGTGAAGACCTGAAGGTGGTCGCAGCCATGAAGCGCGGGACCGAGGCCGTCCTGACGGCGCGCTCGGAGCGTGGGACGCAGACCAAGGACACGTTCTCGCTGCTGGGGTTCACCGCTGCGATTGAAGACGCCGAGACGCGCTGCACCAACTAGACTGGGCATTTGCCTGATCGCTGCCCCGCCAGTCTGGCGGGGTTTTTGCGTTGTGGCAGGGCATTGTGCAGCGTTCTGGAGGCGGCATTCGTATTCGAAATTTGATTCCAGTCAAAGAAATGAATGCAAATATCTGCATGTATAAGGCTCTGAACTAGGAAAGGAGCCCGACATGCAAACGAAATCACTCACCGCTCTCTTGATGATGGTCGCCCTTATCCTGAGTGCTTGCGAGAAAGAGGCCGACACATATCCGGTCACGGGCGAGCAATGCGGGCCGGATGATCCAGTTCAAACGCTGGACGCAACGGATTGCAATATCGTGCCACCGGGCATTTGACGCATGCGGGTCCCATCGTGGCACGGCCATGTCGTCGTGTCTGGGGCTTCGACGCTTTGGGGTAAAACCGGGCCTGTGCTAGTATTGGGCAACCAATAGGGGGCTGCCCGATGCGCTTTGCATTTTTGATTTTGTTTCTGTCTTCCGCTGCCAGTGCTGATCCAACTCTAGAATGTCTGGATGCTGGTTCTCAGATAGAGATTGGCGCATGCGTGGGCGCGATGGAGGACCGCGTCGATCAGGCGATAGATGCAAGTTACAACATTGCCATGCAATCGGCCAAAGAACTGGATGATGTTACCGGACGTGTTGTGGCAGTGCCCGCGTTGGACAGCGCGCAGACCGCGTGGCTGGCTTACCGCGATGCCCAATGCGAGGCTGTTGGCGCGTCGTTCGGCGGTGGGTCAGGTACCGGCATTGGCATTACCGCCTGTCGGGTAGAGTTGGGCCGGGCACGTGTGGACGAATTGCTGCGCTACGCGAATTAAACGCGACGATTTCTTTTGATCTTTGCGCTAGGTCCTATATAGAGGCGCATCCCAAGCCAGAATCTGCCGAGATAGCCCCATGTCGCCCAAAGCGCCGATCACTCAAGACGTCCTGACCCTCCCTCGCAAACTGCCCGAGGGAAAGGTTAACCTTGTCGGTCTGACTCGCGACCAATTGCGCACGACGCTGGTCGCACATGGCACGCCCGAGAAACAGGCCAAGATGCGCACCGGGCAGATCTGGCAGTGGATCTATCAATGGGGTGTTCGCGATTTTGCGCAGATGACGAACCTCGCCAAAGCCTATCGGGCCCAACTGGCCGAGAGCTTTGTGATCGAAATTCCCGAGGTCGTAACACGGCAGGTGTCCGAGGATGGCACCCGAAAATACCTGTGCCGCATCGCCGGCGGGCACGAGGTTGAGGTAGTCTATATCCCCGAGGACGATCGCGGCACGCTGTGTATTTCCTCGCAAGTGGGCTGCACGCTGACCTGTTCTTTCTGCCATACAGGCACACAGAAACTGGTGCGCAATCTGACTGCGGCCGAGATCGTGGGTCAGGTGATGATGGCTCGCGATGATCTGGACGAATGGCCCACCCCCGGTGCGCCCAAAGACGAAACACGCCTGCTGTCGAACATCGTTTTGATGGGCATGGGCGAGCCGCTTTACAATTTCGACAACGTGCGCGACGCGATGAAGATCGCCATGGACCCAGAGGGAATTTCCCTGTCCCGCCGTCGGATTACGCTTTCGACCAGCGGTGTGGTGCCCGAGATTGCCCGCACGGCGGAAGAAATCGGCTGCCTGCTGGCGATCTCGTTCCACGCCACTACGGATGAGACCCGCGACGTGCTGGTGCCGATCAACAAGCGCTGGAATATCGAAGAGCTGCTACACGCACTGGCCAGCTATCCCAAGGCGTCTAATTCGGAGCGGATCACGTTCGAATACGTGATGCTGGATGGCGTCAATGACAGCGACGCCGACGCGCATAGGTTGATTGACCATATCAAGCGCCACAACATCCCGGCCAAGATCAACCTGATCCCGTTCAACGAATGGCCAGGCGCGCCTTATAAGCGCAGCTCGAACAACCGGATCCGGGCGTTTGCGAATATCATCTATCAGGCGGGTTATGCCTCCCCCATCCGCAAAACGCGGGGCGAGGACATCATGGCAGCCTGTGGTCAGTTGAAATCCGCAACCGAGCGTGCGCGCAAGTCGCGCAAGCAAATTGCAGCCGAAGCGGGCCTCGACGGATAGTAAGCATAAAATTTGATCGCCCCGTAAACAGATTTAATGCGTCTGCGTCTGTCTATTGCATGCGTTTTTTGGTATGTTTGCCAGGTCAAAACTTGGGTACTGCGCTCACATCCATGCACAATGGGGTGAGAGTCGAGTGCCCCGTGATGGCGAGAAGACCCATGGCCGCTATCTAATAGCCACTCACAAGACGTGCGGCGTTTCTGTGAACCGAATTGAACAGATAGGCCATATGAATGTTTGTGCAATTGATACGACAAAACCGCAAAATTCTGTTGGGGTTAGGATTGGCAGGCTTGGTGGCGACCGGAGTCGCGGCCCAGTCGAATGGTGAAAACGCGCATCTTGCGATCGAAAACCCGGCGGATCTAACCAAGGAAGAGGCGCTGAGTATCTATGCCTCATTACAGCGCCGGATGGCGCGGGGGTACGCCGCCGCGCAGATGGATGAGCTGCGAAATTATCAGAACTGGCCTTTGTTCAACGATGCGCCCTATATCTCGGAAACACATGGCAGGCGGTTCGTAAACAGCTATGCCAACCGGATGGCGCACAATTACGGCACGCTGCAACCGGGTGAAAAGTTGCCTTTGGGGTCGGTGTTGGCCAAGGACAGCATGACTGTCACGGATGAGGGCAACACCCATCCCGGCGCCTTGTTCGTGATGGAGAAACTGGCCGAAGGCGCCAGCCCGGATACGGCAGATTGGCGCTATATCATGGTGATGCCGGACGGGTCGGTCTTTGGCGACACGATGGGCGACCGCGCCAGCGCCGTGTCTTATTGCCACGATTGTCACGAGGCCGTGGCGGATAGGGACTATACATTCTACGTGCCCGAAGAATATCTGGTGCAGAACTGAGCTTTCCTATCGCCCGAACCGGGCGGTGCCGATCACGTCGATCAGGCTTTGCCTGACGGGTTCGGGCTGCGATTCGACGGCGTTCAGCACCTCGCGCAGTTCGGCGCGCAACCCGTGCATCTGGTCGATCAGCGAGATCATCATCGATAGTGCATCTGCTTCCATCTCGTACTGGTCGTGTAACTCGCAGGCCAGCTCTAGTCGGGCCACGTCAAGGCTATGATAGACCAGCCCTTGTTCGGTGCTTTCAGGGATCACGATTTCGGCGGCCAGATACTCGGTCAACCGGGCTGAGGTCAGGCGAGTCACGGTTGCGATCACTTCGGATTCGGTCAGGGTGCGGGTCATGACGGCATTCCTTTGCGAGGATCATAGCGGTGTGTGTCACGCCACGTTTCCATGAAAGCCTTTAGGTCATCGTCGATCTGGTCCGGCATGGCGACGGTCAATTCGATCAGTTGGTCGCCCCGGTCGGAAGAACCGCGTTTTTTCACCCCTTTGCCCCGCAGCCGCAGGGTTTTGCCGCTGCTGGTACCCGGCGGCACGCTGACATTGACGCCGCCGTCAATAGTTGGCGCGGGGACTTTGCCGCCCAGAATGGCCTCATCAATGGTGATGGGCAGGGTGATGTGGATGTCATCACCCTGACGTTCAAACACCGGATGAGGTGCGACTGTCACGGTGACCAGAGCATCACCTGCAGGCCCGTCGCCAAACCCGGGATCCCCCTTGCCGCGAAGTCGGATGGTTTGGCCGTCTGTAATGCCTGCCGGGATCTTAACCTCGATCCGGTCGCCGTCAGGCAATGTCAGTTTCTGGCTGGCGCCAAACACAGCGTCCAGAAAGCTGATCTGCAGGCTGTAGCTGCGGTTATGCCCCGGCGCATGGAACCCCTGACTGCGTTGACCATAGTTGGCGCGCCCGCGCATGAATTCGGCGAAGATGTCCGACATATCGTCCGGGTCTGCCGCGCGCCCGCGATAGGGGTTTCCGGCAGCCTCGGCATAGTCACGATAGTATTGTTGTTGCGGACGCTCCTGGCCCGAGGCGTCAATCTCACCCCGATCGTATTGCGCCCGTTTCTCGGGGTCTTTCAGCAGATCATAAGCGGCCGCTGCGGCTTTGAATTTTGCCTCGGCCTCGGCGTCGCCGGGTTTCAGATCGGGGTGACAGTCCTTGGCGATACGCCGATAGGCTTTCTTGATCTCGGCGTCGCTGGCATCCTTGGCAACACCTAAAACGGTATAGGGATCGTCGCTCATCTCACCTCTCGTCGGTGGGGGTCTGACCTTGATACTTGGGTTTTATCATGCGATTTCAAAGACCCAAAAGGAAGAGGCTTTTGAAACACCTCGCTAAATCGCTTAATCCTGCTAATATCTGCATGTTTTGAATTGATTGCTGACGGAGACTTTAATGACGCGCAGACTAAAGTCCATTCTGGCCCTGCTGGCCGGGAATGCCATCGGGTTGCTACTGGCTGCGATCCTACTACCAGAATTTGCGATCCGACCGATCTCGTTCATCGTGGTGGTGATCGTTTTCACGCTTATTCAATGGGTCGCCGAGCCACTTCTCCTGAAACTGGGCGCAAAGCGCGCGCCTGCGATCAAGGGTGGCATCGCGTTGATCGTGACCTTTGTCGGCTTGTTGCTAACCGATCTGATCACAAACGGCCTGACTGTAGGAGGGATTTCCAACCTGCTGGCCGCAACCTTGCTGGTCTGGCTGGGGGCGTTGATCGCCAGCATCGTGCTGCCAATCTACGTGTTCACTGAACTGCGCGAGCCCAAGAAGTAATCACAGCGCGTTAAGGCTGTCGTTGATCGCCTGACACAACTCCTCGACCGGTTCACACCCGACCGAAAGGCGGATGAAGGCTGGGTCAACATCGTCGCCCCAGCGCGCCCGGCGTTCGGCTGAACTGTGGACGCCTCCGAAGGATGTGGCAGGACGAAGCATCGGGCAGGCGTTGATGAAGGTTTCGGCCTTGTCTTCGCTGTCCAGCGTGATCGAAAGCAGAAACCCGAACCGCGTTGTCTGCGCTTTGGCCAGCGCGTGCGCGGGGTCAGAGGGCAGGCCGGGATAGCGGATGGCTTTCACCGCAGGGTGATCCGCTAGCCGCTCGGCCAGTACCTGCGCCGAGGCGCACATCCGGTCGAACCGCACATCCAGCGTTTCCAATCCGCGATGCAGCAGCCATGCCTCATGCGGGCCGGGGATCGCGCCCGAGACTTTGCGCCATTCCTCAACCCTCTCCATGATCTGCGGATTGCGGCTGGAGACATGGCCCATCAGCAGATCGGAATGCCCACCCATCGCCTTGGTGTCCGACGCAACAACCACATCCACACCCAGATCCAGCGGGCGCTGGCCCAGCGGGGTCATGGTGGTGTTGTCAGCAATCGTGATCCCTCCGGCCGCGCGGACGGATTGTGTAATCGCGGGCAGGTCCATCATGTCCAGACCAGGGTTCGATGGGCTTTCGACAAAGACCACATCGAATCCCTCAAACCCGCCCTCAGTGAAACCGGTCGTGGGGCGTTCGGTGACGGACACACCCAGACCCGACAGGAACCGATCCGCCAACACGCGGGTGACGTAGTAGCCGTCAGAGGGGATCAGGATACGCGACCCGGCCTTGATGGTGGCAAACAAAGCGGCCGAGATCGCCCCCATGCCCGAGGGGAACACGAGGCAAGGCGCGTCCTCCAGATGGGCCAGAACATGTTCCAGATGCACCCATGTGGGGTTGTCGACGCGGCCATAGGTTGCCAAACCGTCCGGCGCGCCGGGCAGATGGTACATGCTGCTTTGCGTGAGAGGAAGCGCCACAGGGTCGCCTGCATTCAGGGCATTGCCGCGCAGGTGCAGCATCTCTCCGGGTTTGGGGGCCATCTCTCAGCGCCCCGGAATGTCGTCGCGGGGCGGGGCAGGTTCCCAGTTCTCGATGATCTCGACCGCCTCTTGCGCGGTGTCTACAAAACGGAACAGGTCCAGATCTTCTTCTGAGATGGTGCCCGCATCCGCCAGTGCCTCCCAGTTGATGACCTTTTCCCAGAACTCGCGGCCAAACAGCAGGAAGGGCACGCGGTCCATCCGGCCGGTCTGGATCAAAGTCAGGGATTCAAACAGCTCATCCATGGTGCCAAAGCCGCCGGGGAAGATGGTGATGGCCCGGGCGCGCATCAGGAAATGCATCTTTCGGATGGCGAAATAGTGGAAGTTAAAGCTGAGCTCCGGCGTGACATACAGGTTCGGGGCCTGTTCGTGGGGCAGTACGATGTTCAGCCCAATGGAACAGCCGCCCGCGTCTTGCGCGCCGCGATTGCCAGCCTCCATCACGCCGGGGCCACCGCCGGTGACAATCACGTTCTCGCGGCAGCCGGTCTGGTTGGACTTCTCGGTCATCAGCCGGGCAAATTCGCGCGCTTCGTCATAGTATTCCGACAAATCAGCCAGTGTTTTCGTGCGCGCATTGTGTTTCTGCGACGGTTCTGGGATGCGCGCACCGCCGAACATGACGATGGTCGAGGTGATCTGACGTTCGCTCATGATCATCTCCGGCTTCAGCAGTTCCAGCTGCAGGCGCACCGGGCGCAGCTCATCGCGGCACAGAAACTCGTCATCGGCAAAGGCAAGGCGATAGGCGGGCGACCGCGTCTGCGGCGTATCCGGCACCTCGCTCGCGGTCGAGCGGTCGGTCTGCGCGTCGCGGAACGGGCTGTGGCGGTCTTCTCTCATAGGTGATCGATCCCTGCTTGCGTGTTTCCAAAACAGCTATAGGGTTCGCGATCAGAGCGCCAGTCACGGAAGAACAAGAATGAATTGGAAGAACGAAATTTCAGCAGCCGCAGACCGGATCGCCGGGTACGCACAGGTTACACCCGTGATGGAAAGCCGCGTTCCGGGCTACCCGATTGAGTTGAAGCTGGAGCACATGCAGCACACTGGCAGCTTCAAAGCGCGTGGGGCGTTTAATACGTTGCTCAGCATGGATGTCCCAGAGGCCGGTGTCGTGGCCGCATCGGGTGGCAATCACGGGGCAGCAGCGGCCTATGCGGCGCAGACGCTGGGCTATCCGGCCAAGATTTTCGTACCTGAACTGGCGGGTCCGTCCAAAATCGCATTGATCGAACAAACGGGAGCGGACCTGAGTGTTGTGTCCGGCGAATATGCGAACGCGCTTACGGCGGCGCAAGATCATGAGGCGCAGACCGGCGCGATGCAGATCCACGCCTATGACGCGCCGGGCACCGTCGCCGGGCAAGGCACGTGTTTCGCCGAATGGGAGGCTCAGGGTCTGCAAGCCGACACAGTTTTGGTCGCCGTTGGTGGCGGAGGGCTGATTGCTGGGGCGCTGGCGTGGTTGCAGGATGCGCGCAAGGTCGTGGCGGTCGAGCCCGAGACCTCATGCGCTTTGAATGCCGCGTTGCAGGCCGGGGAGCCGGTCGATGTCTCAGTCTCGGGCATTGCTGCCAATGCGCTGGGCGCGCGGCGGATCGGATCGATTTGTTTTGGTCTGGCGCAGGGCATGACCTCGGTCTTGGTCAGCGATGCGGCCATTGCCGATGCGCAAAAGCGGCTTTGGCAAGCGCATCGGATTCTGGTCGAACCGGCAGGTGCTGCGGCTTTGGCGGCGTTGATCTCTGGCGCGTATAAGCCCGCGCCGGGGGAAAAAGTGGCCGTGCTGGTGTGCGGGGGCAATATTTCACCCGACCCGCTGATGGGCTGAGAATGCGGCTTGTGATCTTTGGGGTCGGATTTTATCTATAATCCATGAGCGCGACCATTGCCGACACCATCTACGACAGCTTGAGCCAGCAGATCATAACCGGCGCACTGACCGCCGGGGAAAAGCTGCGTCAGGATCATATCGCACGCGCCTTTGACACCAGTCATGTGCCGGTGCGCGAGGCCTTGCTGCGGTTGCAGGCCCATGGGCTGGCCAAAAGCGAACCCCGTCGTGGAATGCGCGTAACAGCGCTGGACCCGGTTGAGATGCGCGAAGTGATCGAGATGCGCGTCGCGCTGGAGCCTCTGGCGCTGCAATATGCAGTGCAGAACCTGACGCCCGTTGCTTTGGCACGCGCAGAAGAGGCGCGTCTCGCCTGTGATGCGGCCGAAACCATGCCGGAATGGGAAGCCAGAAATCGCGCCTTTCATCGCGCCATTCTGACGCCCTGCGGGTTGCCGCGTTTGCTGCGTACAATCGACGATCTGCACATCGCAAGCGCACGGTATCTGTTCGCGCATTGGCGGCCGAAATGGGAGCAGCGGGTCGACAGCGACCACGCCGCGCTGATGCAGGCGATGCAGAAGAAAGACACCGCCGGAGCGGTTGCCATTCTGGTGCGCCATATCCGGCGGGCAAGCTAGACGGCGCGCAAAACACCGCAGTGTCGATGTCCTGACGTAAACGCGCCCGCCTTCGTCGCATTGCGTCATTGTTTTCGGCTGCGTATAGGCAACACCAACGTGAACAGATTCGTCAGGGAGCCCCGAAATGTCCAACGCGCAACTGGAAGCCGCCATCGAAGCCGCATGGGAGGCACGCGATACCATCACCCCCGCCACCACCGGCGAAACACGCGAGGCCATCGAAGACACGCTGAACGCGCTGGACAGCGGCGCGCTGCGTGTTGCTGAAAAGCTGGACAGTGGCGACTGGCACGTGAACCAGTGGGCCAAGAA
Source organism: Ruegeria sp. CDSA089 (assembly GCF_059612205.1). Taxonomy (NCBI): domain Bacteria; kingdom Pseudomonadati; phylum Pseudomonadota; class Alphaproteobacteria; order Rhodobacterales; family Roseobacteraceae; genus Ruegeria; species Ruegeria sp. CDSA089. Next base: position 160,899 of record NZ_JBXWQD010000007.1, on the reverse strand, counting down.
AGCGGTCTTGCTGGGCTTCCGCATCAAGGACATGGAAATCCAGACCGGTGGTCCGCAGGCCGGTGGCTGGTGGGACAAGGTGGACAGCAAGTTCGCCGGTTGGGGTGAGAACCAGTGGAAAGCCGCAGGCTTCCGCGCCGTGCCCAACTGTGTGGTCCGCAAATCGGCCTATATCGCGCCCGGCGCGGTTCTGATGCCTTCGTTCGTGAACCTTGGCGCTTACGTTGACGAAGGCACCATGGTCGACACATGGGCCACGGTCGGATCCTGCGCGCAGATCGGCAAGAACGTCCACCTGTCGGGCGGCGTCGGCATTGGCGGCGTGTTGGAGCCGATGCAGGCCGGCCCGACCATCATCGAAGACAACTGCTTTATCGGAGCCCGGTCGGAAGTGGTCGAGGGCTGCATCGTCCGCGAAGGCTCGGTTCTGGGCATGGGCGTGTTCATCGGCAAATCAACCAAGATCGTCGACCGCGAAACCGGTGAGGTCACCTACGGCGAAGTGCCGCCCTATTCGGTGGTCGTTGCTGGCTCCATGCCGACCAAGAACAACATCAGCCTCTATTGCGCTGTGATCGTTAAGCGGGTGGACGAAAAGACCCGCTCGAAAACCGGGATCAATGAACTGCTGCGCGACTAAACCCCGCGCCAGTCGAATACAGGCCGCAGCCCCGCGCTGCGGCCTTTATTGTTAGCCCTTGACCGGATAGCGGTCGGCTTCCTCGAACACGTCGATCACCCGCGACCCGGCTTTAATCTTGCCGCCATGTTCCAAACCTGAAGGGATCGAGTAACTGTCGCCGGGTCGGTAGACGCGTGTCTCATCCCCGATGGTCAATTCGATCTCGCCTTCAATGACCGTGCCCCATTGCGCCTTGTGCGAATGCATGGGCAGTTCGAAGTCTTGCAAAAAGGTAAAAAATGCCACCAAACCGGCGTCCGAGCGGATCACGGCGGATTGTACCACGTCCTCGGGGAACGGGACGTCGAGGCTGGGAAAATCGGTAATGAAATCTGGATAAGTCATAGGGCCCCCTCTTGGCTGATGGCGTCACTATGGCCAGATGCCTGCCTTCATGCAATCGCTTGACCGGACAGGGGCGCGCGGCTATGGCCCCCAACATGGAAAAGCAAAAGAAACCCTCCCGTCAGCAAGTTTACACCCTGCTTGTGCAGATCGGCCGCAAAGAAGGCGACGGCCTGCCCGAAGGCGCGACCGGGGCGGCGTTGATGTGCTTTGCCAGCGGTGTGGATGAGGCCGAGGCGGTGCGCGAAACCGTAGCGATCCTGAAACAAGCCGACACCGCGCCTTTGGACGTGACCGGCTATGGCACATTGGCCGAGCGCGAAGCGCAGGGCCATGACATCGACCCGGATGAGCGCGCCCTGATGCAACGTGCGCTGGACGAGAACGCGGTCATTGTTGCTCAGATGACGCCGTTTTTCGGGGATGAAGACGCGGTCTAGTTCCGCGCGCCGAACCACTTTCGGTAAATCTCGTCATAGGTGCCGTCTTCGCGCAGGGCCAGCAGTGCCTGATTGACGTCTTCCACCAAGGGCGAGCCGGTCGGGAAAACGATCCCGTAGTTTTCGCGCAGGAAAATACCGCCGGTCATCGAAGCGAACCTGCGACCCTGATGCGTGGCATAGTAGGACAGGATCGGGGCATCGAACACGACGGCGTCCAGATCCTCGGCTTCGAACGCGGCCAGTAAGGGATCAAGACTGTCATAGCCTGCAAACTCGATCTCGCGCCGGTTCAGGAAACTGGCAGCGGTCGAGCCCGAGATCGTGCCGACCTGCTTGCCATAAAGGTCATTGACCGAATTCACGTTGCCGCTGATCGCATCCACCGTCATGACCGAGGTGATGCGCGCGGTGAACACCGAAACGATGAACAGGGACGACACCACCAGCACCACGCCCAGCAGGCGGCCAAAGGGGGTGCGCGGCATCCGTTCCTCGAACCCGCCATTCACGACTAGATTAAGCGCCCACCAGAAGGACGGAAACCATGCCTCATCTAGCTTGCGGTCGAAATAGGGCTGCGAGCGGCGCTCGAACACCCACATCAGCATCCCTCCGCCCAGCAGGATGGCAAAGGCCAGCCCGATGGCGATGAACAGCTCGACCGACAGCAAGGCTTGCAGCAGAGACGGGCGTCGCACCGCGTCCGAGGGAACCATGATCTGCAAACCGGCCTCGAAAATCGGTTGGCTGAAATCCATCTGCGTTTCACGCGCGGCGGTGATCGAGATATTGGCGATGGCCAGATCAGACGCGCCGTCTTGCACCGCAACCAGCATGTCGCCGAAGCCGTCCACGCGGTCGATCTCGTAGTCCCAGTTCAGGGCCTCGGCCAAAGCAGCCAGCAGGTCCATCGAGAATCCCACATCCGCCCCATCCTCGACATATGAGAACGGAGGACGGGTCACGGTGGTGACCGACAATGTCTGCGCCTGGCTTTGCTGTGCGAGAACCGCGAAAGTCAGGCAGATCCATGTGACAAGAATGCGAGTCATCAAAATTACCTGTTTCGCGGCCCTGTAACGCGAATTTATCGGGTGGGACAAGGTGGTCGCTGGGTCACACCTGATGTTTTGTTGGGGTATCACCCCGAGAGTTCTGTCAAAAAACGAGGTGAAGTGGCCGACTCAGGGGTTGGCAATTGGGCCAATTCGTTGAATCTGTGCGCGAACCTGCGTGTGAGGAATGGGAAAGGGGCAAAGATGACAGACCCGGTAGAGTTGACGGCGGAGCTGATTCGTTGCCCATCGGTCACACCCGAGGAGGGCGGAGCGCTGGTTCTGCTGGAAAATCTGCTGTCCGGCGCAGGCTTTGACTGTACCCGCGTAGATCGCGGTGGGGTCAGCAACCTATTCGCCCGTTGGGGCGACAAGGCGCATCCGCGTAGTTTTGGTTTTAACGGCCATACCGATGTTGTTCCCGTCGGCGATGAGGCAGCATGGACCACGCCGCCCTTCGGGGCGCAGGTGAAAGACGGTGTGATGTATGGGCGTGGCACTACGGATATGAAGTCCGGCGTGGCGGCCTTCGCTGCTGCCGCGGTTGATTTCGTGCGCGACACACCCCCCGATGGGGCCGTGATCCTGACCATTACAGGCGATGAAGAGGGCGACGCGCTGGACGGCACGACCGCCCTGCTGGACTATATGAACAGCGCCGGGGAAAAGATGTCGGTTTGTCTGGTTGGTGAGCCGACCTGCCCGAACACAATGGGCGAGATGATGAAGATCGGGCGGCGTGGCTCGATGAATATCTGGTTCACCGTGACCGGGGTTCAGGGCCACGCGGCCTATCCGCACCGCGCCAAGAACCCGATGCCCGCAATGGCGCGGCTGATGGACCGGTTGGCCAGCCACGAGCTGGACCAGGGTACAGACCATTTCGACGCCTCAACACTGGCCGTGGTAACGATCGACACGGGCAACCCGGCAACCAACGTGATCCCTGCACAATGTACCGGGGCGGTTAATATCCGGTTCAACGATCTGCATTCCGGGGCCAGCCTCAGCGATTGGTTGCGGGCCGAGGCCGCTGCCGTGGCCGATGAGTTCGGGGTTGAGATCGACCTGCGCATCAAGATCTCGGGCGAGAGCTTTTTGACCCCGCCGGGGCCCCTGTCCGCACTGGTCGCCAAAGCGGTTGAGGCGGAAACCGGTGTGGTGCCCGAGATGTCGACCACGGGCGGCACCTCGGACGCGCGATTTGTGAAAAATCACTGCCCGGTGGTGGAATTCGGGCTGGTGGGCCGCACGATGCATCAGGTGGACGAATGCGTCGAGGTAGCCCAGATCGAACAGCTCAAGGCGATTTATACGCGCATCCTGCGGGACTATTTCGCCTGAGATGCAGCGCACCCTTGTGATCATGGTCAAAGAGCCGCGACCGGGTCGGGTGAAAACCCGGCTGGGTCGGGATATCGGCATGGTTGGTGCAGCGTGGTGGTTTCGCCATCAGACCCGAAACCTGATCCGGCGGCTGCGCGACCCGCGCTGGCAGATCGTGCTCGCGGTTTCGCCCGACCGCGAAGGGCTGACCAGCCGCATCTGGCCCACCGACCTGCCGCGCGCAGCGCAAGGGCGGGGAGATCTGGGTGACCGGATGGGGCGAATGTTGCGCGGGATGCCAAAAGGACCCGTCTGTCTGATCGGGGCGGATATTCCGGGCATCACGCGTAGCCATATTGCCCGCGCGTTCACAGCGCTTGGCGGAGCGCAGATGGTGTTCGGCCCTGCGCCCGATGGCGGGTATTGGCTGGTGGGCGCGCAAAGATACGGTGCGCTGCCCGACGGTCTATTTAGCAATGTGCGCTGGTCCACAGAACATGCGCTGGCGGATACGCTGGCATCGATCCCCGGCGCGCGGGTGTCGCTGCTGGACCCGTTGCGAGATGTGGACACGGTGGCGGATCTGAAACCCTGAACCGTTTTTGGTCATGACGCCGTCGCACGCCCGTGTTACGCCAAATATATGAGTCGCATACCCACCAAGCAGGAGGTCCTTGACTGGATCTCGGCGAACCCCACCCTGACCTCGAAACGCGATATCGCCAAAGCCTTTGGGATCAAGGGCGCGGCGCGGATCGACCTGAAACGCATCCTGCGCGAGCTTGAGGCTGAGGGCCATCTGGAAAAGCGCAAGCGCAACTATGGCGACCCTGATCGTCTGCCACCGGTCAGTGTGTTGCAGGTCAAGGCTCCGAACGCCGATGGCGACCTGTTCGCGCGCCCTTTGGAGTGGCATGGCGAAGGGGTCGAACCCATCGTGATGCTGATCACCCGCGCCAGTGACCCGGCGCTGGGCGAGGGCGACCGGATTCTGGCCCGCCTGACCGTGGTGCATGAGGAAGACCACAATTACGAGGCCCGCCTGATCCGCCGCATTGGCACCAACCCGCGCAAGATCGTCGGTATCTTTCGCAAAGGGGCCGAAGGCGGGCGGATCGTGCCCATCGACAAAGCGGGCCAGAATGAATGGCTGGTCCCAGATGGTGCGGTGCATGGCGCCAAGGATGGTGAGTTGGTCGAGGCCGAACAGGCCGGGCCCAAGAACCGCATGGGCCTGCCCCGCGCCCGCATCGTTGAACGGTTGGGCGACCCCACCGCGCCCAAGGCGGTCTCGCTGATTGCAATCCACCAGCACGGTATCCCTGACGACTTCCCGGACAAGGTGATCGCCGAGGCTGACAAGGCCAAACCCGTCGGTCTGAAGGGCCGCGAAGACCTGCGGGATATGCCGCTGCTGACCATCGACCCCTCAGATGCGCGGGATCACGACGACGCGTGCTATGCGCATGCGGACGATGATCCGAAGAACCCCGGCGGTCATGTGATCTGGGTCGCCATCGCCGATGTCGCCGCCTATGTGCAGCCTGGAACCGCACTGGATCGCGAGGCACGCAAGCGCGGCAATTCCAGCTATTTCCCCGACCGCGTTGTGCCGATGCTGCCGGACCGCCTGTCGGGCGACCTGTGCTCGCTGCACGAAGGCGTCCCGCGCGCCTGTATCGCCGTGCGGATGCAGATCGACGCCGAGGGCAACAAGATCGGCCACCGTTTCGTGCGCGGGCTGATGCGCTCGGCCGCATCACTGCACTATGCCGAGGTGCAGGAGGCCATCGACGGTACTCCCAACGACCGCACTGGGCCGCTGTTGGAGACGGTGCTGAAACCGCTCTATGCCGCTTATGCCGCGCTGAAATCCGCGCGTGCGGTGCGACAGCCATTGGAGCTGGACCTGCCCGAACGCAAGATCGTCCTCAGCGACACCGGCGAAGTGACCAGCGTGGCGTTTCGCGACCGGCTGGATGCGCATAAGCTGATCGAGGAGTTCATGATCCTCGCCAACGTGGCCGCTGCTGAAACGCTGATTGCCAAACGCCGCCCGCTGCTGTTCCGCGTCCACGAAGAACCCGCGCCCGAGAAACTGGAGAGCCTGCGGGAAACGGCTCAGGCTGCCGGTTTGAACCTTGCGAAAGGGCAGGTGCTGCAAACCCGTCACCTCAACGCGCTGCTGAACGCCGCTGCTGGAACCGAAGATGCGGAACTGATCAACCTGACGACCCTGCGGTCGATGGCACAGGCCTATTACAACCCCGAAAACTTCGGCCATTTCGGTCTGGCGCTGCGGAATTATGCACATTTCACCTCGCCCATCCGCCGCTATGCGGACCTGATCGTGCATCGCGCGCTGATCTCGGCCCATGGCTGGGACAAGGATGGGCTGACCGAAGATGAAATCGCGCGGCTGGACGAAACCGCCACCCATATCTCGGACACCGAGCGGCGTTCGATGATGGCCGAGCGTGACACAACCGACCGCTATCTGGCCGCCTATCTGAGCGAGCGGGTGGGTAACGAGTTCACCGGCCGTATCAGTGGTATTGCGCGGTTCGGGGCCTTTGTGAAAATGGACGAAACCGGCGCTGATGGGTTGGTGCCCGTGCGATCCTTGGGGCGTGAGTTTTTTCATTTCGACCGCGAGGCCGGGACGCTGATGGGATCAGACACCGGGCTGATTATCGCCATCGGCCAACGCGTCACCGTGCGCCTGACTGAGGCGACGCCGGTTACGGGCGGGCTGGAGCTGGAGCTGCTGTCCATCGACGATCAGACCCTGCCGCGTGGGCGGGGTCCGGTGAAACGCGGCGCGCGGCGAAAGGCGCTCAGCAACAAGCGAAAGAAAGAAAAGATCAAGCGCAAGGTCGAACGCAAGCGCCGGCAGAAGTAGGCGCCCTGGCCGGGCCTCAGGTCACGAACCGGTGCCGTCAGCATGCGTTCGCTGGGCAAAACACGGCGCATCGGTCTTTTGCGCGCTTTGTGAATTTCCCGTTTTGCGCTATTCTTGGCCTTGAGCAGTAATCAGGACATTCGACATGCGTAAAAGCATCAGCGGCGCCGTGACCGTCGCGCTATGGGCGTCCCTTTTGCAGGTATCGCCGGGTCACGCAGAAGACGGGTCAGGGGCTTTTCAGGTGGCCTCGGCGGATGTGACGGTTTCGCTGCGTCCGGCCTTGCGGCCATCGGCACAGGAGTATCGGGTGGCAACCGAAGGAAACGCACGCTTTCAGGCATGGTTGGGCGCCTTTCGCAAACGGGCGCTGGAACAGGGGATTTCGGCGGGTACTTTGGACCGGTCACTGACCGGGCTGACCTATGACAAGGACGTCATCAAACGGGACCGCAATCAGGCCGAGTTCTCAAAACCGATCTGGGACTATCTGGATTCCGCTGTGTCGAGCAAACGCATCGCTGGTGGGCGTGCCGGGTTGGATGACTACAGTCAAACCCTGAACAAGATCGAAAAGAAATATGGCGTCGAAAAAGAGGTTGTGACCGCGATCTGGGGGCTTGAGACCTCGTATGGATCATTCAAAGGCGGGGATCAGACGATCCGCTCGCTGGCGACATTGGCCTTTGACGCCCGCCGCGCGCAGTTTTTCGAGGCGCAGCTGGTTGCGGCTTTGCAGATTGTCGAGGCCGGGGATGTAGCGCCGTCCAATATGGTTGGAAGTTGGGCGGGTGCGATGGGGCATACGCAGTTCATGCCGACCTCGTATCTGGAACATGCGGTGGATTTCGACCGCGATGGTCGCAGGGATATCTGGGCCGATGATCCAACGGATGCACTAGCCTCGGCCGCGTCTTATCTGGCGCGCCATGGGTGGAAAAAGGGTCAGCCCTGGGGGGTCGAAGTGCGGTTGCCTGAAGGGTTCGACTATAGCCAGGCGCGGCGGGATTATACTCTGAAACCATCGCAATGGGCGCGGCAGGGGGTGGTGACACCGCAAGGCCGTGCTGTTCCCAACCATGGTAAGGCCGCGATCCTGCTGCCTGCTGGCGGGCAAGGGGTTGCGTTGATGGTCTTCGACAATTTCCGGGTGATCGAGAAGTACAACAGCGCGGATGCCTATGTGATCGGGGTAGGGCACCTGTCAGACCGTTTGGCGGGTGGCGCGCCGTTTCAAGGCGCGTGGCCACGTGGCGACCGGGTGCTAAGCTTTACCGAGAAGAAAGAGCTTCAGACCCGCTTGACTGAAGCCGGGTTTGATACGCAGGGCGTGGATGGACGCACGGGCCCAAATACGGCCAATGCTGTGCGAGAATATCAGCTCGCGCAGGGGTTGGTGCCGGATGGCTACCCGTCCCTGCGGTTGCTTGAGCGGTTGAGGTAAAGGGGGCGCTGCCCCCGCCGCGGCAGGCCGCGACTCCCTCGAGATATTTTTGGCCAGATGAAGCTGCGCGGATCAATTGGCGGCTCTCATCAATCCCTGTTTGGTGATTTCTGCATGCGCTTCGTCCAGTGATTTGTGGATGCGCAGGAACATTTCGTCGATATCCGCAGGTGTCACAATCAGCGGTGGCGAGATAATCATGCGGTCGCCGACATGGCGCATGATCAGATTGTTGGCAAAGCAGCGCTCGCGGCAGATCAAGCCGATCGTTCCAGCTTCGGATGCGAATTTTGCACGGCTGGATTTGTCCGGGGTTAGGGCGATTGAGCCCATCATGCCGACAATTTTCGCTTCACCCACCAGCGGGTGGCTGGTCAGAGCTTCCCATTTTTTTTTCAGGTAGGGGGCGGCGACGTCGCGGACGTGGTCCACTATGCGTTCCTCTTCGAGGATGCGCAGGTTTTCCAACGCCACGGCAGCGGCAACAGGGTGACCGGAATAGGTATAGCCGTGGTTGAATTCGGTATCGCCGATAACTTTGGCGATGTCGTCGTTGACGATGGACCCGCCGATGGGGGCGTAGCCCGAGCTGAGGCCCTTGGCGATGGTCATGATGTGCGGGCGGATGCCCATGGTTTGTGAGCCGAACCAGCTTCCGGTGCGACCGAAGCCGCAGATCACCTCATCGGCGATCAGCAGGATTTCGTATTTGTCGCAGATGCGCTGGATTTCCGGCCAATAGGTTTCGGGAGCTACAATCACGCCACCCGCGCCCTGCACGGGTTCGGCGATGAAGGCTGCAACGCGGTTTTCGCCCAACTCCAGAATCGCCTCTTCCAATTCACGCGCACGGGCCAGGCCGAACTCTTCTGGTGCCATGTCGCCGCCCTCGGCCCACCAGTTGGGTTGATTGATATGATGGACATTTGGGATCGGAATGCCGCCCTGAGCATGCATCCCAGCCATTCCGCCAAGCGACGCTGAGCCTACGGATGAGCCGTGATAGGCGTTGTGGCGGCTGATGATGATATTCTTGTCAGGCTGGCCTTTTTCGGCCCAATAGGTGCGAACGAGGCGGATATTGGAGTCATTTGCCTCGGACCCGCTGCCTGCGAAAAACACATGGTTCAGATCGCCTGGCGCCAGTTCGGCCAGTTTGTTGGCCAAGGCGATGGCGGGGACATGGGTCGTCTTGAAGAAGGTGTTGTAGTAGGGAAGCTCGCGCATTTGGCGGGCGGCGGCATCCGCCAGTTCATCGCGGCCATAGCCGATATTCACGCACCAAAGCCCGGCCATGGCATCCAGAATCTGTTCCCCTTCACTGTCGGACAAATAGATACCTTTGGCACGGGTAATGACGCGCACACCGTCCTTGCTCAGGTCAGCATTGGTCGAGAAAGGGTGCATATGGTGGGCAGCGTCCAGCGCCTGCAACTCGGCGGTCGGCATGTGGTTGGTGATGGTCGACATCGGGGAATCTCCTGCAAGAGCGGTTGGCGATCACAATATGATCAAATTTTTCCCTGTCAATCGAATCGCATTATTCTAGGACGTCGATAGTGCTCCGGCCATCAGTTCCATCCCTTGTTCGATGTCTTGCGCGGTGGCTTTTGCAACGCGCTGGGGGTCTTGATCACGCAGTGCCGAGACGATGTCCTTATGGCGATCCGGCAGGCTTTGAGTTCCGAACCGGCCGCATACGACTCGTAGGGACGGGCCGAACCGAAGCCACAGACTTTCGGCCAAATCGTTCAGAATCGGGGCGTCAGCATGAGCGTACAGAGTTTGGTGGAACTGGTGGTTCAGGCGCAGATAGCCGCCGACATCTCCGTCCGCGATGGTGCGGTCCAATCGTTGATCGATGCGGGCGAGCGCGTCTATCTCGGCCTTGCTCATGTTAAGGGTCGCACGTCTGGAAAGCTCTGATTCTATTGCAATTCTTGCGAAAATCATTTGCCCGACATCACTGTCCTTCAGCAAAGGTACACTGACCCGACGGTTGCCTTGAAACACCAGTGCGCCGTCCGAGATCAGCCTTCGGATCGCCTCGCGTACAGGGGTCATGCCAACTCCAAGCGAATCAGTCAGTCCTTGTATGGTGACAGGCTGTCCGGGCACCAGATCGCCGTACATGATCTGTGCGCGCAGTGTCTGATAGACCTGTTCATGCGCCGGCTGTTTCTGATCCCCGGAGACCTGTGAAACCGCCTTATTTTTGATCAAATCCAAGTGGTTTACCCTATTTTCGACTATGTTGACTTGCCAGGAATCTGACCTCGTGAAACCATACGATGGATCGGGGGAAAACGCAAAACTTGATCAAATCCAAAAAAACGGGAAAATACCCGCACACTTGCAGGGAGAAGAAAATGTCAATCAAAACGCTGACACTGACAGCGGTCATCGCATTGGGGACTTCGGCGGCCTTCGCCGAAGAGGTTCGTGTCTACAATTGGTCGGACTATATCGACGAGGAGCTGCTGGAGAAGTTCGAGGCCGAAACCGGCCTGACGCTGATCTACGATGTGTTCGACAGCAACGAAGTTTTGGAAACCAAAATGCTGGCTGGCGGATCGGGCTATGATGTGGTTGTGCCCTCGGGCACATTCCTTCAGCGCCAGATCCAGGCTGGGGCTTTCCAGCAACTGGATACGTCGCAGTTGGACAATTCAGGCAACCTTTGGGATGTCATTCAGGAACGCACTGCGGGCTATGACCCCGACAACGCCTATTCGATCAACTACATGTGGGGCACCACCGGGATCGGTGTGAATGTTGGCAAAGTGCGTGAGCTGCTGGGCGACGATGTTGCGCTGAATAGCATGGAACTAGTGCTGAAACCTGAGAATATGGAAAAGCTGGCCGGTTGCGGCGTTCATTTCCTGGATGCGCCCGCGGAAATGATTCCGATGACGCTGCAATTTTTGGGCGAAGACCCTGACAGCCATGATCCCAAGGTGATCGGCAAGGTCGAAGAAGTGCTGACCAGCGTGCGCCCCTACATCCAGAAATTCCACAGCTCGGAATACATTAACGCGCTGGCCAATGGCGATATCTGCGTGGCCGTGGGTTGGTCGGGTGATATTCTTCAGGCCCGTGACCGTGCCGCCGAGGCCGACAACGGAGTCGAGATTGAATATCACCCCTTCGCCGAAGGCTCGCTGATGTGGTTCGACCAGATGGCGATTCCGGCGGATGCACCGAACCCGGAAGGTGCGCATAAGTTCCTGAACTTCATCCTGGATGCCAACAACATGGCTGCGGCGTCGAACTATGTGTACTACGCCAATGGCAACAAGGCCTCGCAAGAGTTTCTTGAGGAAGACGTGATCGGCGATCCGGCGATCTATCCGGACGACGCAACGATGCAGAATCTCTACATCACCACGCCCTACCCGGCAAAAACGCAGCGGGTTGTGACCCGTCTGTGGACCAAGATCAAATCGGGTACCTGATCCGATTTCCTAAGGCAGGGCGGGTTTTCCGCCCTGCCGTTTTTCCCAAGATTGCCGAACGGGGGCTGTAGTGAACTCTGACGTCTTTGCGCCGTGGGAAGACCCACAGGCGAAACCCTTGATCCAATTCCAGAATGTCACCAAGCGGTTTGGAGACTTTACGGCAATCGACAACCTGTCTCTGGATATTTTCGAGAAAGAATTTTTCGCTCTTCTGGGGCCTTCGGGCTGCGGCAAGACCACAATGATGCGGATGTTGGCCGGGTTCGAGACGCCCACCGAAGGCCACATCATGTTGGGCGGTCAGGATATCGACCCGATCCCACCGAACAAGCGGGCGGTGAACATGATGTTCCAATCCTATGCACTGTTCCCGCATCTGAGCATCTGGGAAAACATCGCCTTTGGTCTGCGCCGGGACAACATGCCCAAACGCGACCTTGAGGACAGAGTCGAAGAAATGCTGCGCCTGACCCGGCTGACGCAATTCGCGCGTCGTAAACCGCACCAGATCTCGGGCGGGCAGCGGCAGCGGGTCGCTTTAGCACGGTCTTTGGCGAAAGCGCCAAAACTATTGCTGCTGGACGAACCGTTGGGCGCGCTGGACAAGAAGCTGCGGCAGGACACGCAGTTCGAGCTGATGGATATTCAGGAAAAGACCGGCACCACCTTTGTCATCGTGACCCACGATCAGGAGGAAGCTATGACCGTGGCGAGCCGCGTGGCCGTAATGGATCAGGGACAGCTGATGCAAGTCGCCACGCCGGACCGGATTTATGAGAACCCCAACTCGGTCTATGTCGCAGACTTTATTGGCGACGTGAACATCATTGAAGGCCGCGCCACCGCCAATGGTGAAGACACCTATCAGATCGATTGGGCCGAAGGGCAGGCCCCGTTGACCGCGACCTCGGCCAAAGGGTTTGCGCGGGGGCAGGCCTGTCATCTGGCCATCCGCCCCGAGAAGGTAACTATCTCGGCCGACCGCCCGGCGGACGCGATAAATGCGGTGCAGGGCAAGGTCCATGACATCGCCTATTTGGGGAACCTGTCCACCTATCACGTCGAATTGCCCAACGGCACGATCATCAAGGCGCAGACGGCCAATACCCGCCGTATCTCGCGCCGTTCATTCACGTGGGAAGACCCGGTCTGGCTGTCCTGGACAGCAACGGCTGCGGTTCTGCTGGCCGACTGATGCGCCGCGCCTTTCTGATCGCCGTCCCCTATGTCTGGCTGCTGGCGCTGTTCTTGGTGCCGTTCTTCATCGTCCTGAAAATCTCGCTGTCGGATATCGCGCTGGCGATTCCGCCTTATACGCCGACGCTGGACTTTTCGCAGGGCTGGTCGGGCATCAAGGATTTCTTCAGCCAGCTTGACCTGGAAAACTATGTCTGGCTGACCGAGGATGACCTTTACTGGAAAGCCTACCTGTCCAGCGTAAAAATCGCTCTGATTTCGACGTTTTTGACCCTGCTAGTGGGGTATCCGATCGCCTATGGCATGGCCCGCGCGCCTGCCGAGTGGCGCCCGACGCTGATGATGCTGGTGATCCTGCCCTTCTGGACCTCGTTCCTGATCCGCGTTTATGCGTGGATGGGTATCCTGTCGAACGAAGGTTATCTGAACCAGTTGCTGCTGTGGACAGGGCTGATCTCGACCCCGCTGACCATTCTGAACACCAACACTGCCGTCTATATCGGCATCGTCTACACCTATCTGCCGTTCATGATCCTGCCGATCTATTCGGCGCTGGAACGGATGGACGAATCCCTGATCGAGGCCGCCGAAGACCTTGGTTGTTCGCGGGTTCAAGCCTTTTGGCTTGTGACAATCCCGCTGTCGCGCCCCGGTATCATAGCAGGCTGTTTCCTTGTAATGATCCCGGTGATTGGTGAATTCGTCATCCCCTCGCTTCTGGGCGGGTCAGGCACGTTGATGATCGGCAAGGTTTTGTGGGAGGAGTTCTTCTCGAACCGCGACTGGCCCGTGGCGAGCGCCGTGGCCGTAGTGCTGCTGCTGATCCTTGTGATCCCAATCGTGCTGTTCCAGCGCAACCAGCAGAAACAGACGGAGGCCGAGCAATGAACAGGCTAAGCTGGTTCAACGCGGTCTCGCTGACGCTGGGATTTGCGTTCCTCTATATCCCGATGATCATCCTGATCATCTTTTCCTTCAACGAAAGCAAGCTGGTCACCGTCTGGGCTGGCTTCTCGACCAAATGGTATGGTGAGCTGGTCCAGAACGAGGCGTTTCTGGATGCGGCATGGGTGACAATCCGGGTGGCTGTGTTCTCATCTACGCTGGCGACCATTCTGGGCACCGCCGCCGCCTATGTGCTGGTGCGTGGGGGGCGTTTCTTCGGTCGAACGCTGTTCTCCGGTATGATCTACGCCCCTCTGGTGATGCCCGAGGTAATCACCGGCCTGTCGCTGCTGCTGCTGTTCATCGGCATCGGGCTGGATCGCGGTATCCTGACCATCGTTCTGGCGCATACGACCTTTTCGATGTGTTTCGTCTCGGTCGTTGTCTCGTCGCGTTTGGTGACGTTCGATCAGTCGCTGGAAGAGGCCGCTCTGGACCTTGGTTGTTCGCCCGCGCAAGCGTTTCGCCTAGTGACATTGCCGATCATTGCGCCTGCCGTGATTTCCGGCTGGTTGCTGGCCTTTACCCTGTCGCTGGATGATCTGGTGATTGCGTCCTTTACCTCGGGGCCGTCGGCGACGACCTTGCCGATCAAGATTTTCTCGGCGGTCAGGCTGGGCGTCAGCCCCGAGATCAACGCGCTGTCAACGTTGATGATCGCCGTCGTGACAGTGGGCGTCATTACCGCGTCGCTGGTGACAAAACGCGCCATGATGCGACAAAAGCAGGATGAAATGGCCGCGGCACGGGCCGAATGAAACGGCTGTTTCCGGACTATACCTATGGTCCCGGCCCAAGGCAGGGATGCTGGTGGGACGAAACAATTGCCGCCCCCAATTGGCCGGAACAGTCTGGGGATTTGGTCGTTGACGTAGCCATTGTTGGCGCGGGTTTCACTGGCCTGTCCGCCGCGTTGCATCTGACCAAGGCCGGGGCATCCGTCGCAGTGCTTGAGGCCGAAACGCCCGGCTGGGGGGCGTCTGGCCGAAATGGTGGGTTCTGTTGTCTGGGCGGGTCGAAGCTTAACCCCAAGGCCATGACCCGTCTGTTCGGTGAGGCGGCGACAGCGGGCTATGCGCAGGCCGAGGAAGATGCCGTCCATCTGGTCGCCGATCTTCTGAGCAGTTATGAAATCGACGCCGATACCCATTCCAAAGGTGAAACCCAACTGGCGCACAATGCGCGGGCAATGGAGAGGCTGAGGAAAAGCGCCGAGGCTTTGGGTGTTTTGCACGAAGCTGCAGACCTGCCCGCCTTGGGGTTCGGTGGCGCGTTCCATGGCGGCTATACCACCCCCGTCGGGTTTGGTCTGAACCCAAGGAAGTACCTGTACGGACTGGCAGACGCCGCCAAAGCGCGCGGCGCCCAGCTCTTTCAGAGAAGCCCGGTGTCAAAAATTGTCAAAACAGCGAACGGCTTTGATGTCCAGACGCCAACTGGCCGGATACAGGCGGCAAACGTTCTGATCTGCACCAACGGATATTCCAGCGAGGATGTTCCGGCCTGGATGTCTGGGCGTTATATGCCTGCGCAGTCGACCGTTCTGGTGACGCGGCCTTTGACGCAGGCCGAACTGCAGGCGCAGGGTTGGACTTCGGATCAGATGTCATATGACACCCGGAATTTGTTGCACTATTTCCGCCTGATGCCGGATCGTCGGTTCCTGTTCGGAATGCGCGGCGGCCTTCGGTCCTCGTCGCGTGCCGAGGCCGGCATTCGCCAAAAGGTTCGCCATGACTTTGCTGCGATGTTTCCCGAGTGGCGCGGGGTGGACGTCACTCATATGTGGTCGGGGATGGTGTGCCTGTCCCGCAACCTGATGCCCTATGCCGGTCCGGTGCCAGATCAGCCTGGCATGTTCGCCGGGTTTGCTTATCACGGCAACGGTGTCGCGATGGGAAGCTTTTGCGGACGGGCTCTGGCTCAACTGGCTTTGGGGCATAACCCGGACTTGCCAGAGCCGATGACCCGCAGGCCCGGTCGGTTCCCCCTGGGGCGGTGGCGACGCGCCCTGATGCCGCCTGCCTACGCGATGATGGGGCTTGCGGATTTGTAGCGCGGTCAGAGGGACGCGATTTCCAGTTCTAGCCCGGCGGCATAATCGTCGGCCCCGTTCTCGACCCGCCACAAGCAATAGGCCGCCATCCGCCATGCATACCAGGGGCGCAGCGCGTTGAAACGCGCGACGATCTGAGGCTGGTCATAGGAGGTCAGAAACGCCGCCTCCTCCTCGGGCGTCAAGGGTGCCCCGCGATAGAGGCGCTGCATAGCTGGGGACAGGAACAAGGCGATATCTTCGCAGGGGTCCCCCAGCGCTGGGCATTGCCAGTCAATCAGCGTCAGACACATATCCGAAACCAGGATGTTTCCGGCTACCGGGTCGCCATGGATGAGGCACGTGTCCGGCGTGGCGGCAACATGGGTCTGCGGGCGAAGCTGTTCCAACCGCTGGCGAACTTGTGTCTTGCACAGACCCAGAATGCGCCGCGTATGATCCCGTAGGTCGTCGCTGCCATTGCATCCGTCGGGTGCGTCGATCCGGATATCCATACTGTGCAGCCTGCGCAGCAATTGAGCCACCTGCGCGGCCCCGGTTTGCCAGGGCGCACCGGGCGCGTGATCATAGAACACCCAATGCCCATCACTATCCTGCCCCGCCGCCCGCAAGCGCGGGGCAAACCCTGAGGGGGCAAGCTCCGTAAGGCAGAGCGCCTCAAGCCGGGCATCGTTTCGAAACAGAGGATTGCGCAGCCCTGAACGATACAGTTTGAGCACCTTGTCTCCGTCTCCGCCCAGAACCTTCCAGACCTGATTGGTGCGCCCGCCATAAAGGGTCTGAAAACGCGCCCCGGCCTCGACCAGACCTGAGCGGCACAGATCATCCACAAGGCGGGGCGGAGGTGCGTTTGAAGCGGGCAGAGGGATCACCGGGTCAGGAGTTGAGTCGCGCGTTGCACAGCTTTGGCCTGTCCCGGCGCGCAGATCAAGTTCCGGTTCGAACGCCCGAGACCAGACCGGCCGGTATGACCTGCCCGTTTTCGAGGGTCAGCAACACCGTATCCTCGCCCACCTGCGCCTCGATCACTTGCGCGTATGAGGACATGGGCTGCGTCGACAGAACCTCTTCCCCGTCATAGCTTTCCAATGCGGCAGAGTAGGTTCCAGCCGGAAGCGGCGTGCCGTCCTCTTTGGTTCCAGCCCAGACAAACACGGAATCGGTGGTTTGAACGGTGATCCGTTCAACCTCGGCCCCGTCTGCGTCGCGGATAACCAGAACGGCACCGTCCGCCGCCGGAGCGGCCTGGCCGTAAAGTGTCACCGGCGCGCCGTCGAACTGGAATGGAGAGGTGCTGCGCACATCCATGCCGACCCAACTGGCTAGTTCCTCCAGATTCATGCTGCTCATCGACAGGGTCAGGGCCGTCAGCAGGTCATTTGTCTGCACCTGTTGTTCCACCATCGAAAACTGCGCCAGTTGTGCGGCGTATTCCGAGGAATCCAGCGGCTCCAACGGGTCTTGGTGACGGGCCTGAGCGGTCAGCATCAGCAAAAAGGTCTCAAAATCCGAGGCCAGCGCGGCCGTCTGACCTGAGGACGCCGCCAATGGATTGGCGTTCTGCGTGGTTGAAGCGATAGGAGAGATCATGGGTCACAGCCTTATGTCGATGCGCCCGGACGTGCCAAGGTTGACCGGGCGCTGGAGAGCGGCAGAGGTGAGTTCGGATTGTACCGTCTCAGAAAAAGAATTTTCGCCGGAGTCCGATGGGTCCTGTCCCTTGTCGGCGGAGTTGCCAAGATCGAAAGACAGATCGCCGAAGCCGAGGCTTTTGAACTCGGCCTCAAGCAAAGCAAGATGGCGGCGCATCAAGTCCAGCGTCTCGGAACGTTCCGCCGCGATGGTCAGATGCAGCCCATCATCACGCCCATTCAGAACCATCGAGACGCGCCCCAGTTCTTCGGGGTTCAGCGCGATTTCCACCGCACCTGATTGAGGCCGTGCGGTAATCGCTGCCGCCATCTGTCCGGCAATGGCCCGAGCAACCTCGGACCGTGCGGTCGCTGGCAGATTTGTCGTCGCCGTATCGCGCACCGATGCGGTCGCGCCGGTTTCCTTCACGATCAGGCCGTCCTCTACCTCGGGGAGAGGAGTTGAATCGGTGTGTGCAGCGGCATTTTCCGATACCAGAAGTTGCATCTGCATAAGGTTGGGTACTTGGGTCGGTGCAGCAGGTGGTTTTGGATTTGCAGCCGACTCAACATGTGGCTCCTGGGAAATCGGCGAAGTTAGAACTTCCTTCTTTGCGGAAAACGGCGTTGGAGCCGCAGCGATTGCAAAAGCAGGAACTGACCTGCTCTCCGCTTTTGGCAATGTCGGAAGATTTGGTGAATCCTCAGGCAAGTCATCGTTGAAAACAGGCGATACCTCGGCGCGTCGATCGCCCATATTGCGCTTTGGAGGTTCTGCAAGAGCTTCGTCAGATCGTATGCTATCACCTGTTTCCGCCAAATTGTGCGGAATCCCAGCGACCGCCGGCGCAGCATCAGGTCGCGACAGTGGGTGCGATTTGATCGTCTGCGAACCTGTTTCAACAGGCAAACCTTTTTCCACGACTATCTGCAGATCTTTGGCTTCTTCCCCATCCGAGTCGGGCACCGTTTCGGTATCCAGCAGAGAAACAAGATCTTCTGTCGGTTCGGATAGGCTCTGCTCGGGCGGCGCCTGATCATCCAGAACGGATTGAAAAGACATATCGGCCTTTTGTCCCGAACCATCGGCAGGTTGGGGAGAAATTTTGGCGTTATTTTGGGCGGGTATCACCGCTGTAAGAGGATTGGGCATTTTGCTCCCACTCAGGTTGTCTGGCCACAAACCTGCCCGCAGGAAGTTACGTTTATTTTAACTGCTTTCCTTTTTGATCGAGAAAGTTCGATGCAAATTTCGGAGAAAGCGATGAAGATTACAGCACCAGCCTTCCCTGCAATGCCCGCGTCCTCGGCGGATAGAATCAAGGCCGCAGCGGTCGAGCTTGAGGCGGCATTCCTGTCGGAAATGCTGAATTCCGCCGGGTTGGGGGAGGCACGCAGTTCGTTCGGAGGCGGTGCGGGCGAAGATCAGTTTTCCTCGTTCCTTGTCCAGCATCAGGCCTGCCAACTGGCCGAAACCGGTGGCGTGGGCCTGTCGGAAATTCTGTTTCAATCAATGATGGAGACAACCAATGACGACCAAACCTGACATGGGGCTTCTTAAGTCTTTGGAAGAGGTTCTGGACCTTGAGCGCAACGCGCTGGTGCAGGGTGATCTGGATCAGCTGACCCAGATGGCGCCCGAGAAGGAAAAGCTTATCGATGCAGTCAATGATTTGCAGGTGCTGGACAGCGAAGATCTGATTCGTCTGCAAGACAAGGTCGCGCGCAATCAGGCGTTGCTTGGCAGTGCAGCGGACGGAATTCGCGCCGTTGCAGACCGCATGGCCGAACTGCGCCGGGTACACGGCGAATTCAGCACCTATGGTGCCGACGGGCAGCGCAGCGATTTTGCCGTGCGCAGCCACGCCAAGCTGGAAAAACGCGCCTAGGTGGCGGTTTGATTCAAATCCAAAATTTCCAGCCTAGGGGCTTTAGCACTCCGTTAGGAGATCAGGGGCCAAGGTGATCGGGCACTTGAAACAGCAAGTGGCGCGAACAGCCGGACGGCGGATCGCACAGATCAGAAAGACGTTAAAGCCCGCAAGTGGTGCGGGGTTAGCACGGGCGCAAAGGGCCCATACGTAAAAAGGAAGAAGCTATGTCCAGCATTCTGACCAACAATGGCGCAATGGTTGCGCTGCAGACTCTGAAATCGGTCAACAAAAATCTGGCGATGACCCAGAACGCGATCTCGACCGGTAAAGACGTTGCCACGGCCAAGGACAATTCAGCGGTTTGGGCGATCTCGAAAGTTATGGAATCCGACGTCAAAGGATTCAACGCGATTAAAGACAGCCTAGCTTTGGGCGAATCGACTGTTGCAGTGGCGCGGAATGCTTCGGAAACCGTGACTGATCTTCTGAACCAGATGAAGGGCAAGATCGTCGCAGCGCAAGAAGACAACGTGGATCGGGCCAAGATCAACGATGACGTAACTGCGTTGAAAGATCAGATTTCTTCTGTTGTCAGCGCTGCACAATTCAATGGTCTGAACCTGGTTGACGGTTCGGCCGGTACAGCCTCGATCCTGGCGTCTCTGGATCGCGACTCTGCGGGGAATGTGACCGCATCGTCGATTTCGGTTGCGTCGCAAAACCTGTCGACCGGCGGCTATACCAGTAAGGGTGTTCTGGCGGGTTCGGACAATGTGACCTCTGACAACGATGCGGCGGGTTTCACGATGGACAAGTCCGGCGGCACCGGAGATATCGTGATCGACAGCTCTACCGACAACTTTGCGGCGGGCGACAAAGTGTCAATCACGATTGGCGACAAGGTTGCGTCCTACACCGTTCAAGACGCTGATCTGGACCCCTCGGGGACTTACGATGCGGCTTATACGGATGCCATCGTTGCAGTTGGCCTGAAGAATCAGATCGACTCCCTAGGCATTACCGGCGTCGCGATTGACTACGACTCGGGATCTCCTGGCACGCTGACCTTTGTAACGGGTACTGCCACAGCGGGCGCGGATGCGGACCGTGACGTGACAGTTTCGGCGCAGTTCACCAATGCGAACGCGGGTGGCCTGGGTGCTTTGGCTTCGATAGACGTGTCCACGGATGCAGGCGCACAGGCTGCGCTGGGAACCATCGAATCGCTGATCGACACTGCGATTGATGCTTCAGCAGCCTTCGGTTCGTCGCAAGGCCGGATCGAGACCCAGAAAGAGTTCATCTCGAACCTGGCGGACTCGTTCAAATCCGGTATCGGCTCGCTGGTTGACGCTGACATGGAAGAGACCTCGGCCCGTCTGCAAGCCCTTCAGGTGCAGCAGCAGCTGGCCACCCAGTCGCTGTCGATCGCCAATCAGGCGCCGCAGTCGATCCTGTCGCTGTTCCGTTAATCTTCGGAACTTGGCCGGGGCGTGGAAACGCGCCCCGGTTCTGACCGCCCTAAGACGGCCCATTGGAAGGATTTCAAGTGATACCGCAAACTCTTGCACAGCGTGCCTACGTACAAACCGCCGCCCCGACGCGCACGCCGCGCGACACCGAATACGAGGCGATTTCCAAGATTACGCATCGCCTCAAGGCAGCAGCAGCTCGTCAGAAATCCGATTTCGGAACTTTTGTTCAGGCGTTGCACGAAAACCGTCGGTTGTGGAACGTCTTGGCCAGTGGCGTCGCGGATTCCGACAATGCGCTGCCCAATGATCTGCGCGCGCGGATTTTTTACCTTGCGGAATTTACCGAGCAGCACAGCGGTCAGGTGTTGGGCAACAAGGCGACGGTTGAACCCTTGTTGGAGATCAATATGGCAGTGTTGCGCGGGCTCAGGCAGATGGGGGCAACCTGATGGGTGGGCTGGTGCTGAAACTTGCCCCGAAAGAACGGGTACTGATCAACGGCGTGGTCGTCGAGAACGGGGACCGTCGCAGCCGGTTTTCAATTATGACGCCGCAAGCCAATGTCCTGCGTTTGCGCGATGCTATTCACCCGGATGAAGTGAACACGCCCGTCCGCCGCGTTTGTTATGCGGCACAGCTGGTGCTGTCGGGCGACATGGAGCCGGATCAGGCGCGCCAACAACTGCTGCGACGTGTCGAGGAGTTGAGCCAGGTGTTCACTGACGCCGATAGCCGAAAGGTGTTGGCTGAGGCCACAGAAGCCCTTTTGGCTGAGCAATTCTACAAATGCCTCAAGTCCCTGCGTACGTTGTTGCCGCGGGAAGAGCGGTTGATGGCCTATCAGCAATGACCTTTCAGCCCGTCATACCTTCTGGCGGTCTGGTTGGCTGGCGGTTTTTGCAGCGTACTTATGACGCGCAACTCGACAGTTTCGCAACCTCAGCGGTCAATGAACGCGAGACGCGGTATTTTCTGGACAATATCTCCAAAGTGCAGACCGCCGAGGATTTGGTTTCAGATCGGCGGTTGCTGCAGGTGGCATTAGGCGCTTTCGGGTTGGAGGACGATATCAACAATCGGTTTTTCATCCAGAAGGTGCTGTCAGACGGCACTTCAGCGGATGACGCCTTGTCAAACCGGCTGTCTGACAAACGGTATCGTGAGTTTTCCGAAGCGTTCGGTCTTGGTCCGGGGGAAATTCGTAGAACCGGCTTGGTCACATTCATGGAGGACATTGCGCGGGACAATGTCGTGTCCCGATTTGAGGTCGCGGTGGGTCAATCTGACGAATCCATGCGTATCTCGCTCTTTGCCCAGCACGCCCTGGCAGATCTGGCGACGCAGGAGGGCAGTGCAGATACCAAGTGGTTTGAGTTGATGGGTTTGCCACCGCTGCGCAATATGATGGAAACCGCGCTTGGACTTCCGTCCAGTTTGGGCCAGTTGGATATCGATAAACAGTTGAGCGTGTTCAAAGACAGGCTATCGCGCCTGACGGGCTCGGACGATCTGGCGCAGTTCACGGATGACGGGGCCATAGCCGAACTGACGGACAGGTATCTGGCGCGCAGCCAGATCTCGCAACTACAAAATACGATATCGCCCGCGCAGACGGCTTTGATCCTTTTGGGTGGCTAGGGTTTCGGTGTTCGCCCGTCCAATATGTGATCAGCCGCTGTTTTAAGCGCAAAGGATGGCACCGGCTGAGACACATTATGGAGCGCGACTTCCCCGAGGGGCAGCGCGTCGGCGCAGGCGGGGACAATGTCGGATGAGACGACGATCCTGTGACCCACGGTCTTACCATATTCCCCCAATCGCGCGGCGATGTTGGCGGCCTGTCCGATTACGGTGAAATCAAGCCGTTCGCGGGATCCGACATTGCCATAGGTCACGCGCCCATAGGCGACGCCGATCGAGCAATCGCAATGGGCGTCTGACCCCGAGGCTCGAAACTCACCAAGCTTTTCAACAATGCCGATAGCAGAGCGCTGCGCATTGGCACGGGCCGTGATCGAGTTCTCACCTGCGGGGAACACGGCCAAAACAGCGTCGCCGATAAATTTCAAAACCTCGCCGCCATTGTCATGCACGATGCCCGAAACGGTTTCAAAAAACCCATTTAACAGGCTGATATAGCGGGTGCGGCCCAGTTTTTCCTCTAATCGGGTCGAGTTGCGCAGATCGCAGAACATGATTGCGGCGTCGATCTCATCCCCGTCGCCGCGCCGAATTTCACCACCCAGAACCCGCGCGCCGGACCGCTTGCCCACATAGGTCTCCAACAAAACCTGCGCATTTTCGCGCTGCATGAACACCTCGTAGAACCGGGCAATCACCGCCGAGCATTCAAAGACAAGACCTAGATTCTCGGTCGTGAACCCATCCGGGTGGTCGCTGGTCAGAGTCAGAACATTGGTGCGACCATCGGAAAATGGCAGGGGCATGGCGACGTAATCGGTCGCACCCTTGGCGCGCAGGTCTTCGATAATGGGAAAACTGTTATACGGGTTGTCGTCACTCAGCCGCTGGCGAACTCCGCCCAACCCGTTCGAGACATGTCGCAACGGGCTGTTGATATAGGCCGGATGGTCGTGAATTTCATAGGTTGGCACATTGGTCGAGATCTCATCCTCGCCCTTTTCCCAAATGTAGTGCTTGCTCGCGATCAGCGGATGCAGCGACCAGACCAAAATGCTGAGGCGTTGAATGGCAATGCCGTGCTCCAGCATCTTCTCGGACAGCGCTTTGGTAAAGGCTTCCGAGGTTTCGATTTCCGAGGCGCCGCGCATCAGCCAGTCAATCAAAGGGCCGCTGATATTGCCGTCTTGGGGTTGTTCAAGCGTATTGCCACCCAGATCAAGCCGGTCATAGGCGTTGGGCAGGAACCCGATATGGCCCTGAATGGCCTTGCTTTCGGGCAGCGCGTCCTCATACGCCCAGACCGAGTTCGCAAGGCGCTGATCCCCAAGGACCACGTCATGATAGGTTGCCGTTCCCTTGAACGGGCAGAAGGTTTGCAATTCGGTCTCTTCGCTCAATTCGACAGTCACATCTGCGCGGGGGATGTAGATCGTCGGAGGCAAGCGGGTTTCATACATCACCACGGCGTTGGCACTTTCAGCCAGCAGCACGTCACCACGGTAGATTGCGATCCGACCTTTTAGCCGTTCAACCGAGATGCGATAGCCTGTGGAATGCGGAGTGGTGTGGACGTTCATCATCGACCTCCCTGTCCGGGGTCCTATAAGGATGGGACTTCGGACCGGGAATGCCAAGAGGGACCGCGCACAGTTTTTTGCACATGCGGCGTGCGCGGCGGCGGGGTCAGACCATCTGGATCACGTCTTTTTCGATCGACAGCATATATCCCCGTTTGGCGATATTCTTGACCAGCAACTCACTGACCATCTGATTGCCTAGCGCGTCGCGCAGGCGTTTGATCCGGGTTGCCCCGGCGGCCTCTTCGCAATCGGCGGCGTCCTTGCCCGAGATCACCGCCTCGATCTGGGCACCGGACAGGACTTCGTCATCCAGACGGGATTCCGCCAGAACCGACAGGGTCTCCATCGCGGCGGGGGTCAGTTTGAAATCCATATTGTTGAGGTAGACGGTGTTTTCCTCACGGCTGATCAGCAGGGATGTGACCTGAATACCGGTACGCTCGATCTGGGCCATGCGGCGGTTCAGAAGGACCAGCATCACCAAAAACACCAACGCAGTGACCAGCATCGCGCTGGCAAAGACCAACAGCACGAAGATCACCATACGGTAGCTGGACAAGGTGTCGGCAAATGCAGTGCCGGATTGCGCCAGAATTTCCAGCAGGCGGATCTCGGCCTGTGTGGTCAGGTCGCTTTCGACGAACAACCGCTCGACCCGGGCATTGAACGCGTTTGCGTCGGGCAGGGACCAGAACAGGAAGACGGCGGCAGTGATCAAGATCAGGACAATCGCGGCAATACCAGCGCCGACCAACCGTACCCCGGATCGCCGCGCGTCAGTAACGGAGATAGAATTTTCCGGCATCGGCCTTCCTCTTGTCCAACCCTTCCGGTCCGAAAACCGACATCACGTTCAGCAGGGTCCAGCCCGAGGTGCGCAGCCGCTGGGACACCTCTTGTTGCGCCTGACCCTTGTTGCAGGACGACACCTGCATGACGCCGTAATGCAATCGCAATGGATTGTCCTGCTTGGCTTTGTAATCCGCAAAGCAATCCGCCGCAGACGCCGCCGTGCCGAGCGATATCAGGGCCGCGAAGGCCAGAGAAGAGAGGATAGGTTTCATAGGCTGCATCCTGCGCATGTGTTGCCCTGATATTCAATATCCTAAGGGGTTTGCGGGCCCTGATATTCGATAACAATGTCCCGATATTGCTTGTCGGAGGGCGGTGAACCCAGTGTTGACCCAACGAATTCACGAGCCCAGCCGGGTTAGTCGCAACACGGTCAAAAGGACACGCATCATGCACCGGAAATTTATCGCCCTGATCATCGCAACTGCCGTCGCTGTTACGGGTGTTTCAGCCTCGCAGGCGCGGGCTGCGGATGCCAAGGATATTCTGGGCGGTCTGGCCGCCATCGCCATCATCGGCGCGGGCGTTCACTACTATAACAAGGAAAAGGACAAGAAACGCGCCAGCCGTCACCAAACGCATATCCAACCCCATCACCCGGTGCGTCCCCGCCCGCACCATCTGGCGAAATACGACCTGCCGCAGAAATGTCTGCGCACCTTTGATCACTATTCACCCCGTCATCAATTGCTTGGAACCGGGTGCCTCAAGAAACACTACAAATATGCCAATAGCCTGCCGCGAGAGTGCAAAGTCGGTTTCTGGAATGGCAAGAAGGTCAAGCGGGCCTATGAACCCGCCTGCCTGCGCCAGCAAGGTTATCGTGTCGTTTACAAGTAACCGTTTTCGAGCAGGAGCGGCGTCGCAGAAGCGCCGCGCAGGAGGGGGTGGCGCAAGCCGCCCTCTCTTTTTTGTTGCGATAAGGTCCGAAACAGGATTTTCCAAAAGGATGACGACACCAACCTACGATATTGAACAGACCGCCATGGCTGACGGGTTTCTTCGGATCGCCGGGGTGGATGAGGTGGGCCGGGGCCCCTTGGCCGGGCCTGTTGTTGCCGCAGCCGTGATTCTGAACCCGGTCGACATACCTCAGGGACTGAATGATTCCAAGAAGCTGACCGCCAAACGTCGCGCGGCTTTGGATGCGGCCATTCGCGACCGGGCTGATTTCGCAGTGGCCGAGGCGACAGTGGCCGAGATTGACGAGCACAACATCTTGCGCGCTTCGCATCTGGCAATGGAGCGCGCGGTGGCCGCTTTGAACCCTCAGCCGGATTTTCTGCTGATCGACGGGAACATGATTCCGCGCGGGCTGACCATCCCTGCGCAAGCGGTTGTCAAAGGCGATGCGCGGTCGGTGTCGATTGCGGCGGCCTCGATCCTTGCGAAAAACTGGCGCGATCAGGTGATGGTGGATTTGGCGCAACAGCATCCCGGCTATGGGTGGGAGTCGAATGCGGGCTATCCGACAAAAATGCATCGCGAAGCGCTGCGAAATCTTGGTGTGACCCCACACCATAGACGTTCGTTTAAACCGGTCCACAATATCTTGTATCAAGAGTAAATCGTAAGCTGCTGATTCAAAAAAGAAATTGACGGCGATTCGTCTTTGACTCATCCTTGTCTCAACCAAATGAGCGCAAAAGCGCCGTGGACACTTGAGGCAGTGATATGACTACGACCACCAAAAAGGGCGCAAAAGCGCTCCCTTTAAACACGATTCTTTCCGGGGACTGCATCGATGTGATGAACAGCCTGCCCGAGGCGTCGATTGACCTGATCTTTGCGGACCCGCCGTATAATTTGCAGCTGAAAGGCCAGTTGCACCGCCCGGACAACTCTCAGGTGGATGCGGTTGATGATCACTGGGATCAGTTTTCCAGCTTCGGGGCCTATGACCAGTTCACCCGCGAATGGCTGAAAGCAGCGCATCGTCTGTTGAAGCCCAATGGGGCGATCTGGGTTATTGGCTCTTATCACAACATCTTCCGGGTTGGCTCGGCCCTTCAGGATGCGGGATACTGGATTCTGAACGACGTGGTTTGGCGCAAATCGAACCCGATGCCAAACTTCCGTGGCAAGCGGTTCACGAATGCGCATGAAACGATGATTTGGGCGTCCAAACGTGAAGGTGCGAAATACACGTTCAATTACGAGGCGCTGAAGGCGCTGAATGAGGGCGTACAGATGCGCAGCGACTGGGTGCTGCCGATCTGCACCGGGCATGAACGTCTGAAAGATGAAAACGGCGATAAGGCGCATCCAACGCAAAAGCCTGAATCGCTGCTGCATCGGGTGCTGGTCGGTTCGACCAATCCGGGCGATGTGGTGCTGGACCCGTTTTTTGGTACGGGCACGACCGGCGCTGTCGCCAAGATGCTGGGCCGCGAGTTCATCGGGATCGACCGCGAGGAAAGTTATCGCAAAGTGGCCGAAAAACGCATCGCCAAGGTTCGCAAATTCGACCGCGAGGCGCTGGAAGTCAGCGCCAGCAAACGCGCCGAGCCGCGCGTGCCCTTTGGCCAGTTGGTCGAACGCGGCATGCTGCGTCCGGGGGAAGAGCTCTATTCCATGAACCAGCGTCACAAGGCCAAGGTGCGCGCCGATGGCACACTGGTCGGGCAAAATGTCAAAGGCTCGATCCATCAGGTGGGGGCGCATTTGGAAAACGCGCCTTCCTGTAACGGCTGGACCTATTGGTGCTTCAAACGCGACGGCAAGACCGTGCCGATCGACGTGCTGCGTCAGCAAATCCGGGCTGAAATGCACAACTGAATACCGCCGGTGCCTGTGGCCTGACACAAGGCACTAAGCCTTGCCCCGCCGATCCTCGGCGGGGTCTTTTGTTTTCAACACATTCTCACTTCTATATGACTTCTGCAAAGCCCGCCGCGCATCGAGGGAGCCTCAGCCATGTCGGACACCACAGCCAGTCAATCCCGCTTCAGCCGGTTTTTCGTCACTCGCCCGGATCCGGTCGACTTGGACAACAAATACACCGAGGCCGCGCTAGAGAGACACAAGCGTGAAGGACTGGAGCTGGCGGTACGCGCGCGTTGGATCGCTATGGGGTTGACCGGCATTCTGCTGGTATTCCTGAACCCTCATTGGGAGGTGTTGTGGTACCATTTCATCCTGTTGCTGATCTGCGCCAATGGCTGGTTGATCCGACGGGCGGGGCAGGTCGGGCAGTCGCGGACCGAGTTGTTGCTGATCTTTGTGGACCTTCTAATCATGACGCTGGGGATGATCGTCCCGAACCCGTTCAGTGACGATGTGCGCCCGTTGGCGATGCAGTACCGGTTCGACAACTTCCAGTATTTCTTCATCATTCTGGCCGCCGGGACATTGGCTTATTCTTGGCGGACGGTTGTGGCGATCGGGTCCTGGACCGCGATGATGTGGACCGTTGGCTGGATCATTGCATGGTGGGTCGCCACGCCGATCCCCGGTATCAGCGAGCGCGTTGCCGAAGCATTAGCAGAGTACCCGGATGTGGCTGAGTTGATGGACCCAAACAGTTTTATGCCCTCGCAACGGATTCAGCAGGTGGTTGTTTTTATCATGGTCGCGGTCACGCTGGGCATTTCGATGAGGCGGCTGAATCGCTTGCTGATGACAAACGCCGGGCTTGAGCGGGAACGGGCAAACCTGTCGCGCTATTTCTCGCCCAATGTGGTGGATGAGCTGAGCCAGAATGACGAACCGCTGAAGCAGGTGCGAAAAGAGAGTATTGCGGTTCTGTTTATTGATATCGTGGGCTTTACAAAATACGCGGCGGGTCGTGATCCTTATGAAGTGATCGAGGTGCTGCGCGGGTTTCATGCGCGTATGGAAACTGAAGTGTTTCGCCATCATGGCACGTTGGACAAATATCTGGGCGACGGGTTGATGGCGACCTTTGGCACGCCGGTGCCGACGCCTTTGGATGCCAGCAATGCGGTGGCCTGCGCGCGCGACATGACCCGTGTGATCAATCAATGGAATACTGACAGGCGCCGCGCGGGTGAGCCGGAAATCCACGTGGGTATCGGAGTGCACTATGGGCCGGTGGTTTTGGGCGATATCGGCGCGAACCGGTTGGAATTTGCAGTGATCGGAGACGCGGTCAATGTGGCGGCCAAGCTCGAGGCTTTGACCCGAGTCAAAATGGCTCAGGTGATATTGAGCGACGAGGTTTGCAGCCAGCTTACAATGGAAGGACACAATGCCGCGACCCTGACAGAGGGGTTTGAAAAGCTGCCGGGCCAGACCGTGCGCGGGGTTGAGCACCCCATGGATATCTGGGTGATGCGGGCGCTTCCGCCGATCTGAATTGCATCATAGATGCAAGGCAGATCGTTGGGCCGGGCAGCGCGCGGGCGCGCGCTGCGGTCACGCTCGAGGCAGCGGGTTTTGCGATTTGTTGTAGGGTTTCCAGTTGCTGACCTCGGGGTAGTAGTGGCGTCTCCAGGCGCGAACGCGCGGATTCATGACGCGCCGCCAAACGGGTGGGATCATGGCGGCGACGGTCATCACAGGGTAACCGTAGGGCAGTTGCGGAGCGGTGTCTTCGGAATGGTGTTGTAAAAGGGGAAAACGGCGATTGGGTTTATAGTGGTGGTCCGAATGCCGTTGCAGATTGATCAGCAGCCAGTTTGACGCTTTTTGTGATGCATTCCAGGAATGCTGCGGCTTGACGTGTTCGTATTTCCCATCGCCCAGATGCTTGCGGGTCAGGCCGTAATGTTCGACATAGTTGACCAACTCCAGCTGCCAGATCGCGACACCGGCCTGAAGCAGGAACAGGGCGACGCCGGACCACCCTCCGACCCCAAGAGCCAGCAGCACCATACCGCCCTGCAACACCCAATAGCGCCAGAAGGGGTTCGAAGCGTCCGTCCATGGGCGGTCTTTCCGCGCCAGCTTGTCGCGCTCGGCCTTGAAGGCTGAGGTCAGGCACTGCCGCAGGACGCGGGGATAAAAGCGGTGAAACCCTTCATTATAGCGGGCGGTCACTGGGTCTCGAGGGGTGCCGACATAGCGGTGATGCACCAGCAGATGCTCGGACCGGAAATGCGAATACAGGACCATGGCCAGAAGAATATCGCCCAGCCAACGCTCGAACCGGCCTTTTTGATGCATCAGTTCGTGGCTGTAGTTGATCCCGATTGTGCCAGAGATGACGCCCATGCCGAAGAACAACCCGATCTTGGACGCCAAGGACAGGTGATCAGTATGAGTGGCAAACCAGATCAGACTGAACAGCGTGATGAACTGCACCGGGACCCAGATATTGGTCAGCAGGATGTACCAGCGCAGGCCTTTGTCAGGGGTGTCGGGGTCCGCGTTGTTCAGCTCCAGCCCGGTCAGCAGGTCCAGTATGGCAAAGGCCCACCAGGTGAAAATCGGCACAAGAAGAACCCACCAGCCACCAAGGGTGGCCGATATCCAAATTATGGGAATCAGCATGAAGGATACCCAGAAGGGCAGCGCTGATTGCCAGCGGGACAGGGTGTCGGATGAAATCATGCGCCAACTCCGAATGACCGCTTCTGGGATGCTCCAGAGGCCTTTTTGAAAAACCTGTTACTGCCCGAGCCAGAGGTCAAGCGCCTTGCGCATCACAGTTGGAAGAACTTTGGGTCGGAACGTGTGTTTGTCCATGATGATCAGGTCATTCGGGGCTAGATCTTCCGGCAGGGGGGCGGTCCAGATGCGCAGAATCAGGTGGAAATGGGTGAAGGTGTGGCGCACCTCGCCGGGCAGTGCCTGCCAATCCGCCGGGAAGGGCGGTGTCTCGGCTGGCGCATCCGACCAATCTGATCCGGGCCAGCCCAACATCCCACCCAGCAGGCCTTTGTCCGGGCGACGCTCAAGCAGCAGCGCGGCATCGTTACGCTGGGCGATATAGACATGGCCATAGCGCGTGGGCTTTGGTTTTTTGGGCGTTTTGCGCGGCAGGTCAGCCTGCGTTCCGGCCTTGCGCGACAGGCAGGGATCGCGCAGCGGGCAAATCCCGCAGGTAGGTGATTTGGGCGTGCAGATCGTGGCCCCCAGATCCATGACAGCTTGCGCGTAGTCTCCGGGTCGTACGTCAGGTGTCAGCGTTGCGGCTTTGTTCTTTAGCGCAGGTTTCGAGCCGGGCAGCGGGTCGTGAATGTTGTAGAGCCGGGCCATGACGCGTTCGACATTCCCATCCAGCACGGTTTCGGGGCGGTCAAAGGCGATGGCCGAGATTGCGGCGGCGGTATAAGGGCCGATGCCGGGCAAGGCCAGCAACGTGTCATAGGTGTCTGGGAAGATGCCGTCGTGATCTTCAGCCACCGCTCGCGCGCATTTCAGCAGGTTGCGAGCGCGGGCGTAGTAGCCCAGCCCGGCCCATTCGCCCATGACCTGATCATCTGGGGCGGCGGCGAGCGCCTGCACCGTGGGCCAGCGCGTTGTGAACCGCATGAAATAGTCTCGCACGGCGGCCACGGTGGTCTGTTGCAGCATCACCTCGGATAGCCAGACGCGATAGGGGTCAGGCCGCACTCCGGCGGCGCGGTCAACGGGGCTGACGCGCCACGGCATCTTGCGGGCGTGGCGGTCGTACCAGTCCAGCAATTCGCTGCTGACGTCAAATTCGCCTGTGTCACGCAATTTTTAATCATCTCCCTGTCGGGTTTCGCTGGCGCCCGGTGTCCTGCCCTCTACAATAGTGGTGCAGGAGTTGGAAACCAGATGCAGCGCAGACGTTCTTCGACCCGCGGGTTCAAACGCACCGCGACATTGCTGAACGACCAGATCAGACGCGCCGGTGAAAGCCGGGGCTTTGCTGTGTCGCGCCTGTTGACCCATTGGGCCGAAATCGTAGGGCAGGATATGGCTGCCATCGCGCGCCCTGTGAACGTGGGCTATGGCAAAGGCGGCATGGGGGCGACGCTAACCGTGCTGACCACCGGCCCGCAAGCCCCGATGCTTGAGATGCAAAAGGAACAACTGCGGGGCAAGGTCAACGCGGTTTATGGCTATAACGCCATCAGCCGGGTGCGCATCACCCAGACCGCTCCGACAGGATTTGCCGAGGGGCAGGCCAGTTTCGATCACAAACCGAAAGTGGTGAAACCCACACTGAAACCGGAAATCGCGGCCGAGGCGGACCGGGCAGCGCAAGACGTCCATGATGGCGACCTGCGTGCAGCCCTTGAACGTCTGGGTCGTAACGTTCTATCCAAACAAAAACGCTGAGAAAGGGCTGATACATGAGCCGTATTGCAACCGGAATTTGCGCGGCCGTCGCCATTGCCGCAGGCAGCTTTTTGCTGTCGTCACCAAACGCGTCATTTTCGCTGATCGGCAGCGCCAAGGCGCAAGAGGCCGAGCTGGACACCTCGACCATCGTCGAGATGACCCTGGGGGCCGAGGACGCGCCGGTCGAGATCATCGAATATGCCTCGTACACCTGTCCGCATTGCGCGAATTTCCACAAAGGGCCGTACAAGCAACTCAAGAAGGATTTCATCGACACCGGCAAGGTCAAGTTTGTCTACCGCGAGGTGTATTTCGACCGCTACGGCCTGTGGGCGTCGATGGTGGCGCGCTGTGCGGGTCCTGACAAGTTCTTTGGCATCTCGGATCTGATCTATGAAGGCCAGTCCGAGTGGACCCGCGCGGGTGGCCCGGCTGAGATCGTGGATGAACTGCGCAAGATCGGGCGTCTGGCCGGGATCGACAATGACCAGCTTGAAGCCTGTCTTCAGGATGGCGATCGTGCCCGCACATTGGTGGCCTGGTACCAGGAAAACGCCGAGCGTGACGGCATTCAGGCCACTCCGTCGTTTATCGTGAACGGCAAAGCGGTCGAGAACCAGTCGTATGACGCGTTCAAGAAGCTGATCGAAGACGAACTGGGCAGCTAAGCCTGTTTGGCGGCCAGCTCTTTTCGGCTGGTCGCTTTTTAGGGCGATGGGGCAACTTGCAAGAGCATTTGTTTGACCTTGTCGCCGTCCGCGACATTTAGGCGAACGGGCAGGGTGATGACCTTGCTGCGGAACGCTGCGGGCAGGCGGACGGCGTCTTTCTCGGTCGTGACCATCTGTGCACCGAGCAGGCGTGCCTCATTTTCCAACCGGGTCATCAAGGCCGGGGTCAGTGGCTGGTGATCGTCCAGTGCTTCGGCCCGCAACAGGGTTGCGCCTTGCTGGCGCAGGGTTGCAAAGAACTTCTCCGGGTGGCCGATCCCGGCAAAGGCCAGAACCGGCGTGTCGGCCCAGTCCATCCCGGTTTGCAGCGCCTCGACCACACCCGTGGCGTGGGGAACGGTCAGCTTCAGCCCCCATCTGTTGGTGAATTCGATCTGCGCGGCGGCATCCCCTAGTGACAGGACGAGATCGGCACGTTTCAGGCCCACATCGACCGGTTCGCGCAACGGTCCGGCAGGCAGGCACAACCCGTTGCCGAACCCGCGCTGGGCATCCACCACGATGACCGAGAAATCCTTGGCGACCGAGGGGTTTTGAAACCCGTCATCCAGAACGATCACCGTCGCTCCGGCCTCGGCGGCGGCTTTGGCCCCGGCGGCGCGGTCCTTTGCCACCCAGACATCGGCAAAGGCGGCCAGCAACAGCGGCTCGTCCCCGACCTCGGCTGCGGTATGCTTGCCCGGATCAACGCGCACCGGCCCGTCCAGCGATCCGCCATGGCCGCGTGTGACCACATGGGTCTGATGCCACGCATCGCGCAACTGTTCGATCATCCAGATCACGGTGGGGGTCTTCCCGGTGCCGCCCGCATTCAGGTTGCCAATGCAGATCACCGGCACACCGGGTGTTAGACCCGGCTGGGCCGCAACGCGCCGGGCGGTTGCGGCCGCGTAAAGTCGCCCAATCGGAGACAGCAGTCGTGCCGGGATTGCCAATCGGTCGGGTGCGGTATGCCAGAAATCAGGTGCCTGCATGATCTGATCCCCGCTGATCCAATGTGTCCTGCACCAATTCGATCAGGCGGTCCGCCTGCGGTGCGCCCTCGGTCACGACCTGCCATCCGGCCAGCGCCATATCGGCGGCGCGGTCCGGGGCCAGGCTTTCCACAACAGCGTCGCCCAGTTCGGTTGCACTTCTGACCACTCTTGCGGCACCCACCCAGTCAAGTTGATCGTATATCTGTTGGTGTTGATGTACAAACGGGCCGTGAATAACCGCCGAGCCCAGGGCAGTCGCAATCAACGGATCCTGCCCGCCTGACCCCCGCTCCAGCGTGCTGCCGATGAAGGTCACGGCCGAAACGCGCTGCCAGAGACCCAAAGCTTCGGCATCCGAGGACAGGATCACCTGCGTGTTGTCCTCGATTGTTCCGCCTTCATCCCAGTTGACGCAGCGCAGGTCCATCGCCTCAAGCCGTCGGTGCAGCGGGGCTGCCTCGTAGATATCCGCGACATGCAGCACAAGGGCCAGCCTGGGCAGCATTCGGGTCGCTTGCCTATGGGCGCTGAGAACCGAGATGAATTCCTTGTCCTGCACCCAGGAAGCCAGCCACACGGGGCGACCAGACAGGGCATGCGTCATCTCGATCAACTCATCCTCAGGCCAGGGGCGGGGGTTGGGGCTGACCAGAAGGGGCGGAGCTGTGCCCACTTTCGAGGACGAGATACCCAGCCGGCGGATTTGCCGGGCGGCTTCGTTATTCGTGGTTAGGATGGAGGTGAAACTGTCGAAGGTCAGTCGGGTCAGGTCTGGCAGCCAGCGTCCACCCGGTGCGATGTTGAAGTGATAGGCGGCTTCGGCAAGGATCAGAGGGATGCCCCTTTCCTGCGCCCGCGTGATTAGGTTGGGCATCAGCCCGCCGCCAATCCAAAGGCCGATATCTGGGCGCCAATGCTCTAGAAAGGCGCGCGCGGCGCCGGTCTGTTCGGATGGCAGGTTGATCAGGGGAAAGTCGCCCGACGGCCAGCGAGACAGGTCTGCATCCGGCGGGGCCGTCAACAGGATCGACAGATCGGGTCGGACCTGTTGCAGGCGTTGACAAAAATCAACCACTGCCCGCTGCCGATCCCGTGCGCCGATATGTATCCAGATCAATTCACCCCCGGGGCGTGGGGCGTAGGCGGTGTCTCCTGCGCTGGACACCCCCCAAGACAGGACGCGATAGGCCGTCAAGCTCATCGAGCGCGTCTTGGTCATGACCAGGGCCCGGTGCTTTCCGGCTCCAGCATGTTGGTTATACGGCTGTGCAAGGCGGCCCCTGCAGCGACGACCCCATTTAGGCGGGGATGCGGGTTGTTGAAGCGCAGCGGCCCGCCCATTCGGTCGGAACACACTCCGCCCGCTTCGCGGATGATCAGATCACCGGCGGCGATATCCCATTCCCAGCTTGGGCGCAGCGTCAGCATCCCGTCGAACCGCCCTTGCGCAACCGTAGCCATGCGATAAGCCAGCGACGGGCGGTAGTTGCGCTGAAAGCCGGGAATTGTGCCATTGCGCCAATGGCTGGCGTCCATATTTGGTCTGGCTGCCAGAACTTCAGCGCTGTTCAGATCGTCGATGCCAGACACGCGTATTGCGGTGCCGTTTAGCGTTGCTCCCTGCCCTTTGGCTGCCGCAAAAAGCAGGTCGCGGCGGGGTAAGTATATAACAGCTGCCGTAACTTCTTGGCCTTCTGTAACGGCTAGCGAATGCGCCCAGGTCCGCGAGCCTTCGGCAAAGCTGCGCGTGCCGTCGATCGGGTCGATGATGAACACCCGGTCTTTTGTAAGCCGCGCTTGGGAATCCTCGGTCTCTTCGCTGAGCCAGCCATAGCCGGGCCGGGCAGCAGGCAGCTTCTGCTCCAGCATCGCGTTCACCGCCAGATCGGCTTCGGTCACCGGGCCCGCGCCGCCGGGTTTGTCCCAGCGCTGGGCCGTGGTGCCCGAATAGCGGGTAGCGATCTTTCCGGCCTCCAATGCGGCGTCGATCAGCAGGGGCAGGTCAGTTGCCGGCAAGTGTCATCCCTTCGATCAGCAACGACGGCACCACGCGCGACAGATAGGGGCGAGCGTCATTGGCCGGAACGATCCGTTTCAACATGTCGCGCAGATTGCCCGCAATGGTGCATTCATTGACTGGATAGGTGATCTCGCCATTTTCGACCCAAAAGCCTGATGCGCCGCGGGAATAGTCGCCTGTATTGGGGTTGATGGTTGACCCGATCATCGACGTCGCCAAAAGCCCGGTTCCCATATCGCGCAGCAGGTCAGCCCTGCTTTGATCACCCTGCGTCAGGCTCAGGTTCCAGTTGCTGGGAGACGGGGGGCCCGAGACCCCGCGAGCAGCGTTACCCGTCGAGGTCATGTCCAACTTGCGCGCACTGGCCAGATCCAAGGTCCACCCGGTCAGAACGCCGTTTTCGACAATCGCCCGGCGTCGGGTTGGCAGGCCTTCGGCGTCAAACGGGCGGGATCCGGCAATGCGCGGGCGATGCGGGTCTTCGATCAGGGATATATGCTTGGGCAGAACCTGTTCGCCGAGACAATCCGACAGCCAGGATGCGCCGCGCGCAATGGCTGCGCCGTTGCTGGCCCCTAGCAAATGCCCGATCAGCGAGGACGAGATGCGCTCGTCAAACAGAACCGGAAAGGTGCCGGTGGTTGGTTTCCGTGCGCCCACTTGCTGAACCGCACGCTCCCCGGCGGTGCGGCCGATCTCGTCGGGTGCGCGCAGATCGGTCTGAAAGGTGCGGCTGTCACCATCATAGTCCCGCTCCATCCCGGTGCCTTCGCCCGAGATCGCCACGCAGGATGTTGACCGGCTGGACCGAGTATAACCGCCGGAAAATCCATTGCTGGCTGCCAAATGCACCCGGTGCGTCCCATAGGCCGCCGCCGCATCCGAGACCTGAGACACCCCATCAACAGCCAGCGCCGAGGCCTCGGCGGCCAATGCGTCCTGTAACAGGGCTTCGGCCGTGGGTTCGGGGGATGGGTCGAACAGCTCCAGCGCCTGCATGTCCCAAGTTTTGGCAAGCTGGTCGGGTTCAGCAAGGCCGGTAAAGGGGTCTTCGGGGGCTTCGCCTGCCATGGCGACGGCACGTTCTGCCATTGCCGTCATGGTCTCGGGGCGGCTGTCCGAGCTGGATACGATCGCCTGCCGCTTGCCCAGAAACACACGTAACCCAAGATCGGTACCTTCGGACCGTTCGGCGTGTTCCAACGCCCCGGCGCGCACCTCGACCGACACGGAGGAGCCGTCCAACACAATGGCATCGGCAGCCTCGGCCCCCGCTTTGCGGGCCGCATCCAGCAGGTTCTGGCTGATTTCTTCGAGTGCGCGGGTCATAAGGCCTCCGGGTGTGGTTGTATTGGACCTAGCCCCGGACCGGGCGTCCCGCAAGGCCCCCAATGCCATTGGGCACAACGAAGTTGCGTGAACGCAGGGCGCATTTCAGGGCAATGGAAAATCGTCACCGGGTTCGAACCGGAAAGGACGTCAGAGGGCAGGTGATGACCACCCTCTGACAGTGCAGGTCACTTGATGCGCTGACCATTGGCCAGAATTTGGCCATCCTCGGTGAATTCGATCTTGGAATTCAGCGTATCGGGTTCTTCGCCAGGAACGGCCATCAGACCCATCATCATCCGTGCGCCCAGGGCATCGCTTTCCGCAACCAATCCCATGTTGATCAGCGTGTCGATCAACTTATTGGCCCCGACCAGTTGCAATGTGGTGCTGCCGACAGGTGTGGGCAGGCCGCCCAGTTCTTGCGTATTGGTGTTGTCGAAGGTGAAGTCGCCCTCACCGGTCAGTTTTGCACCGACCAGAGACACCAGCAGCTCGTTGATCTTCAGCGAATGCAACTCACCCGGCGCGTCTTCGGACAAGGCCAGCGACTCGACTGCCTCGGGGTCGAAGAAATCTGTCAGGATTTTTGCAGTGCCCGCCGTATCCAAAGCAATGGTGGCTGGATCTCGCGGCAGCGCACCTGCGGGGTCAAAAATGCTCCACAACACGTCCGACATGGTGAAATCGGTCAGGTTGAAGGCAAAGCCGAACGGTTGAATTTCTTCGGATTTCTGCACCGGGAATTCGAATTTCAACCCGGCATTGGCCATCGCAATCTCGATCGGGAAAGGCAGGTCTGCCGTGGTCACTGCCAGTTTGGTGCTGTTCTGCTCCAGATCATAGGCCAGACGCTGCGCGTCAAAGCTGGCCCCGAACCGCCCCCCCTCAGAGGAACTGCTCATGTCAAAGCCTTCTCCGTCCGAGGTTCCCGCGATGGCCGTCTTGCCCGAGGCATAGGTAAACAGCCCCGAGAATTCGAAACCATTTTGGTAAAAGGCCAGAGGGTCCGAGACATCGAAATTCGACGGGATAACGTTGGTGCCTTCAAACGCAAGCTGTTCCAACTTGCCGTCGATCTTGCCGGTATCGTCGTTTTCAGGGTCGTCGAAGGCCAGATCATAGCTGAGTGCGCTGGCGGTGAAGGTCTGGTCTATATCGCGGTTTTCACCGATCTTCATGCGCGAACTGCCCGCCAGATCGGCAAGCTGCACGGCCACACCCAAAACGTCGCTGGGCAGAGTTTCACCATTGGCCGTTATCTCGTCCAGCGTGATCCCCAATGTGTCGGCGGTGTAGTCATAGGTCATCTCATCCGGGCTGCCCGACACGACCATGTTCAGACCTTTGTGGGTGTATAGGATCTTGGCCGAGAACGCCTCTCCCTCACCCTCACCCGAGACAGTCATCGGCAGAGTTTCGGGCAGGGAAATGCTGACGGTTCCATCGCCGTTTTCGGTCAGCGTCATCTGCGGGACCTGCATTTTAAAGCTGCTGTCCTCTTCGGGCAGAACCATGTT
Source organism: Ruegeria sp. CDSA089 (assembly GCF_059612205.1). Lineage (NCBI taxonomy): Bacteria > Pseudomonadati > Pseudomonadota > Alphaproteobacteria > Rhodobacterales > Roseobacteraceae > Ruegeria > Ruegeria sp. CDSA089. Next base: position 122,195 of record NZ_JBXWQD010000007.1, on the reverse strand, counting down.
CAGGTTCATGTCCGTGATGCTAAGTACATTGCCATTGGCTGATTGCTGCGCCTCGACCGTGTAGCCCATCTGGGACAGATAGCTTTGCCAGTCGTTCCACACATCCTGTGCAGTAACATCGGCAAACGCGCCTTGGGAAATGACGGCATAGGCCAAAACAGCGCCGCTGCTGCGGCGAAGGAAAACGGACATTACAAGAACCCTTCTTGATCAATTTTGCGGGCATCGTCGTGCCTGTGGCGTCGGGCGTCAAGGGGCAAGGGCTGGACCCTTTCCCCGTTAGCGAGGTAGAGGTTTACACAATCTCAAAACAACGGAGGTACAGGGTCCACATGCAAGGAAAAACCGTACTGATAACTGGGGCCAGTCGCGGCATCGGGGCCGAAGCAGGGCGCGTTTTTGCCGCGGCCGGGGCGAATGTCGCCCTTGTTGCGCGCAACAGGGACCAGATCGATGCTCTGGCGGCTTCGCTGGGGGAGAATGCGATTGCGTTGCAATGTGACGTCAGCGATTTTGCGCAGGTCGAACAGGCCGTGGCCGATTGCGTGGACCGCTTTGGCGGGCTGGACGTGCTGATCGGCAATGCGGGTGTGATTGATCCGATCTTTCATCTGTCGAATGCCGATGTCGAGGCTTGGGGTAAGGCGATCGATATTAACCTCAAGGGCGTTTTCTACGGGATGCGCGCCGCGTTGCCGATTATGCGGGCAGCCGGTGGAGGGACGGTGATCACCATCTCGTCCGGCGCGGCCTCGAACGCGATTGAGGCGTGGAGCCACTATTGCGCCTCCAAGGCCGGGGCGAAGATGCTGACCGAGTGTTTGCATCTTGAGGAATCTATTCACGGCATCCGCGCGATGGGGCTATCTCCGGGTACTGTGGCCACGGATATGCAGCGCGTGATCAAAGCCAGCGGCATCAACGCTGTCAGCCAGTTGGAGTGGAGCGATCACATCCCCGCCGATTGGCCCGCGCGCGCGTTGCTATGGATGTGCACCAAGGACGCCGATGAGTTTCTGGGTGATGAGATATCGCTACGCCGCGAGGACATTCGACAACGGGTAGGTCTGACGTGATTGAGTTAAGTAAGGCGGACGGGCTTTGGACCGTTACGCTGAACAACCCCGGAAAGGCCAATGCGCTGACCGGGGCAATGCTGACCGAACTTTGTGAAATTGCCGAAGCCGCGACCGAGGCACGCGCCTTGATCCTGACCGGTGCGGGCAAGGTGTTCAGCGCTGGTGCCGATCTGGATGAGGCGCGGGCAGGGCTGGCAACCTCGGATTTGTGGGAACGTCTGTCCGGAGCCATTGCAGCGCTGCCATGCCTGACCGTGGCGGCCCTGAACGGGACGCTGGCGGGCGGGGCCAACGGGATGGTTCTGGCCTGTGACATCCGTATTGCCGTGCCCACGGCCAAGTTTTTCTACCCGGTCATGAAGCTGGGGTTTTTGCCTCAACCGTCTGATCCGGGTCGTATGGCAGCGCTGATCGGGCCATCCCGGACCAAGATGATCCTGATGGCCGGGCAAAAGATCGCAGCGGATGAAGCCTTTGCCTTCGGTCTGGTCGATCGTGTGGTTGAACCTGGCGCATTGATTCAGACGGCACAGGATCTGGTGTTAGACAGCCTGAGCGCCGATCCGAAAATCGCGGCTGGAATTGCCGAGCTTTGCCCATGAGATTATCTGCCATCCATCTTCGGGTCGCGGACCCTGAACGCCTGTCCGCGTTCTACACTGGGCTTCTGGGCATGCGCGCGCAAGAACAGGGGGCGAGCCTGCGTCTGGGATATGCGGGCGAAGATGCTGATCTGCTGCTGATGCCCGGGGGTGGGGGCTATAGCCACGACCAAGGCCAGCGCTATTGGAAGATTGGCATTACCCTTCCCGACGTCGATCTGGCAGCGGCCTTTCTGCGGCGACAGGGGGTTGAGGTCTCGACCCCTCGGCAGTTTCTGGACATCGGCTATATGTGCCACCTGACCGACCCCGAGGGGTTTGTCATCGAACTGCTGCAACATGATTTTGAGGGCAACCGCTCGGACAACGCGGCGGACCCCAGTGATCCTTTTGCGCAGGCCCGGATCGGTCAGATCACCCTGCGCACAGGCGATATCGGGGCCGAGGACAGGTTCTGCCGCGCGCAGGGCATGCGCCTTTTGTCGATGCAGGATGTTGCCCAGTATGGGTTCGATCTGCATTTCTATGCCTTCACCGACGATACGCCCCCGGATGCCGATCCGTGGGCCGTGGCGAACCGGGAATGGCTGTGGAAACGTCCCTACACGACCTTGGAATTTCAGAACGTGGCAGGTGCGCAATTCGCACCCTCGCCGGATTGTCGCGGGATCGAGATCGAAGGGCTGCAAGCCCCTATCCACGATGCTTTCGGGGATCGCGTCTGGCCGGGTTGATCAACGCCCCCGCCGCTTGCCCGGAACTTTTGAGCGAAAGTCGGGCGGGCGTTTGCGCACCCAGTTCAGAAACCTCTCAATTCGGGGGTGTGTACGCAGGGCCTCGACCGTGTTGAAATCGCGGGCCAGTTCGGCTTCGGACAAGGTGGCGTGGACCTCTTTGTGGCAGATCACGTGCAGTAAAACCGTAGGCCCGCCCTTGCCCCCTTTGAGTTTTGGGATCAGATGGTGCAGGCTTCCGCCCCCGTCAGGAATGGGGCGGTCACATAGCGGGCAGATGGGGTCGCGGTCGGGCATGGGGCAGACTGTGGCTCAGGGCGTGCGAAAGGCAAGAGGACAGCAATGGCACATGCAGTTGTAATCGGTGCCGGACCTGCGGGTCTGATGGCGGCAGAGCAGCTTGCAGCAGCGGGTCACGACGTGCTGGTGGCCGAGGCCAAGCCTTCGGTCGCGCGCAAGTTTCTGATGGCAGGCAAATCCGGCTTGAATCTGACCAAGGATGAACCGTTCGCAGCGCTGATGCCCAACTATGGCGGCGCAGCGGATTGGCTGCGCCCGATGGTGGCCGAATTTGATGCCGACGCCGTGCAGGATTGGGCGCGTGGGCTGGGACAAGAGCTGTTCACCGGCTCGACAGGACGGGTGTTTCCCACTGTGATGAAAGCCTCGCCGCTGTTGCGGGCCTGGCTGCGGCGGTTGGACGAGGCGGGTGTGCAGATCCGAACCCGCTGGCGCTGGCTGGGTTGGGATGGCGACGCGCTGCGTTTTGACACGTCTGAGGTGCCGCAGGTTATCAAACCCGACGCGACCGTGCTGGCGCTGGGCGGGGCCAGTTGGGCGCGGCTAGGGTCAGATGGTCAATGGGCGCAGATGCTTGCAGAGAAAGGCGTGTCGCTGGCCCCGTTCGAACCGGCGAATTCGGCGCTGTCGGTGGCGTGGAGCCCGCATATGCAGCCGCATTTCGGCAAGGCGCTGAAATCGGTGCGCTGGATGGCCGGAGGGTTGCACAGCAGGGGTGAGGCCACGATCTCTGCCACCGGGCTGGAAGGCGGCGGGCTGTATTCGCTTACACCGGCGCTGCGTCGGGGAGCGGATCTTAATGTCGATCTGGTGCCCGATCTGGGTGCGAAAGCTTTGCAGGCGAGGTTTGAGGCAAAAAGCGCGAAAACAACGTTGTCTCAATGGCTGAAAAAGGCTCTGAAACTACCGCCACAGAAAATTGCTCTGTTTCATGAGATGTCCAAGCACGCAGGTGCGCCGCAAGGGCGCGAAGCGGCGTCGCTCAAACACTTACCCATCCTTGGCGCGCAGTTGCGCCCGATGGACGAGGCGATCTCAACCGCAGGTGGGATCCGGCGAGACGCTATGGATAACCACCTGATGCTAACGACCAAACCTGGCGTGTTCTGTGCCGGTGAGATGCTGGATTGGGAGGCTCCGACGGGGGGCTATCTTTTGACAGCGTGCCTTGCCACCGGGCGCTGGGCCGGGCGTGGGGCCGTGCAGTGGCTGGCGCGCTAACGCGACCGGGCCAGCATTGCTAGGCGGATCATGGCGCGCTCCACCAATGCCATGGCGGGTGCGGTTTGACCGGCGGAACGTAAGGACAGGTCCGTATCGGTCAGAACGGTCAGCGCGGTTTGCAGCTTTGGCGCGCCCCATCCCTGTGCCTGCCGCAGAATCCGGTCGCGCCGTTTGCCATAGACCGGCGGACGCAGCTTGCCGATACCCTGCGCCGCCCCACCAGGGTCCGAGGCGCAGGCGTAGAGCGTACGAAAATGCCGGGTGGCCCCAATGCACAAAGTCACCGCATTGGTGCCCTGCGATTGCAAGCGGCGGATCAGAGGACCAATTTCGCCCGCGCGGCCCTCGGCCACCACGTTCAGAACATCGTCCAACGCGGCCTCGGTCGAGCGGGGGGCGCAGGCTTCGATATCTTCGATGGTCAGGTCAGAACTGTCGTGGCGCTTGTATAGGGACAGCTTTTCAATGGTTTGCGCAAAGTCACCGGGGCTGATTCCGGCTGCGAGTTCGGTTATCGCCGACATCGAATCGGTCGGGATGTTCTTCAACCCGGCCTGGGACAAAACCCGTTCGACCTCGGCCCGTGATGGGGGATCGTCGTAGATGCCGACCGCATAGGCAGAAGGGTGTGCTTCAAAGGCCTTGCGGATTTTCGAGCTGGGTTTCAACTGCCCGGCGGTGACGATGATCTGGGCGTCACCGGGTGCCCAATCCTCGAATGCAGCAAGGATCGCAGGGGCGGCAACGTCGGTGGTGTCCTCGACAAACACGGCGCGCGGGCCGGGGAAGAACCCGACGGCTTTTACTGCATCCAGCAACAGGGCCGGGTCGCCGCGCAGATCGCTGCCGGGCATCCGCGTCAAGCGCATCTCTTCTTCGGCATTTGCGCCCAGAAGGGCCGCCAGAACCTGCTGGCGCTTCAACGCCACACGCATCGCATCCGAGCCGTATATCAGCAACCCAAGCTTGTCGGCGTCAGGCCGCGCAAAATACCCCTCAGCCTCGCGTGGGCTGAGCTTCATGTGCCAAGTCCCGGGACGGTGTAAAGCTCGGTTACGATCTGGTCCGACAGAATCACCATCAGCCGCTGCATCGCATCCCGCTCGTCCGCCAGAGTCGACACGGTCGAACCGGCTGCGGAATAGCCGACGAAATTGTTCACCCGGCCCGAGGCCAAAATCTGCCCGGTCTCATTCGACCGCAGCGCGTAGGTCGCGGTGCCTTCGATATTCAGACGGTTGGTCTCGTTGGTCTGGGTGATCGCGGCAGAACGAACTACAGTCGAGACATCGACATCAAGATTATAGGCGTTACCCGAATTTGCACTGCGGCCCAGCCGTTGTTCCAGATTCTGGACCAGCAGAAAACTGTTGGTTGAATTCGGCGCCGATACTGTGACACGCCCGTCCAGAGCCGCGCCAGCGCCACCGGGGGCATAGACCGGTTCAAAGCCGCAGGCAGCGAGTGCCAGCGGCAGCATCAACAGGGTTCTGCGGTCAAACAACGACATTCACGATCCGGCCCGGTACAACGATCACCTTTTTCGGCGCATTGCCATCCAGCGCCTTTTGCACAGCTTCGGTGCTGAGCGCGATTTTTTCAACCTCGGCCTTGTCCATTTCCAATGGAACGCTGATTTCCGCGCGGCGCTTGCCATTGATCTGAATGGGCAGGGTGACGGTATCGTCGACCAGCATCTCCTCATCTGCGACGGGCCACGCGGCGGTGGCTACCAGACCTTCGCCGCCCAGCAGGCTCCAGAGTTCTTCGGATAGGTGCGGGGTCATCGGCGACATCAGTTGCGCCAGTGTCTTTGCTGCCTCTTTCTTGGCCTCGCTGCCCGCCTTGGATTTGGCAAGCGTATTGGTGAATGCATAAAGCTTGGCGATCGACGCGTTAAAGCCAAAGGATTCGACGCCACCCGATACATCATGGATCGCTTTATGCATCTCACGCAGAAGGGCTTCGTCTTCGCCATTGGCTGGGACAGCCGTCTCGTTAATCTCGGAGGCGATACGATGCACGCGGCTGAGGTGCTTAAAGGCGGCCTCGGCCCCGGATGCGGTCCATTCCACGTCGCGTTCGGGCGGCGAATCGGACAGCACAAACCAGCGCGCGGTATCTGCACCAAAGGCCGAGATAATGCTGACCGGATCCACCACGTTTTTCTTGGATTTCGACATCTTTGCCGAAGGGATGATCTCGACCTCGGTACCGTCGGCCAGTTTGCCGTCGGTCACGTCCTCGGGCAGGTGATAGACCGGTCGGCCATTGGTGTCGCGGGTCTGGTAGATTTCGTGCGTGACCATGCCTTGAGTGAACAGCGCGTTGAACGGCTCGATGGCCTTTTTGGGCAGGTGGCCGGTAATCTGCATGGCCCGCGCAAAGAAGCGCGAATAGAGCAAGTGCAGAATCGCATGTTCGATGCCGCCGATATACTGATCCACGTTCATCCAGTATTCGGCCTCGGCCAGATCGGTCGGGGTTTCGGCGCGGGGCGCGGTGAAACGAGCGAAATACCACGACGAATCGACGAACGTGTCCATCGTGTCGGTCTCGCGTTTGGCCGGGGCCCCGCAGGACGGGCATTCGCAGTCGCGCCAGGTCGGGTGACGATCCAGCGGGTTGCCGGGCTTGTCGAATGTCACATCGTCGGGCAGGCGAACTGGCAGGTTCTCTTTCTTTTCGGGCACCACACCACAGGAATCACAATGCACCACGGGAATCGGGCAGCCCCAGTAGCGCTGGCGGCTCAGACCCCAGTCGCGCAGGCGATATTTGGTGACACCTTCGCCCCAGCCCGCCTTTTCGGCGAAATCGACGGTGGTGTTGATGGCCTCGTCACCCGTCGCCTCAGTGAGGCCGGCGAAGTGATTCACCCAGCGGACTTTCTCGGTTTTCGGCGGAACGAAAGCGATCTTGTCCACCGGGGTGTCATCGTCCAGTGCAAAGAACGTATCGACCACCGGCAGACCGTATTTGCGGCAGAAGTCCAAATCACGCTGGTCATGGGCTGGGCAGGCAAAGATTGCGCCGGTGCCGTAATCCATCAGGATGAAGTTCGCGATCCAGACTGGCAGTTCCCAATTCGGGTCCAGCGGGTGTTTGACGGTGATGCCGGTGTCATAGCCCAGCTTTTCGGCGGTCTCGATCGCTTCTTCGGTGGTGCCGCCCTTGCGGCATTCGGCCACGAATTCAGCGACTTCGGCGTTTTCAGCCTCCAGCTGCTTGGCAATCGGGTGATCGGGCGAGATGCCGACGAAAGACGCGCCCATCAGCGTATCGGGGCGAGTCGTGTAGACGGTGATCGGCTCGGCACTATCGGTGCGTTCAAAGCTGAACTGCAGGCCGCGCGATTTGCCGATCCAGTTTTCCTGCATCAACCGCACCTTGGCGGGCCAGTTTTCCAGTGTGTCCAGCGCGCCGAGCAATTCTTCGGAATAGTCGCTGATTTTAAAGAACCACTGCGTCAGTTCGCGCCGCTCGACCAGAGCGCCCGAGCGCCAGCCGCGCCCGTTTTCCACCTGTTCATTGGCCAGAACAGTCATGTCCACCGGGTCCCAGTTCACCACGGCGTTCTTGCGGTAGACGAGCCCGGCCTCAAGCATATCCAGAAACAACGCCTGTTGCTGGCCGTAATATTCCGGGTCGCAAGTGGCGAATTCGCGCGACCAGTCGATCGACAGGCCAAGCGGTTTCATTTGCCCTCGCATGTCGGCGATGTTGCCGTAGGTCCAGTCTTTGGGATGGCCGCCGATAGCCATCGCAGCGTTCTCTGCAGGCATCCCGAATGCGTCCCAGCCCATTGGATGCAGCACGTTGTGCCCAGTCGCCAGTTTGTGCCGCGCGATCACGTCGCCCATCGTGTAGTTGCGTACGTGTCCCATATGGATTCGGCCAGACGGGTAGGGGAACATCTCAAGCACGTAGTATTTCGGCTTGTCCGCCTTGTGATTAGCGACAAAGATTCCGGCCTTGTCCCAGGCCTCTTGCCATTTTGCTTCGATTTCGTTGGCCGAGTAGCGCGACATCGTGCGGTCCTTCGTGAATGAAAACGCCGGGACAGAGCCCGGCGTGGTAATATTGTGATTTGCAGCGGGTGGCTAGAGCTTGTTGTCCGCAATCCGCAACTGGCGGGCGCGCGACAGGATTGCATCTTCAACCGCGCGCGTGGTTGCAGCGCTGACAGGAGCGCCTCCGCTGGTTTGAAGCGATACCGAAAGCGAACGCGCCGCGAGGGCCGGATCACTGATATGCACTGTGGCGCGATATTGACGACCGCCACCCGGAGGTGTGCCGTAACCCGTTACGATTACACCGGTAAAGGGGTCCACCTCTTCGACAGGTAAGAAGTTCAGAATGTCCAGAGACGCCGACCACAGGTAGCGATTCACATTGGTGACCTGCTCGGCATCAGCGGTATCGAACACATCCCAGATCGTCGAGCGATTCGGGTCGTTCAATTCGCGCTCGGAAGAGCTGGTGCCATCCGACGTCAGCTGCAGGTTTGGATTCGGTGGTTCAGAGTTGCCCAACCCGCAAGATGAGACCAGGGCGGTCACAAGGATCAAACCGAAAATCGTCTGCGGGCGCATCGTCGAAGGGTCCTGTATCATTGGGTCTCACTCGTTCAGAGATACTCCTAGACAAGGACAGGTGCCGCAACAAGTCTATTCTTGTCACTTTAGAGTGGGATTGGCGGTGTGACAGGGCGGGTAACCGACTGTGGCATCCTTGCACCAATCCGTGGCCAATGCGGCGCGAGGCTTTATGCCAAGCTTGCGCGAAGGGGGCAAAAAGAGCGAAACGGTTCCCGTGCTGAGACACGTGCAACGACATGTGTCGAGTAGAAAAACTTTGAAACCGAGGGAAACAAGATGAAAAAAGTTCTCTTCGCATCGACCGCTCTGCTGGCAACCGCAAGCATGGCGTCGGCCGAAATCAAATTCAGCGGCTACGGTCGCTTCGGTATTGGTTACCTGGAAGATCGTTCCGGTGCCGTGACCAACATCACCGTCACCACCACCGCATCTGGTGCAATCAATGTTGGCACCGGCACTGCCGTTGTTGACACCGACGACGTGATCCTGATCTCGCGTTTCCGTCTGAACATCGACGGCATCGTTGAAACCGATGGCGGCGTTGAGTTCTCGGCTCGTGTTCGTCTGCAAGCTGACGAAAACGCCGGTAACGGCGAAGCTGGCGAAGCTCAGCTGAGTGGTGCACGCTTCACCGTTCAGTACGGTGGTCTGCGTGTTGACGCGGGCAACGTATCGGGCGCCTTCGACAACTTGGCAAACTACTACGGTAACGAGCCTGGTCTGGAAAACTTCATCGGCCAGTACTCGGGCGTGAACTATGACTTCCTGGCCTTCTCGTCGACCGGCGCAGGTTCGAACGCTGTGTTCTTCCAGTATGCTGTTGGTGACTTCGCGTTCGGCGCGTCTTACGACCAGCTGACCGGTGGTCTGAATGGCGAAGCGATTGATCTGGACCGCTGGGACATCAGCGCGACCTACACCTTCAACAACATCACCGCGGCGATCGCTTATGGTCAAACCGACGCTGGTGACCTCGGCCTCGAAGATCCGAGCCTGCTGGTTCTGACCCTGGGTGCTGACTTCGGCGACTTCTCGGGTACCGTGTTCATCGCTGACGATAAAACCGAAATCGACGCAACCGACGGCACTGCATGGGGTGTTTCGGCAGCCTACAATGTTGGCTCCGCTCTGACCCTGACCGCAGCTTACGGTGACGGTAACGCAGATGCTGACACTCAGCAGTACGGTATCGGCGCGATCTACGACCTGGGTGGCGGTGCATCGCTGCAAGGTGGTATCGGCAACAGCGACTGCGACATCTGCGAAGACTCGACTCTGCGCGCAGACTTCGGTGCTCGCTTCAACTTCTAAGTTGAGCTGAACCGCAAGGTTTAAGGGCAGGTCTTCGGGCCTGCCCTTTTCTTTTGCGCCGACATGGTGTTTTCCTGCGCTCAGGTCAATTCGAGGGAACCCATGCCGCTGCACGATATCTCAACCCGTATCACCAAGGCCGAGGCTGCCGCAGGACGCGTTGCTGGCTGTGTTAAACTGATCGCGGTGTCCAAGGTCCAGCCGAACGACCGCGTACTGGACGTTCTGGCGCAGGGCCACAGGTGCTTTGGGGAAAACCGGGTGCAGGAAGCGGCCGGAAAGTGGCCCGGTTTCATGGAAATATATCCCGATGTCGATTTGCACCTGATCGGCCCTTTGCAAACCAACAAAGCCCGTCAGGCGACCGAGCTGTTCAGCACAATACACTCAGTTGATCGCCCCAAGCTGGCCAAGACACTCGCACGGTTGGCGCAAGAAGTGGGCGCGTGCCCTGACCTGTTCATTCAAGTCAACACGGGGGAAGAGGCGCAAAAGGCTGGCATTAAACCATCCGAAGCTGACACGTTTATTGCCGAATGCAGGGCGCTGGATCTGCCGGTCGTCGGGCTGATGTGCATCCCTCCGGTCGATGAAGAAGCCGCACTGCATTTTGCATTGCTGGCGAAGATCGCCGCCCGCAATGGGCTTGAGGGGCTGTCGATGGGTATGAGCGACGATTTCGAAAAGGCCATCGCCTTAGGTGCAACTCATGTGCGTGTCGGCTCGGCGATCTTTGGCGAACGCTTCAGGCCCGAGGAATAACTACCCGCGTCCCGGGCAGCACCCTTTGCGCGATCCAGTGCAGATGATCGCGCCGAAAGGCAATGCAACCTTCGGTCGGAAATCCGGGTCGCCGCCATTGATGCAGAAAAATGGCCGACCCACGACCCGGAACTGCATTGGGCCAGTTCCAATCCGTCAGCAGCACAACATCGTAGAGCGGATCAGCGCGGCGCAGTCTCTCGTGGCTGAACGGGTAGGGCGCACGTACCAATTGATTATATCGAGAATCGCTTGCGTCATCGGACCACAGATCCTGCGGTCCAGTCGGGATCGCCCAAGAGATCGGCGCCACAACACGATCCGGTCGGTACAGAAGCCCGACGATGTGATGAATGCCGGTCGGGGTCGCCCCATCGCCCTCGCGTTTGTCGTTGCTCAGCCCGCCTTTACCGATTGAGCAAGGAAACATACGCCCGGCAAACCGAACGCCGCGCGGGGTCAGAACCAGATCTTGCGGGGTCACAGCAAGTGGCCGGACTTGGCCGCCTTGGTTGCCAGATATCCGCGGTTATGCGCGGTTTCGCCCACCTTCAGCGGTACACGTTCGGTCACAGCGATGCCGGTTTTCTCCATCATCGCAATCTTGGCAGGGTTGTTCGTCAGTAATCGGACCGAGCTGAACCCCAGTGATTTCAGAATATCCGAACCCAGCCGGAAGTCGCGCTCGTCATCCTCGAAACCCAGCCGGTGGTTGGCTTCGACCGTGTCGAACCCCTGATCTTGCAGGAAATAGGCGCGCATCTTGTTGGCCAGCCCAATGCCCCGTCCCTCTTGGTTGAGGTAGAGCAGCACACCGGCGCCTTCCGAACCCATCTGCGCCAGTGCCCCCCGCAACTGAGGGCCACAATCGCATTTCAGGCTGCCCATCAGGTCGCCGGTGAAACAGGCTGAATGCAGACGCGCCAATACCGGTTTACTGCGGTCCGGGCGGCCGATTTCGATGGCGTAATGTTCTTCACCGCCATCTTCAGGGCGGAACACATGCAACCGGCCTGCCTCAGAGACCTCCATCGGAAGGCGCGCGGCAACAACCTCATTCAGATGGCTGCGATCAGCCAGATGTGGTGCGGCGCGAGTGTGGTCGATGCAGGTCAGTCCGTGAGACGATGCAAAACCGCGCCCGTCCTCGACAGGTGTTACGACGGCTGCGGGCAGCAGGCGCGCGGATTTGGTCAACGCAATGGCGATGCGATGCAGATTGGCGTTGCCCTGACGCTCGGACATCAGGGGGCCTTTCATCGGGGCGTTCAGATCGTCCGAGGGGTCGGCGACGGCCTGAACCCACGCGATATCGGCATCCGCCGGAATGACCACTCGTGCCAGATCGCCGTCATAGGCCCGCGCTTTCAGCGTTTCCGCACGGCGCACGGTGATGGCCACCACCGGGTCGCCGCCAAGACTGCGCAAATCCGCAAGCCGTTGTGCGCTTAGAGTTTCCGAGGCGATGGCCAGCACGCTAAAGCCACTATCATCCGTCAGAACGACCGGGACACCCATTCGCAGGTCCGCACGGGCGCGGGCCAGCAATTCCGATATGTCGGGGATCAGACTCATTCGTGTTACCCTGTAACGATCAGCCTCTTTCTGTATCCTGATCCGCGGGAAATGTGAAACAATTCCTACTCGCCGGACACGAGGACGTGAGACGATTGCAGCAAACCTTGTTGAATGCGTCTTCGACGCGCAAGTGTCCGGAAAGGCTTAGGAGGACCGGTGATGGCACAGCTTAAGAAAATCCTGCTGGTGGATGATGATGAAGATCTGCGCGAGGCGCTGAGTGAGCAACTCGTCATGACTGAAGACTTTGACGTGTTCGAAGCGTCAGATGGTACCTCGGCCATGGAACGTGCCCGCGAAGCGATTTACGATCTGGTCATTCTGGACGTGGGCCTGCCCGATACTGACGGGCGCGAGCTGTGCCGCCTGATGCGCAAGCAGGGTGTCAAAAGCCCGATCCTGATGCTGACCGGTCATGACAGTGACGCCGACACCATCCTGGGCCTGGATGCCGGTGCGAATGATTATGTCCCCAAGCCGTTCAAATTCCCTGTTCTTCTGGCCCGTATCCGTGCCCAGCTGCGCCAGCACGAACAATCCGAAGACGCCGTCTTTGTTCTGGGGCCGTACACCTTCAAGCCTGCAATGAAGATGTTGATCACCGAAGAAGACCGCAAAATCCGCTTGACCGAGAAAGAGACGAACATCCTCAAGTTCCTCTACCGCTCGGCGGATGGTGTGGTTGCCCGCGACGTACTGCTGCACGAAGTGTGGGGTTACAACGCCGGTGTCACCACCCATACGCTTGAAACGCATATCTACCGCCTGCGCCAGAAGATCGAGCCCGATCCGTCCAATGCACGCCTTTTGGTCACAGAATCGGGTGGATATCGTCTGGTCTCTTAACTGCCGGTGGATTGATGTGGATCAAAGTGATACCCTGAAGTCATCATTAGGTTACTCCCAACCCGCGCATGTCCGGGTTATGACATGCACCTCCCTGTTGGACTGCCGGGCCTGATGGCCCGGCCTTTTTTTGTGGAACGGATCTGTTTGACGCCCGGCTTACATGTCCGTGACCATCCAAATTTCTGATGCGCTTGACTTCACCGCCGTTCGCGGTGCCAACTCGGCCCATCTTTTGGGGGGATGAGATTTGTCTAGTGACATTTGTGAATTGCTGAAGATTGAAAAGCCAATTTTGTCAGCGCCGATGGGGGGCGCGGCGGGCCCGGATCTGGTGGCGGCTGTCTGCAATGCGGGCGGCTATGGCGTCATCCCTTTGTGGGGAAAGCCTGCGGCGCAGGTTACAAGTGGCATTGACGCGGTGCGTGCTCTGACGGACCGGAACTTTGCGGTCAATATCAACCTTGAATTTCCGTATGAGGAACAGCTTCAGGCCTGTATCGACAAACAGGTTCACGCGGTTTCACTGTTCTGGGGGATGGAACCTGAGGCGATTTCCAAAGCCAAAACGGGCGGCTTGCTGGTGATGGCCAGCGTCGGCAACGCAACCGAGGCCAAGGCGGCGGAAGAGGCTGGCGCAGATATCATTGTCGCCCAGGGGTGGGAGGCCGGAGGCCACGTCTGGGGCCAGGTTGCCACCATGGCGTTGATCCCGTCGGTGGTGGACGCGGTTTCGGTTCCGGTTGTTGCGGCGGGGGGCATTGCGGATGGGCGCGGCATGGCGGCTGCGTTGATGCTGGGGGCTTCGGCCGTTTGGGTCGGCACCCGGTTTCTGGCCAGCGCTGAGGCCACGATCCATGACGAATACCGCCGCCGCATCCTGAACGCGACCGAGGCGCAGACCGAATGGTACTACGACCTTTATGATGTGAAATGGCCGCAAGCCCCGCATCGGGCGCTGGCCAATTCCACCGCACAAGAGTGGAAAGACGCAGGGTCCGCCGCGCCGGGCCAACGCCCCAACGAACAGGAAATTATCGGCCGCCGTCCTGATGGTGAGGCCGTGGTGCGGTACCAAAGCTATACTCCGCTGCCCGAAACACAGGGCGATGTCGAGGCAATGTCGCTTTGGTCCGGTCAAGGCGTTTCGATGGTGCGCGAGGTGATGCCCGCCGCACAGATCGTCCATGAGATATTCAACGAGGCGCAAGCCCTGCTGAATGCGGCGCCATCCCGGCTCTGACATACCGGTTTTTCCGATGGCACCCCGCCACGCACCGCGTTAACGTCGCGCCCAACCGCGACAGAGGAGTCCCCTATGCCCTTTACTCTTGCCACCTGGAACATCAACTCGGTCCGCCTGCGCGAGCCTATCGTGCTGAAATTGTTGCAGGAAGAGGCCCCAGATGTGCTGTGTCTGCAAGAGTGCAAGTCCCCGGTCGAGAAGATCCCGACCGAAGGTTTCGCCGAACTGGGCTATACCCACATGGTCGCGCGGGGGCAAAAGGGCTACAACGGCGTCGCCATCCTGTCACGCATCCCGATGGAGGAAGTGGGCGACAAGGATTTCGCCGGTCTCGGCCATGCCCGCCACATTGCAGCACGGCTGGAAAATGGCGTGACCATCCAGAACTTCTATGTCCCCGCAGGTGGCGATGTGCCCGACCGCGAGGTGAATGAAAAGTTTGGGCAAAAGCTGGATTACCTCGCCGACATGCGCGATTGGTTCCGCGCTGAAAAGCCCGAAAAATCCATTCTGGTCGGCGATCTGAACATCGCCCCACGCGAAGATGACGTGTGGTCGCACAAACAACTGCTCAAGGTTGTCTCGCACACCCCGATCGAGGTCGAGGCGCTGGCCGAGACGCAAGATGCAGGCGGTTGGGTTGATGTAACCCGTCAGGATATCCCCGAAGGGCAGCTCTATAGCTGGTGGTCCTATCGCGCGCGTGACTGGGATGCGGCGGACAAGGGGCGGCGGTTGGATCACGTCTGGGCCACGCCCGATATCTCGAACGCGGGACATTCCAGCCGCGTTCTGCGCGACGCGCGCGGATGGGAGAAACCCAGCGACCACGCCCCGGTCTTTGCCACATTCGACCTGTAATCGCGCAAGTCAGCCCTTGGTTTCTGCCTGTTGCGGTTGCATATAGGGCGCAAGTACGAACGAAAGAGTGACTGCCATGGATCTTCTGAATACCGCCCCCGACTCTGCCGCTGCCGACCTGATCAAGGAAGGGTCCGAGGCCACCTTCATGGCCGACGTCGTGGAAACCTCGCAAGAGGTACCGGTCATCGTCGATTTCTGGGCCCCGTGGTGCGGCCCGTGCAAAACGCTGGGCCCGATGCTGGAAGAGGCCGTCACCGCCGCCAAGGGCGCGGCCAAGATGGTCAAGATCAACGTGGACGAGGCGCAGATGATCGCCTCGCAAATGCGCATTCAGTCGATCCCCACGGTCTATGCCTTTTTCAAGGGTCAGCCTGTCGACGGGTTTCAGGGCGCGCTCCCGGGGTCCGAGATCAAAGCGTTCATTGACCGGGTGATCGAGGCGGCGGGTGGCGAAAGCCCCGGTGGACAGTTGGACGAAGCCGTCGCCGCAGCCGAGGAAATGCTGGCCGAGGGCGCGGCCACGGATGCCGCCCAGACCTTTGCCGCCATTCTGGGCGAAGACCCCAACCATGCCGGTGCCTATGGCGGGCTGGTGCGCGCCCATATTGCTGCGGATGATCTGGAGCAGGCCGAAGCGATCCTGAATGGCGCTGCGGCCGAGATTTCCAACGCGCCCGAATTGGAAGCCGCCCATGCGCAGTTGGAACTGGCCAAACAAGCCGCCGATGCCGGCCCCGTGGCCGAGCTGAAGGCGGCGGTTGAGGCCGACCCCGACAACCATCAGGCCCGGTTCGATCTGGCGCAGGCGCTGCACGCGAACGGGGACGTGGAAGAGGCCGTCGCGCAATTGCTGGACCTGTTTCGCCGCGATCGCGAATGGAATGACGGTGCGGCCAAGGCGCAGCTCTTCACGATTTTTGATGCGCTCAAGCCAAATGACCCGATTGTTTTGAATGGGCGGCGCAAGCTTAGTTCGATGATATTTGCCTAATTTCTGAACAGAGCTACACTCCGTTTTATGATGCATCCCGCCGACCTGCCGGAAACGGTATCCGTTTTTCCTTTGCCCGGGGCGTTGCTGCTGCCCCGTTCGCGCCTGCCGCTGCACATTTTCGAGCCGCGCTATTTGCAGATGCTGGACGATGCCCTGAAAACGCCTGAGCGGTTGATCGGAATGGTGCAGCCGAACCCCTGTCAGAGCAACGAAGCCAAACTGCATCAGATCGGTTGCGCCGGACGCGTCACGCAGTTCTCTGAAACCGAGGATGGGCGCTATCTGATCACGCTGACCGGCATTTCCCGGTTTCGTGTGAAATCTGAACTCGACGCTTTTACCCCTTATCGGCGGTGCGCGGTGTCATGGGACGGGTTCGACCGGGACTTGGGCAAAACCGAACAGGATGACGGGTTCAATCGCCCGCGCTTTTTGAATCTGTTGGAAAAATTCTTTTCGTCGCAGCATCTTTCGACCGATTGGGACATGCTGAAAGACGCGGATGATGAGTTGCTGGTAAATTCGCTGTCCATGCTGCTGGATTTCGACCCTGAAGAGAAACAAGCCCTGCTTGAGGCCCCGTGCTTACGGACCCGGCGCGAGACGTTGGTAACACTGATCGAATTCGCCATGCGCGGCGGATCGAGCGAGGAACATTTGCAATGACTGAACACGCGTTTGACCGTCACATGCTCGAGGCGCTGATTTGCCCGCAGACCCACACGACCCTGCACTATGATGCGGACAAACAAGAACTGGTGTCGAAAGCCGCCGGTCTGGCCTTTCCGATCCGCAATGGCATTCCGGTGATGCTGGTGGATGAGGCGCGCGAGCTGGACTAAATCGCGCGACCCT
Organism: Ruegeria sp. CDSA089; assembly: GCF_059612205.1. NCBI lineage: Bacteria > Pseudomonadati > Pseudomonadota > Alphaproteobacteria > Rhodobacterales > Roseobacteraceae > Ruegeria > Ruegeria sp. CDSA089. The sequence continues at coordinate 105,199 of NZ_JBXWQD010000007.1, read as the reverse complement.
GCAGCAATTTGGGCAGGTCCCCGGTCAACCCGGCAGCCTCGCGCACAAAGCCGCGTCGTAGGCCTGGCAGCGATCCGACGATTCCCATCCCGATATCGCGGCCTGCACGCAGAAGCGGATTGTCGTTGGAAAACAGCTTGTTGAACACGTCTGTCGCCATCGCCAGCGAGGCCGTGTCGAAGCGCCGCCACTCCTGATAACGCTCTAACACCAGCACCGATCCGATATCCTCACCCCGTCGCCCAGCTAGGGTCAGAACCTCGGCCAATGCGCCCACATCGCGCAGACCGGCATTCAGGCCTTGCCCTGCGATTGGGTGCATACCGTGGGCGGCGTCGCCCACCAGCGCCATGCGGTCGCCGATAAAGGAATTGGCGATGGTCAAGTTCAGCGGATAGGTGAACCGGTCACCTTGCAGCCGGATGTCGCCCAGAAAATCGCCGAAGCGGGGGCGCAGAACTTGCATATAGTCGGCCTCGGACAGAGCATTGATGCGCTCGGCAGCTTCGGACCGTTCGCTCCAGACGATCGAACTGCGATTGCCAGTCAGCGGTAGGATGGCCAGCGGGCCGGGCGGCATGAAGAACTGATGCGCGATACCGTGATGGGGCAGGTCATGTTCAATCGCACACACCAGCGCGGTTTGGCCGTAATCCCACCCCGTCCGCTTGATGCCCGCGCGCGCAGCGGTGCCGCTGCGGCGGCCATCGCAGCCCACCAGCAGCCCGCCCGTCACGGTCGCGCCATCATCCAGTTTCACGGTCACGCCGGTCGCGTCAGCCTCTTGCGCGACAACCGTGCGTCCGTTGATCTGCGTGATCCGGGTCTCGTCGGCCATGGCGTCCAGAAAGGCACGACGCAGGTCGCGATCTTCGACCATGTAGCCCATCGGGCCCTCTTCGATCTCGGCATGGTCGAAATGCATGAAGAACGGCGAGGGGCCCACGCCCGCATGTCCATCCGTGACCTTGATTTCAAGCATCGGCTGGGCGTGACCAGAGACCTTATCCCACACGCCCACAGCATCCAGCAGCCGTTGCGAGGCCAGCGCCAGTGCATAGGCACGCCCGTCAAACGCAGCGTTCTTGCGGACTTTCTGGGCCAAGCTGTCGATCACGGTGACAGAATGCCCTGTTTGGGCTAGCGCCAAAGCCAAAGCCGGGCCGTTCAGCCCGCCGCCTACGATCAGGATATCGGTCTTGTGTTCCATGCCTCGCAATATGCGCGCCCTTTCGGGATTGTCCATGTGCGGTCCTGTCGCTACCGTCGCCTCATAGCAGAATTTCCAAGGGGGTAGGGATGCAGGACTGGCTGACCATGACGGCGTGTGATCTGGGGCGGGGGATCGGCATGGGCCAGATTGACCCGGTCGAGCTGACCGAGACCTATCTGACCGCCATCGACGCCCATCCCTACCGCGACCGCATCTATGCGCGCGTCACCCATGATCGCGCCCGGGCCGAGGCGAAAGCCGCGCAGGATCGCGCCGCGCTGGGTCTGCGCCGGTCGCTGCTGGACGGGGTGCCGATCAGCTGGAAAGACCTGTTCGATACCGCTGGTACCGGGACCGAGGCCGGATCAGCCCTGCTGAAAGGCCGTGTGCCGCAGGCGGACGCGGTTGTCGTGCGCAACGCCACGGCCATGGGCACGGTGTGTCTGGGCAAAACCCATATGAGCGAGTTGGCCTTCTCGGGCCTTGGTCTGAACCCCATCACCGACACACCGCCCTGCATTGATGATGTGGATGCCGTGCCGGGCGGGTCATCCTCGGGCGCGGCGGCATCGGTCGCTTGGGGCTTGGCGGCCTGTGGGATTGGGTCCGACACCGGAGGCTCGGTTCGTATTCCATCCGCATGGAACAATCTGGTGGGTCTGAAAACAACCGCAGGGCGGGTCAGCCTTGAAGGCACGGTACCACTGTGCCTGCGCTTCGACACTGTGGGCCCGCTGGCCCGGTCGGTTGAGGACGCGGCGCATATGCTAGCCCTGTTGGAAGGCGGCACACCCGCCGACCTGCGTGGCGCTGGCTTGAAAGGCCGCCGCTTTGCCGATCTGCAAAACATCGCCAAGGATGACCTGCGCGACGCTCCTCGTGCCGCCTACGACAGCGCGCTGGAGCGTCTGCGCGATGCAGGGGCCGAGATCGTGCCGCTGGAAGTGCCCGAACTGGCGGATGCGATGGCGCTGTCTGGTGTGCTTTACACGACCGAGGCCTATGGCCTGTGGCGCGATGTGATCGAAGCCAACCCGGATGCGATGTATCCAGAAATCCTCGAACGGTTCCGCACGGGCAAGAATGTCTCGGGTGCGGATTACATCGCGGCGTGGTCCAAGCTGAAGGCCTCTCGCGCTGCCTGGGATGCGGCCACATCCGGGTTTGATGCTGTTCTGGCTGCAACAGCGCCGATTCTGCCGCCCAATCTGGAGCGTTTGCTGACCGATCACGACTACTACGTCACCGAAAACCTGCTGGCCCTGCGCAACACGCGGATCGGCAACCTGATGGGTCTGGCCGCGCTGACCTTGCCGACAGGAACACCGGGCTGCGGGTTGATGATGATGGGCTATCCGGGGTCCGAGGAGGCTCTGCTACGGATCGGATCAGCGGCCGAGGCGGCATTGGCCTGAATGCCACAATCCCCTGATTCGCCGCCACTTTGTCTGGACGAAGTGGGGTGTGGCCTGTAACCTGCCTGAAAACGGGGCGATATGATCCCGAACTTGAGGCAGTAGATATGAATTTCCCCGAGCGGTTTTCGAACCTACCGGAATACGCGTTTCCGCGTCTGCGCACTCTGTTGGACCACCACCAGCCGGGCGGAGACGTGATTCACATGACTATCGGCGCTCCGATGCATGATTTCCCGGCTTGGGTGACGGATGTGATCGCTGAGAATGCCGCAGGATTTCAAGGCTATCCGCCCAACGAAGGCTCACCCGAGCTGCGTGGCGCGATCACCGACTGGATCGCGCGCCGCTATGGCGTGACGATGGACCCCGACACCAACGTGATGGCCCTGAACGGCACGCGCGAAGGGCTGTACAACGCGGCCATGGCGCTGTGCCCCGAGGAAAAACATGGTCAGAAACCGGTCATCCTGTGCCCGAACCCGTTCTATCAGGTTTATATGGTGGCCTCGATCTCGGTCGCGGCGGAACCTGTTTTTGTATCGGCCACTGCTGCCACTGGCCATCTGCCCGACTATGCAGGTCTGCCCGAGGATGTGCTGAACCGCACCGTCGCGGCCTATATCTGTTCGCCCGCCAACCCGCAGGGAGCTGTGGCCTCGCGCGACTATTGGGCTGAACTGATCGGGTTGGCTGAAAAATACGATTTCCGCATCTTCGCGGATGAATGCTATTCCGAGATCTACCGTGACGAGGCACCGGTCGGCGCGCTGACCGTCGCGCAAGAGATGGGCGCAGACCCCGAACGTGTGGTGCTGTTCAACTCACTCTCGAAGCGGTCGAACCTGGCAGGGTTGCGCTCGGGTCTGATTGCGGGCGGGCCGGATACGATCAAACAGGTCAAGCAGCTGCGCAACTATGCCGGATCGCCACTGCCCCTGCCGTTGCAGGCCGCCGCTGCACGTGTTTGGGCCGACGAAGAGCATGTCATCCAAAACCGCGCGCTTTATCAGGAAAAATACGCTATCGCGGATGAGGTGTTTGCGGGCGTGCAAGGTTACATGTCACCCGAGGCCGGGTTCTTCCTGTGGCTACCGGTCGACAACGGCGAAGAGACCGCATTGAAGCTGTGGCGTGAAACCGGGGTTCGGGTTCTGCCGGGCGCATATCTTTCCCAAGGCGATCCGGGGCAAAACCCGGGCGAGCATTTTATACGGGCCGCGCTTGTGGCTCCAAAAACAGAGTTGCAGCAGGGGCTAATCACGCTCCGCGACTGCATCTATTCGTGAGGTACGAGGGCAAAATGGCATCATTGAACGCGCGCAACCGCGATCCATTGCTGGACAGTACAACGCAAGCCGCCATTGAACGGCGCAGTAAAGAGCTGATCGGGATTGCCTTGATTCTGCTGGGGTTGGCCTCGGCGGCGATGATCTGGTCCTACACGCCGGATGATCCGAACTGGATGGTCTCGACCGATGCGCCGGTGCAGAACTGGATGGGGCGGATTGGGGCCTCGATCGCGGCGCCCTTGTTCATGATCGTGGGCTGGGGCAGCTGGAGCATTGCCTTGGTCCTGATCGGCTGGGGCGTGCGCTTTGCCGGGCATTTTGGCGAAGATCGCGCGATTGCCCGGCTGATCTTTGCGCCGATCTGGATTGCCGTCGTCTCGGTCTATGCAGCGACTTTGGTGCCCGATGAGGCTTGGCGTTCGACCCATAGTTTCGGCCTAGGAGGGCTTTTTGGCGACACGGTCATGGGCGCGTTGCTGACCCTGTTGCCGGTCGCATCGCATTTCATGGTCAAGCTGATGTCACTGGCCATGGCGCTCGGGATGCTGGCGCTGGGCGTTTTTGTTCTGGGCTTCACGCGCGACGATGTGCGCAAAGGATTCCGGGCGTTTCTGCTGGGTTTGGTTATGTCCTATGACGGGTTGATGAACCTGCTGGGTCGTGGGGCCGCCGCGACCGCGCAGGCCGCCCGTGATCGCCGCGCGCAATGGGATGAGCGCAAGGTCGCACGCGCCGAGGCCGCGGAGGCTGTGTTCGAGGATGAACTGGCCTACGCCGACCCGGTCTTTGACGAACCGCCGCTAACCGCGCCCGAGCCCGCGAAATCGGGCCTGCTGTCACGCATCCCCGATCTGATCCGCCGCCCCGATCCGATGCCCGAGCCCGAACTCATTGACCGGGAATCTCTGGTCGATGTTGACGAGATGCCGGGCGAGGACCGCATCCGGTCGAAGATTTCCGCCGCTGTGCGCAACCGCAAGGTCGCCGCGGGTGAGATGGCGCCCGAACATGACCCGAACCTGCCGCTGACCAAGGGGCGGGGGCGTGGGCCTGATCCGTTGATCCTGAACTCTGGTGCGGGAGAATTGCCGCCGGAACCGCCGATGACTTCGACTGGTTTGCCGCCCGAGCCGACGCTGACTGCAGAACCGACCGAATGGCAGGAGCCCTTACATCAGGACTTCGCGCCCGAGCCGGATTATGACGACGCCGTATTCGAGGACACGCCCGAGCCTGCGCTGCAGTCTCGGCCCGCGATGAAAATCCCCGTGGCGGAGCCGCGCAAACCGGTTGTCGCGCAACCTGTGCGCCGCGCGCCTCAGCCTTCGCGCCGCGCGCAGGCCGAAGCGCAGCCTGCGCTGTCGTTCGAGGACAAGCATTCCGATTTCGAATTGCCGCCTTTGGGCCTGCTGGCCAACCCGGCGAACATTCAGCGCCATCATCTCAGCGATGAAGCGTTGGAGGAAAACGCCCGGATGCTGGAAAACGTTCTGGATGACTATGGCGTCAAGGGTGAGATCGTCAGTGTTCGCCCCGGCCCCGTTGTCACTATGTACGAACTGGAGCCCGCGCCCGGCCTGAAAGCCAGTCGTGTGATCGGTCTGGCCGACGATATCGCACGCTCGATGTCGGCGCTGTCGGCACGGGTTTCGACCCTACCGGGGCGCTCGGTCATCGGCATCGAACTGCCTAATGAAAACCGTGAGATGGTGGTGCTGCGTGAAATCCTTGCCAGCCGTGATTTCGGCGACGGCAACCACGCGTTGCCGCTGGCTTTGGGTAAGGATATCGGCGGCGAGTCCGTTGTGGCAAACCTTGCCAAGATGCCTCACCTGCTGATCGCAGGGACCACGGGGTCCGGTAAGTCGGTGGCGATCAACACGATGATCCTGTCGCTGCTCTATAAGTTGACGCCTGATGAATGCCGCCTGATCATGATCGACCCCAAGATGCTGGAACTGTCTGTTTATGACGGCATCCCGCATCTGCTGTCGCCCGTTGTGACTGACCCGAAAAAGGCGGTTGTCGCCCTGAAATGGGTCGTGGGCGAGATGGAGGACCGCTATCGCAAGATGTCCAAAATGGGCGTGCGCAATATCGCGGGCTATAATGGCCGTGTGAAGGATGCGTTGGCCAAGGGCGAGATGTTCAGCCGCACGGTCCAAACGGGCTTTGACGACGAGACCGGAGAACCCACCTTCGAGACCGAAGAATTCGCACCCGAGGCGATGCCCTATATCGTCGTTATCGTCGACGAGATGGCCGACCTGATGATGGTCGCGGGCAAAGAGATCGAGGCGTGTATTCAACGTCTGGCGCAGATGGCGCGGGCCTCGGGTATTCACCTGATCATGGCGACGCAGCGGCCTTCGGTTGATGTGATCACCGGCACGATCAAGGCAAACTTCCCCACCCGGATCTCGTTCCAGGTGACCTCGAAAGTTGACAGCCGCACCATTTTGGGCGAGATGGGTGCCGAGCAACTGCTGGGGCAGGGCGACATGCTCTATATGGCCGGCGGGGCCAAGATCACCCGTTGCCACGGCCCGTTCGTGTCGGACGAAGAGGTCGAAGAAATCGTCAACCACCTGAAACAGTTCGGCCCGCCCGATTACATGAGCGGTGTCGTCGATGGTCCGGCCGAGGAAAAGGCCGACAATATCGATGCAGTTCTTGGCCTGAATACCGGTGGCAACACCAATGGCGAGGACGCTCTCTATGATCAGGCTGTGGCGATTGTGATCAAGGATCGCAAGTGCTCGACCTCTTATATCCAGCGGAAACTTGCCATCGGTTACAACAAAGCCGCGCGTCTGGTTGAGCAGATGGAGGACGAAGGCGTTGTTTCCGCTGCCAATCACGTCGGAAAGCGCGAAATCCTCGTCCCCGAGCAATAGGATATTTAATAACAAGGGCAGAAGGCCTATCTGTGCCTCATGAAACAGATTGCTTTTGCCCTTGCTTTGACATTGTCCGCACCCGCCGCGTGGGCGGCGGACAAGCTGCCGCTATCGCAGATATCAAACTACCTGAACGAGCTGAAAACCGTTGAGACCACGTTCACGCAGATCAACGATGATGGCTCGCTCAGCACCGGGAAATTGTGGATCGAACGCCCTGGCAAGATGCGGTTCGAATATGATCCGCCCAACAGCGCAGTGGTACTGGCGCGGGCTGGAACCGTTCAGATATTTGATCCCAAGTCCAACCAGCCGGCTGAGCAATATCCACTAAAACGTACGCCCCTGTCGCTGGTGCTGGCGCGGAATGTGAATCTGGGACAGGCCAATATGGTGGTCGGTCACGATTTTGACGGTACCGCCACGGTCGTGACGGCGCAGGATCCCAAGAACCCGGATTCGGGTCGGATCGAGCTGATGTTTACCGGTGATCCGGTCGAACTGCGCAAATGGGTGATCCACGATAACGCAGGCAGCCAAACGACCGTTCTGCTGGGTCAGCTGGAAACTGATGGCAAGCTGAACAGCGACCTGTTCACGAAAAGGACGCGGAGCGGGTCAGGCGATCGCTGACCCGCTGGGCTGTTAAATTCGGCAGCCCGCCAGCTGTGCCTGATAGAGTTTGGCGCGCGCGTCCACATCATTGGCCACGTTCAACAACCATGTTTTGCTGTAATGGCTCCCACGAGCGTAGCCGGTATGGCCTTCGTGATAGGCCAGATACTGGTTGCGGGTGTCATGCAGCTGGATGCCGTTGCGCTGGTTGGTTTTGTTCATGTACCAACCGATGAAATCCGACGCGTCGCGGATACGGTCGCGCTTGGCGCGGCGCTTGCCGGTTTCGCGCTGGTATTCCTCCCACGTGCCGTCCAAAGCTTGACTGAACCCATAGGCGCTGCTTTGACGGCCCATCGGGATGACACCCAACACGTATTTATGCGGGGTGCGCGCATCGTGGCGATAGCGGCTTTCCTGATAGATCGTCGCCATCTGAACGTGGACGGGGACACCCCATTTCCGCTCGGTGCTTTTGAAGGCTTTGATAAAATCAGGACGTTCACGCGCAATGCTGCACGCGTCATTTAGCTTGCTGGGCGGCTGTTTGGAGCCACCACTACAGGATGCCAAAAGCAGCACCCCGAAGAGTACGATAAGAATTCTGCTCATGTGCCTCGTGCCTTTTTTGTTTATTCTAGCGCAGATTGAGCCTTTAGGAAATCACAATCGCTACAACACAATAGCTAGAATTAAAGGCAACGCGCCCACAGACAGGACAGTTGACACCATAACCAGGCCTGCGACGGCGTCTGCGTCCGCTTCGAACCGTTCGGCCAGCAGGTACGAGGTCACAGCCACCGGGGTGCACATTTGCAGGACCAGAACGCCAAACGCGACGCTATCCAGGTCAAATGCCAGCGCGATGCCCCAGCCCAGCCCAAAGCACACCGCCAGTTTCAGCGCAGACAGCCAAAGCGCCTGTCCCAAACTGCGCGAGGTCAGCCGCGCGATCGCCACGCCCAGCGTGATCAGCATCAGGGGGATGGCCATTTGCCCAAGCAGGTCCAGCGTATTGGTCAGGAAAACGGGCGTTTCCCAATCGCGCCACAGGAACAGGGCACCCAGCAGGGTGGCCCAGACCATCGGTTCGCGCGCGGCTTTGCCGAACGCACCTTTGCCCGCCACAAGATAGATCCCATAGGTAAAGGAAAAGAGCGCCGTTACAGCCAGAAAAACCACCGCAAATCCCAGCCCCGCCTGCCCAAAGGCAAAGATGCACAGCGGCACCCCCAGATTGCCTGTGTTGCCAAAGATCAGCGGGGCCAGAAATGTGCGGCGATCCAAGCCGCTGAGCCGCACGAACAGGCCAAAGGCCACCGCAAGCACCACATGTCCGGTGATGGCCGCCAACGTGAACCGCGTCAACTCGGTGGCTGTGATCTCGGTCTGCATCAGGGCGACAAAGATCAGACAGGGCACCGCCAGCGTAACGCCCAGACGGGTCACAAATTGCAACCGGTATTCGAACCCCAGCTTGACCCACGCAAATCCGATCCCGGCCAAAAGAAAGACCGGAGCCGCAATTTCGAACACTGTTAGTAGAAGGTTCACAGACTGTTTCCCTTAAAATCCGATCATTGATTGGCATTTCCGCCGGGAAAAGAGTAGTAAGTTCTTTGGGGGCTGAAGATATGCTGAAGACACATGCCAAGTACAAATTGGGCCAGGTGGTCCGTCACAAGAAACATCCCTTCCGAGGGGTGATTTTTGACGTGGACCCGGAATTCTCGAACACCGAAGAATGGTATCAGGCCATCCCCGAAGATAGCCGCCCGATCAAGGATCAGCCGTTCTATCATTTGTTGGCCGAAAACGACCAATCCTTCTATGTTGCTTATGTTTCTGAACAAAATCTGGTTGCCGATCAGTCCGGCGAGCCGGTGGAACATCCTGATATTCCAGACATGTTCGGCCCGTTTGAAAACGGCGCATACCCGCTGCATTTCCACCTAAACTGATCGGCGCATCGTGCGCGTTCAGGATCAGTAGCCAAGAGCGCAACCGTCTTTTCGGGGGTCGCTGGCACCTTCCAGAACACCGTCATCGCGGATTCGGATAGCCTGCGCTCCACCCAGTGGCGTTTCCGGGATTTGAACGTTGTGGCCCAGATCTGACAATTGTTGCACGACGCTGGGCGGAATTCCGCGTTCCAGTTTCATAACGTTTCCATCGGCGAAGGCGCGCGGGGCGTCGATGCTGTCCTGCAATCCCAACCCGTGATCCGTCAGGTTGGACAACAGGCGTGCGTGTCCGGTGGGTTGAAACGATCCGCCCATTACGCCGAATGGCATGGTGATGCGGTCGTTCTGTTTCAGCATACCGGGAATGATTGTGTGCATCGGGCGCTTGCCCGGCCCCATCTCATTCGGATGTCCGGCCTGCAAGGTAAAGCCAGCGCCCCGGTTTTGAAGCAGTATCCCGTATTTCGGTGAGGCGATGCCCGACCCAAAACTGTGAAAGATCGAATAGATCAGAGACACGGCCATCCGATCCCGATCGACGACGGTAATATAAACCGTATCCTTGTGGATCGCCTCGGTCAGCGGAGCGGCGGCTGGCATCGCCCGCTTAGGATCGATCAGGGCGGCGAGCTGATCTGCCAGCGCCTGATCGGTGAACTTTTCAGCCTGCGTGGCGTGATCAGGATCGGCGATAAAGCGATTACGCGCGTCATAGGCCACTTTTGAGGCCTCGGCCTCGATATGAATACGTTCCGCGCTGAACGGTTCCATCCCGGAAAGGTCGAAATTTTTCAGGATATTTAACAACAAAAGCGCCGTCGCCCCCTGACCGTTGGGGGGGTGTTCGTACATCTCGACACCGTTGTAGCTGCTGTTGACTGGTAGGGTGACGGTACATTGGGTGGTCCGAAAATCTTCGATCGTGTGAACACCGCCCAATTGCGACAGTGCGGCAACCATGTCCTCGGCAATGTCGCCGGTATAAAACGCATCGCGCCCGTGTTGTGCGATTTGGCGTAGAACTTCTGCCTGACCCGGAGAGCGGAAGATTTGCCCCGTTTTGGGGACCTTGCCGTCGATCAGGTAGTGATCTCGCGCGGACCCTTGCAGCGTGGCTGCTCCAATATTCCAGTCCAAAGCCACGCGCGGGGCCACAGGCACGCCGGTATCCGCATAGTGGATGGCAGGGCTAAGGACCGAATCCAACCCGATCCGGCCCTCGGTTTCGGCCAGGTGGCAAAAGGCATCGACCGCGCCTGGTATTGTCACCGCCTCGGGCGAGGTCAGGGGAACCGCATGCAGACCCTGTGAGCGCAAGGCGTCCGCATTGGCCATCGCGGGAGCGCGGCCTGATCCGTTAAGGGCGCGGATTTTGGTTTCGCCAGCACGGTTGAACAGGACAAAGCAATCTCCGCCCAATCCGGTCATCTGTGGCTCGCACAGTCCCAGCAGAACTGCGCCCGCAATCGCGGCATCCATCGCATTACCGCCCTGTTCCAGAATGCTTATCGCAACTTGCGCAGCCAGCGGGTGCGATGTTGCGCACATGCCTTCCGTTGACAGGACTTCGGACCGACCCGGAACGTGAAAATCGCGCATAACAGTATTCCCCAACATCTCGCGCCGAAGGTATCGCGCGTCGATCTATTGTCCAGTCAAATCAAGGGGAAATTCCTCGGCGCCGTTCACTGGGTGGGGGCTGTGACACTTGGCGCCGAGGGAAGCTATCTGAGCTACAGGTAAATGTATGACCCTGATTTGCGGCGCGACAATGGTTCGATTTGGGCGTTATTGTGACCTTTTACCTTTCACTCGGCGTCCGGGAAATCAAAGCGCAGGGACAGCCAGTTGCAGCCGTTGCTGCGCTCATACCGGATATCGCTGGTCAATTCATGGATCAGGAACCAGCCAAATCCGCCCTCGGGCAGTTCGTCGCGCGATGACCCCAGCGCCGCCGGCATGCCTTCGGGCACCCGAAATCCGGGCAGAGGGTTGCCGGTGTCCGAAATCAGTATTTCAAGCCAGTCTTGGTTCAGCCGACACCGCACCTTGACCTGAGCGGGTGTGACCCCGGCATAGGCATGCTCGACCACGTTGTTGATTGCCTCGGCTAGCGCGATTTTTACGTCCCCCGCCTTGTGCGCGGGCAGGCCTTGCGCTTTCAGGCAGGCGCTGAGCTGAGCGATGCCCGCGCTGGCATCGGACGCTGTGGCTGAGAACTGAAGATCCAGGCAGTTACCGGTACACATGGGCAGGGCGCTTATTCATTCGATCTGCGGGCTCAGTCGGCGGCGGACGCAAGCGCGTCGCCCAGCGTCGGGTATAGCTTGAAAACCGTGTCCATACGGGTCAGGCGAAAAACCTTTTCGACAAAGGGGTGCAACCCCGCCAGATCCAGCCTGCGATCACTGCCAAGCTGTTTCATGGCGGCGACGATCGCCCCGAGACCGCTGGAGTCGATGAATTCCACCCTCGTCAGATCTAGCACCACCCGCGCAGCACCGCCTTCGGCCTCTTGCCGCATCTCTTCCTTGAACTGGATGGCCATGGCGGCGTCGATCCGGTCGGAATGCACCGTGATAATCTGGGCCGAGTCGGTTGTTTTGCTGGTCAGGCTCATGCGCGCCGGTCCTCTGAATTGCAAATCATGCGTAGAAATACGCTAGACGCCAATTCTTACCATTCGGTATCCATCCATACGGAAAAGCAGAAAAGGAGCCTCCCGATGAAGCAAGTTGTAATCGCAGGTGCAGCACGGACCCCGATGGGTGGGTTTCAAGGGATGTTCGATGGCGTCAGCGCCGCTGATCTGGGCGGAACGGCAATCCGCGCCGCCTTGCAGGGCGCCGGGGCCGATACTGCGGACGAGGTGCTGATGGGCTGCGTCCTGCCCGCGGGTCAGGGCCAAGCCCCTGCGCGGCAGGCAGGTTTCGCCGCCGGTCTGGGTGAAGAGGTTCCCGCGACCACCCTCAACAAGATGTGCGGGTCGGGAATGAAGGCTGCGATGATGGCCTATGACCAGATCGCCTTGGGGCACGCAGACACGATGGTTGCTGGCGGGATGGAGAGCATGACCAACGCCCCATATCTGTTGCCCAAAATGCGCGGCGGCGCCCGGATCGGCCATGGGCAGGTGGTTGACCACATGTTTTTGGACGGGCTCGAGGACGCCTATGACAAGGGGCGTTTGATGGGTACCTTCGCCGAGGATTGTGCCGAGGCCTATCAGTTCACCCGCGAGGCACAGGATGACTACGCGCTGCAGTCTCTGTCGAACGCGCTGGAGGCACAAGAAACCGGCGCCTTTGCGGATGAGATCACGCCTGTTACCCTGAAAACGCGCAAAGGGGACGTCACACAATCCACCGACGAGCAACCTCTTTCGGCCCGGCCCGAGAAAATCCCGACCCTGAAACCGGCCTTCCGCAAGGATGGAACGGTGACAGCGGCCAATGCCTCGTCGATCTCGGACGGGGCTGCGGCCTTGGTGCTGGCGTCGGAGGAAGCCGCCCAGGCGCAAGCCCTGACCATCCGCGCCCGTATTCTGGGCCATGCCAGCCACGCACAGGCCCCCGGCCTGTTTACGACTGCCCCGGTGCCTGCCGCGCAAAAACTGCTGACGCAGATCGGTTGGACCACTGATGATGTGGACCTGTGGGAGGTGAACGAGGCCTTCGCCGTCGTGCCCATGGCCTTCATGCACGAAATGGGTTTGCCGCGCGACAAGGTGAACGTGAATGGCGGCGCGTGCGCTCTGGGCCATCCCATCGGCGCATCCGGCGCGCGGATCATGGTCACATTGCTGAATGCGCTCGAGAAACGAAACCTCAAACGCGGCGTTGCGGCCATCTGCATCGGGGGTGGCGAAGGCACCGCCATTGCCATAGAACGCGTTTGACCATTCTTCTTGTTTCAAATACGGCGGAGGTGAATTGAGCCACTGGCTCATGAGGGGGCAGCGCCCCCTGATACCCTTGCCTCAAAGTGTTGCCATGACCGTTGACTATTCCACCCTCGCAAAAACCATCGCCGCCCTGACCGAAGGCGAAACGGATCAGGTCGCCCTGATGGCCACTGTCACCTGCGAGGTGCATCACAGCGATGACCGCTTCAACTGGACCGGGTTTTATCGCGTGACCGAGCCCGAGGTGTTGAAGATCGGGCCGTATCAGGGCGGACATGGCTGTCTGGTGATCCCGTTTGCACGCGGCGTCTGTGGAGCAGCAGCCCGCACCGGAGAAGTGCAAATTGTACCCGATGTGGAGGCTTTTCCTGGTCATATCGCCTGTGCGTCCTCGACCCGGTCGGAACTGGTACTGCCTGTCTTTGACTCGCAGGGTGAGGTGATCGCGGTGTTTGATATCGACAGCGATCTACCAGATGCGTTTACCCAAGCGGATGCTGATGAGCTCGCTGCCATCTTGCGCGATGTGTTTGCGCGTTAAGGTCGGTTAGCCCAGCAACGGGGGCAGATAGGTGAAGGCCGCATAGCAAGCAGCGGCCTGAACTATCAGAATTGCAAACAGCCATGCTGAAAACCGGCCTTTGCGGGTTTTGTGGCGAAAAATCCAGCGCCCAACCACGGCTCCGGGGCCGCCACCCAGCGCCGCCAGCCACAAAAGGCGGCGTTTCGGCACCCGGCGCTTGCGCCGCCGCGCGCGAAGTTTGTCCCAGCCAAAGGCCAGCAGAGTCAGGGTATTGATCGCCCACAGATACATCACTGCTATCCACATGCGTGACCGATACCGAACCCGGCCGCGTGACCCAAGTGAAAAAACGCTTGGTTTTTTCATCGATTCGCGCCATCGTGAAAAACAGGGATGAAATTTCACGACAACGCGGAGCGGCAATTGAACTCGCAGGCCCCCCAAAGCGCGACCCTCGGTGCCGATATCCGCGCCTTGCGCAAAGCGCGCGGACTGACGCTGAGCGAGATTGCGGCAAAGCTGAACCGCTCGGTCGGGTGGCTGAGCCAGGTCGAGCGGGATATGTCTGACCCGTCCATCTCGGACCTGCGACAGATGGCCGATTGTCTGGGCGTGCCCATGTCGATGCTGTTTGCCCATTCTGCCGCCCCGGCGGCCGAACAGGGATATGTCGTCCGCGCAGGCTCGCGCCGTCCAATGGGATCGGGTGAGGAAGGACTGATCGAGGAATTGCTCTCACCCGATCTGACCGATGATTTTGAGATGGTGCATTCCACCTTCGAGCCCCGCTCGCAGATGCAGACCCCTGCCAATCGCCCGACGCAAGAGGTGGGCTATATGATCTCGGGGCGGTTGGACCTGACGATTGGAGGGCGGCAATTCTCGGTCGGGCCGGGGGACAGTTTCCGCATCAAACACGAACCCTATCATTGGGCGAACCCTTATGATGAGCCCGCCGTGGCCATCTGGGTCATCGCCCCGCCGGTGTATTGAATGAGCTTCGAGGCTTGGACCATATTCGCCCTGTTCTGGGTGGTGTTCGTCACCACACCGGGACCGAATGCGGTCAATTGTATCTCAAACGGGATGAGCCTGCCCTTTCCCAAGGCGATGCTGGGCGTGCTGGCGATCCTGACACAGGCCAGCGCCTTTCTGATTCTGTCCGCGTTGGGCGTCACGGCGCTGATTGCGGCCTCACCCACCGGGTTTTTCATCGCCAAACTGATCGGCGCGGGGTTCCTGATCTGGATGGGCATCCGCGGCTGGATCAATGCCAGCAAACCCGCGCCAGCCTCTGAGCGACCCGCGCGCCACGTCTATCTGCACGCGCTGGCGGTGGCGACGATCAACCCCAAAAGCGTGGCCGGGTATCTGGCAGCGTTTTCGCAATTCGTGCAGCCCGAGGTTCCGGTCTGGCAGCAGATGGGAGTGATCATGCCCACCGCGTTGGTCATCACAACGCTCAGCTATACCGGGTTCACCTTGCTGGGCGCGCTGATGGGCAAGGCTGCGCTGGGGGCTGTGTTCAACATCTGGGTCCGCCGCGTGATGGCGACCTGTTTCATCATCTACGGCGTGTTGCTGGGCACCAGCGCAGCGCCTACAGCAAGGGGGTAAAGACATGCACAAAGGATCCTGCCTCTGCGGCAAGGTGGCGTTCACCATTGACGGAGACCTCGCCGCACCCAACGCCTGCCATTGTGGACAGTGCCGCAGGCAATCTGGGCATCTCTGGGCCTCCTGCGAGACGCATGAAGACAACCTCAACTTTACCTCCAGCGAGACGCTGGGTTGGTATCGCGCCTCGGACATCGCCAAGCGCGGCTTTTGCAGCGCCTGCGGCTCGTTCCTGTTTTGGCAGCACAACGATGAGGACACGATTGCGGTTTCGGTAGGGTCTTTGGACGAGCCCACCGGCTTGAAGCTCGCCCAACACATCTTTGTCGCCGACAAGGGCGACTACTACGACATTCAGGACGATCTGCCCCAGCGGGCATACTAACAGGGAAGCAAAACCATGAGTGATTTTCCAACCAAGGCCCGTGTGGTCATCATCGGCGGCGGTGTCGTCGGCTGTTCGTCGCTTTATCATCTGGCCAAGAAGGGCTGGACCGACTGTGTTCTGCTGGAAAAGAACGAACTGACCGCAGGCTCGACGTGGCACGCGGCAGGGAACGTTCCGACTTTTTCGACCTCGTGGGCGATCATGAACATGCAGCGCTATTCGACCGAGCTGTATTCGCGCCTTGCGGATGAGGTCGATTACCCGATGAACTACCACGTCTCGGGCTCGATCCGTCTGGCGCACAGCAAGGAACGGATGCAGGAGTTCGAACGCGCCCTTTCCATGGGTCGCTATCAGGGCATTCCGATGGAGATGTGGACTGCGGAAGAGGCCAAAGAGCGCTATCCGTTCCTTGAAACCCATGACCTTGAGGGCGTTCTGTATGACCCGACCGACGGTGACATCGACCCGGCGCAGTTGACGCAGGCGCTGGCTAAAGGCGCGCGGGACATGGGCCAAAAGATCATTCGTTTCTGCCCGGCGACCGGCGTTACTCAGCACGACGATGGCACATGGACTGTGCATACCGAAAAGGGCGATATCGCCTGTGACTATGTGGTCAACGCCGCTGGGTACTATGCGCAGCGCGTGGGCGAATGGTTCAAACCCTTTGGTGGGCGCACGGTGCCTGCGATGGTCATGAGCCACCAGTACCTGCTGACCGATGAAATTCCGGAGGTTGAGGCATGGTCAAAGGAAAACGGTGGCAAGCTGCCACTGCTGCGCGACGTGGATATCTCGTACTACCTGCGGCAGGAAAAGAACGGCTTCAACCTTGGCCCCTACGAGCCTAACTGCAAGGGCCATTGGATGACCGAAGACGATCCGATGCCCGAGGATTTCAGCTTCCAGCTGTGGAACGACGATCTGGACCGGATCGAAGACATCGTCACCGACGCGATGGAGCGGGTGCCGCTGATGGCGACCTCGGGCGTTGGTCGGGTGATCAACGGACCGATCCCTTATGCGCCGGATGGCCTGCCCCTAATCGGGCCGATGCCCGGTGTTCGAAATGCGTTCGAGGCGCACACCTTCACCTTTGGCATCGCGCAGGGCGGCGGCGCAGGCAAGGTGCTGGCCGAATGGATCGTCGATGGCGCGACCGAATGGGATATGTGGGCTGTCGATCCACGTCGTTACACCGACTACACCGATCAGGACTACTGCAACCAGAAGGGTATGGAGGTCTACGGCAACGAATACGCCATGCACTTCCCGCATCATGAATGGCCTGCAGCGCGCGACAAGAAGCTGTCTCCGGTCCATGACAAGATTAAGGAACTGGGCGGCGTGATGGGTGCCTATAACGGCTGGGAGCGCGCCAACTGGTTTGCCAAGCCGGGCGACGATACCTCGCTGGACGCGACGCATACATGGGGCCGGTCCGGCCCGTGGGAGCAGCGGATCAAAGAAGAATGCGAGGCCGTGCGCGATCATTGCGGCGTGTTGGACCTGCCGGGTTTCTCGCGCTTCATGGTCAAGGGCGAAGGCGCGGCCGAGGCGCTGCGCGGGCTGGTGACGGGTGGTCTGCCCAAGGTGGGCCGGATCAATCTGGTCTATATCGCCGACGACCGGGGCCGCATCCTGACCGAGATGTCCTGCTTGCGTCTGGGTGAGGATGAGTTCGTCATGATTACCGCCGCCACCGCGCAATGGCATGACCGCGATATCCTGATGGCGGCGATGCCCTCGGGCGTGAGTGTCGAGGACGTGACAACCACACGCGACACGCTGATCGTCACTGGCCCGGAATCGCGGGACATTCTTTCGGGTCTGACCGATGCCGATCTGTCGCTGGGCTGGCTGACCCATCAGGCCGCCACTGTGGCAGGGAAACCCGCCTATCTGATCCGCGTATCCTTTGCTGGCGAACTGGGTTGGGAAGTTCACGCTCTGAACGACGACATGCCTGCGATCTATGACGCGATCCTTGAGGCTGGTGCCACGCCGTTTGGCATGTATGCGCTGAACTCGCTGCGGATCGAAAAAGGCTACCGCGCGTGGAAGGGCGACCTGTCGACCGATTACTCTCTGCTGGAAGGCGGGCTGGGGCGCTTCGTCAAACTGGACAAGCCGCAGGATTTCCCCGGCAAGGCCGCGATCCTGAACGAAAAGCAGCAGGGGGTGAAGAAGTCCTTCGTGACCCTGACGGTCGAGGCCGGAGACTGCGACGCGCCTTACATGTCCTGCATCTGGCAAGGCGATCAGATCGTGGGCGAGACCACATCGGGCGCATGGGGCTATCGCGTGGGCAAATCCATCGCGCTGGGCATGATCAAGTCGGAACTGGCAAATCCGGGCACTGCGTTGGAGGTCGAAATCTACGGTCAGAAATACCCCGCTGTGGTGCAAGAGGATCAACCCCTCTGGGATCCGGCCAACGACCGGCTGCGGGCCTGACCATGGCTGTTCCGCGCGTTATGCAGGGCGTTCACCTAACCCGCCACGGCGGGCCCGAGGCGCTGGAATTTCGCGCGGATATTCCCGTGCCGCAACCCGGACCCGGTCAGGTTCTGGTCCGGGTCGCGGCAGCCGGGGTGAACAACACCGACATCAACACGCGCGTCGGCTGGTATTCCCCGGATGTGACCGGCGCGACAGATGCTGTGGATCAGGAGGTCGACGCGGGCGGTTGGGGCGGTGCGCTTGAGTTCCCGCGCATTCAGGGCGGCGATCTGTGCGGCATCGTTGAACTTGCCGGACCCGAGACTGGGTTCCAACCCGGTCAGCGCGTCACCTGCCCGATCAACCTGCCGCGCCCACGCCCCGGCAATCCGACCGGCTTCATCGCGCTGGGGTCTGAGATCGACGGGGCCTTCGCGCAATATTGCCTGGTTGAAGCGTCGGACCTGTACGACGTCTCAGCGTCTCCGCTATCTGATGCCGAGATCGCGGCCATTCCCTGCGCTTTTGGAACGGCCGAGAACCTTCTGACCCGTGCAGGCGTGACTACAGGCCACAAGGTTCTGATCACCGGGGCCTCGGGCGGGGTCGGTCTGGCCGCTGTGCAACTGGCCCGGCTGCGCGGAGCGACCGTGTGGGGTGTCACCAGCCCAGCCAAAGCCGATGTGGTCAAAGATCAAGGGGCAACGGATACGTTTGACCGTAACGCGCCCTTGCCGAAAGACATGTTCGATGTGGTGATCGACGTCGTCGGCGGTCCCGCGTGGCCCGACCTGATCCTGTCGCTGAAGCCCGGCGGGCAGTATGCGGTATCTGGTGCCATCGCCGGCCCCATCGTTCAGGCCGATCTGCGCGACATTTATTTGCGCGACATCACCATCCACGGCTGCACCCATCAGGCGTTCGAGGTCTTCGGACGATTAGTCGAACTGATGAATGCAGGCCGGATCAAACCTTTGATCTCAAAAACCTATCCGCTAAGAGATATCACCAAAGCGCAAGCGGACTTTCAGTCCAAAACATTTGCGGGAAAACTGGTTCTCATTCCCTGAGGAAAGGTAAGGCTATGGCGGATATAACCCTGTTGGACGGCTCGATCGGGCAGGAATTGGTCAAACGCGGCGGCGAAAAACCCACACCTCTGTGGTCGACGCGCGTGATGATCGACCAACCCGACCTGGTGGGTCAGGTCCACGCGGATTACTTCCAACGGGGCGCGACGGTTGCCACCACCAATACCTATGCCGTCCACCGCTCGCGCTTGGTGCGGGAAGGGATCGAGGATCAACTGCCTCATCTGATTGACCAAGCGTTGACCCAGGCCGAACGTGCGCGCGGATCACGCCACAAACGGATTGCGGGGGCGCTGGGGCCTCTGCTGGCGTCGTACAGACCAGACCTGAAGCCCGATGTAGACGATGCAGCGGTGAAATTTTCCGAACTGGTGCAGATGATGAACGACCGGGTGGACCTATTCCTGCTGGAAACCGTCTCGTCCCTGCAAGAGGCCGAAGGCGCGTTGCGCGGGACGGAAAGCGCAACCAAACCCGTCTGGCTGGCGCTGTCAGTGATGGACAATGACGGCACCCGCCTGCGTTCGGGTGAGCATCTGGCGCAGGTTGCGCCGCTGGTCGATCGCTTCGCGCCCGATGCGGTTCTGATCAACTGTACTCGCCCGGAATCGGTGATGCCCGCGCTGATGATCCTTGAAACGATGGGCCGCCCTTACGGGGCCTATGCCAATGGCTTCACTGGCATCACGCAAGGGTTTTTGGAAGACGCCCCCACTGTTGATGCGCTGGAAGAACGTCGTGACCTGACCCCCGAAGCCTATGCCGATTTCGCGATGAAGTGGGTCGAACACGGGGCCACTATTGTCGGCGGCTGCTGCGAGGTCGGCCCCGATCATATCGAGGCGCTGGCCCACGCGCTGCACGCCGCCCGACACCGGATCGTCTAGGGCGATGGCGGCACAGCAGCATTTCGATATCCTCGTCGCCCCTGGCTATGTGCTGCTGGAACTGGCGTCGCTGGTCGAGGTGCTGCGTCTGGCCAATCGCGTCTGTCCGCACCCGCCCTTTACCTATGCGTATACATCCCTGAAGGGCGGCCCGGTCCCTTCCAGCAGCGACGCGATGATCCAGACCGAGGCTGTCAGCACCCAGCCCAAGGCGGATTACCTGTTTGTCATCGGCAATACCGACCCTGACCATCCCGACCTTTCGCTGGGCCGCGTGGTGTCGGATTACACCTATCGTGGCGCACAGGTGTTTTTGCTGGCTGAAGCCGCCAGCCGCTATATCGACGAAAATGGCACCGAGGATATGGCAACCCATTGGGAAAACGCCTCATTCCTGCGCGAACGCGGTGCCCGGTTCGAGGCCAAGCTCTCCATCGCCACTCAGCAAGGTGCTGTGGTGACATGTGCGGGGATGGAGGCGACGACGGATGTGGCGTTGTCGGTGATTGGCCGTCACATCTCGGGACCCGCCAAGATGACCGTGGCTGATATCATGCTGCACGAAAACATCCGCGATTTCTCCTCGATGCAGCCGTTTTCCGGCACACGTCTGACCGCCACCGGGGATGCCAAGCTGGACCAGTGCATCAAGCTGATGCAGGCCAATATCGAAGACCCTCTGCCGATCCATCAGATCGTCGAGGAACTGCATCTGTCCAACCGCTCGCTCGAGCGCAAGTTCAAGACCTTCTTCGGCACCACCCCCAACGGGTTCTACCGCGAGATGCGGCTGGCCAAGGCCAATAACCTGCTTCTCAACACCACCATGAGCGTGCGCGAGATCGGCCTGGCCTGTGGGTTCCCGAACGGGTTTTCGTCTGTTTACAAAAGCTTTTTCGGCGTCACGCCCTTTGTTCTGCGTCGCGAAAAGCGCGCGACACATCGGTGAAAATTACTCGTTTTGTGACGCTTTTAGTGCATTTATTGTCGATCCTTCGTGGCATTTTGGCCCAAACCTGACAGTGCGGAGATTTCAGGATGGTTGATCTTCCCCCAAAGGCCCGTGTGGTCATCATCGGCGGCGGCGTCATCGGATGCTCGGTCGCATATCACCTGACCAAGAAGGGCTGGAGTGATGTCGTTCTGCTGGAGCGCAAGCAGCTGACCAGCGGCACCACATGGCATGCCGCCGGTCTGATCGCACAGCTGAGGGCGACGGCGAACATGACCAAACTGGCGAAATATAGTCAGGAACTTTACGGCTCGCTCGAAGAAGAAACCGGTGTTGCCACGGGGTTCAAACGCTGCGGCTCGATCACCGTAGCTTTGACCGAGGAGCGTAAGGAAGAGATCTATCGTCAGGCTGCCATGGCCCGCGCCTTTGGGGTCGAGGTCGAAGAAATCTCGAACGAGCGCGTCAAGGAGATGTACCCACATCTGAATGTCGAAGACGTCAAGGGCGCGGTCTATCTGCCGCTGGACGGGCAGGGCGACCCGGCCAATATCGCACTGGCGCTGGCCAAGGGCGCGCGGCAACGCGGCGGGATCGTCAAGGAACGGGTGAAAGTCACCGAGATCGTCAAGCAGGGGCGTACAGTCACGGGCGTTGACTGGATTGCCGATGACGGCAGCTCCTCGGGCCATATCGAATGCGATATGGTGGTGAATTGCGCGGGCATGTGGGGGCATGAGGTCGGGCGCATGGCAGGCGTGAACGTCCCGCTGCACGCGTGTGAGCATTTCTATATCGTGACCGAAGGCATTGACGGCCTGACCCAGCTGCCGGTTCTGCGCGTGCCGGATGAGTGCGCCTATTACAAGGAAGACGCGGGTAAAATCCTGCTGGGCGCGTTTGAACCCAACGCAAAACCCTGGGCGATGGTGGGCATCCCCGACAGTTTCGAGTTTGACCAGTTGCCCGAGGATTTCGACCACTTTGAGCCGATCCTTGAGGCGGCGGTCAATCGGATGCCAATGCTGGCCGAGGCGGGGATTCATACCTTCTTCAACGGGCCGGAATCCTTCACGCCCGACGACGCCTATCATCTGGGCCTCGCGCCTGAGATGGACAATGTCTGGGTCGCTGCCGGGTTCAACTCGATCGGTATCCAATCCGCAGGCGGCGCAGGCATGGCGCTGGCCGAGTGGATGGATAGCGGTGAGAAGCCGTTTGATCTGGGCGATGTGGATATCAGTCGGATGCAGCCGTTTCAGGGCAACAAGAAGTATCTGTTTGAAAGGTCCAAGGAAACGCTGGGCCTGCTTTACGCCGACCATTACCCCTATCGCCAAAAGGCCACCGCGCGTGGCGTGCGGCGCACGCCGTTCCACCATCTCCTGCTGGAACACGGTGCCGTCATGGGTGAACTGGCCGGGTGGGAGCGCGCCAACTGGTTCGCCAATGCAGGTCAGGAACGCGAATACCACTATAGCTGGAAACGTCAGAACTGGTTCGAAAACTCTGCCGCCGAACACCGCGCGGTGCGTGAGAATGTCGGCATGTATGACATGTCCTCTTTCGGCAAAATCCGCGTCGAAGGGCCGGATGCCGAGGCGTTCATGAACTACATTGGAGGTGGCGATTACTCAGTGCCCAATGGCAAGATCGTCTACACCCAGTTCCTGAACCGCACCGGTGGGATCGAGGCAGACGTGACCGTCACCCGTCTGACCGAGACCGCCTATCTGGTGGTCACCCCCGCAGCCACGCGCTTGGCCGATCAAACCTGGATGCAACGCCACGCGGGTGGGTTCAACGTGGTCATCACTGATGTCACGGCAGGCGAGGGCGTTCTGGCCGTCATGGGTCCCAACGCACGCACGTTGCTGCAAAAAGTCTCGCCTGCCGATTTCTCGAACGCGGCCAACCCGTTTGGCACAGCGCAAGAGATCGAGATCGGCATGGGCCTCGCCCGCGCGCATCGCGTCACCTATGTGGGTGAACTGGGGTGGGAGATCTACGTCTCCTCCGACATGGCGGGCCACGTGTTCGAAACCCTCTACGAGGCCGGGCAAGATATGGGTCTGAAACTCTGCGGGATGCATATGATGGACTCTTGCCGGATCGAGAAGGGCTTTCGCCATTTTGGCCATGACATTACTTGCGAGGATCACGTGGTCGATGCGGGGCTGGGTTTTGCCGTGAAAACCGACAAGGGCAGTGATTTCATCGGTCGTGAGGCGGTTATTGCCCGTAAAGAAAGTGGACCGCAAAGCCGGTTGGTTCAGTTCAAACTGACCGACTCTGAGCCGCTGTTGTTCCACAATGAACCCATTCTGCGGGATGGCGAATATGTAGGCTATCTGAGTTCGGGCAACTACGGTCACACGCTGGGCGCGGCAATCGGCCTAGGGTATGTGCCGTGCGTGGGTGAAAAGGCTGCCGATGTCCTGGCTTCTTGCTATGAGATCGACGTCTGCGGCGTGAAGGTCAAAGCCGAAGCATCCCTGAAGCCGATGTATGATCCCAAGTCCGAGCGTACAAAAGTTTGAGCCGTAGCTAGGGGCGCTGCCCCCGCCGCCCTTTCCGGGCGACTCCCCCGGGATATTTGAGGCCAAATGAAGCAGGAATCCTTCATTCATCTGGCTATAAATATCCCGGAGCGCGAGGCAGAGCCTCGCATCTTGATGCGCAGACTTTGGTGCGACGTATCAGATTTCTTGATAGGGTTCTTCACAGTTTTCTTGGTTCCAAAAACCATTTGATTTGCCATAGAGGAAATGGGCACCAACCGGAGACCAAACGTGGCAGATACCCCCACACCAATGAACCGTGAAGATACGCCAAAGGGGTTGGCCTTAGCAGTAACGGCCTATGTTTTGTGGGGCTTTCTGCCTCTTTACATGAAAGCGATGGCGCATGTCGGGCCGGTTGAGATTGTGGCGCATCGGATCATCTGGTCAGTACCGGTCGCCGGGGCGCTGCTGGTCGTGTTGGGACGAACACAAGATTTGAAGGCGGCGCTGGGCAATCCGAAGATGTTGGGCATGGCGTGTTTGACGGCGGCGCTGATCTCAGTGAACTGGGCGATTTATGTTTGGGCCATTGCGAGCGGGAACGCGTTGGATGCGGCGCTGGGTTACTACATCAACCCGTTATTCAGCATTGCGCTGGGCGCTGTGTTGCTGCGGGAGCCGTTGAACCGTGCGCAGCTTGTCGCTGTAGGATTGGCAGCGACGGGCGTTTTGGTACTGATCTGGCAGGCGGGCAGCCTGCCATGGGCAGCCTTGGGATTGATGGTGAGCTGGGGGTTCTACGCCTTCTTCAAACGTTCGCTTCCCATTGGGCCAAATCAGGGGTTTTTGCTTGAAGTGCTGATTCTGCTGATCCCGGCCTTAGCCTATGTGACGTGGCTGGGCGCGCAGGGGACGGGGCGCTTTGGGGTGTCGGCTTCGGATACGTTGCTGCTGCTTGGCTGTGGTATCGTAACCGCGATTCCGTTGTTGGTTTATGCCAATGGGGCAAAGCTGGTGCGTCTGTCTACGATGGGGATTCTCCAATACATCGCGCCGACCATGATCTTCATCACCGCTATCACTATGTTCGGCGAGCAGATCGACCAAGGCCGCATGATCGCTTTTCCGATGATCTGGGCTGCACTTGTTATCTATTCGATCCCGATGATCCGGCAGATGCGCGCTCAGCCTTGATGCAGTAGATGGGCGGCGGCCTCTGCCCAGATCGCATAGGTTTTGGGACTGGGATGGTAGCCATCCGGTGCGGCCAGTGCAGGGTCGTCCGGTAAGTCGAGGGCCAGGTGCCGGGCTTGCGCATATTGTGCGACAACCTTTTGAAGCGCCCGGTCCAGCCTGGCTGCCTGTTGACCCAGCACCCAGGCCAGAGGGTGGGGCAGCGCGGGAAAGCGGTGCATCTGTGGAACCGCCGTCACAACAACGCGACGCACCCTTAGTGGGCCGGTCAACAGTTCCATCAACCGGGCCTGTCGGTCTGCGAAGACCTTCGCAGATACAAGACGGGTCACGTCGTTGACGCCCAGGGCCGTGATTGCCATGTCGAAGGGACCGTCTAGGCCCTCCAGTCGGGCGATCGTGTCTTCGGTGGTGTGGCCAGTTGTGGCCTCCAGTTGCCATTCGACGCAGTAGTGACGGGATAGATTGCGCACCACGCATCCTGACAGAGCTTGCGTTTGTGTGCCAGCGCCCACCCCAGCAGCCGAACTGTCACCGGCAATCAGCAAGCGCAGGCGCGGACCGCGGCCGAAACGCCCGGCACGGGGGCCCGTCGGTTCGGGCAGCAGCCGCGCGTTGCGCCGCACGGCCAGCCCTTGTGCCGCCAAGACCGGCAGCAGCGGGACCCGCAGCAATTGATCGGCGGCGAAGGGCATCTTAACTGAGCGCGTCTTTGAACTTGAGGAACCGCGCGTCGGTCATAACGCGCGACATCATCGCTTCGCGCAAGGCGCCAACGCTCTTGTAGGGGCGCATGACGACCTCGAATTCCTGAATCAGACCATCGTCGCTCAGTGTGATCAGGTCAACACCCACCGCATCCAGTTCTCCGACCTTGCATTGGAATTCCAGCGCCCAGTCCTTGCCCTCTCCCATGATCCGGCGATAGCGGAAATCAGAAAACACCTGCCCCACATGCCCCAGCACGGCGGCCACGGGTTCGCGGCCCGTCCATGTGCTGTAGTAGGTTGGGGGCGAGAAGCGCACGTCCTCGGCCAGCAATTCATGGATCAGGGTTTCGTCCCCTTTGGCGACGACCTCTTGCATGCGGGCGATTGTGGGGTGCATGTGTTCTCCTCCGCTTTGGGCCAGATTTGCTGAACTGTTGAGTTCAGGCAAGCCCGACGTTGCGGGAGGTTGCGCTGTAGGATAGGCAGGCGCGCATGAGCGACGCCTATGATCCCCCCCTGACACCCTTGGATGTGCTGCACGAAGATGCCCACCTGATCGTGGTCAACAAACCTTCGGGGCTGCTATCCGTGCCGGGCCGGGGCGACCATCTGGCCGATTGCCTGCTGACGCGGGTTCAGGCCGCGTTCCCGCAGGCGCTGTTGGTGCATCGGCTGGATCGGGATACATCGGGCGTGATGGTGTTTGCGCAGACGCCGCATGCGCAGCGTCATCTGAGTATGCAGTTCGAAAAGCGCCAGACCCGCAAGACTTATGTCGCCCGCGTCTGGGGGCAGGTTGCTGACAAGACCGGCACCGTTGACCTGCCGCTGATCGTCGATTGGCCCAATCGTCCGCGCCAGATGGTGTGTCATGAAACCGGCAAGCTCGCCGTGACCGACTGGCGCGTAGTAAAACATGAGGGTCAGACGACCCGAATCCGGCTGTTTCCGAAAACCGGCCGCTCGCACCAGTTGCGGGTGCATATGCAGGCGTTGGGCCATCCCATTCTAGGTGACCCGTTTTATGCCGAGGGTCCGGCGCGGGACTTCCCGCGCCTGATGCTGCATTCCGAGGAGTTAAGGCTAAAAAGCCCCGATGGCAGCGCGTCGATGAAGTTTCGCGCCAAGGCAGACTTTTAGAACAGCCCAACCCATAGCAGTTTCAAGTTCCCAAGAGACAAGCGCCTTCTTCGCCGACGCGGGGCGCAAGGTTGGCGCGCGGCCATGATCTCGCGCTCGATCTCGAAGGCGCGCAGCCTGTGGCCTTGGGACCACGGGCCCAATTGCAGTGTCATCATCACATGATTGTCGCGGCTTGGCATGGGGACCTCCTTTGTTGCAGGTCCAATCTGGCGGGTCACTGCTGACACCACCTTGTCAGGGGGCTGTGTTAAGGTGTCAGCAGATCAACCCCGGAGACGCCGATGCGCCGCTCGACCCGCTTGTTTGAAATCATCCAGATCCTGCGCGCCACAGACGCGCCGGTCACAGCCGAGGCACTGGCCGAAAAGCTCGAAGTGTCGGTGCGTACGGTGTACCGCGACATCGCCGCGCTTCAGGCGCAACGCACTCCGATCGAGGGCGAAGCCGGGGTCGGTTACATGATGCGGCGGGGGTATGACCTGCCGCCCCTGAATTTCGACGCCGAAGAGGTTGAGGCCCTGTGGGTTGGGTTGTCGATGCTGGCCCGGACGGGTGACAGTACCCTGCAGCAGGCTGCCGACCGGGTGTGTCGCAAGATCGAAGCCCTGCGTGCGCCTGCGGATTGGCTGCAAGTGGCCCCCTGGGGCGCGCCAATGGATGACCCTGCCAAGGGATGTGTCCCGATTGTCAATTACCGTGAGGCGATCCGTTCGGAACGCAAACTGCGCATCACCTATGTGAACGCCGAAGGCCAGCGGACCGAACGTATCGTGCGGCCTGTCGCGCTGATCTACCACATCGAATGCACCATGCTGGCGGCGTGGTGCGAGCTGCGCAACGGGTTTCGCCATTTCCGCACCGACCGCATCTGGGCCTGCGCCCCGACCGAGGATCACTTTTGCGGGCAAGGCGCGCCTTTGCGTTCGATCTGGCAGGAACAGGACCCTTGGACTGATCCCACGCCACCGCACTGAACGGCGTGATCCCGCCACGTTCACCCGATTGTTGCTTGAGCCTGCGTTCAAGCGGCGCGATATAATGCGGGAAAGAACGTGGCCCCGGCAAACGGGCGCCAGAGCAGAAGGTGAACTTATGACGATTTCCAAGTTTTTTGTTGCCGCCGGGCTTAGCTCGGCTTTGGTTTTGGGGGCCTGTACGGACCCCGGTACGCTGAACCTGCCCGCTGATCCCAATCAAAACGCCAAGCAAGGCGCGATTTTGGGTGGTCTGGTTGGCGCGGGCGTTGGCGCGATTGCCAATGATTCCGACCCCTTGTTGGGCGCATTGGCCGGTGGCGCCATCGGGGCCGCTGGCGGCGGTCTGATTGGTAACCAATTGGACCAGCAGGCCGCCGAGCTGCGCCAGCAACTGGCCAATGACGGTATCATCATCGTCAATGCCGGTAACCGCCTGATCGTAACTGTGCCAAACGACATCACGTTCAACACCGACAGCGCAACGGTGCGTCCGGCGCTGCGGGCCGATCTGGTAAAGGTCGGGCAGAACCTGAACAAATACCCCAACTCGAATGTTGAGGTCATCGGCCATACCGATAGCGATGGTGAGGCGTCGTATAATCAGGGTCTGTCCGAACGCCGTGCACGCTCGGTCGCGGATATCCTGCAGGCCAACGGCGTGAACGGATCGCGGATCACCACCATCGGTCTGGGTGAAAGCCGCCCGATCGCATCGAACCTGACCGCTGCGGGCAAAGCGCAAAACCGACGCGTAGATATCGAGATCACGCCCAACTGACGGGGCCGCTCTGATAAGAGCGATTTATGCACAGTGACTGCGCGTCAACCATGCTTTGGCGCGCAGCATTCTTGGACTAACTAAAAGGAAACGAACAACCCGGAGTTTCCTCATGTCCGAACCGATCCTGCTGGGCCTCTCTGGCTCATTGCGCAAAGACGCCACCAACCGCAAGCTGCTGCACGAGGCGGCACGCCTGTTCGAGGCGGGCACTTTCATTGACGCTGACCTGAACCTTCCCCTTTATGATGGTGATCTGGAGGCGCATGAGGGTATTCCCCCAGCGGTTCAAACACTGTCCGACCAGATCGCGCAGGCCCATGCGGTGATTATCTCGACCCCGGAATACAACAAAGGGCCGTCGGGTGTTCTAAAGAACGCGCTGGATTGGGTAAGCCGCACCAAGACAAAACCATGGGCTGACAAGCCGGTTGCCGTGATGTCGGCTGCCGCAGGTCGCGCCGGGGGTGAGCGCGCCCAGATGGTGCTGCGCGGCTTTATGGTGCCGTTTCAGCCACGCATTCTGCAAGGGCCCGAATTCCATCTGGCAGACAGCTCGAATGAGTTTGACGAGGCTGGCCGGCTACGCAGCGACAGGTACGAGAACATGCTGCACAGCCTGATGCAAAAATTGCGCGCCGAAGCAGGTCTCTGACCGGTTGTTCGGGACGGGCCGGATGCCTAGTCTGGCCCCATGCAACAGGACATCCAGACTGATATGATCGACCCGGTGCGCGCCTGTGCGATGCAGGCCGCGCTGGGTCAGAAGCCCTCCATCTCGACAGACACGGTGCTGCCGCCTTTTTTTCATCAGCTTTACTTCTGGACGACCGAGCCGCCACAAGGACTGGGTCGCGACGGCCATCCGAAACGGGGCGGCCTGATCCCCGATATGGGCCTGCCACGCCGTATGTGGGCGGGTGGGCGGCTGAGCTTCCACACCCCTCTGGTCGCCGGTGAGCGGGCCGAGCGTCGCTCTGTCTGCGAAAGCACCGCGCGGAAAACCGGACGCAGCGGGCCTTTGGGATTTGTGACACTGCGCCATGAGATCTCGCAGCGGGGCAGGCTGTGCTTGACCGAATGGCAGGATCTGGTCTACCGCGAAGACCCAACTGGCCCGGCCCCCACACCCCCGAAGGCGCGGACAGATGAGACCGAGACGCAGCAAGTCGCCTTCGACACCACGTTGCTGTTTCGATACTCGGCACTGACCTTCAATGGCCACCGTATCCACTATGATCTGGATTACGCGCGCGATGTCGAAGGATATGCGGGGCTGGTCGTTCACGGCCCGCTATTGGCGCAGTTGCTGATGCTGTTTGCCGAGGCACAGATGGGACCTTTGGCGCGGTTTTCCTTCCGGGCGTCGTCGCCGCTGATGCATTTCGAAACCGCAACCTTGTGTCGGAACGAATCCGACCTGTGGGTGCGTGGTCCCGACGGGCGTCAATGTATGCAGGCTGAAGCGCATCCTCGGTCAGAGTGACGCTTCGGGGCGGAAGTCCTCGGGGATGGTATCACGCCCCTCAAGCATCAGATCGGCCATGACCTCGGCCACTTTCGGGACCATGCCGAAGCCAATCTTGAACCCTCCGTTGGCGATGAACTGTCCATGATGCAGCGGATGTGCCCCCAACATCGGGGCGCGGCTTTTGCTGCGTGGGCGAACCCCGGCCCAGCGTTCGATCACTTCAGCCCCGTGCAGCAGCGGCACAGCCCGGATAGCGCGGTCCAGCACGTCGTCCAGTGCATCATCGGTGCTGGTTGGATCGTCATAATCACGTTCGGAGGTCGACCCAATCGCCAGCGTGCCATCCGCATGGGGGACGAGGTGAATGGCATCGGCAAAAAGCTGCGGCACTTCTCCGGCATCAAATCGCAAAAGGGCGGCTTGTCCTTTTACGCCATTGCCGACCGTCTTGCCCAAGGTGTTATTGAGCTCCTGTAAACCGGCCAACCCGGTGGCGTGGACAACCTGCCCCGCGTCGGGCGCATCGGTCTGAACCCGCACGCCCATCACCTGCAACGCAGCGACCAACGCGGAACAGGCCCGGCGCGGATGCATCCGCGCGCTGAGTGTGTCGTGGATCACAAATCCAGTGGGGCTGGGCGGGCACCATGCGCCTACTTCAGTGGTCTCGACCACGCGCCACTCGGCCCGACCCTGCCATAGTTCGGCCGCCGTCACCGCGCGAGCGTGGGCCAGTTCCAACATGCGTTGATCCGCGATGGGTTGCAGCCGCCCCAATCGCCCATATCCGGGCGAGACGCCGCCTGTGGCCTCAACCTGCGTCCAGAACGGTTCGGCCATGATCAGGCTGTCGAATTGAAAGGCTTTCTTGGCGTTCCAGTTCTCGGGCACATGCGGGGCCAGCGCACCCACTAACCCGCCGCTGGAACCTGCGCCGGGGCCAAACGGGTCCACCACCTGCACCTTGGCGCCACGTCGGGCGCAGGTCCACGCGATGGACAGGCCAAAGATACCCGCGCCACGCACCGTCACATCGACCATTGCCAAACCTCATTTCCTTGTTCAGTGTCGCGCCGCTTAGCTACAGGATTCCCCGATGGCAGACCAGCGTGCCGAACTGACATGGCGGGACGGGCAAATCCCCGTCTCGGACCGTTTCGACGATCCCTATTTCTCGCTCCAGAACGGTCTGGAGGAAACGCGGCATGTCTTTCTGGCGGGCAATGATCTGCCTGCACGGTTCGCGCCGGGGTTCCGCATAGCCGAGCTGGGATTCGGCACCGGGCTGAACATGCTGACGGTCTGGTCTGCGTGGGAGATCTCGGGCCAGACAACCCCGCTGAGTTTCACCAGTTTCGAGGCCTACCCCATGGGTCGCGATGACATGGCCCGCGCGCTGGACGCCTTTCCCGATCTGACTCCGTGGGCCGAGCGGTTTCTAAGCGCATGGCAGGGTGGGGCTTGTGATCTGAGCACCCTGCGGCTGGAGGTGATCGAAGGCGATGCGCGGAAGACTCTGCCTGCGTGGTCCGGGCAAGCGGATGCGTGGTTTCTAGACGGGTTCTCGCCTGCCAAAAACCCTGAACTATGGGGCTCAGACCTGATGCAACAGGTGGCGGATCACACGGCCAAAGGCGGCACTGCGGCGACCTATACGGCGGCCGGATTTGTTCGGCGCGGACTGGCCGATGCGGGCTTCACCGTGGCCCGAGCCCCCGGATATGGCCGCAAACGTCACATGACCCGCGCGGTGAAGGAATGAGCCAGCAGAACAATATCCGCGCCGGTATCGCGCTGATGATCGCGGCGACGGTTGTGTTTGCGTTGCAGGACGGGATCTCGCGCCATCTGGCGGCGACCTACAACACCTACATGGTCGTCATGATCCGCTATTGGTTCTTTGCGGCTTTTGTGATCGCATTGGCCGCACGCGCGCCCGGAGGGCTAAAGGCAGCGGCACAGACCAGCCAGTTGGGCTTGCAGGTCTTCCGGGGCGTCTTGCTCGCGGTCGAGGTTTGCGTGGCCGTGTTCGCCTTTACAGTGCTGGGCCTGATCGACAGCATGGCCGTGTTCATCTGCTATCCGCTGTTGGTGGCAGCGCTCAGCGGGCCGGTTCTGGGCGAAAAGGTTGGCTGGCGACGTTGGCTGGCGATCGGGGTGGGGTGCGTCGGCGTTCTGATCATCCTGCAACCGGGAATGGGCGTGTTCAACCCGTGGGCCATCGTGCCGCTGATCTCGGCCTTTCTGTTTGCGTTGTATGGCCTGCTGACCCGCTATGCTGCCCGCAAGGACAGTGCGGCCACCAGTTTCTTTTGGACCGGCATAGCCGGGGCAGTGGCGATGACCCTGGTCGGCATGTGGTTCTGGGAGCCGATGGCCCGTGCCGATTGGGCGTGGATGTTACTGCTTTGCGTCGGAGGTGTCTCGGGTCACTGGCTATTGATCAAATGCTATGAGCTGGCCGAGGCCAGCGCGGTGCAACCTTTTGCCTATTTTCATCTGGTCTGGACCGCTATCATCGGTATCTCGATCTTTGGCGAAGCCCTGCGCGCCGAGGTCATTCTGGGCGCAGCCTTGGTCGTTGCGGCGGGCCTCTTTACCCTATGGCGCGAACGCCGCCAGGGTTGAACCCGTCAGCTCTTGCGAGAACGGCACCGGCAGGGCAGGCTGCCCCAGCCGTGCGCGGTAAACCGGCAAGCTTTCCGCCACGCGCATCACGTAGTTACGGGTTTCGCTGAAGGGGATGGTCTCAATCCAGTCGACCACGTCAATCTCGCCTGCCCGCGGGTCGCCATAGCGTTCCATCCACGAGATCGGACGGCCCGGCCCGGCGTTATAGCCAGCCGCCATCATCACCACATTGCCGTTGAAGTCCTCGGCCAGACCGGACAGGTAATTCGCCCCCAGCTTGGCGTTATACTGCCAGTCCGACGTGAGGCTCGAGGTCTTGTGCCCGCTAAGGATGCCCAGATTCCGCGCCACGTTCTGGGCGGTGGCGGGCATCACCTGCATCAGTCCCCGCGCACCTGCGCCGCTGATCACGACGGGGTCAAATTCGCTTTCGCGGCGGGCAATGGCCAGCGTCATCTCTTTGGCCATCGGAAGGCCCAGATCAGCCACCGGATGCACCGGGTAATAGGCCGCAGGCAAAACAATGCCCACTGTGGCCGCGCGCTTGGCAATCATTACGGCCAGATGGGGTTCTTTCAGTTCAATGGCCAAATCGCCCAGTTGGTTGGCTTGCGTGGAGTCCAGGCTTTCGACCAGATGAGTCAGGAACCGTTCCGACAGGTTGTCCTCACCAGCCTGCAACAGCAATAAACCGGCCTCTAACACGCTGGAATCGGCAAAATCCGCCTGCTTCCAATGTGGTGCCCGGCGCGGGTTCGCCAATTCGCTGTCAAATGGACGCCCAATCTGTTCGGCCGCCAGCAAACCATAAAACGAAGTCTGATAGTCCGCCCCCATCGCATAGGCCGCATAAGCCTTGTCCGCATCCCCCAGCGCCGCATAGGCCCGCCCCAGCCAATACCCGCCGCGTCCTTTCGAGATCGGAGACGCCACCGCATCCGAGAAGTTCTGGAAATGCCGCACCGCCGTTGCCGGGTCATTCAGTTTCCGCAGCGCCAGAAACCCGGCCAGCCACTCCAGATCGGCATAACCATACCCATTTTCGGGCGTCATATGGTGATTGGCCGCGATCTTGTAGGCCTTCGAGGCGCTGCCATTGCGCATCTCAAGCCGCGCCAACCGGCGGCGGCCCTCGGCCCATTTATCCGGCTCCCCCAGCGCATCCGGCCCAGTCGAGCGCGCCAGCATCAGGTCAATCGCGCTGTCGTCCAGCTCTTTCTTGTCGCGCCAGACAAAGCGGTCAAAGGCCAGCCCTGGCGCATCCACCAGTGATTTAGGCACTGCGGCAACCTTGCCATCCACGCCGGGTTGGCGTTTTTGCAAGGCAATCCGCGCCTCAGCCAGCTTGCGCTGATCGGCGCTAACCAAAGGCAGCATCTGCCCCGCACTGACCAGATGGCCATCCCACAGCATCCGATCCAGCCGTGCCGTGTGATGAGGCCGCAGCATCGCCTCAAAATTCTCAAGATAGTTTTTTTGCAGACCCGCCCCCATGGGCATGGTCCGCCATGCGGTCACGATATCGGCCTCCGCATCCCCGGTGCGTCCCTTGGCCTTCAGTGCCACGGCGTAGTTCAGCGCCCCTTCAGCGGTTTGCGGAGGGAGGTCGTCATAGAACTTCACCACCCGGTCGGGATCAGCCCCGGTAAAGGCCGGCTCGCTCTTGCGCCGCAACCAGGCCAGGCCTGGCCAATCAGGACGTCGATCCAGAAATACCAGTACATCGCCCGAGGTCCCGAAGCCTTCACGCAGCCAATGCCAGACGATGATATCGCGCGACACCGATCCTCGTGCACCGGCTTCGCGCAGCGCTACGTTCCAGTCACCCTTGCGCATCTCATTCATCCCAGCGCGCAGATCACCCACCGCATCGGCCCTTGCTTGCCCGAATGAAATCAGAATCACAGCTGTCAAAAGCGCCAGAACGCGTGTCATGCCTTGCATTTCCCAACCAACCAAGGATAGAGCCATTCAGGATAAACCTTGCACCGCCGGGATCAACACACATCGCCAAGATTGTGATGCCGCGCGAGGCAAAAAATTGCTAACCGCACACCAAGGAGCGTGTCATGTTCAAAGGCTCAATGCCAGCCCTCGTCACTCCGTTCACTAACGGCGCGTTGGACTTGGATACGCTCAAACGTTTGGTCGAGTGGCACATTCAGGAAGGCTCGACCGGATTGGTCCCTGTGGGCACGACGGGCGAAAGCCCCACACTCAGCCACGATGAACACGAAACCGTTGTGGCCGAGGTCGTCAAAGCTGCCGCCGGTCGCGTGCCAGTTATCGCGGGGGCGGGCTCGAACAACACGGTCGAGGCCATCCGCTTTGTGCAATTTGCTCAAACGGTTGGAGCAGATGCGGCTCTTGTCGTGACCCCATACTACAACAAGCCCACGCAAAACGGGCTGATCGCACATTTCCGCGCGTTGCATGAATGCGCAGATATCCCGATCATCATCTACAATATTCCGGGTCGTTCGGTCATCGACATGTCACCCGATACCATGGGCGAGCTGGCAAAGTTGCCGCGTATTATCGGCGTCAAAGATGCGACAGGCGATCTGGCACGGGTCAGCCAGCAACGCGCCACCTGCGGTCCGGATTTCTGCCAGTTGTCGGGCGAGGACGCCACAGCGCTGGGTTTCAACGCCCATGGCGGCGTCGGCTGCATCTCGGTTACTGCAAACGTAGCCCCCAAACTCTGCGCCGAGTTCCAGCAGGCCACGCTCGCTGGCGACTATGCCAAGGCCCTGGACTATCAGGACCGTCTGATGCCCCTACACGAGGCGATCTTCATCGAACCCGGCCTTGTCGGTGCCAAATACGCACTGTCCAAACTGGGCTTGTGCAGCACCGAGGTCCGCTCGCCGCTCACGGAATTGGAAGAAAGCACCAAGGCCGCGATCGAGGCGGCGATGAAACACGCGGGCCTGCTGTAACGCCGGGCCTCAACCCGGGTCCGATCTTCATCTGGCCATAAATATTCCGGGGGTGAATTGAGCCGCAGGCTCAAGAGGGGGGCTGGCCCCCTCGTGCCCTATCGCTTGCCGTAGTACAGGCCAACAACATGCTCGGCCTGCGCAAAGAACAACCAGCGCGACACCGCAACTCCTGCCAAATGAGACAACACCGCCAAGGCGGCAAAGAAATGGCTGAACGGCAAAACCAGCAGTAACACCGGGACCATGAAGGCCAGAACAAACGCGATGATGCGCAGTTTCTCGGCGTGTTTGCGACCTACTACAAAGACGAATTCGCGCAAAAGGTAGTTGGTTCCCGTATGCGGCGGTTCAAAGGCCCGTACCGCGCCACGCGCACCCAGTCCGGTGGCAGTGCCAAGGTCTGTGCCAGAGGTGGCAAAGGCTTTGTCCCCTAGCCACCAATAAAATGCCTGAACAAACGCCGCCGCCAGCAAAAGCGGAACGGCGAGGCTCGTCTGACCCGCCAAGAGCGACCCACCTGCAAGGCTGAAGCTGAGAAACATGGCTGGTGTCAGTTTCATGTTCCAGCGGGGGATCGTTTCGAGTTGGGTATAGATCATCGAGGTTGTGAAAACGGTCGCCAAGGCGAATCCGGCGCCGATAAGGCCGAAAAACCCCCAACGCTGGCCAAAGAAAATAAGACCAATGGCATAAAGCCCCATCACGAGCAAAGCGATCACAGCACACCAACCCTCACGGCTGAGCCAGCTGGAACGCCATTGGGTGAATGCCTTCAAAGCCCGTTCCGGGTGGCCAAGGTGGAAGGTCGAGGCCATCAGCCCTCCGACCGACAGGCCGTAGGCGATGACAAAAAACACAAAGGCCACCCAGCCCGAAACGTCGGGCATCCCGAGGCCCAGAAAGAACAGCAACCCAAATCCCAGGCCTGAAAGTGTGGTGAAGATGATGACGGAAGGGGCTGGATGCATCAGAGCTTCTCCAGTGTTTTATCGAGCCAACCAAGGAAGCCTTTGGGTTCTTCAGCGACTGGGGCCAGAAGCGGGGCGAGGATGTCGATCTGGTCCTCAATCTGGTCCTTGGGCCGCGGCGGCAGGTATTTGTTGACGGGTTTGGTGCCCATTTCGGGCATCAGATCCATGCCCTCGCGTTCGGCGACCAGCTTGCTGACATCGCTTTCCGGGTCGCCGAGGTCTCCGAAATGACGAGCGCCGGCGGGGCAGGTGCGCACGCAGGACGGCACGCGATCCACCTCGGGCAGGTTCTCATTATAGATGCGATCCACGCAGAGGGTGCATTTCTTCATCACGCCCTCCGCCTGATCCAATTCGCGCGCGCCATAGGGGCAGGACCACGCACAAAGCCCGCACCCAATGCAGTCGCTTTCATTGACCAGAACGATCCCGTCCTCGACCCGTTTATAGCTGGCCCCGGTGGGGCAGACGGTGACGCAGGGGGCATCCTCACAATGCAGGCAAGACCTGGGGAAGTGGATGAGTTGTGCGGGACCTTCAGCGGGTCGCACCTCGTAGGAATGCACGCGGTTGAGGAAGGTGCCCGAGGGGTCGGCCCCATAGGCGTCCTGATCCGACAGTGGCGCGCCGTAGTTTTCGGTGTTCCAGCCTTTGCAAGAGATCACACAGGCGTGGCAACCGACGCAGGTGTCAAGGTCGATGACGAGGCCCATTTTGCGGTCGGTCGATGAGGGGAGCTGGGTCATGTGCTTTGACCTCCGCGCAGGTGGTGAGGGTCGGTGCGAGGGGCCAGCCCCTCGCGCTCCCCGGGATATTTTTGGCCAGATGAAGATTGGATCCTGCTCATTTGCCAACCTTCCATGCCAAGTCCTTGGGGCCGGTGCCGACTGGGGACTGAATCGGGGCGAATTCTGGCTGGCTTTCGGCGTCGGATGGCGGATCGGCCTTTTCGATCTTCACCTTGAGGTCGAACCACGCGGCCTGCCCGGTGATCGGGTCCGAGTTGGCCCAGCGCATTCCGTCGCCTTTTGGGGGGAGGAGTTCATGGATCAGGTGGTTCAGTAGGAAGCCCTTGGTGGTTTCGGGCGCGTCCTCTTGCAGGGCCCATGCGCCTTTCCGTTTGCCGATTGCGTTCCACGTCCAGACGGTGTTGTCGTTGAGCGCGGCCATCTCCATCACCGGAACGGTGATTTCGCCGTGGGGCGAGGTGACTTTGGCCCAGTCGCCGTCTTGTAGCCCGTGTTCACGCATCAGTTTGGTCGGTACGTAGAGCGGGTTGCGTCCATGGAGTTGCCGTAGCCACGCGTTCTGGGTGCCCCAGGAATGGTACATCGCCATCGGGCGTTGGGTCAGGGCGTTGATGGTGAAGCCTTCGTTGCCCTGCTGGTCGGTCTCGTACCAGATGGGCAGCGGGTCCATCGTGTCTTTGAGGCGCTGACGCAGGTGCTCGGGGGGTTGTTTGTCTCCGTGCCCTTCGGCGGCCAGTTGGAACTTGCGCATCGGCTCGGAGTAGAGCTGAAACAGATAGGGTTGCGGGCTGTCATAGAGGCCCATGCTGACCGCCCAGTCCTGATAGGCCGTGTTCCACGGTTTGTAGTAATCCGCACCTTCGGGGATATGGGCGACGAAGAAGCCGCCATTGTCTATATAGCGGTTCAGCTGGTCTGGATTGACCGCGCCGCGCCCTTCTTTGTCGCCATCCTCGCCCCGGAACCCCGCAAGCGGTCCGATGCCCGGTTTGCGTTCGTGGTTGACGATATAGTCGGCGTAGTCCTTCCATTTGGGCGTGCCGTCTTCGTTTGTGAAGCCCGGCAGGCTCATGCGGTTGGCCAGTTCGATCAGAACCGACTGGAACCCGCGCACGTCGCGGTCGGGCTCGACCACTGGCCAGCGGATCGCGTCGGCGGCGGCATCGGCCTCGCAGATCGGGCGGTCCAGCAGCGAGATACAGTCGTGCCGTTCGAGATAGGTGGTGTCGGGCAAGATCAGGTCGGCATAGGCCACCATTTCCGAGGAATAGGCATCCGAGTAGATGATCTTGGGGATGACATATTTGCCGTCTTCGGTTTTGGCCGAAAGCATCTCCATCACGCCCTTGGTGTTCATGGAGGAGTTCCACGACATGTTCGCCATATACATGAACAGCGTGTCGATCTTGTAGGGATCACCAGCGGCGGCGTTCGAGATCACCATATGCATCAGCCCATGGGCCGACATCGGGTTTTCCCAGGTGAACGCCTTGTCGATGCGCTGCGCGTTGCCGTGTTCGTCCAGCAGCAGGTCTTCGGGGCCGCGTGGGAAGCCAAGGTGCGGGCCTTCCAGAGGGCGACCGGGGCGGCGGTCTCCGTGCGGGGTGGGGTGCGCCTCGACCGGTTTGGGGTAGGGTGGTTTGAAGCGGAAACCGCCGGGGACCTCGACCGTGCCCAGCAGGATTTGCAGCACGTGCAGGGCGCGGCAGGTCTGAAAACCGTTGGCATGGGCTGAGATGCCGCGCATGGCGTGGAAGCTGACCGGGCGGCCTGTCATTTTCGAATGTTTTTCGCCCCGGAAGTCGGTCCATTCGTGGTCCAGCTCGATCGCCTCGTCAAAGGCGACGCGCGCGATTTCGGCCGCAATCGCGCGGATGCGTTTGGCCGGGATGCCGCAGCGGTCGGCGACTTTTTCGGGGGCGTGGTCGTCGGACAGGTATTTCTCGGCCATCAGGTGAAAGACCGGGCGGTGCGTAACGCCGTCTTTGTCATAGGTGGCTGAAAGGTCCGGACGGACACCGGGTTTGTCAAAGGCAGTTGGTTCGCCAGTCACGCGGTCGATGACCAGTGGCTTGCCGTCGTCGTCGCGTAGGAACAGCCCCTTCTCGGGGCCTTCGGCGGCGTTCACCAGAACAGGCGCGTTAGTGTAACGGCTGAGATAATCGAGGTCGATCTTGCCCGCTTTCATCAACACATTTATCAGCGACAGGATGAACAGACCGTCGGTGCCGGGTGTGATCCCGACCCAATCGTCGGCTACCGCGTTATAGCCCGAGCGGATCGGGTTCACACCGATCACCCGTGCGCCGCGTGCCTTGATCTTGCCGATCCCCATCTTGATCGGGTTGCTGTCGTGGTCCTCGGCCACGCCGAACAGCATGAACAGCTTGGTATGCTCCCAATCGGGCTGGCCGAATTCCCAGAACGCGCCGCCCATGGTGTAGATGCCACCCGCCGCCATATTGACCGAGCAGAACCCGCCATGGGCTGCATAGTTGGGAGTGCCGAAATTCTGCGCCCAGAAGCTGGTGAAGCTTTGGCTCTGGTCGCGGCCGGTGAAAAAGGCCAGTTTCTGCGGGGCGGTCTCATGCAGCTCGTTCAGCCAGCCGACAGCGGTGCTGATTGCCTCGTCCCACTCGATCTCGCGGAACTCACCCGAGCCGCGTGGGCCAACTCGGCGCAGCGGTTTGCGCAGGCGTGAGGGCGCGTTGACCTGCATGATCCCGGCGCTGCCTTTTGCGCACAGAACGCCCTTGTTCACAGGGTGGTCGCGGTTGCCTTCGATATAGGCAACCTTGCCGTCCTTCATGTGGACATTGATGCCGCAGCGACAGGCGCACATGTAGCAGGTGGTCTTGCGGACCTCGTCGGAAACCTTGGGCGAGGTGTCGATCACTGGCTGGTTCAAATGCGCCCCCTTTTCAGCTTGCGACCCGATCATTCCCACGTTTTGCGAAAAATCGGAATAATTTTTTCGTTTTCATACCTTAAGACGACTTACGTCCCGGCATCATTGTGTTGCGCCTGAACGGCGGTGACGGCGATCATGTGCAGGATGTCTTCGGACGAACAACCGCGCGACAGGTCGTTCGCGGGTTTCGCCAGCCCTTGCAGTACTGGGCCGATGGCCTCGACCCCACCGATGCGCTGGGCGATTTTATAGCCGAGGTTCCCAGCATTCAGGCTAGGGAAGACAAAGACATTTGCCTCACCCTTGAGCGGTGAGTCCGTGGCCTTGGTGGCGGCGACTTCGGGAACGAAGGCAGCGTCGAATTGCAGCTCTCCGTCGATCAGCAGGGTTGGGTCCTTGGCGCGGGCGATCTGTGTGGCCTCGACGACTTTGGAAACTTTGGGGTGGTCTGCGCTGCCCGAGGTGGAGAAGGACAGCATCGCTACGCGCGCCGTATCGCCGGTCAGGGTCGTGTAGGAATCGGCCGAGGCACGGGCGATTTCCGCCATCTCTTGCGCGTTGGGGTCCACGACCAAACCGCAATCGGCGAAGATGCGGGCGCCTTTGACGTCGTGATGGTCCTGACAAAACAGCATCAGGAAGAAGCTGGACACCATCGCCGTCTCGGGCGCGGTCCCAATGATCTGCAACGCGGCGCGCACAGTGTCCGACGTGGTCTCGACCGCGCCGCCGACCGTGCCGTCGGCGATGTCCTGTTGCACCAGCATGGCAGCATAGGTCAGGCGGTTAGTAATCTGCTGGCGCGCCTCATCCAGCGTCAAGCCCTTGTGCTTGCGCCGCTCATGCAGGGCCTGCGCAAGGCCGGGTGTCAGGTCAGAGGTGGCCGGGTCGTGGATGTCGATCCAATCCGGGTCATATCCCTCGTGTGAGTTGAGAAGGGCCGACACCTCGGCCCCGTCTCCGATCAGTATGATGCGTGCAACATTCTCTTTCACGGCCTTGACGGCCCCTTCGACAACGCGGGGATCGTCGCCCTCGGACAGGGCGATGATCTTGTCCGACGCGCTTGCCGTCCCGAGAATGGCGCGCAGAGGCTTCACGCGGATTACGCCCCGGCCTGCGGGGTCATGTCATCGGCGGTGACGCCTGCAACGGCCACTGGTTTCTTCATCGCGTCGCGGCGGAAGGGCTCACCCAGTTCTTGGTTGATCATGGCTTCGATCAGGGTGGTGGTGCCGTTCTTCTGGTCCTCGATGGCCTGGTTCAGGGCTGCTGTCAGCTCGTCCATGGTACGTGCCACCACGCCTTTCAGGCCGCACGCCTGCGCGATACCGGCGTAGGAGACCTTGGTGTCCAGCTCGGTGCCCACAAAGTTGTCGTCGAACCACAGCGTCGAGTTCCGTTTTTCGGCCCCCCACTGATAGTTGCGGAAGACAATCTGCGTAATCGCGGGCCATTCTTCGCGCCCAATGGCGGTCAGTTCGTTTACTGCGATGCCAAAGGCACCGTCACCCGCAAAGCCCACAACCGGCACGTCCGGACAGCCGATCTTGGCACCCATGATCGACGGCAGGCCATAGCCGCAGGGACCGAAAAGACCAGGGGCCAGATATTTGCGGCCATCTTCGAAGGACGGATAAGCGTTGCCGATGGCGCAGTTATTGCCGATATCGGACGAGATGATCGCCTCTTTCGGCAGGGCGGACTGGATCGCGCGCCACGCCATGCGGGGGCTCAT
This sequence comes from Ruegeria sp. CDSA089, assembly GCF_059612205.1. Lineage (NCBI taxonomy): Bacteria > Pseudomonadati > Pseudomonadota > Alphaproteobacteria > Rhodobacterales > Roseobacteraceae > Ruegeria > Ruegeria sp. CDSA089. The sequence continues at coordinate 63,271 of NZ_JBXWQD010000007.1, read as the reverse complement.
CCAGTCGGGCTTGGCCGCGCGGGCGCGCTGGTTCCATGTGGTGCCCGGATCGTCATCCTCGTGGTCCATGCTGGACAGCTGCTGCGCCCACGCGGATTTCTTCTGAGCGATTTTCGCCTTGCGCTCATCGCGACCGGCGTCGCCAGCTGTGTCGCTGAGATTTGCCAGAATGCCATTGGCCACCTTGGCCGCATCGCCGATGATGCCAACCGAGACCTTTTTGGTCAGGCCGATCCTATCCGGGTTGATGTCGACCTGAATGATCTTGGCATCCGCCGGCCAGTATTCCATGCCGTAGCCCGGCAGTGTCGAGAACGGGTTCAGACGGGTGCCGAGGCACAGAACCACATCGGCCTCGCTAATCAGCTCCATACCCGCCTTTGAACCGTTATAGCCCAGCGGGCCAGCGAACAGCGGGTGCGAGCCGGGGAAGGCGTCATTGTGCTGGTAGCCGACACATACCGGCGCATCCAGACGCTCGGCCAGTGCCTTGGATGCCTCAATCCCGCCTTCGGACAGAACCACGCCCGCACCGTTCAGGATCACTGGATTCTTGGCGTTCGACAGCAGCTCGGCCGCCTGCGCCACGGCGCTTTCGCCGCCCGAGGGACGCTCGAATTCCACAATCGCGGGTAGGTCGACGTCGATAACCTGAGTCCACATATCGCGCGGGATGTTCAACTGCGCAGGGGCGCTGGCGCGTTTGGCCTGCATGATCACGCGGTTCAGAACCTCGCACACGCGGGTCGGATCGCGGACCTCTTCCTGATAGGCGACCATGTCTTCGAACAGTTTCATCTGCTCGACTTCCTGGAAACCACCCTGACCGATGGTCTTGTTCGCGGCCTGCGGCGTGACCAGCAGCAGCGGGGTGTGGTTCCAATAGGCGGTTTTGACAGCGGTGACAAAGTTGGTGATGCCGGGGCCGTTCTGCGCGATCATCATCGACATCTTGCCGGTGGCGCGGGTATAGCCGTCGGCCATCATACCGGCGCTGCCTTCGTGTGCGCAGTCCCAGAACATGATCCCCGCTTTGGGGAACAGGTCTGAGATCGGCATCATGGCCGAGCCGATGATCCCGAACGCATGTTCGATCCCGTGCATTTGCAGAACCTTAACAAAGGCCTCTTCGGTGGTCATTTTCATCTGGTTGATCTCCGCGCATATATGAGTTTGGCCGGGCTGGCAGCCCCGCCTTTAGATATGGTTTTGGCGCAAGGGACAGGGTCGCGTTAGGGCCAGAAGTCAGGGCGGGTTAGGTCCAGATCGAAGTCAAGCTTTGCGGATCTTCTCGGCGATCCGTTTCACGCCTGGATCAATTCGGTCCTGTGGGATCGAAGAATAACCCAGACGATAGAAATTCCGCGGCCGGTTTGCGCCAGAAAAGAAGGGCGCGCCGGGCTCGATATGCACGCTCTGGTCTTGTAAGGCTCGGGCCAGATCGGTCGTGTCTATATGCTCGGGGGCTGACATCCACAGAGATGAGCCACCCATGATCCCCCGACCGGCGACGGTCAGACCATGGAGTTCAACCGCCTTGTCCATCGCTGCGCGTCGATACGCCAGCGCTTTGGACATGCGCCTGATCTGTGCATCGTAATGGCCAAGCGACAGGAAATAAGCCGCCGTGCGCTGGACATGCCCCGGCGGGTGGCGCAGAACCAGCGACCGAAGGGCGCGGGCTTCGCGGATGAACGGCGCGGACCCGACCATGTAGCCAAGGCGCAGTCCGGGAAACAGCGACTTCGAGAAGCTGCCTACATAGATCACCCGCCCGTCCTGATCCATGGATTTCAGCGCCGGAGAGGGTGCACCCAAAAAGGCCATCTCGAATTCATAGTCATCTTCGACCACCATCGCATCCAAAGCGCGGGCGCGCTCCAGCAACGCAGTGCGGCGTTCGATCGGCATGGTCGCGGTGGTGGGGCTTTGGTGGCTGGGGGTGGTAAAGATCACATCGGTCTGCTCGGGCAGCGCATCCGGTGGCAGCCCGTCACGGTCCACGGCGACCGGCGCCACTTTGCAGTCGGAATGGTTCAGCAGATCGCGCAGAGCATAATAGCAAGGGTCCTCGATCACCGCCGTTCGGTTGCGGTTCAATAAGATACGCGAGGCCAACCACAATGCGTTCTGCGCGCCCAGCGTGATCAGAATCTCCTCGGGTCTTGCGGCGATCCCGCGGCGGGGTAGGGTATGGCGGGCGATGAATTCGACCAGAAGAGGGTCGTCCTGATCCACATAATCCCCGGTCAGGGAATCGAAATCCTTGTGCCCCAGCGCCCGCACCGCACACAGGCGCCAATTGGCATGATCGAACAGCGACCGGTCGGCCTGACCGTAGATGAACGGATAGCGGTAATCGCGCCAGTCGCTGGGCTTTGTCAGAGTGTCCCCGTCCGAAAATTTGCGCGCCAGGGCGGTGCTCCAATCCACAGTCTCGTCGCCGCGCGGGGTGGGCGTGTATTTCGGGGGAACCGGCGCGTTTTCCGACACATAATACCCCGACCGCCCCTTGGCTGTCAGATAGTCATTGGCCAGAAGTTCCGTATAGGCCAACGTCACCGTGATCCGGCTGACGCCCAGATGGGCAGCCAGTTTGCGGGATGAGGGCAGTTTCTCACCCACATGAAAACGGCCCGACAGGATACCTTCGGCAATCATCTGCTGGATCTGCGCTTGCAGAGTGCCCTGACCGTTGAGTTCCAGAAAGAAAGTGTCGACCGAAATACCCATGCGTATCTTATAGGGTGGACTTATGGGGGGAGCAATCTGGACTTACGCATTTTTGACTGTTGACGAAGCGATGCGAATAACCTAAAAAACTAGAAATCTAGTTTAATGGGGTTGCGAAATGTGGGAAGCCGCCGCTGCGGGATTTTCTGCCATGGGGTCCGAGGCCCGGCTGAAGGTTCTAAAAACGCTGGTCCGCGCCGGTGAGGCCGGTCTGACGGTTGGAGAGATCCAGGACCGAACCGGGATTGCACCGTCAACGCTGGCACATCACCTGCGGTTTCTGGCCGCCGGAGGGGTGGTGCAGCAGGAGAAGATCGGCCGAACCACGATCAACCGCGCGAACTATGACGAGTTGAGGAAACTGGCGCAGTTTATCCTGTCCGAGTGCTGCGCCGACGAAGTGGGAAAGGCCGCAAACGATGGCTGAGCTAACACAAAACCCGAAGGTTCCGGCGAAAGTTGCGCTGGACCTGATCAAGACACCTTGGGCGGTGATCTTGGTCCTTCTGATTGGGGTCGCCGTTCTGGACCCGGCCAATTGGACCGAAGTGGTAACGTTTGCAGGCAAGGCGTTGGCGCATACCGGGCAGTATATCCTCTTTGCCGTGTTGTTACTGTCTTACCTCAAAGCCACCGGGGCCGAGGTCATGGTCGCGCGTGCCTTTGAGGGGCGCGAGACGCGGATGATTTTCCTCGCCGCTTTGTTCGGTGGCCTTGCCCCGTTCTGTTCATGCGAGGTGATCCCCTTCATCGCCGGTCTGCTGGCGCTGGGCGCGCCTTTGTCGGCGGTGATGGCGTTTTGGTTGAGCTCACCGCTGATCGACCCGCCGACCCTGCTGATCACGGCGGGCGCGCTGGGTTGGCCGTTTGCCATAGGCAAGGCCGTCGCCGCCGTTGCTTTGGGCCTGTTCGGAGGCTTCGTGGTGCGCGCGCTGATGCGTGGCGGAGCGTTCGCGGAGCCTCTGCGCGTTTACAAACCCGCCGGGTGCTGCGGCTGTGGTCCGAAACAGGACGACAAGCCGGTCTGGAAATTCTGGCAGGAACCGGAACGCCGCACGCGGTTCCGAGCTGAATTTGTCCAGAACGGGATGTTCCTGCTGAAGTGGCTGGCTTTGGCCTATGTACTCGAGGCGCTTCTAGTTAGCTATGTGCCCGCCGACCTGATCGCGCGTGTGGTTGGGGGCGAAGGCATTGTGCCGATCGTCATCGCGGCGCTGGTCGGAATGCCTGCCTATCTGAACTCTTACGTCGCACCGCCGTTGCTGGCGGGGCTGACCGAGCAGGGCATGAGCGCAGGCGCTGCCATGTCGTTCATGATCGCAGGCGCGGTCAGCTCGATCCCAGCGATGGCGGCAGTGTGGTCGCTGGTCAAGCCACGGGTTTTTGCGACCTACCTTGGGCTGGGGATCACCGGGGCGATCATCGCAGGGGTTATCTTTCAGATGATCTAAAGGAAAAACCGCCCGGAGATGCCTCCGGGCGGTTTTGCTTATTGATTGGCCTCGCAGAGGCTCGGCATTTTGAACCGGTACCGGGGCTCTTGGCTTTTGACGTAGACGCGTTTTTCGACGCAGGCGGTATCGCCGACGGTGCGAGCTACGTGTTCCTTGGATTCGTCGATCGAGATGGTGGACCCGTCGGGCAGTTGAACCGACGCGATGACGCCGTGTTTCAAGTCTCCATTCATCGGGGTCGCCGTCAGAACCGCAACCGTCAGGTACGAGTCGTGTTCATGCGCGCCGTCATCGTTGAGTATCAGCAGCGCTGCTGCGACCGAGACTGTGCCGACGATCGCCACCATCAGCAGGCCCCATGTTTTCAGAAATGCATAGATCGACACCGCACGGTGCGGGCCGAAGACAGAGGACAAAGCATTCAGCATAGGTATCTCGTGCAAAAAAGCCCCGGCCGTTTCGGACCGGGGCTGATTAAGTATCAGAAGCGCGGATCTTCGTCTTCTTCCTCGTTGCCGCCGCCTTTGGGCAGGTTGAAGAAGCTGTCGGCGTCGATGATCGGCTCATCGTCTTTTTCCTCGACTGGGTCATCGGACAGCGAGAAGGTTTCCAGCCCCTCGATGGCGGTCGGGATTTTCGGTGCGGCGTCCATTTCCAGCGACTGTTCGGTCGAAACCAGCTTGCGGCGCTCATCATCGCTCATGACGCCACCTTCGGCGGCCTTCTTCGCGGCGGCTTTTTGGACGATCGCGTCCAGCTCGGACTGTTTGCACAGGCCCAGCGCAACCGGGTCGATCGGCTGCATGTTGGCGATGTTCCAATGGGTACGCTCGCGGATCGACTGGATGGTGGGCTTGGTGGTGCCGACCAGCTTGGCGATCTGTCCATCGCTCAGCTCGGGGTGGAACTTAACCAGCCACAGGATCGAGTTCGGACGGTCCTGACGTTTGGACAGCGGGGTATAGCGCGGGCCACGGCGCTTTTCCTCACCTGCCGCAGCGGCGTTGAACTTGAGCTTCAGCTTGTGCAGCGGGTTGTTCTGCGCCGAGTCAATCTCGTCCTGGGTCAGCTGGTTGTTGGCGATGGGGTCGAAACCCTTGACGCCAGCAGCCACGTCGCCGTCTGCGATGCCCTGCACTTCAAGCTCGTGCATTCCTACGAAATCCGCGATCTGCTTGAAACTGATCGTGGTGTTGTCCACCAGCCAAACGGCGGTTGCTTTGGCCATAAGCGGTTTTGCCATCAGCCTGCCTCCTAATGCATACATCTGTCCCGTCGCCGGAATTCGGCGGCCCCGTGATCTTGGGGCAGGTTTCCGTTGTCGGGGAACTTCGGGCCTATATAGTCGCGCAAAGACAAGAAGGGAAGAGGCGAATGCGCCACGGGATTTTAGCGCTGGTATTGTGGGTGTTCAGCGGTCTGATCGCACTGGCCGACGGCGAGAAGGCGGGCGAGTTCGACTACTACGTCCTGTCGCTCAGCTGGTCGCCCAACTGGTGCGCGCGTGAAGGCGATGCGCGCGGGTCGGACCAGTGCGATGCGCGGCATGATCACGGGTGGATCCTGCACGGGCTCTGGCCGCAATACCACAATGGCTGGCCGTCTTATTGCCCGACGGCCAAGGCGCCACCGTCGCGCGCGATGACGCGAGAGATGGCGGACATTCAAGGCACCTCTGGGCTGGCGTGGCACCAGTGGAAAAAGCACGGCACCTGTTCGGGGCTGTCTGCAGCGGACTACTACGCCTTGTCGCGGCGGGCTTATGAGGGCGTCGCCCGTCCACAGGTGTTCCGTCAATTGGACGCTTCGGTCAAGCTGCCCGCCTCGGTGGTGGAAGAGGCGTTTCTCAAGGCCAACCCCGCGCTGGAGCGCGACATGATCACCGTCACCTGCAAACAGGGCTATATCGAAGAGGTCCGCCTGTGCCTGTCCCGCGATCTGTCGCCTGTGCCCTGTGGCCTGGACGTGATCCGCGACTGCGCGGCCAAGGATGCGTTGTTCGACCCGATTCGCTAGAGCTTGCGGTTCTGGCAATCGCGCGCATAGTCCAGCGCTTTGGCCGTGCCTTTAAGGTCAATCGCCATCACAACTTCGCCTGCTGGGTTGTAGACGGTCATCGTCCTGTTCTTTGCGATTGCCTCGACAAAGCTGCGGTCGGTGAAAAAGACGGTGGCACCGGGCACATCGCGCTGGTTGAACCCGATGGCAGTGGCATCAAAGCTCTGGCCGTCCAGTTCAAAACGGATCGGATAGCTTTCGCCCTGTTTGATATCACCCCAAGCCTTGTTGTAGACGGCAAAATACCCGCGATTGTCCAACGCATCATAGCCGATACGCACGACCGAGAGGTCCTGATACACCGTCTGGATCAAGCACCCGTTGCCGAGCGCGGGGTCCATCATGATGTTCCAGCCGTCGACAAAGCCTTTGTCGATTAGCTGCTGCGAAAACGCAGTAGTGGCTGTAAAGGCGGCAAGTGCGGCAGCAAAAAGGCGTTTCATTACAGTTCCCAAAATCAAATGGACAAGGTCAAAGCCATAGTACACGCCGCGTGCGACAGGCAAAGGCCATTCTTGACTGATGTCGCCGCGAAGGAACACCTATGTGCATGGCGGAACCCGGCTTTGCCTTGCCAAGGGAACGCTTGAAACTTGGCTGTCGCACAATAGTTTTCGTCTCACAAAACAAGGAGCGAGCTATGCCGCAACATCCAAGAGCTTTCTCTCACATCGGATTGTCCGTTCCAAACGTTGACGAGGCTGTACAGTTCTACTCCGAAGTCCTTGGTTTCTACGTGATCATGCCGCCGACCGATGTAGTAGAGGACGATACGGATATCGGTGTCATGTGTACCGATGTGTTTGGTCCGGAATGGAAAAAACTACGTATTGCACATCTCGCGACTGCTGATCGCATTGGGTTCGAGCTTTTCGAGTTTGACGGGAATTATGTACCGGAAAACAATATCGACTTTCGCCGGAATGGTACGTTCCATTTTTGCGTCCAAGACCCGGATGTCGAAGGCTTGGTGGAAAAAATCGTTGCAGCGGGTGGCAAGCAGCGGATGCCAATTCGATATTATTACCCCGGTGAGAAGCCCTACCGTATGGTCTATGTCGAAGACCCCTTTGGCATTGTCTTCGAGATTTATAGCCATTCCTACGAATTGACCTACTCGTCGGGGGCTTACACCTGACATATGAGACCGAAGCTTGTGTGTGGCCGGAAGGGGCCAAAGCGTTCCGGATGCTGCCGTTTTGCTAAGTTCAGAGCTCTTTTCGTGCCCTCAGTGCTGCCGTAATTGTCCCGTCATCCAGATAGTCCAGCTCGCCCCCAATCGGCACGCCTTGGGCCAGTGAGGTCAGGCGGACCTGCCCCTCCAACTGATCGACTATGTAGTGGGCTGTGGTCTGGCCGTCTACGGTGACGTTCAGGGCGAGGATGACTTCGGTGATTCCTTCGGCCGTGACCCGGTCCTTGAGGCGCGGGATGCGCAGTTCGTCCGGGCCGACGCCGTCCAGTGCCGAGAGTGTCCCGCCCAGCACGTGATAGCGGCCTTTGAACACGCCTGCGCGTTCCATCGCCCAGAGGTCGGCTACGTCTTCGACTACGCACAGCTCTCCGGTGGCGCGGGCCTCGGCGTCGCAGATGTCACAGATGTCCATGGTGCCCACGTTGCCGCAGTTCAAGCATTCGCGGGCGGTGATGGCGACCTGCTGCATGGCGTCCGACAGGGGTGTCAGCAGCAGCGCACGTTTGCGGATCAGGTGCAGCACCGCGCGACGGGCCGAGCGGGGCCCAAGCCCCGGCAGTTTGGCCATCAGGTCGATCAGATTGTCGATGTCGCTGTTCGAACTCAACGCGTGTGCTCCTGCAAAAGGGCCGAGTTTGCGGGCCCGGCCTTTGGGTCGTCAGGAGTGTGTATCAGAACGGCAGCTTGATGTCTGCGGGCAGACCCATGCTTTCGGTCAGCTTGGCCATCTCTGCCTGCGCGCGTTCGGCGGCTTTGGTCTGTGCGTCCTTGATGGCGGCGAGGATCAGGTCTTCTACGACTTCCTTATCGTCGCCGTTGAAGATCGAGGGGTCGATGTCCAGACCTTTGAGTTCGCCCTTGGCGGTGGCAGTGGCTTTGACCAGACCTGCACCAGATTCGCCGACAACCATCAGATTGTTGAGTTCTTCCTGCATGTCGGTCATCTTGGTCTGCAGATCCTGCGCGGATTTCATCATCTTGGCCATATCGCCCAGACCGCCGAGTCCTTTGAGCATTACGTTTTCTCCTGCTAATCGGTTTGTCGCCTAGATACGGATAGCGCCCGCGCGGCACAAGGGGGCAGTGCCCTCCCGCCCGTCGTCGCGGTCTTTTGCAAGACCTCTCCTCCCGTTGGGCCCGGCAGAGCGCGGGCAACGCCCGCGCTCTGCCGGGCCCAAGGTCGCTCAGGGGTATCGGCGTCAGCCGATGGCCCATGGCGGGCGCGGGAGGGTTAGTCCTCCTCGAACGGGTCCCATTCGTCTTCGACCTCGGGCAGGGCTTCGGTTTCGACCTTGGCGGCGCGTTCTTCGGGGGTTTCGATGCGTTTGATCTTGGCTTTGGGGAATTGAGCCAGCACCGCCTGCACCAGCGGGTGCTGTTCCGCCTCGGCTTTCAACGCCAGATCGGCGGCGTCGCGGATTTCGGCGATGGTTGCTGCCTTACCGTTGGCGACAATCGTCACCGCCCACCGATTGCCGGTCCAGCGTTGCAGTGCGGTACCCATGCGAGCGGCCAGGTCGGTTGGGGCCGAGTCCGTCGGTGTGAATTCGATCCGTCCGGGTTGGTACGAAACCAGCCGGACACCGTTTTCGACCTCGACCAGCAGTTTCACATCCCGGTTGGTGCGGATCAGTTCGACCACATGTTCGAAGGTCGGGTAGCGGGCCAGAGCCGTCTGCACATCCTGCGCCAGTGCCGCCGTCGGTGCACCTGCTCCGCCGCGTACGTGTGGCGCATAGGCAGAGGCCACGGGGGCCTGCACGGCGTGCGGTGGGGCGCTCATTCCGCCGCCGGGTCCGTCATTGGGTGACGGAGGCGGGGTGTCTTGCAAACGTTTGATCAACTCTTCCGGGCTGGGCAGGTCGGCAACATGGGTCAGGCGGATCACGGCCATCTCGGCGGCCATCATGGCGTTGGGGGCGGCTGAGACCTCTTCCAGAGCCTTCAATAACATCTGCCACATACGGGTCAGGACGCGCATCGGCAGGGCCTCTGCCATTTGCTGACCGCGCGCGCGTTCGTCGGGGGACACGGTCGGGTCTTCGGCGGCATCCGGCGTGATTTTCACGACCGAGACCCAATGGGTGATCTCGGCCAGATCGCGTAGCACGGCCAGCGGGTCGGCGCCTTCGGCATATTGCGCGCCAAGCTCAGTAAGCGCCCCGGCGGCGTCGCCGCGCAGGATCATGTCCATCAGGTCCAGCACTCGGCCACGGTCGGCTAAACCCAGCATCGCACGCACCTGATCGGCGCTGGTTTCCCCGGCACCGTGTGAAATCGCCTGATCCAGCAGAGAGGTCGCATCCCGCGCCGAGCCTTCAGCCGCGCGGGTGATCAACGCCATCGCGTCCTCGGCGATTTGCGCACCTTCGGCCTCGGCAATGCGGCGCAGCAAGCCGATCATGTCTTCGGGTTCGATCCGGCGCAGGTCGAACCGCTGGCAACGCGACAGAACCGTCACGGGTACTTTGCGAATCTCGGTGGTAGCAAAGATGAATTTCACATGCTCGGGTGGTTCCTCAAGCGTCTTGAGCAGCGCGTTGAAGGCGCTGGTCGACAGCATGTGGACCTCGTCGATGATGTAGATCTTGTAGCGGGCCGAGGCCGCGCGGTAGCGGACGCTGTCGATGATCTCGCGAATATCATTGACGCCGGTGCGGCTGGCGGCGTCCATCTCCATCACGTCCACATGGCGGCCCTCCATAATGGCCACACAATGTTCGCACTGGCCGCAGGGTTCGGTGGTCGGCTTGCCCTCGCCATCGGGGCCGATGCAGTTCATACCCTTGGCGATGATACGGGCCGTGGTGGTTTTGCCGGTGCCGCGAATGCCGGTCATGATAAAGGCTTGCGCAATTCGATCCGCCTCGAACGCGTTTTTCAGCGTGCGTACCATGGCGTCCTGACCGACTAGATCGGCGAAGGTTTCCGGGCGGTATTTGCGGGCAAGAACCTGATAGGCGGGGCTGGGCGTGTCGGTCATATCTGCTCTGTCGGATTCGGAGTCCGATGCAGCGTAGTGACCCCTGCCGCCTACGTCCACAGCAGCAGCGCAGGAAATTCGATTTGCAAGCAAGGACGCAGGCGATACATCATCGGTGCAGATTGATCGGAACGTGCCATGAATAATTTCGCCATCTATTCCCTGCGACTGGGGCCGGGTCGTCTGGGGATATCTCCGCTGCCCGGCGCGGGAGGTGCCTATGCGGCCGATCTGAAGGCGGTGCAGGACTGGCGACCGGATCTGGTGATTTCAATGACCACAAGCTCTGAGATGAAAAACCTGGGAGCGGCGGCGTTCGGTGGCGATCTGGAGCGGCACGGGGTCGAATGGGCTCACCTGCCGGTCCAGGATTTTGGTGCGCCGGATGCGCGGATACAGGCCATTTGGTCCAATGTCAGCCAGCGGGCCCGTGCGCTGCTGTCCGGCGGCGGAGGCGTTTTGGTCCATTGTCGGGGCGGCTGCGGGCGATCGGGTATGGTTGCTTTGCGGTTGATGACGGATAGCGGACTGCCCGCAGATACCGCTTTGCAGATGCTACGGACAGTACGTCCCTGCGCCGTCGAGACCGAGGCGCAGATGGTCTGGGCCACTTCGGCGGCCCGGACGGGCAGCTGAATTCAGGCTGAAAGCTGGTGTTCGGTCGGCGCGGCTGGCTGGGGCGCCGTGGTAACCACTTCCATCATCGCGCAGGGCGGTGTCGGCAAAAGGCTGGCTGCGTGGGCGGTGAAATCTGCTCCGAACAACATATCCGCATAGCGATCCAGCCGCTCGGCCGGAGTGTCGGCGGCCACACCGCAGAACACCCGGATCTGATCGGGTTGGGCGCGAAACCGGGCCGAGCACCCTTCGGCGCAATGGGTCAAGTCGCTGCTGCCTTCGATCTCGAACGCATCGGTTGTTGCCGGACGGGCCGTGGCCATTGCATCCGTCAGGGCGCGTGCCATTCGGGCCAGTGCCGGGCAGGGGGCGCCGGTTTTTTGGCATACCGTCGCGGTGAATTCGTGGGTCTTGGTCTTCCAGATCATGATGCGCCCTCCGCGCGCTGGACGAGGGGCATGGATCAGGTGTGACAGCGTGCTGACGACCTGTCCCGGACACCCCGCCCGAGTTTCGGTTTTCGTTCGATGGCAGGTCTCCTGACTTGCGGGTCGTGGCTTTGCCGACCTTCCCAGCCTGTTGGCCAGTGGTATCTCGGCATTGCTCACCGCTTACAGTTGCGGGGGCAGTCTCGGCCTTGATCCGTTCCGGCAATGCCGGGCAGGATCGCACCGTGTTCCCTTTTCATCCCGCCCCGTGACCGGGGACGAGGACCATCACGCCACCGCTAACGGTTGAGCGGGCTTCGAGTCAAGCGCCATTGAAACCCGGCGCGACGCGGGGTCAATCTCCCTACGGCTTGACTCTGATGCCGGAACAGGGCCGACTGCACAGGTGAACTAAACAGTTTAGAGTGTGAGGCGCGGGCGATGTTGGACAACACGCATCCTGTTTTGACCGAAGATGTCCAGTTTCCGTCTGGTTCAGCGATGCTGTCGGGGCGGCTCTATCTACCTGCCTTGCCTCCCAAAACAGTTGTGGTGATCCATGCAGCGACCGGCGTGCCCCGCGACTATTATCAGCATTTTGCCCATTGGCTGGCGGCCGAGCAGGGCATGGCTTGTCTGACCTATGATTATCGGGATTTCGGCCATTCCCTGACCGGCCGATTGCAGGACTCGCAGGTAACTATGGCGGACTGGGCGCTGATCGACATGCCCGCTGCCCGCGCAGAAATGCGCAAACGTTTCCCGGACGCGGAACAATGGAGCATCGGCCATTCCGTTGGCGGAATGTTGGGCCCGGTTCAACCGGATATCGCGCAGATTGACCGCATGATCTGTGTTTGCTCTGGGCTGGTCACTCTGTCTGATCACCCGTGGCCGTACAAGGCACTGGCGGGGTTGTTCTGGTATGGCCATGCGCCGCTGGTTGTCAAAGCGGCGGGGTATTTGCCGGGCAGGGCTTTGGGCTTTGGGGCTGACTTGCCCGCGCGGGTCTACTGGCAGTGGCGTAAATGGTGCACGGCACCGACAAACTACCTGCCCGATTTGGGCAAGACCCTGCCCGAGGCGCACTGGGCCGGGCAGGATGTGCCGGTCGATCTGATCGCATTCGACGACGATCAGGTGGTGCCGCCCAAAGCGGTGTGGCGTCTGGCCGAGCTTTATGGCCCGAATGCGCGGCGTCGGCCGTTGTCACCGTCCGATTTCGGGGTGAAAGAGATCGGGCATATCGGCGTGTTCGCGCGCCGCAACGCAGCGGTCTGGCCGCATCTTATTGCCCAGGATCATGTGGTAGATAAGTGAGAGGTTGGACATCGACCCAAGCGGGGCTCGTTGTGGCTGCTTCCTTCCGGACCTGACCAGGTTGGCGAGGCGCTCGCCCGCGCCAACCTCTCAGCACGCGATATAGGCAAGTGCGGGACAAATGACAACCCGTCAGAGCGTCAAATGGATCAGCAGAAAACCGGCCTCGTCCTCTCCAGCGATGTTGGGTGCAAATTCGGTGATGTCGTCCAGATGCTGCCAGGCCTTGTGGCCTGTACGCATAACCGCCAACGCCCCGGCCACGGGGGACAGACGGAACGGACGCTCGAACATAGTGCCGGAATGAGGCCCGGCAGTCACGTAGTTTTTGACCAGATCTTGTAGGGGCAGAATCGGCAGCGGAACGCGCGTCGCCCGCCCGGCAAAGGGGAAGTGCCCACCGCCATTTGCGCGGTAATTATTCAACGCCACCACAAAGGTCTGCTCTGCATCCAAGGGTTGGCCTTCGAAACGAATCTCGCGGACGCGGCGGGCCGATGGGTGCAAAAGTGCCCCATCTGCGCCAAACCGAGCGGGCTGGCTAAGGTCGATCCGGTATGTCAGCCCATGCAGGACGTCAAAATTATGCCCTGCGCGGTCCGAGGCCAGCAGATCGCATCGTTGGCCGGGGATCATCCTGTTAAAGACGCCTGCGGACATTTCCAGCCAGTCTTCGATTTGCGAACCGGTGACGGCGACGGCCATCATCTCATCGGGAAAGACGTTCAAGTCCGTCACATGGCGCAGGCAGATTTCCCCGGCCGGGACGTCGGTAAAGAACCGAGGCCCGGCACGCCCGCCGAATTTCGACGGGGACACGGCAGACAGGATTGGGCAGTCCCGATAGTCCGTATCCTTCAAAAAAGGCCGCAACCCGGCGGTTTGAGCGGCGGCCACGAAAGCCAAGCCCCGGTCATAGCCGCAAAAGCTGAAATAGCTGTGCATGTGCTGCTGTACCTGTCCCACAGGTTCGGCCACCCGCCGCCGCGTCTCGGCGTGACCGGTGGCAAGTAGCTGCGTCAGTGCGGCGTCTTCATCTGACGCTTCTGTCGAAACCGAACGCACCTGCGCGTGTCCATGAAGTACCTGCCATTGGTCGTCCAGTGATGTGCCGAGGGTCAGGTCGATGACGCCCAGATATGACCCCGCCGCACCGGGCATCACGACGGGGGTGCTGTGCACCAGCCCGCGATCAACGTCGATATAGCCGCTGTATTCTTGTTCAGGGCTGGGAAAAACCATATGGGAATGCCCGCCCGCAATGGCGTCGATCCCGTCGATGGCGGCCAATGGTACCAACGCGTTTTCCATGCCGGGCGTGTCTTGCGCCGGACCGAACCCCGTATGCGCCAGCGCCACAACGATATCGCAGCCCAGTTCGTGCAGTTCAGCGACTTTGCGGCGCGCGCAGTCAAGGATGTCGCCGATCTGGACCGCACCTGCCAGCTTGTGCGCCTCCCATTTTGCGGTCTGGGGTGGCAGGACCGATAATATGCCGATTGCAAGCTCGTGCGCGTGCCCTTGGATATCGACCTGACGCCTGACAATCGTGTGCTCCTGCCAGACCTGCGGGCTGGTGGATTTGTGCGCATTGCTGCACAGAACAGGGCAGGGGGCGTGCCGCATGATCCGGTCCAGCACGTCCAGACCAAAGCCGAAATCGTGATTGCCCAGCCCAATGGCATCATAGCCCAGAAGGTCGAAGGCCTGCATCAGAACATGGCGCTCGGGGTGTTGAGCCACGGCCCAGTCGCCCAGCGGTGTGCCCTGGACCGAGTCGCCATTGTCCACCAGCAGAACCAACCCGTCCTGTACCTCGCTTCGGGCCTTGCGGATCAGGTCGGCGGTCCGGGTCAGGCCAATCGTCGGTTCGTGCCTGTCAGTGTAATAGTCATATGCCGTCAGATTCATATGCAGATCGGACGTGGCCAGAATCCGCAGTTGGACGGTTTGAGAGGAAGGAAAAGTCGGCACTACTCTACTTTAGGCAGTTTTATATTAATCATTTTCAACAAAAAGAGTGTTGCGTGCAATTTTCAAGGCGGACCTGCGGTCTTTCAGCGGCAGCGGGTGTTTTTTCGGAGTTCCATGAATACCCATTGCAACCCCAGAACCATCGTGGCAGCCCTATGCGCACAATCTGGGGGGCATGCAATGAAGAATGCAGAGTTTGTGACGTTCGGCGGATCAGGGCTGGACCGTGCGGCGCATATTCGGGGCGATGCCGACGCGCTGGCTGGCCTGGTGGCGGACCCGAATGCCAAATGCCTGCTGATATGGCGCGGCAAACCCCTTGTAGAGGGTGAGGCTTCGGATCGGTTGGGTCTGATCCCGGTGTCTCATGCGCTGGTCGAAAACGGACCGGGCGGAGTTGCGGATGGGCTGATTTTTCTGGGCCTGTCGGATGGTGTCCCGGTCTTTGCTGCCGATATCTCGAATTGGGAGCCTGACGGGCAGGATTTGTCCGAAGTAGGTGGTTTCGTGGATGGTTCGGAACAGCAGCATCCTGACCTGCCAGACGGGTTCGTATTTGCCGAACTGCGCCGGATCATGACATGGCTGTCCCCGCGTGATGCCGAGCTTGCGGCGACCGCCAAGGCGGTGATCGGCTGGCACGAAACCCATAAATTCTGCGCCCGCTGCGGCGCGGCCAGCGCGATGACGCAGGCCGGATGGCAACGAAGCTGCCCCACGTGCAGCGGCCAGCATTTTCCGCGCACGGACCCGGTGGTGATCATGCTGATCACCCATGGGGACTCGGTACTTATGGGGCGGTCTCCGGGTTGGCCCGAGGGGATGTATTCGCTGCTGGCGGGTTTTGTCGAACCCGGCGAAACGCTCGAAGCTGCTGTGCGCCGCGAAGTGTTCGAAGAGGCGGGCGTGCCCGTCGGCCCTGTCACCTATCTGTCCAGCCAGCCCTGGCCCTTCCCGGCCTCTTTGATGTTTGGTTGCGCGGGCCAGGCGCTGTCGCGTGACATCTCGATTGATCCCGTTGAAATTGAAGATGCCATGTGGGTCAGCAAGTCCGAGATGATGCAGGCCTTTGCCGGTGAGCACCCGGTTCTGAAACCTGCCCGTAAAGGAGCCATTGCACATTTCCTGTTGCAGAACTGGCTTGCAGATACGCTGGACTGACGAAATAGAGACGCAATAGATCAACGAACCAAAGGTCGGAATGCAGTTCGCAGTACAGGAAGATATTCAGGCACCGATCAACGCCGTTTTCGAAATGGTCGCCGATTTCGAACGGTTCGAACGTATGGCCATGCGCCGCGGGATCGAGGTGCGGCGGCTGTCCGGCCACACGGGGGTGGTGCCGGGCACCAAATGGCAGGCCGATTTCACCCTGCGGGGCAAGCCACGCCATGTTGAGATAACAATGGCACACAGCGACCCGCCCGCGCAAATGCGGTTCGAGGCAATCGGCAAAGGGGTCGGCGGTGTCACAGAGGTTGATCTTCTGGCTCTGTCCCAACGCCGAACCCGGTTAAGCGTGGATGTAACGCTGACGGCCAAATCCCTGCCCGCGCGGCTGTTTCTGCAATCGCTGCGGCTGGGCAAATCGCGGTTCCGGGCCCGGTTCCAATCCCGACTGACCGAATTCGCCCGCGAGATGGAGGAACGACACCTGCACGGGTCGTAAAACCGATATGAGCGATCTGATCCTGAGACAGGCAACCTCATACGACGCGCCGGGTATTGCTGGAGTGTTGCAAGCCCTTGTTTTGGCAGACAAGCGCAGCAAACCGGCAGATGCCGGGTTCGCCGAAACGCACTATGTCTCACATCCCGGTCAGATTCAGTGCCTTCTGGCGTTGGACGGGGACGAGGTGCTGGGGTTTCAATCGCTGAAGTAAGCGGTAGAGGGCAACCCCTATGGCGCGCCTGTCGGCTGGGGATTGATCGGCACGCATATTCGCCCTTCGACGGCTCGGCGCGGGGTCGGTCGGGCGTTGTTTCAGGAAACCCTGAAAGCTGCCCGTGCGGCAGGCCTTGTGGCGATCGACGCGACGATTGGCGTCAACAATGCGGAAGGGCTGGCCTATTATCAGGCAATGGGGTTCGTGGACTACCGCCGAATTGACGGCGCGCGCCGCAAATCCTTCACCTTGTGACCGCCGCCGGGTAAACGCCTAGCACTTCGACATTTGTGGTGAAATGCTCCAGCTCTTCCATCGCCAGTTGCACATTGCGGTCGTCGGGGTGCCCCACGATATCGGCATAGAACTGCGTGGCGGTGAATGAGCCGTCGACCATATAGCTTTCCAGCTTGGTCATGTTGATCCCATTCGTGGCAAACCCGCCCATCGCTTTATATAGCGCGGCAGGGATGTTGCGGACCTGAAAGACGAAGCTGGTGATCATTCCGTGTTCACCGCGCCGCGTGCGGTCTTCCTCGCGTGACATTACAAGGAAGCGGGTGGTGTTGTCGTCATTGTCCTCGATATGTCGGGCCAGAACGTTGAGGCCATAAATCTCTCCGGCCAGTTCGCTGGCCAGCGCGGCCGAGTGAAGTTCGCCCTGTTCGGACACTTCGCGCGCGGCGCGGGCATTATCGGGGCTGACGCGCCCGTGGATGTTGTGCTGTTTCAGAAAGCCCGCGCATTGGGGCAGCAGAACCAGATGGGAATGGGCCTCGGTAATATCGTCCAGCGTGGCACCCGGAACGGCCAGCAGGTTGATATGGACGCGGACAAAGGCCTCATCAATGATGTGCAGCCCGCTATGAGGCAGCAGGCGGTGGATATCGGCCACGCGCCCATAGGTCGTGTTCTCAACCGGCAGCATCGCCAGATCCGCCGCGCCCGAGCGCACCGATTCGATCACATCCTCGAAAGTACGGCAGGGCAGGGCCTCCATATCGGGGCGTGCGTTACGGCAGGCCTCGTGACTATAGGCGCCGGGCTCCCCCTGAAATGCGATACGTTTGGTCATTTGGTCGATTCCGTGCAACAAGTTCCAGAATTGGGCGTTTAGTCGCGGTGTCTATACCTTGCCTCTTGTCAGGGGAAGCCTTAGACACCCCGCAGACAGCTGAAATGGACTCGCGATCAATGTTCGACACGATGACAGTTACCAAGGCCGCCGCAGGCCTGTTTGGCACCTTCCTGGTGCTGCTTCTGGCCAAATGGGCCGCCGAAGGCCTGTACCATGCCGATGGTCATGGCGAGACGGCCTCGTACATCATTGAAACCGAAAGCGCAGGCGAAAGCGCCGACGGTGAGGAAGTGGTGTTCGAAGACCTGCTGGCCGCAGCCGACCCGGAAAAAGGCGCACGCGTTTTCCGTAAATGCACCGCTTGCCACAAGCTGGAAGACGGCGCGAACGGCACAGGCCCTTATCTGTATGGCATCGTTGACCGTCCGGTCGCGTCGGCCAATGGCTTCACCGGCTACTCGGCCTCGATGCAGGCCCATGGCGGCAACTGGACGCCCGAAGCGCTGGACGCCTTCCTTGAGCGCCCGAGCGCCTATATTTCCGGCACATCCATGAGCTTCGCGGGCCTGAAAAAGCCGCAAGAGCGTGCCGACCTGATTGCCTATTTGCAGACCATCGGCAACTGATCCTGCGAATAACCCGAAAAAACAAAGGCCGCTGCCCCGTGCAGCGGCTTTTTTTTATCTAAACAGAACTTCACAAAGCGCTCACGCATTCTAAACTTGAATTTGTAAGTGCTGGTATTTTAGCTGGCGAACGCAAGATTAAAACACGTGATGCAACAGGGGATGAGCAACATGAGGTCCAACCGGGAAATCGTTCAGGCGCGTGTATTGGATTTCAGAGGCGGGCTTTGGGCTCTGATGGCCGGTATGGTCATGGTGATGTTGATGGCACTGCCGGGGCGGGCCGAGGAAACGATAATCAAAAGTCACGGTTTCTCGGAATTTGGTGATCTGAAATACCCCGAAGGCTTTGCGCATTTCGACTACGTCAACCCGAACGCCCCGCGCGGAGGAGAACTTTCCTATGCCGCGCAGGGTACGTTTGACAGTTTCAACCCCTTCACCCGACAGGGGCGAGCGGGCGCACGATCCGCAGACCAATACGAATCCCTGTTGATCGAGTCTTATGACGAGCCTGCCTCGTATTACGGCTTGCTGGCAGAGAGTCTCGAATACCCGGAAAGTCAGGAATGGGTCATTTTCAACATGCGGCCCGAGGCGCGGTTTTCTGATGGAACGCCAGTCACGGCAGAGGATGTCGTGTTTTCTCACAATCTGCTTTTAGATCAAGGTTTGAAGTCTTACGCCGAGGCCGTTCGCAAGCGTATCCCCCGCGCCGAGGCATTGGACGAACATCGCGTAAAATTCTACTTTGCCCCTGATATCCCGCGCCGGGCGCTGATCTCTCAGGTTGGTGGCACGCCGGTGTTTTCCAAGGCGTGGTTCGAGGCAGACCCGGAAAACCGCCGTCTGGACAAATCTCGCCTTGAACCAGGCATCGGGTCGGCCCCCTATCTTCTGGACAGCTACGACATCAACCGACGCATCGTTTACAAGCGCAATCCCGACTATTGGGGCGATGAGATCAATGTGAATGTGGGTCGGAACAACTATGACACCATCCGCATCGAGTATTTCAGCGACTCGATTGCCGCGATGGAGGGGTTCAAGGCCGGAACATTCACTCTTCGGCAGGAAAACAACTCGAAAAGCTGGGCGACGGCCTATGATTTCCCGGCGATTGCAAATGGCAATGTCCTGCGGGTCGAGCTTGAGGACGGCAACGTCCCGTCGGCCTCTGGTTTTATCATGAACCTTGACCGGCCTCAGTTTCAGGATCCCCGCGTGCGCGAGGCGGTTCAACTGGGCTATAACTTCGAATGGACCAATGAAAGCCTGCAATATGGCCTGTTCCAGCAGCGCGATTCGTTCTGGCAAGGCACGCATCTTGAGGCAACCGGCCTGCCCGAAGGGCGTGAGCTTGAGGTGCTGCAAAGTCTAGGCGATGCGGTGGACCCTGCTGTGCTGACCGAAGAACCGGTCTCGGCCCATGACTCGCGCCCGGCCCGTCAGAATGACCGCCGCAACCTGCGTGCTGCGATGCAACTGTTGGATGAGGCGGGCTGGAAAGTCGGAGACAACGGCATCCGCAGCAATGACAATGGCGAAGTTCTGAAGATCGAGTTTCTGTCGGACCAGCCCACTTTGGATCGGATTATCCAACCATTTGTCGACAACCTGCGCGCCATGGGGATTGATGCGACCTATAACCGGGTCGACAACGCTCAGTTCACACTGCGCCGTCGGGATCGGGATTTCGACATGATCTTTGGCGGCTATCCGACCTCGTTGCAGCCATCCACAGGGCTCTATCAGCAGTTCGGGACCGAGGCAGCCGCGTATTCGGTGTTTAACCCGTCGGGCGCGCATGGCCCCGATATCGAACCGCTGATCGACAATATCGTCGCCGCGACTGACAGCGAAGAACTGCACGCCAATGTGCGGGCGCTGGATCGTGTGCTGCGGGCCAAGCGGATCATGGTTCCCACCTGGTTTCTGGGTAAATACTGGGTCGCCTACTGGGACATGTACGAGCACCCTGCGAATCTGCCGCCCTATGCGCTGGGCGTCGAGGACCTGTGGTGGATCAACGCCGATAAAGAAGCCGAGTTGAAATCCTCGGGCGCCTTGAGGTAATCCGCCCTCATGGGAGCATATATTCTAAGACGTCTGTTGCTGGTCATCCCCACTTTGCTTGGGATTATGATCGTCAACTTTACGCTGGTTCAGTTCGTTCCGGGCGGCCCGATTGAGCAGATTATCGCCCAGATGGAAGGTGGGGGCGATGTGTTCGAAGGCATTGCCGGCGGCGGCAGCGATATCGAGCAGCAAACCGGCGGCGCGAATGACCGCTATATCGGTGCGCGTGGGCTGCCGCCCGAGTTCATTGAAGAGTTGGAAAAAGAATTTGGATTCGACAAACCTCCGGTCGAGCGGTTTCTGGACATGATGGGCAACTATCTGACGCTGGATTTCGGCGAGAGCTATTTCCGGTCGATCAGCGTGATTGATCTGGTGCTGGAGAAAATGCCGGTGTCGATCTCGTTGGGGCTGTGGTCAACGTTGATTGCTTATCTGGTGTCGATCCCGTTGGGAATTCGCAAGGCGATGAAGGATGGTTCGACCTTTGATACCTGGACCAGCGGGGCAATCATCGTGGCCTATGCCATCCCCGGTTTCCTGTTTGCGATCTTGTTGCTGGTGCTGTTTGCCGGTGGCTCCTACTGGCAGATTTTCCCGCTGCGAGGGCTGACCTCGGACAATTGGGATGACCTCAGCGCGGTGGGCAAGGTGCTGGATTATTTCTGGCATATCGCTTTGCCGATCATTGCTCTGACAATCTCTGCCTTTGCGACGCTGACTTTGCTGACCAAGAACTCGTTCCTGGACGAGATCAAAAAGCAATATGTGATGACCGCCCGCGCCAAGGGCCTGAACGAGCGCAGGGTGCTCTATGGTCACGTGTTCCGTAACGCGATGCTGATCGTGATCGCGGGTTTCCCGGCAGTGTTCATTGGCGTGTTCTTTGGTGGGTCAATCATTATCGAGACGATCTTCTCGCTGGACGGTCTGGGCCGTCTGGGATTCGAGGCCGCAGTGGCGCGCGACTATCCGGTGATCTTTGGGACATTGTTCATCTTTGGTCTGATGGGGCTGGTTGTCGGCATCATCAGCGACCTGATGTATGTGCTGGTCGACCCGCGCATCGATTTCGAAAAGCGGGAGGGGTAAATGGCACTGTCCCCACTCAACCAGCGCCGCTGGCGCAATTTCCGCCGCAATGGCCGGGCCTTTTGGTCGCTGATCATCTTCTCGGTGCTGTTCGGCTTGTCGCTGTTTGCCGAATTCATCGCCAATGACAAACCCATTCTGGTGAACTACCGGGGGGAGTATTTCACGCCGATCTTCAATTTCTATCCCGAAACGGCTTTTGGCGGCGACTTCCAGACTGAGGCGATCTATCGCGACCCCGAGGTGCAGTGCCTGATCGACAGCGGCGGGATCGAGGATTGCTTTGACGATCCCGAAGGTATCATCGAACAAATTCAGGCCGGAACATATGAGGCCGAAGGGTTCGAGCGTGGCTGGGCGATCTGGCCGCTGATCCCCTATTCATTCAACACCAGCGTGGATCGTCCCGGCGCGGCTCCGCTGCCGCCCAACGGGCAGAACCTGCTGGGCACGGATGACACCAAGCGCGACGTGCTGGCACGGGTGATCTATGGGTTCCGCCTGTCGATCCTGTTCACGCTGATGGTCACCGGCGCGGCCAGCATCATTGGTATTTTCGCGGGGGCCATTCAGGGCTTCTTTGGTGGCTGGCTCGACCTGATTTTCCAACGCGTGATCGAGATCTGGTCGGCCACGCCCTCGCTTTACGTGATCATCATCATGTTCGCCATTCTGGGCCGAAGTTTCTGGCTGCTGGTGGCGCTGATGATCCTGTTCAGTTGGACCGGTCTTGTCGGCGTCGTGCGTGCCGAGTTCCTGCGGGCGCGGAACCTTGAATATGTGCGGGCGGCGCGAGCGCTGGGTGTGGGCAACATGACCATCATGTTCCGCCACATGCTGCCCAACGCGATGGTAGCCACGCTGACCTTCATGCCCTTCATCGTCACAGGTACGATTGCCGGGTTGGCCTCGCTGGACTTTCTGGGGTTTGGCCTGCCGTCTTCGGCTCCGTCGCTGGGTGAGCTGACTTTGCAAGCGAAACAGAACCTGCAAGCGCCGTGGCTGGCTTTCACCGCATTTTTCACCTTTGCCATCATGCTGTCGCTGCTGGTCTTCATCTTTGAAGGCGTGCGGGATGCGTTTGATCCCAGAAAGACCTTCTCATGAGCCTTTTGGATGTGAAAAACCTCAAGGTCTCGTTCAAGCAGGACGGGGAGGTCTCTGATGCGGTCAAAGGCGTGTCGTTCACCGTGGATCGCGGGGAAACGGTTGCACTGGTGGGCGAATCCGGCTCGGGGAAGTCGGTGACCGCGCTCAGCACCGTGTCGCTGTTGGGCGACAGCGCGATTGTCGAAGGCTCGGTCACCTATGACGGGGATGAGATGATCGGCGCCGCGCCAGCCAAGCTGATGGATGTACGCGGCAACGATATCAGCTTTATCTTCCAAGAGCCGATGACCTCGCTGAACCCGTTGCACACGATCCAGAAACAGATGGCGGAATCGCTTGCGCTGCATCAGGGCGTCACAGGGGACGCCGCGCGCGAACGGATTGTCGAGTTGCTGACCAAGGTTGGCATCCGCGACCCGCGCGAGCGTTTGGACAGCTACCCGCACCAACTGTCCGGGGGACAACGTCAGCGGGTCATGATCGCTATGGCGTTGGCCAACAAACCTGACATCCTGATCGCGGACGAACCCACAACAGCGCTGGATGTGACCATTCAGGCGCAAATCCTGGAACTGCTGGCCGAATTGCAGAAATCCGAGAATATGGGGATGCTGTTCATCACCCATGACCTTGGCATCGTGCGCCGCATCGCTGACCGGGTTTGCGTGATGAAGGATGGCGAGATCGTGGAATCCGGTGTGACATCCGAGATCTTCGACAACCCGCAGCATCCCTATACGCGCAAATTGCTTGCCGCCGAACCTTCGGGTCATCCCGATCCTGTGGCGACAGACGCCGAAGAGGTTGCGCGGACCGATCACCTGAAGGTTTGGTTCCCGATTCAGCGCGGCTTGCTGAAACGAACCGTGGGTCATGTGAAGGCCGTGAACGACGCCACGCTCAGCGTGCGGGCGGGTGAGACGCTGGGCATCGTGGGAGAAAGCGGCTCGGGCAAGACGACACTAGCGCTGGCGATCATGCGGCTGATCGCGTCAGAGGGTGGGATCACCTTCCGTGATCAGGACGTGCGCCGCTGGTCCACGCGCGAGTTGCGACGGCTGCGCAAAGATATGCAGATCGTGTTTCAGGATCCGTTCGGCAGCCTCAGCCCGCGTATGACCTGCATGCAGATCATTGCCGAGGGGTTGGCGATCCACAAGGTCGACCCGCACCGCGCGCCCCGTGATCTGGTGGCCGAAGTGATGACCGAGGTGGGTCTCGACCCTGCCGCGATGGACCGTTATCCGCATGAGTTTTCGGGCGGGCAACGTCAGCGCATTGCCATTGCCCGCGCGATGATCCTGCGGCCCAAGCTGCTGGTTCTGGATGAACCGACCAGCGCGCTGGACATGACAGTGCAGGTGCAGATCGTCGATCTGCTGCGCGATCTACAGCGCATATACGGGCTGGCCTATCTGTTCATCAGCCACGACCTAAAGGTTGTGCGCGCCATGTCGCATAACGTGATCGTCATGCGCAACGGCGACGTGGTCGAGATGGGCGCGGCTGAAGACCTGTTTGAGAATGCTCAGACAGAGTATACCCGCGAACTGATTGCGGCAGCGGGCTGAAAACAGCCCGCGCCATGTGTCAGGCGTTGGCTGTTTCCCTGACCGCTGCTTTTGGAACCGGGCCGCGTAATTCTTCATAGTGATCAAAGCTCAGCTTGACCCATCCTGTGCCACGCGTGGCGCTGGCAAGGCTCCGGTGCAACTCGTCCTGCGCCACTGCGGGAAGCTGGGCGTTGAAAATCTCCCAGCCCGAAGCGTTGGGATTGCCTTCGAACCCAAGAACCTGCCCCTGTAGCGAGCTGATTGTGGGCACCAGGTCGCCGACGAAATCCGATGGCAGGTGTATCTCGGCGTTCAAGATGGGTTGCAGCACCACGGGTTTGGCCTGTGGCAGCGCCTCACGCACTGCGTTCTTGCCCGCTGTACGAAACGCATAGTCAGAACTGTCCACATTATGATGTTTACCGTCGTTGAGCGTGACTTTGACATCGACAACAGGGAAGCCCTCGGGCCCCTGCACCAGCGCGTCTTTCGCACCATGCTCGACCGAGGGGATGTAGTTGCGCGGAACCGCGCCGCCTTTGACCACCTCTTCAAACTGGAACCCCGCGCCACGCGGCATCGGCGCGATTGAGATCACTACATCGGCAAACTGCCCCGCCCCGCCGGATTGCTTACGGTGGCGGTGGCGATGTTCGACGGGCGCACGGATAGTCTCGCGATAGGCGGTCTCGACTGGGTCGGCCTCGATCTCGATACCGAAATCCTCGGCCAGCTTCGCCGTCACGCGGCGCATGTGCTGTGGACCTTGCGAGCCCAGTACCGAATGTCCGCTCAACTCGTCCTGATCCAGATGCAGGCCGGGGTCGATCTCGACCAGCCGCGCCAATGCGTTGGACAAGCGTACATCGTCCCGCTCATGCGATGGTGAGACGACCTGACGATGCGCGGCCGGATGGGACCAGGCCCATTCCGGCAGGGCGGTTGCGCCCTTGCTGTCATAGATATTACCGGGATTCAGATGGTCGGATTTCACCGCCAATCCGATTTGTCCAGCCTCCAGCGTGGCGATCTGGGTTTTGGCATCCAGCGTCGTCAGGTTGCCGACGGTTTCGCCGCCCAACGCTTCGTGGGCCTTGACGCCGTCACCAAGCCCGCGCAGCACGATGATCTTGCCGATATGCTTTTTCACATCAGCAAACCCTGCAATGGCCCGCGCGTTTTCGGCAGCCTCGTCCCGGTCTGCCGCGATGTTGAACTCGGGCGCTTCGTGCCGCAGGGCCTTCATCAGCCGGGTCAGGCCGTTGCCGTGGCTGGCGGCCCCCAAACAGGCGGGGATCAGTTGGTGGTTTTGCAAAACCTGTGCCGCCAGATCGTAAACCTCGCCACTGGGGGGCTGTTTGTCCTCGATCAGTTGCTCCAGCAAATGATCGTCAAAGTCCGACAGCGTTTCCAACAGCTCGGTCCGCGCCTCTTGTTCACGATCTTCAACGGATTGCGGCAGCTCGATCAGGGCCGAGGGTTGGCCTTCCTGATACTTCCACGCCCGCTCCGAGATCAGATCGACCGCACCGACAATCGTGTCGCCTTCGCGGATGGGTACCTGTCGCAAGGCGATGTGGTGTGTGCAATAGGTCTGCAGTGCCGAGATGATATCGCGGATGCGGCCATTGGGGCTGTCCATGCGGTTGATGAACAGAAAACAAGGAATGCCTGCCTCTTCCACCAGGCGCAGATAGGGCGCACACAGGACGGCTGCATCCGGGTCGGGTGGGACGACCACCACTGCTGCGTCCGAAATGGCCATGGCGGGGCCGACATAGCCCAGATTGTCGCCGCCTCCGTCGACGTCGATGGCGCACCATGGCTCGTCCAAGTAAGAAAAACCGTGCACATGCACGGTTCCGGATACGTCGAATGTGGTGGGCCGCCCGTCGAGGCGGCTGATGGCCTCGACCAGAGTGGTTTTGCCCGATTGGCTGGGGCCGAGGACGGTGAAAACGCGCATGAGTGCTGTCCCTCTTTCAGGTTGCAGAAATACCTGCACGAAAAGGGCTGTCCGGCGCGGACGCGTCGGCAAGAACTGTCTGCGAATTCACCTGCCTCAGGGTGCGATACGCACAGCCCAAGTGTGGAGAAAACCAGAGGCCTGCGTCAAGCCCCTGTGCGGGTATGCATGGGCAGGCCCGCGTAGGGACCCACCGGGAAAGGGGTCAGATCGCCGAACTGTGCCCGGCCTTGCTGAGGTCATAGGCATCAAAGCTGCGGGCAATCATTCGGGTCAGAGGGCGCGCTTCGGGCGGGATGAACAGCCCGTCTTCGGTAATGGTGAGCAAATTGTCGAAGGCGGCATTGGCCGACTGATACATCTGGTTCAGCTCACTGGCCGAGATGTCGTGGTCGCGCAGAATCTCCGCCGAATTGATCTTGAAATCGCACATCAGCGCTTCGATCAGGCGTGATCTCAGAATGTCCTGCCCCTTGAACAGGTGCCCGCGCGAGGTCGAGAACCGCCCTTCGCGGATCGCCTTGGTATGCGCCGACGTGGCCGGAGCGTTCTGGGCATAGCCCTGCGGAAAGCGCGAAATCGAGCTGGCGCCGACACCGATCAGAACCTCGGCCTGATCATCGGTATAGCCCTGGAAGTTCCGCTTCAGCTTCCCGGTCTTCAGGGCGCGGGTCAGACCGTCTTCCTGAGTGGCAAAGTGATCGATGCCGATTTCGGCGTAATTGTCCCACATGAACAGGCGGCGGGCGGTGTCGAACAGGTCCAGACGCTGTTCAGGCGTAGGCAGCGCATCGGACGGGATCATCTGCTGCCGCTTGGCCATCCACGGCACATGGGCGTAGCCATACAGCGCAACCCGGTCGGGGTTGAGCGACAGCAGCTTCTGTACGCTTTCCGTCATCCGCGTTTTGGTCTGATGCGGCAGACCATAGAGGATATCGGCGTTCAGACTATGGATGCCCCGTTCGCGGATCATCTCGGCCGCTTTGCGTGTTGTGTCATAGCTTTGGATGCGACCGATGGTCTTTTGGATTTCATCATCGAAGTCCTGAACCCCAATCGACGCACGGTTCATGCCCGCCTCTGCCAGGGCATCCAGTCGGGCCTCGTCAATCTCGTTCGGGTCGATCTCGACCGAGAACTCGGCATCAGGGCCAAGTGGGACCACGTCGAGAATGTGGGCGGCCAGATCGCGCATCAGGTCGGGGTTCAGCAAGGTGGGCGTGCCGCCACCCCAATGCAGCCGCGACAGGGTCACGCCCTCGGGCAGGCGCGCGGCCAGCAGGTCCAGCTCGGCCTTGAGGACATCCACGTAGGCGATGACCGGATTGTCGGTTTGGGTGCCTTGCGTCCGGCAGGCGCAGAACCAGCACAGTCTGCGGCAGAATGGAACATGGATATACAACGAGATCGAACTTCCGGGTTTGATGCCGGAAATCCAGTCGCCATAAAGGCTTGACCCTACGTCGTTGCTGAAGTGCGGGGCAGTGGGATAGCTTGTATAACGCGGGACTTTCGCGTCAAATAGTCCAAGCTGTGCCAGTTGTGGTTTAACTATCATGACGGTACCGTTAGAGGACGCCACGAACAGATGCTTTGATAGAGATCAAGTGGAAGCGCGCATGACACCCACATTCAAGATCGACCATACGAACTGTGCAGACTGCCCGATCCGCCACCGGGCCGTGTGTGCGCATTGTGACGCGGATGAGCTGGAAGAGCTTGAAGGCATTAAATATTATCGCAGTTTCGAAGCCGGGCAGACGATCATATGGTCGGGTGATCAGATGAACTTTGTAGGCTCGGTCGTTTCGGGAATTGCGTCTCTGACGCAAACAATGGAAGACGGTCGTACCCAGATGGTCGGTCTTTTGTTGCCTAGCGACTTCGTCGGCCGTCCGGGGCGCGATTCGGCCCCGTATGACGTTCAGGCGACCACAGATCTGGTCATGTGCTGCTTTCGAAAGAAGCCCTTCGAAGAGTTGATGAACACGACTCCGCATATCGCGCACAGGTTGTTGCAGATGACTCTGGACGAGTTGGACGCCGCCCGTGAATGGATGCTGGTTCTCGGTCGTAAGACCGCCCGCGAAAAGATTGCGAGCCTATTGTCCATCATCGCCCGCAGGGATGCCTCGGTCGGTCAAAGAGGTAGCGATGGCCCCATCGTATTCGATCTGCCCCTCACGCGTGAGGCGATGTCGGACTATCTCGGCCTGACTCTGGAAACGGTCAGCCGCCAGATTTCGGCGCTTAAGAAGGATGAGGTTATCCTGCTGGAAGGCAAGCGCCACGTGACGATTCCCGATATGGGACGCCTGATGGAAGAGGCCGGGGACGATTCGGATGGCGGCTTCCTAGTGTAACCGGCGCTAATGCGCCAGAAACACCGGTACTGAAGATTGTTCCAACATGTTCCGCGTCGCACCGCCCAGAATGGCTTCGCGGAACCGTGAATGGCCATAGGCGCCCATTACGATCATGTTGGCTTCGGTGTCCGAAGCGTGACGGTTCAGGATATCCGAAACCCGCGTCATGGTTTTGCTGAGAACGTCAATCTCGCATCGCACCCCGTGACGGGCCAGCATCTGTGATAGCATCCCGCCGGGGTCAGAACGATCCGGCCCATGGCGGGGCGGGTCGATCACCACGATCCTCACCAGATCGGCCTGCTTCAGAAATGGCAGGGCTCGACGGATAGCGCGCATGGCCTCTACGCTTTCGTTCCAGCCGATCAGAATCGTTCCAGGGCGGCTGAAAGGCTGCGCTTTGTCGGGGACGATCAGAACCGGGGCGTGACCTTCGAACATCGCAGCCTCGACAATTGGTTCTGCTTCGGCGCCGCGGTCCTCGCCATAGGGCTGTGGCAGAATCGCCAGATCAGAAAACCGGGCGCGATGCGCCACGTGGCGCCCAAGATCGGCGATCTGGGCCACACCGTTTTCGGCAGACCAGCGCGTGCCGGATTTGGATAGGAAGGCCTTTGCATAATCCAGCACTTCCTCGGCCTCGGCATTGGCCCGGCTCAGCGTTTCTTGCAGGATCAGCGCATTGGCCCCCGCATAGTAGTAACCCGTCTGGCTGCGATCCACGCCAAGGCATAATGCCTCGACATGTGCGTCCTGCGCTTCGGCCAGCGCTACCATCTGCGCCAGTGCCGCATCTGAGGGTTTGGTTTCTGTCATCACGGTGAGAAGTGATTTGTAAGCCATCTTGACCTCTTGCCTACGGGGCGGGGCAAACTGCGACGTTCCAGCCCATTCGTTTCTGAAGCATAGTCACAATATCTGCCGACTCGTCTTGACACAGATCAAAGCAGTTAGAACCGCTGTGGTAGAAAACAGCAGCCAGTCAAAAAGGTCTCGCGACACATAAAGAATCGCGCGGGGCATGGCAAAGGGACGCAATATGTCAAATTATATCAAGCTGATCGTGCTTGGTGTGATTGCGGTATTCGCCGCGATCGCAACCAATTACGCACGCGATTTGGCGTATCAGGTGCACGCAATTCTGGTGATGTTGATCGCCGGTGGTTTGTTCATCTGGACGCTTAGAAACACGGATGAGCCAGAAACGTTCGTTGATCGCTCGGGTGAATACATGGATGGCGTGATCCGCTATGGCGTGATCGCAACCGCCTTTTGGGGGGTAATCGGGTTCCTGGCGGGGACCTTTATTGCGTTCCAGCTGGCCTTTCCTGCGCTCAACTTCGAATGGGCACAGGGCTATCTGAACTTTGGCCGTTTGCGTCCGCTGCACACCTCGGCGGTGATTTTTGCTTTTGGCGGCAACGCGCTGCTGGCGACCTCGTTCTATGTGGTGCAGCGTACCAGCGCCGCGCGCTTGTGGGGCGGAAACCTGGCGTGGTTCGTGTTCTGGGGCTATCAGCTGTTCATCGTTCTGGCCGCGACGGGCTATGTTCTGGGTGGCACACAGTCCAAGGAATACGCCGAGCCCGAATGGTATGTTGACCTGTGGCTGACCATCGTTTGGGTCGCCTATCTGGCCGTTTACCTGGGCACGATCATCAAGCGGAAAGAGCCTCATATCTACGTCGCCAACTGGTTCTACCTGGCCTTCATCGTCACCGTTGCGATGCTGCATGTGGTCAATAACCTGACCATCCCTGTCAGCATCTGGGGCTCGAAATCGGTCATCGTCTGGTCGGGCGTACAAGATGCCATGATCCAGTGGTGGTACGGCCACAACGCCGTGGGCTTTTTCCTGACTGCAGGTTTCCTGGGCATGATGTATTACTTCATCCCGAAACAGGCCGAGCGTCCGGTCTTTTCATACAAGCTGTCGATCATCCACTTCTGGGCGCTGATCTTCCTGTATATCTGGGCTGGTCCGCACCACCTGCACTATACCGCGTTGCCTGACTGGGCCTCGACGCTGGGCATGGTGTTCTCGGTCGTGCTGTGGATGCCTTCGTGGGGTGGTATGATCAACGGTCTGATGACCCTTTCGGGCGCATGGGACAAGCTGCGTACGGACCCTGTGATCCGCATGATGGTCATCTCGGTCGGTTTCTACGGCATGTCCACCTTTGAAGGCCCGATGATGTCGATCCGTGCCGTGAATTCGCTGTCTCACTACACCGACTGGACCATTGGCCACGTGCACTCTGGCGCGTTGGGCTGGAACGGTATGATCACCTTTGGTGCGCTCTACTATCTGGTGCCTGTCCTGTGGAAGCGTGAGCGTCTGTACTCGCTGCAGATGGTCAGCTGGCACTTCTGGCTCGCCACGATCGGCATCGTGCTCTACGCCGCGTCGATGTGGGTCACCGGTATTATGGAAGGCCTGATGTGGCGCGAAGTGGATGCCAACGGCTTCCTGGTGAACTCGTTCGCTGACACCGTGGCAGCCAAGTTCCCGATGTATGTGGTGCGTGCGCTGGGTGGCGTGATGTTCGTCGCTGGTGCCGTAATCATGTGCTACAACCTGTGGATGACTGTGCGGAAGGCACCGGCCAAAGAGGCCAGCCTGACCGTCGCGGTCCCGGCTGAATAAGGAGGGCCGGAGCAATGGCAATTCTCGACAAACATAAGATCCTCGAGACCAACGCGACCCTCCTGCTGGTGTTCAGCTTTCTGGTCGTGACCATTGGTGGCATCGTTCAAATCGCCCCGCTGTTCTACCTTGAGAACACCATCGAAAAGGTGGAGGGCATGCGCCCTTACACCCCTCTCGAGATGGCGGGCCGTGAGGTTTATCTGCGCGAAGGCTGCTATGTCTGCCACAGCCAGATGATCCGCCCCATGCGGGATGAGGTCGAACGGTACGGTCACTACTCGCTGGCGGCTGAGTCGATGTACGACCACCCGTTCCAGTGGGGCTCCAAGCGGACCGGTCCTGATCTGGCCCGCGTGGGCGGTCGCTATTCGGACCAGTGGCATGTGGACCACCTGCGTGATCCGCAGTCGGTTGTGCCGGAATCGGTTATGCCGAAATACGGCTTCCTCGAGCATCGCAAGCTGGACGGCAAGTATATCGGTGACATCATGAAGGCGAACGCCGTTGTCGGCACGCCTTACACCGAAGAGATGCTGGCCAATGCCGAGGCCGACTTCCGTGCGCAGGCCGATCCGGACAGCGACTATGATGGGCTGCTGGAACGCTATGGCGACAAGGTCAGCGTGCGCAATTTCGACGGTCAGCCAGAGCTGACCGAAGCGGATGCGTTGGTGGCTTATCTTCAGATGCTGGGCACGCTGGTTGATTTCTCGACCTTCACCCCGGACGCAAGCCGTTAAGGAGGGCGTTATGGAAGAATACACACTCCTCAGACAGTTCGCGGATAGCTGGATGCTTTTGCTGCTGTTCTCGGTCTTTGTCGGCATCATCATCTGGGTTTTCCGCCCCGGTGCCAGCAAGGAATACAAGGACACCGCCAACATCCCCTTCCGGCATCAAGATAAACCCGCCGAATCCAAGGAGGCGCGGCCATGAGCAAGACACCTGATAAACAGCCAGGCGATCCGAATACCACGGGTCACAGCTGGGACGGTATCGAAGAATTCGACAATCCGATGCCCCGCTGGTGGCTGTGGACCTTCTACGCCTGTATCTTCTGGGGCGTGATCTACACGATCATGTATCCAGCATGGCCGCTGGTTCAGTCGGCAACCGCAGGCGTCACTGGCTGGTCCTCGCGCGGGGAAGTGCAGCAGGATATTGTATCCTTCGAAGAAGCCAACGCGCCCTGGAACGCACGTCTGGTGGAAACCCCGCTGGAAGAGATTTCGGCCGATGCCGAGTTGCAGCAATACGCTGTGAACTCAGGCGGTGCCGTGTTCCGCACCTGGTGTGCGCAATGCCACGGCTCGGGAGCGCAGGGTGCTCCGGGGTTCCCGAACCTGCTGGATGACGCATGGCTGTGGGGCGGTTCACTTGAGGATATCGAGTTCACAATCGCCCATGGCATCCGGAACGAAGAAAGCGACGATGCGCGCTATTCCGAGATGCCGGCCTTTGGTGAGCTGCTTGAGAAAGAAGAGATTGCTCAGGTGGTTCAATACGTGATGTCGCTGACGAATGCCCAAAGCGATGATGCGGCGGCGCAGGCTGGCAAGGTTGTGTTCGAAGACAATTGCGCGGCTTGCCATGGCGAAGACGGCACTGGCGATGTCTTTCAAGGTGCGCCGAACCTGACCGACGCGATCTGGCTCTATGGCGGCAGCCAAGAGGCGCTGACCGAGACGGTGACTTACAGCCGGTTTGGCGTGATGCCCGCTTGGGAAAACCGCCTGACCGATGCGCAGATCCGCGCTGTCACGGCTTACGTCCACCAGTTGGGCGGCGGCCAGTAAGGCCAAAAGAATACCTTCGGACGGTTCGCCGCCCGAAGGTTGCAGCACCGGCTGTTCCATCTGTTCGCGCGTTTCCAGAACAGCCGGTGCTATTTCCCTACCGTAGAGTTCCGCCCATGACGGGTCCAGAACTTGGGTAAAGCGATCACAGATCGTTCAGATCGACATCGCGGAGCGGTTCTTTCCACCAATGACTGTCCGGCAACTACTCCTTCCTGGACTGGTTTGGCTTGGGCGCATCCCGGATGACCGGGGCATCGACGCGGGTTGCGGTCAGAAAAGTTCGTGCAAAAACGGTGAACATTGTCAGCCTCCTATACGCTGCGATCATGGGTTAAAGATTGACCTTTGGGCTTTGAAATGCGACTCAAATGAAACTCTAACGTGTAAGTTTGAATTACATATGGATTGGCTATCTCTGCCCCCTTTGGCGGCCCTAAGGGCCTTTTCTGCCTTCGCCGAGCGGCGCAATGTGGTTGCAGCTGGTGCGGCGCTTAATGTCAGTCACGCTGCCATCAGTCAGCAATTACGCGCGCTTGAGAAACATCTGGGCGTGGCCCTGCTGGACCGGACCGGTAAATCCATGACCCTGACACCGGAAGGCGAGGAGCTGGCCCGCGCCCTGCATCTGGGCTTTGGCGCGATTGGCACGGCCATCGCTGATCTGACCAAGGCCCGGCAGGGGCGGCCCGTGCATGTGTCTTTGACCTCATCCTTCGCGGCATCCTGGCTAATGCCGCGCCTGCCTACGTTTCAGGCCAAATACCCGGATATCCATCTTGCGCTAGACCCTTCGCCCAAGCTGGTCAGCCTTACACCCGGTGGGGTGGATGTGGCCATACGCTATGGCGCGGGCGACTGGCCGGGTGTCAGCGCCGAGATGCTGCAACCCAGCCCCATGGTCATCGTCGCCGCACCTTCCCTGCTGGATGGCAAGACCGACTGGACCGCGAAGGAGCTGAGCCAGTTACCTTGGCTTGAGGAATTCGGAACGACCGAGGCAACCACATGGCTGGCCCGGCAAGGTGTTGATCACGGACCGGGCGCCGGGCGCATCGCGCTGCCGGGCAACCTGCTGCTGGATGGGGTGCGCGCGGGGCAGGGCGTGACCGTGACCGCGCGGCATTTTGTCGAAGGCGACATATCATCCGGTCGTATCGTCGAACTGTTTCAGGAACCCGGCGACTTTGGTTATCATATCGTTCTGGGCGATGCGCCCCTGCGTCCTGCCGTAAAGACCTTTGTCGCGTGGCTTAGGCGTCAGGCGCGCGACCTGTGACAAAAGGTGTCTGTACGATGCGCTTTTGACCCATGTCAAAGTGCCGGGTGGTGTGATCTGGGACAAGGCGCAGAATAGAAGTGAGTCTGGAGCCAGCCCGTGAGCGATTCCGATCCCGCCCCTAGCCTTTACGCCGCACGAGAGCCGATTTTCCCCCGGCGCGTGTCCGGTCCGTTTCGCAATCTGAAATGGATCATCATGGCAGTGACGCTGGGTATTTACTACATCACTCCGTGGATCAGATGGGACCGTGGCCCCAGCCTGCCGGATCAGGCGGTGTTGCTGGATCTGGCCAACCGTCGCTTTTACTTCTTCTGGATCGAGATCTGGCCGCACGAGTTTTATTTCGTTGCCGGCCTGTTGATCATGGCTGGGCTGGGCCTGTTCCTGTTCACCTCGGCCTTGGGGCGTGTGTGGTGTGGCTATGCCTGTCCGCAGACAGTGTGGACTGATCTCTATATTCTCGTCGAACGCTGGATCGAAGGCG
The DNA here is from genome assembly GCF_059612205.1 of Ruegeria sp. CDSA089. Classification (NCBI taxonomy): domain Bacteria; kingdom Pseudomonadati; phylum Pseudomonadota; class Alphaproteobacteria; order Rhodobacterales; family Roseobacteraceae; genus Ruegeria; species Ruegeria sp. CDSA089. The sequence goes on along the minus strand of NZ_JBXWQD010000007.1, from coordinate 28,537 downwards.
ACCGCAACGCCCGCCTACGTCTGCACCGACAAGAAAAGCTGGATATGCGAAAGGCACGGTTGCGCCTGACGAAATGGACCGCCTGGTTCCTGATCGGTTTGGCAACCGGCGGTGCCTGGGTGTTCTATTTCGCCGACGCGCCCACATTGCTGCGTGATCTGGTGACGGGCAATGCGCATCCTGTGGCCTACACAACCATGCTGATCCTGACCGGCACCACCTTCCTGTTTGGTGGTTTCGCGCGGGAACAGATTTGCATCTATGCTTGCCCGTGGCCCCGCATTCAGGCGGCGATGATGGACGAGGATACTCTGGTCGTCGGCTACCGCGAATGGCGGGGCGAGCCGCGCGGCAAGGGCAAACGCACGGCGGATTCTGAGTTGGGCGATTGCATCGATTGCATGGCCTGCGTGAACGTCTGCCCCGTGGGCATCGACATCCGCGACGGGCAGCAGTTGGAGTGCATTACCTGTGCGCTCTGTATCGACGCTTGTGACGACATGATGGCCAAGATCGGCAAGCCTCGTGGTCTGATCGATTACATGGCGCTGAGTGACGAGACCCGCGAACGGGCGGGTGAGACCCCCAAGAATGTCTGGAAACACATTCTGCGGCCCCGCACGATCATGTATACGGCCATGTGGGCGGCGGTTGGTTTTGCGCTGCTTTTTGCGCTGTTCATCCGCTCGGATATCGACCTGACCGTCGCACCTGTGCGCAACCCGACCTTCGTGACCCTCTCAGATGGCACAATCCGCAACACCTATGACGTGCGTCTGCGCAACAAACATGGTGAGGAACGCCCGTTCAAGCTGACCCTGGCAGGCGACCCGGCCTTGCAAATCCAGATCGAGGGCATCGACGGAGACACTGTCAATGTCACCGCAGATACGGCACAATTGACCCGTGTCTACGTGGTGACCGCAGGTGATACCGGCCCTGCTGCTGCGGATGTGACGCCTGTGCGCATCTGGGTCGAGGATCTGGAAAGCGGCGAACGTGCCTATAAGGACACCACGTTTAACGGACGGGGGAACTGAGCATGGCTGAACGTCAATTCACCGGAAAACACGCGCTGGCCGTGTTTGTCGCGGCCTTTGGTGTGATCATCGCCGTCAATCTGGTGCTGGCATACAGCGCGGTGAAAACCTTTCCGGGGCTAGAGGTCAAAAACTCTTACGTCGCGAGCCAAGAGTTCAACGAGCGTTTGCAGGAACAACAAGCCCTTGGATGGTTCATCCGGGCCGAGGTTTCGGGCGGATTGCTGGTTCTGCACATCACCGATCAAACCGGTGCCCCGGTCGAAGTGGCCGAGTTGCAGGCCGTGGTTGGCCGCGCCACCCATGTGAAAGAGGATTTCGCCCCTGATTTCACCTTTGACGGTACCGCCTATGCAACCCCTGCGGCGCTGGGCAAGGGCAACTGGAACATCCGTCTGGTCGCCAAGGACCACAGCGGAGCGGAATTCGCGCAGCGCGTGCCGCTTTATGTGAAAGGGTAGGGGATCGTGGCGCAGCTCAGTTCCGGCACAGCGGCCTGTCCGGGCTGTATCGCGGCCCCGGCAGAACCGGCACGGCCCATTCCGCAGGACACACAGATCGCTCTGTCGTTGCCGGGCATCCATTGCTCGGCCTGTATCGCGACGGTGGAACGCGCGCTGAACGCCACTCCCGGCGTCGAGGATGCGCGCGTCAACCTGACCCTGAAACGCGCCATGATTAAAGCCGCGCCCGATCTGCGTGCTGCCGATCTGATCCCAGTGCTGGAAAACGCGGGTTTTGAGGCACATGAGCTGGACCCCGGTGCCCTGTCCGCCACACAGGCTGACAAGGCGGGGCGCGACCTGTTGATGCGGCTGGCGGTGGCCGGGTTTGCCTCGATGAACGTGATGCTGCTGTCCGTCTCGGTCTGGTCCGGGGCGTCCGACGCCACACGGGATATGTTCCACTGGATATCGGCGGCGATTGCGCTGCCGGCGATCGCTTTCTCTGCACAGCCCTTCTTTGCGAATGCGTGGTCGGCCTTGCGTGTGCGACGTCTGAACATGGATGTGCCGATCGTGCTGGCGATCCTGTTGGCGCTGGTCACATCGCTTTGGGAAACCACGCTCAGCGGCGAACATGCCTATTTCGACGCCGCCCTAACGCTGACCTTCTTCCTGCTGGCAGGGCGCTATCTGGACTATCGCACCCGTGCTGCCGCCCGATCCGCGGCCGAGGAACTGACCGCGCTGGAAGTCCCCCGCGCCATTCGGGTCGCGGTTGGCGTCGAGGAAGAAGTCGCCGTTGCCACGCTGAACGTAGGCGACCTGATCCTTGTGCGCCCCGGCGGGCGGATGCCTGTGGATGGAGAGATTGTCTCGGGTCAGTCCGAACTCGACCGGTCCCTACTGACCGGAGAAACCCTGCCGGTGTTCGCCGAGGCGGGCTCGACTGTCAGCGCTGGAGAAGTCAACCTGACCGGCCCTCTGACCATCCGCGCGACGGCGGTGGGTGAGGACACCTCGCTGCACCGCATGGCCGATCTTGTGGCCATCGCGGAATCGGGGCGCTCGCGATACACCTCGCTGGCCGACAAGGCGGCCAAGCTCTATGCGCCCGGTGTGCATATCCTGTCGGCGCTCAGCTTTGTGGGTTGGTATATCTATTCCGGTGACGTGCGCACGGCGCTGAACATCGCCGCCGCCGTTCTGATCATTACCTGCCCCTGCGCGCTGGGCTTGGCTGTGCCAGCGGTGACCACGGCGGCCTCGGGGCGGTTGTTCCGTAAGGGGATGCTGATCAAACATTCCACCGCGCTGGAGCGTCTGGCCGAGGTCGATACAGTTGTTTTCGACAAGACCGGCACGCTAACCTCCTGTACCCCTGAACTGACCAATCTGGGCGACCATTCCCGCGCGGATCTTGAGGTCGCGCTGGCCCTGGCCGAGGCATCCGCGCACCCGCTGTCGGTTGCTTTGACCAGAGCCGCGCGTGAGGCCGGGATCAAACCCGCCACGCTGAAACACGTCACCGAGGTTCCGGGCTACGGAACCGAGGGCACCTATAGCGGCCAACGCGTCCGTCTGGGCCGCGCGGCATGGACTGGCGCGGAAGAGGGCGACCAAACCGCCGCGTGGCTTTCCATCGCAGGTCAGGCACCGTCGGCGTTCCTGTTCTCGGACGCTCTGCGCCCCGGCGCGGCGGAGGCAGTGCAGGCACTGCGCGAAGCGGGCAAAGGGGTCATCCTGATCTCGGGTGATACGCAAGGCGCGGTTCAGGCGCTGGCGGGTAAGCTGGGCATTCAGAACTGGATTGCGCAAGCCCTGCCACAGGACAAGGCCACGCATGTCGAGGTGCTGCGCGATCAGGGCCATCATGTGCTGATGGTGGGCGACGGGCTGAATGACACGGCCGCGCTGGCGGCGGCGCATGTGTCGATCTCACCGGCCTCGGCACTGGATGCGGCGCGGGTGGCCTCGGACATCGTGCTGCTGGGCAACGACCTGTCACCTATCGCCGATGCCTGCGATACCGCTGCCAAAGCCACAAAACGGATTCGCGAGAACTTCCGCATCGCCACCGTCTATAATATCATCGCGGTGCCTTTGGCTGTGGTTGGTCTGGCTACGCCGTTGATCGCGGCGCTGGCGATGTCGACCTCATCAATCACTGTGTCTTTGAACGCGTTGCGGGTAAGGTAAAGCGATGGAAGTCTTGGCTTATCTGATACCGATTTCCCTTTTTCTGGGCGGGGTTGGGCTGGTGGCGTTTGTCTATACTGTCCGCTCGAATCAGTATGACGATCCCGAGGGGGACGCCCGTCGTATCCTCAGCGATGAATGGGACGACAAGCCCAAGCCCTGACAGCCCTTGAAATTGCCGCAATGCCCGGTTATGTCCGGCCCATCCGCTAGCAGAGAGAACACCGCCAAATGGCTACCATGAATCCGATCCAGTTCATTCAGCAAGTCCGCGCCGAAGTTGCAAAGGTCGTGTGGCCCACGCGCCGCGAGGTTCTGCTGACCACGGTCATGGTGTTCATCATGGCGGCTCTTACCGCTGTGTTTTTTGCATTGGTCGATCTGGGCATTCGCGGGGGTCTGCAACTGATCCTTGGTGCGTTCGGCTAAACCCGTTTGGGGTTGGGTGGAAACGTAGCTTCCCCCTTGCACAGCACGCGATGTCCTTGTAGGTCACGCGGGACTCTTCGGAATGGGCGTGCGGCGATTCGGACCGCGCGCCGCTTTTTATTCCGGATGACGTAACTGATTTCAAACGACGGGCGCAGTCGCGGCCCAAAGGCAAACAAGGACGACAGGTTCATGGCGAAACGGTGGTACTCGGTCAGCGTTCTTTCGAATTTCGAAAAGAAGATCGCAGAACAGATCCGCACGTCGGTGGCCGAACACGGCCTTGAGGACGATATCGACGAAGTTCTGGTGCCCACCGAAGAGGTGATCGAAGTGCGCCGGGGCAAGAAGGTCACGACCGAACGCCGTTTCATGCCTGGTTATGTACTGGTGCACATGGAAATGTCGGATCAGGGCTATCACCTAGTGAACTCGATCAACCGCGTCACCGGTTTCCTGGGCCCGCAAGGTCGCCCGATGCCGATGCGAGATGCTGAGGTGAACCAGATTCTCAACCGCGTTCAGGAAGGCGAAGAAGCGCCCAAGCTGATGATCTCCTTCGAGGTCGGCGAGAAGGTCAAGGTCAACGACGGCCCGTTCGAGGATTTCGACGGCATGGTCGAAGGCGTGGACGACGAGAATCAGAAGCTGAAGGTTTCGGTCTCGATCTTTGGCCGCGAAACACCGGTCGAGCTGGACTTTACACAGGTGACCAAGCAGGGCTGATTTAAGCCTTCACAGCAATTTCTAACGCCGCGCTGCCATGAGCAACGCGGCGTTTTTCTTTTCAGTGCCACAAAAGTTGGTTTTTAACGCTCCGCTTATTGCGCCTGCACCATGGCCGCACGCAAAAGCTGCGGGCGGTCGGTTTGCGACGGCAGGAACACCGCTTGCGATCCGGCGTCAAGCGCCGACAGGCTTGCGTCATACCATTGCATTGCAAGGTCCTGACGTTCCTGCACGCCAAAGCCTTCGCGCAGGTGGTGGCCGACCAGTTCTCCGTAGGCAGGCTCACCCAAGGCGACCAGCATCAGTGCCGAGCCAACTGCTGTATCCATGTTGTCCTGACGGTAGCCGAGCGACAGACAGACCTTGCTTGTGGCGGACAGATCGGCTGGGCTCAGCCCGGTATCCAGAGCGAATTTGCGCATCTGGCTTTCCGCATCGGCTTTCGAGCTGAGCGAAAGCGCAACCACCTGCGGCGACAGGGTGTCACCAAAGGCGGCACATTGCGTGCTGATCTGATCGGGGGTCAGGCCCTGAATGTCCTGGATCAGTTCTTCACCACGCGCCATGGCATAGCTGCGAGCCAGGCAGAACTGCTCGCTCAGGGCGAAATCGGGGTCCGACATATTGGCCAGTGTTGTGTACCCGCCATTGGTCGAGGTTTGCAGCATCACCGCACTGCACCGGTTGGCAAGTGAGGGCCGTGCTGTGCCACCGGCAAAGAGGCTGGGCAAGCTGCCCGTCGATGCGGTTTCGGTTGGGGCTTCTGTGGGTGTGGTCTCGGGCTGGGCAGTCACAACCGGAGTGATCGGGGCCGGAGCCTGTGCCTGGGGCTGCGGGGCAGCCGCCAGCGCGGCGCCGCTGTGAACCTGCTGACGATAAGCAAACAAAAGTGGCTGACCCGACAGTTGCGTCGCCGCTTGCCCGCCGCTGGTCGCCCAGTAGTAGGCCTGGTTCAGAAAGTCGCTTTGATAGGGGGGAAAGTCATAGCCATTGACCGGGTAGCCCATCGACGCCTGATATCGCTCGATCGCTGCGCGGGTACCGCCCCCGACTTGGCCATCGACTCGTCCGGCATTGTAGCCGAAATAGTTCAGGGCAGTCTGTGTTTGAGCCCCCTGTGAGGTGGACGGAATACCCGATCTGTAAGTCCGCGTTGTTGTCGATCGGCTGGATTGCTTCTTTCCTTGCTCTTTACCGATTGCGTAGCCAATGACGCCACCCACGACGGCACCGCCAAGAATTTCGCCCGCATCCGCTCGGGCCACCTGTGGAGCTGTAATGGCAAGCGAGAGCGCGATGCCCAGTGTTGTGATGAATCGAATAATCATAATAAACCTCCGCCAAATACGTATAGTTGCAGTCACTATAGCACAACTGCCCCTCGTGCAGTGTCACAATAGCCAAGACGTGATCGGTGCGCGGGGATTTGCTTTGCTGGCGGAGGTTTTTCCCGAGGCGCGATGCAGAAACAGGGTTATAACCTAGTGAACTCTATCAACCGCGTTCAGGAAGGCGAAGAAGCGCCGAAACTGATGATCAGCTGTGAAGTTGGCGAGAAGGCCAAGGTCAACGACGGCCCATTCGAGGATTTTGATGGCATGGTCGAAGGCGTGGATGACCAGATCCAGAAGCTGAAAGTTTCGGTCTCGATCTTTGGTCGGGAAACACCGGTGGAGCTGGACTTTACGCAGGTTACGAAGCAGGGCTAAACGCTCAGTGCCTGGAAATGGAACGCCCGCTCTGCCCAAAACACTGCGGCGCCTTTTTGGCAAGAAACGGTTGCAACACTCCGAGGTTAGGGCCGACCGGGAATGAGCTCCTGTTGCTGAAGCACCGTCAATACATCCAGAATTGTTGACGGGCTGACATCAACAGACCCGTCAAGCAATATACCAAGTCCACCGTCTCCGATCTCGCGCGGGCCACCGCTTTCGTAGACCGGATCAAGTGAAGCGAGTTCTGCCGGCAATTCCGGGCACAATGGGGTTTCGTTGAGCACAAGATCTACAGCTGCCAGCATCAGTTCTTTTACGGACTCGAGGGTGTCGTCTTCCAAGATTTGTTCGCGCTGCGCTTCCGGCGCCGTGAGTGTGAGATCGATTAGTTTGATGTAGGCGCAATTGTCGCGCAGTTCGACAGTCGCTTCGGTGGACATGTTCGCCAGAATGGAATTCTTTTCTTGGCCGCGTTGAAAATCGCGCTCACTGGTGCGGCTGCACTCAAAGAGTGTAACAGTAACCTCGCCGTCTAAATCAATTGCATCGTCCTTGGCCCCAAAGCTTATGTCATCTAGCCTGACTTGCAGACCGCAATTATCGACTATCGCGTTGTCAGCCAGTCTTTCGGGCACAATTTTCTGTGCGCCCCGTAAGTCGAGTAATGCTCCGACGCCTATCCGTGTAGTGTCAACGGCAGTTAGGGTCAGATTTAGCTTGTAGGGCAAATCCGTATCGCGAACTGGCAATGTCGCGTCGATGATAAAATCCACCTGTTGGGCGTATGGGGCTCGGGCACCTACAACGGCTGCCATCAAGACTGGGATAATTAACCAAAGTCTCATTCAGCAAACTCCAAAACACCAAGGTTCTTTAGACCCGCAAGAACTTTGACTATTGTCTCGGCGCTTACGTCGGCTGATCCAACAACAGCAGCGCCCATTCCCCCGGGTGCAACTTCACGTGTTCCACCAGACTCGTAAATTGGATCAAGAACCGTGAATTCTTCTGGCAGTGGTGGGCAAACCGGGTTGGCTGCCAGAAACTCTCCACCCTTTTCAAGGACCGCTTCGTTGATGCGGTCGGTCAGCCCGAAAAGATTGGTAACAGTTCCGATGAACCCACGCGGGCTGAGGTCCGCGCTTTCGATACTGAATGTAAGGCATTGGCCCTTAACTTCCGCCTTGGCGACAGCAATTGCATCTACCGTGGCCCCAAAATATTGAAAGCCCGGTTCTTCATTCCGTTTGCACCGCGTGAATTGAGCCCGAGCCGAACCCTCGACCTTTACGGTTTCGCCGATGGCGGTGACGTCTCGGATGTCGAGATAGATCTGGCGCTTACAGGTTTCTTCCAACGGACCGGTCAGTATTTGCGGTGCCTTTTCCTGCAATCCGCGCAAATCCATGAACGCCCGCAATCGCAGCCGAGTTGGGCTGGATTCCTCCAGGCCGGCGTAGACTGTGAAGGGGACCGGAATATCGCGCAGCGGAACTTCCTTGGTCAGCTTGACCTGAAACTGACCCGAATAGGTGCTGGGATCAATTCCTGTCGCAGCGAAAGCAGCATCGGTGTTGGACGCGCTGGTTTGGGAAGTTGCGCCGGACGCACCACCCTGATCCTGCGCTTTGCTGCCGCATCCGGGCAACATAGCTAAGAGCACGCATATCAGTAGCCCCTTGTTTAGCCGAGATGACGCCATCCCTGATCACTTCTTTTGTAGCCAATTTGCTCCAAGATACCCGCCTTGTTTTCTGACGCAACTTATGTATTCAGATAAATTATTCTGTTTGACTGTTCCCAAAAGCCACTGAGGTCCGGTCAATACAAAAAGTCAAACTGGCAATAGCGCGACATCCACTTGCCAACCCCACAATTCCACTATAAATGCCGCCTCTATCGTCTTCGGGCGAGATTCTCTCGTGGGAGGTTGCTGGGATCGCGATCCCGATCGGACCACGCAACATAGTCTGGGTGAAACGCGTTTCACCCGAGTTGAAAGGAAAACCAAATGGCCAAGAAGCTTGCTGGTACAATGAAGCTGCAGGTTCCTGCAGGTCAGGCGAACCCGTCGCCGCCAGTTGGTCCGGCGCTGGGTCAGCGCGGCATCAACATCATGGAATTCTGCAAGGCGTTCAACGCCAAGACTGCAGACATGGAGCAAGGCGCGCCTTGCCCGACCGTAATCACCTATTATCAGGACAAGTCCTTCACTATGGACATCAAGACGCCGCCCGCGTCTTATTACCTGAAAAAAGCGGCTGGCCTGAAGCCGGTTGGCAAGCGGAACCGCCCCCGCGGCGCGGAAAACCCCGGTCGTGAGACCGTGGCCACCGTGACCTCGAAGCAGGTTCGCGAAATCGCCGAAGCCAAAATGAAAGATCTGAATGCCAACGATATCGAAGGCGCAATGCAGATCATCCTGGGCTCGGCCCGCTCCATGGGCATCGAGGTGAAGTAAGATGGCAAAACTTGGTAAACGCACCCGCGCTGCGCGCGAAGCTGTCGCCGGCAAGGAAAACCTGTCGGTCGAAGATGCAGTTGCCCTGGTCAAAGCCAATGCAACCTCGAAATTCGACGAGACCATCGAAATCGCGATGAACCTGGGCGTTGACACTCGTCACGCAGACCAGATGGTTCGTGGCGTTGTCGGTCTGCCCAACGGCACCGGTAAAGCGATGCGCGTTGCTGTGTTCGCGCGCGGTCCCAAGGCGGACGAAGCGAAAGAAGCAGGCGCGGATATCGTTGGCGCAGAAGACCTGATGGAAACCATTCAGGGCGGCACCATCGAATTCGATCGCTGCATTGCCACCCCGGACATGATGCCCATCGTTGGCCGTCTGGGAAAGGTTCTGGGCCCCCGCAACCTGATGCCGAACCCCAAGGTTGGCACCGTGACCATGGACGTGAAAGCGGCCGTGGAAGCAGCCAAAGGCGGTGAAGTTCAGTTCAAGGCGGAAAAAGGCGGCGTTGTGCACGCAGGCGTTGGCAAAGCGTCGTTCGACGAAGCCAAGCTGGCCGAAAACGTCCGTGCTTTCGTCTCGGCTGTGGCCAAGGCCAAGCCGTCGGGCGCTAAAGGCACCTACATGAAAAAGATCGCACTGAGCTCGACCATGGGCCCCGGTGTGACCCTGGATGTGGCGGCTGCGTCGGGCGAATAAGCCCTTCCGTCAATGCAGATTTGAAACCGGGTTGCCGAAATGCAGCCCGGTTTTTTGCGTTTACAGGTAAGCGCGCAGAACCTCTGCTTCTCGAGCGCTGATGGTCGCGGCCGCGGTTTCGCCGAAAGCAGAGACACCGAATTTCAACATTGGAAACAGGGTCAGAATCTCGGACAGTTGGGCCTCTGACAGGGCGTGTTTGGCGGTGTCGCCAAAGAAATAGCTTTCAGTCAGTGCCCCGTTCGAGCGAACGATATGGTGCCGGTCGAACATGAAATGCGTGTAGGTGATACTGTCCATTTCGCAGATTTCAACGCCAGGCAGGCCGCACAGGTGTTTGGCGGCAACGAAGACTTCGGATGAGCCGAACAGCATGTCGGTGACGGGGGCCGAGACGAGTACCCGGTGCTGTGGCGACAAGATAAGCTTGCGGCTGTTTCCAATCGCATCTTTTTCGATGACGACAGGGGCAAAGGCGCCGGTGCCTTGCACTTCGGTTGTGCCGATCCATAGAATGGGTTGGAACCCGGCGTCGCGGGTCCAGACCATTTGACCTTTTTTCAGCAGGGCTACGTCGACTTCGCCATCGACGGTTTCGATCAACGTGCCGGGGCCAAAGCAAGGGATATAGTCATCATAGGAAGACGACCCGGCGTTGGAACCGGAAATCTTGATGTAGGACGTGCCGGGTGTCAGCGGTTCGGATGTTGCAAACCCCCAAACGTCCGAGGTGATGCCATTTTGCGAAAAGACATAAATCTCGATCTCGGGGCCGGTAGGTACTCCGTTTTCGTCGAGGGCGCGGACAACGATTATGGATTCGGATTCGACCTGGGTACCGTCGGCGACGATACCGCCACCATCCGTGATGACGTGCCCGGCTTCTTGGTCATCGTTGAAGACGTTAGGGCTTCCGCTGGTGTCATCCAGCGTGACAGTGGTGCCAAAGCCTCCGGAGTATTCAAAAATCGTTCCGTCGGGGGTGTCCGAGTTGTTGATGATCGGATCGCCTTCAATCGAGCTGTCGGGGCTGGACGTGACGATCAGAGCTTCACTATCCTGGGCAAAAAAGCTGCGAAGTACCATTGAATACGAACACCTGTAGCTGCTGAAGATCCGGATCACGGATCATTTTTTCGAGGCAATCTGGACCAAAATATTGGTGCAGGTCGAGAGGGTAAATATCAAAACCTTTCCATGTCGTTACAAAAAAGCGTCAGTGTAGTCAGGGCTTTTGGAACGCAAGACGCAACCGGTCGCCGAGCCTTTGCCGCCTGTCCTCATCATAGGCGCTATATGGGTGATCAGCTTGCCAAAGGGACAGCCAGTCAATCAATAGTCGGGCACGCAGACAGAAATCGAGGACGTCCATACGGAACGGATGGCGATATCGACGTAGGAACATCTGTTTGTTGGCTTGCACGATTCCACTGCGGTCAATGGCGTCGGTCGGCGCGTTGCGGAATACATCTGATTTCAAGAAGTCTACAATATCATAAACCGCCAGTTTTTCGCGGGTTTCAGTAAAATCCAGCCCGACCATCTGCCCTTGCCCGACAATCAGGTTCTGGCTGTGGAAATCACCATGGGCCAGGACCTGGGTCTCGGGCGCGCCCCTCAGGCCAGCCATCTCGGCCAACAGCACCCTGAGCATGACGTCACTTTCTGCTCGAACCGAAGGTGGAACCTGTGCGTTTAACTCTGCAATCAGGTCAGTCATCCATTTGGGGCGAAATCTGTACTCCTTGGACGGACGGAAAGAATGTAGATCGTTCAGCCACGCGCCGGCGCGGCGATAGATCTGGGCGACTTGGGTGTCATCTATGCTGTTGTGGATCAGGTCTGCGGCGGTTGGTCGGTCGATGAAGGGGGTGACAAAGAACGCCTGAGACGGCGAAAGATAGACCGGGTGCACGACGTCGGAATCTTTCATAGGTGAAAAATACTCCGACAAGGCGGTGAGGTGGTCGAATTCCTGTTTCAGTCGTCCGGTGCCAGGGGAGTCGACGTCGATCTTGAGGGCGTACACCTCATGAGCAGCACGCAGTTTAATCACCATACGCGTGTCAGGAAAGTCATGAGATCGGTAGATGCAATCGAACGCACCAACCGGATTGGCCCCGATTTGCCGGGCGAACTCGTCCACATAGCGAGAGGCGCGGTGAAATTCTTCGTCCGAAAGAGGGTGCATTCTTGGAGGGAACCGTGTCCAGGCGTGTCTGATAATCTGCCCAATGGACGGGCAGTTGCAGCCCTTGTCAATGCCATGGCAAAACCGCGCCCAATCCGCAATTTACCTCTTGGAAACCCACGCCATCTGCCCTAAAGAGACTTGCGGAGTAAAGCGTGCGATTCGTCGTGCGCTTTATTTCGTTTCGTCCAAGACGGTGGGTGGTGCCATATGGCCCCTTAATCTCCTGCCTGAGACGGGTAAGACCAAAGAATTCTGAGGGTCGCGATCCTCGGGCGCATTTTGGCCAATCCCGTAACAACGGACCTGAACGCTGTGGTTTCGACCGCAGCAAATATGAGCCGGGATGTCCAACATCCCAAACTTGGAGAGAACTGTGGATAGAGCCCAGAAAGAGAAAGTGGTCGAGGAACTCGGCCAAATCTTCGAAAGCTCTGGCGTCGTAGTGGTAGCTCACTACGCCGGTCTGACAGTTGCCGAGATGCAGGACCTTCGCGCACGTGCTCGTGACGCGGGTGGCGCCGTGCGTGTTGCCAAGAACAGGCTCGCCAAAATCGCCCTCGACGGAAAGCCATGTGAGAGCATCGCTGACCTGCTGACGGGTATGACCGTTCTGACCTATTCCGAGGACCCCGTGGCAGCAGCCAAGGTGGCCGAGGACTTCGCCAAGGAGAACAAAAAGTTCGAAATCCTTGGCGGTGCAATGGGCGAGAACGCTCTGGACCGCAAAGGCGTCGAAACAGTTTCGAAAATGCCGTCTCGCGAGGAGCTTATTGCTTCGATCGTGGGCTGCATTGGCGCACCTGCTTCGAACATCGCCGGCGCGATTGGCGCACCTGCAAGCAACATCGCAAGCATCCTTTCCACCATCGAAGAGAAGGCGGAAGCTGCGTAAGCGGTTGGCACTGAATGATCTGCGTAGGGAACACTCCCTGACGTTGGAACACACACTGTAAACGGAAAGAGCTGATAAAATGGCTGATCTGAAAGCACTCGCAGAAAGCATCGTGGGTCTGACCCTGCTGGAAGCACAAGAACTGAAAACCATCCTCAAAGACGAATACGGCATCGAGCCCGCAGCTGGCGGCGCCGTAATGGTTGCAGCTGGTGGCGACGCCGGTGGCGCAGCTGAGGAAGAAAAAACCGAATTCGACGTCGTTCTGAAGAACGCCGGCGCTTCGAAAATCAACGTGATCAAAGAAGTTCGCGGCATCACCGGTCTGGGCCTGAAAGAAGCCAAAGAGCTGGTTGAAGCTGGCGGCAAGATCAAAGAAGGCGTTGACAAGGCAGAAGCCGAAGAAGTCAAAGCCAAGCTGGAAGCAGCTGGCGCCGAAGTCGAGCTGGCCTAAGCCAATCGACAGGTGCATCGCTGATGCGCCGAAAATTCAGGCTGGGCCCAGAGAAATCCGGGTCCAGCCGAACCTGTCTTAGAAAGGGCCTCATATCTTGGGGCGTTTTCTAAGACACGGTTTTCGGATCGGGAGGCCACCTTCGGGACGGTGGCCACGAATTGATCCGGACGTGTCGTCTCGATTGTGCAAGATGCCGGGGCCCGACGGTGTCTTTGCCCGCTGAGAACATCGAAAGGTGACATCTGACATGGCTCAAACGTTCCTTGGCCAGAAACGTCTTCGTAAATATTACGGCAAAATCCGCGAAGTTTTGGAAATGCCGAACCTCATTGAGGTCCAGAAATCTTCATATGATCTTTTCCTGCGCTCCGGCGATGCAGAACAGCCCACAGATGGCGAAGGCATCAAAGGCGTGTTCCAGTCGGTTTTCCCGATCAAGGATTTCAACGAAACCTCCGTGCTGGAGTTCGTGAAATACGATCTGGAAAAACCCAAATATGACGTCGAAGAGTGCATGCAGCGCGACATGACCTACAGCGCGCCGCTGAAGGTTACTCTGCGTCTGATCGTGTTTGATGTTGATGAGGACACTGGCGCCAAGTCGGTCAAAGACATCAAGGAACAGGACGTGTTCATGGGCGACATGCCCCTGATGACACCGAACGGAACGTTCATCGTGAACGGCACCGAGCGTGTAATCGTCAGCCAGATGCACCGCTCGCCCGGTGTGTTCTTTGACCACGACAAGGGCAAGACCCACTCGTCCGGTAAACTGCTGTTTGCTTGTCGCATCATCCCGTATCGCGGCAGCTGGCTGGATTTTGAGTTCGACGCCAAGGACATCGTGTTCGCCCGTATCGACCGTCGCCGCAAGCTGCCTGTGACCACCCTGCTGTACGCACTGGGTCTGGACCAGGAAGCGATCATGGACGCGTATTACAACACCGTGTCCTACAAGCTGGACAAGAAGAAAGGCTGGGTCACGCCGTTCTTCCCCGAGCGTGTGCGCGGGACCCGTCCGACATACGACCTGATCGACGCGAAATCAGGTGAAGTGATTGCCGAAGCGGGCAAGAAAGTCACGCCGCGCGCCGTGAAGAAGCTGATAGACGAAGGCAACGTCACCGACCTGCTAGTTCCCTTCGACAACATCGTCGGCAAGTATGTCGCAAAGGACATCATCAACGAAGAAAACGGCGCGATCTATGTCGAAGCCGGTGATGAGCTGACTCTGGAATACGACAAGGACGGCGACCTGATCGGTGGCACCGTCAAGGACCTGATGGATGCGGGCATCACCGACATCCCGGTTCTGGACATCGACAACGTTAATGTCGGTCCCTACATGCGCAACACTATGGCTCAGGACAAGAACATGAGCCGCGAAACCGCGCTGATGGACATCTACCGCGTCATGCGTCCGGGTGAGCCGCCCACCGTCGAAGCGGCCTCGGCCCTGTTCGACACTCTGTTCTTCGACAGCGAGCGCTATGACCTGTCCGCTGTTGGCCGCGTGAAAATGAACATGCGTCTGGCACTGGACGCGCCTGACACTCTGCGTACCCTGCGCCGCGAAGACATCGTGGCCTGCATCAAGGCGCTGGTTGAGCTGCGTGACGGCAAAGGCGACGTGGACGATATCGACCACCTCGGCAACCGTCGTGTGCGCTCGGTGGGCGAACTGATGGAGAACCAGTACCGCGTCGGTCTGCTGCGCATGGAGCGCGCGATTAAAGAGCGTATGTCGTCAGTCGAGATCGACACCGTCATGCCTCAGGACCTGATCAACGCGAAACCGGCTGCGGCTGCTGTTCGTGAATTCTTCGGCTCGTCGCAGCTGTCTCAGTTCATGGACCAGACCAACCCTCTGTCTGAAGTCACCCATAAACGCCGCCTCTCGGCGCTTGGCCCCGGTGGTCTGACACGTGAGCGTGCAGGCTTTGAAGTGCGCGACGTTCACCCGACCCACTACGGCCGGATGTGCCCGATTGAAACGCCTGAAGGTCCGAACATCGGTCTGATCAACTCGCTGGCCACCTTCGCCCGCGTGAACAAGTATGGCTTCATCGAAACGCCCTACCGCGTCGTTAAAGACGCCGAGGTGACCGATGAGGTTCACTACATGTCCGCGACCGAGGAAATGCGTCACACCGTGGCGCAGGCGAACGCGACTTTGGATGCGGATGGCAAGTTCATCAACGATCTGGTGTCGACCCGTCAGGCCGGTGACTACACCCTTGCCCCGCGCGAGAATGTTGACCTGATCGACGTGTCGCCGAAACAGCTGGTGTCGGTCGCTGCATCGCTGATCCCGTTCCTTGAAAATGACGACGCCAACCGCGCTCTGATGGGCTCGAACATGCAACGTCAGGCGGTTCCGCTGCTGCGGGCCGAGGCACCGCTGGTTGGTACCGGCATTGAGGAAAAGGTTGCGATTGACTCGGGCGCTGCGATTCAGGCGAAACGCGCCGGTATCATCGACCAGGTCGATGCCCAGCGTATCGTTATCCGCGCCACCGAAGATCTGGAACTGGGCGACGCTGGCGTTGACATCTATCGTCTGCGCAAATTCCAGCGGTCAAACCAGAACACCTGCATCAACCAGCGTCCGCTGATCAAGGTGGGTGACACCGTCCAGAAGGGCGAGGTCATTGCCGACGGTCCGTCGACCGACATGGGTGAACTGGCGCTTGGTAAGAACGTGGTCGTCGCGTTCATGCCGTGGAACGGTTACAACTACGAAGACTCGATCCTGATCAGTGAACGTATCGCGCGTGATGACGTCTTTACCTCGGTCCATATCGAGGAATTCGAAGTCGCCGCCCGTGACACCAAGCTGGGTCCGGAAGA
Organism: Ruegeria sp. CDSA089; assembly: GCF_059612205.1. Lineage (NCBI taxonomy): Bacteria > Pseudomonadati > Pseudomonadota > Alphaproteobacteria > Rhodobacterales > Roseobacteraceae > Ruegeria > Ruegeria sp. CDSA089. Next base: position 12,428 of record NZ_JBXWQD010000007.1, on the reverse strand, counting down.
GATCACCCGCGACATCCCGAACGTCGGTGAAGAAGCGCTGCGCAACCTCGACGAGGCGGGCATCGTTTACATCGGCGCGGATGTTGAGCCGGGCGATATTCTGGTCGGCAAGATCACTCCGAAGGGCGAAAGCCCGATGACCCCGGAAGAAAAGCTACTGCGCGCCATCTTTGGTGAAAAAGCATCTGACGTGCGCGACACCTCGCTGCGCGTGAAACCGGGTGACTACGGTACGGTCGTTGAGGTTCGCGTCTTCAACCGTCACGGCGTCGAGAAAGACGAGCGTGCGCTGCAGATCGAGCGTGAGGAAGTCGAACGTCTGGCCCGTGACCGGGACGACGAGCTGGCGATCCTGGACCGCAACATCTATGCGCGTCTGCAGGGCCTGATCCTGGGTAAAACCGCTGTGAAAGGCCCGAAAGGCGTCAAGCCGGGCTCGGTAATCACCGAGGAACTGCTGGAAACCCTGACCCGCGGCCAATGGTGGCAACTGGCGCTGGAAGGTGAGCAGGACGCACAGATCGTTGAGGCTCTGAACGAGCAGTACGAAGTGCAGAAACGCGCTCTGGACGCCCGTTTCGAAGACAAGGTCGAGAAAGTCCGCCGTGGCGATGACCTGCCCCCGGGTGTGATGAAGATGGTCAAAGTCTTCATCGCCGTGAAGCGTAAGCTGCAGCCGGGCGACAAAATGGCCGGTCGTCACGGGAACAAAGGTGTGATCTCCAAGGTTGTTCCGATGGAAGACATGCCGTTCCTTGCCGATGGTACTCCGGTTGACTTCTGTCTGAACCCGCTGGGTGTGCCGTCGCGTATGAACGTTGGTCAGATCCTTGAAACCCACATGGGTTGGGCCGCGCGCGGTCTGGGTCTGAATATCGACGAAGCTCTGGGTGAATACCGCCGTTCCGGCGACCTGACCCCTGTGCGCGAAGCGATGAAGCTGGCCTATGGCGAGAATGTCTACGAAGAAGGCATCACCGGTCTGGACGAGGATGGCCTGATCGAGGCTGCGGGCAACGTAACCCGCGGTGTTCCGATCGCAACCCCGGTCTTTGACGGTGCCAAAGAGGCTGACGTCAACGACGCGCTGGTGCGTGCCGGCTTCTCGGAAAGCGGTCAGTCGGTTCTGTTCGACGGTCGTACCGGTGAGCAGTTTGCACGTCCCGTGACCGTGGGCATCAAGTACCTGCTGAAACTGCACCACCTTGTGGACGACAAAATCCACGCGCGTTCGACCGGGCCGTACAGCCTGGTTACCCAGCAGCCGCTGGGTGGTAAGGCGCAGTTCGGTGGTCAGCGCTTTGGTGAGATGGAAGTCTGGGCTTTGGAAGCTTACGGCGCCGCCTACACCCTGCAGGAGATGCTGACGGTGAAATCGGATGACGTCGCCGGCCGGACGAAGGTCTATGAGTCGATCGTCAAGGGCGAGGATAACTTTGAAGCGGGCGTACCGGAATCGTTCAACGTTCTGGTTAAAGAAGTCCGTGGCCTCGGCCTGAATATGGAACTCCTGGATGCGGAGGTTGAGGAGTAAGGGCGCTGCCCTTTCTCCCGTCCCCCCTTCCGCAAGATTTGAGGTAACAAATGAACCAGGAAATCACCAACAACCCGTTCAACCCGCTGACGCCCCCGAAGGTCTTTGACGAGATCAAGGTCTCGTTGGCGTCGCCCGAGCGGATCCTGTCTTGGTCCTATGGCGAGATCAAGAAACCCGAAACCATCAACTACCGGACGTTCAAGCCCGAGCGTGACGGCCTGTTCTGCGCGCGTATCTTTGGCCCGATCAAAGACTACGAATGTCTGTGCGGCAAATATAAGCGGATGAAGTATCGCGGCGTTGTCTGCGAGAAATGCGGTGTGGAAGTCACCCTGCAGAAAGTCCGCCGCGAGCGTATGGGCCACATCGAACTGGCAGCACCCGTTGCGCACATCTGGTTCCTGAAATCGCTGCCGTCCCGTATCGGTCTGATGCTGGACATGACGCTGCGCGATCTGGAACGCGTTCTGTACTTTGAAAACTATGTTGTCATCGAGCCCGGTCTGACCGACCTGACCTACGGACAGATGCTGACTGAAGAAGAGTACATGGACGCGCAGGATGCCTATGGCATGGACGCGTTCACCGCCAATATCGGTGCCGAAGCGATCCGTGAGATGCTGGCCCAGATCGATCTGGAAGCCGAAGCCGAGCAGCTGCGTGCTGATCTGGCCGAAGCAACCGGCGAACTGAAGCCCAAGAAGATCATCAAGCGTCTGAAGGTTGTTGAATCCTTCCTCGAGTCGGGCAACCGGCCTGAATGGATGGTGATGACCGTGATCCCGGTCATTCCGCCGGAACTGCGTCCGCTGGTTCCGCTGGATGGTGGCCGTTTCGCGACTTCGGATCTGAACGATCTGTACCGCCGCGTCATCAACCGGAACAACCGTCTCAAGCGTCTGATCGAACTGCGCGCGCCTGACATCATCGTGCGTAACGAAAAGCGGATGTTGCAGGAATCCGTGGATGCTCTGTTCGACAACGGCCGTCGTGGCCGCGTGATCACCGGTGCCAACAAGCGTCCGCTGAAATCGCTGTCGGACATGCTGAAGGGTAAGCAGGGTCGCTTCCGTCAGAACCTTTTGGGGAAACGCGTCGACTTCTCGGGCCGTTCGGTCATTGTGACCGGTCCGGAACTCAAGCTGCACCAGTGTGGTCTGCCCAAGAAGATGGCGCTGGAACTGTTCAAGCCGTTCATCTACTCGCGCCTTGAAGCCAAGGGTCTGTCTTCGACCGTGAAACAGGCGAAGAAACTGGTCGAGAAAGAGCGCCCCGAAGTGTGGGATATCCTCGACGAGGTGATCCGCGAACACCCCGTCATGCTGAACCGTGCGCCGACGCTGCACCGTCTTGGCATTCAGGCGTTCGAGCCGGTTCTGATCGAAGGTAAAGCCATCCAGCTACACCCGCTGGTCTGTTCGGCCTTTAACGCCGACTTCGACGGTGACCAGATGGCCGTTCACGTCCCGCTGAGCCTTGAGGCGCAGTTGGAAGCCCGTGTTCTGATGATGTCGACGAACAACGTTCTGTCGCCTGCAAACGGCGCGCCGATCATCGTTCCGTCGCAGGATATGATCCTGGGTCTCTACTACGTGACCCTGGAACGTGAAGGCATGCCGGGCGAAGGCAAAGTGTTCGGTTCGATCGACGAAGTTCAGCACGCGCTGGATTCCGGCGAAGTGCACCTGCACACCAAGATCACCGCGCGGATCACGCAGATCGACGACGAAGGCAACGAAGTTCAGAAGCGCTATGAGACCACTCCGGGCCGTCTGCGCCTGGGTGCCTTGCTGCCGATGAACAACAAAGCGCCGTTCGATCTGGTCAACCGTCTGCTGCGGAAGAAAGAAGTGCAGCAGGTGATCGACACCGTCTACCGTTATTGCGGTCAGAAAGAGTCGGTTATCTTCTGTGACCAGATCATGTCGATGGGCTTCAAAGAAGCGTTCAAGGCGGGCATCTCGTTCGGTAAGGACGACATGGTCATTCCCGATGACAAATGGGGCATCGTTGATGACACCCGCGGTCAGGTGAAGGACTTTGAACAGCAGTACATGGACGGCCTGATCACTCAGGGCGAGAAGTACAACAAAGTTGTCGATGCCTGGTCGAAGTGTAACGACCGCGTCACCGAGGCGATGATGTCGACGATCTCGTCGTCGGATCGGGCTGAGGACGGCTCCGAGCAGGAACCGAACTCGGTCTACATGATGGCCCACTCGGGTGCGCGTGGCTCGGTCACTCAGATGAAACAGCTGGGCGGTATGCGCGGCCTGATGGCCAAGCCGAACGGTGACATCATCGAAACGCCGATCATCTCGAACTTTAAAGAAGGTCTGACCGTTCTCGAGTACTTCAACTCGACCCACGGTGCCCGTAAGGGTCTGTCGGATACCGCTCTGAAGACGGCGAACTCGGGTTATCTGACCCGTCGTCTGGTGGACGTGGCACAAGACTGTATCGTTCGTGAGATCGACTGTGGCACAGAACGTGCAATCACAGCCGAAGCAGCCGTGAACGACGGTGAGGTTGTTGCCTCGCTGGCCGAACGTGTGCTGGGCCGTGTGGCGGCTGACGATGTTCTGCGTCCGGGCACCGATGAGGTGATCGTCGCAGCAGGTCAGCTGATCGACGAACGTATGGCCGACACCATCGACGAGGCCGGTGTTGCGTCGATGCGCATCCGTTCGCCTCTGACCTGTGAGTCCGAGGAAGGCGTCTGTGCAACCTGCTATGGTCGTGACCTTGCACGCGGCACCATGGTCAACACGGGTGAAGCTGTCGGCATCATCGCCGCGCAGTCGATCGGTGAACCCGGTACTCAGCTGACTATGCGGACCTTCCACATCGGTGGTGTTGCGCAAGGTGGTCAGCAGTCGTTCCAGGAAGCCAACCAGGAAGGTGTTGTTGCGTTCGAGAACCCGCAGATTCTGATCAATGCCGCAGGCGAAAGCCTGGTCATGGGCCGGAACATGAAGCTGGTTATCAACGACGAACACGGCGAAGAGCGTGCCAGTTTCAAGCTGGGCTATGGTTCCAAGCTGTTCGTCAAGGATGGTGCAACCGTTGCCCGTGGCGACAAGCTGTTCGAATGGGACCCGTACACCCTGCCGATCATCGCCGAGAAAGCCGGTACTGCGAAATACGTTGACCTTGTTTCGGGCCTTGCTGTCCGCGACGAGACCGACGAAGCAACCGGTATGACCCAGAAGATCGTGATCGACTGGCGCGCCGCCCCCAAAGGCAGCGACCTCAAGCCCGAGATCATTCTGGTCGGTGAAGATGGCGAGCCGGTCCGCAACGATGCGGGCAACCCGGTTCACTATCCGATGTCGGTGGATGCGATCCTGTCGGTCGAAGACGGTCAGACCGTCGAAGCCGGTGACGTTGTCGCGCGTATCCCGCGTGAAGGTGCCAAGACCAAGGACATCACCGGTGGTCTGCCGCGCGTGGCCGAACTGTTCGAAGCCCGCCGTCCAAAAGATCACGCGATCATCGCAGAAGCCGATGGTTACGTGCGCTTTGGCCGCGACTACAAGAACAAGCGCCGCATCAGCATCGAACCGGCGGACGATTCTATGGAGACCATCGAGTACATGGTACCCAAGGGCAAGCACATCCCGGTCGCCGAAGGGGACTTCATCCAGAAGGGTGAATACCTGATGGACGGTAACCCGGCTCCGCACGACATCCTTTCCATCATGGGTGTCGAAGCGCTGGCGGATTACATGATCGACGAGGTGCAGGACGTCTATCGTCTGCAGGGCGTGAAGATCAATGACAAGCACATCGAGGTCATCGTGCGCCAGATGCTGCAGAAGTGGGAGATCCTGGATTCAGGCGACACCACCCTGCTGAAAGGCGAGCATGTCGACAAGCAAGAGTTTGACGCGGCCAACGAGAAGACCATCGCCCGCGGTGGTCGTCCGGCACAAGGCGAGCCGATCCTTCTGGGGATCACCAAAGCCTCGCTGCAAACGCGTTCGTTCATCTCGGCGGCGTCGTTCCAGGAAACCACTCGTGTTCTGACCGAAGCTTCGGTTCAGGGCAAGAAAGACAAGCTGGTTGGCCTGAAAGAGAACGTCATCGTCGGTCGTCTGATTCCCGCCGGTACCGGTGGTGCCACTCAGGCCGTGCGTCAGGTCGCCCAGACCCGCGATAACGTCGTCATCGAAGCCCGCCGGGAAGAGGCCGAAGCCGCCGCTGCTTTGGCTGCGCCGCTTATCGACGACGACATGGTCGGGGATGAGCTGGACATCGTGGTCGACGCCCCCGAAAGCCGCGAATAAATCAAGAAAATAGAGAAGTAGAAAAGGCCTCTGCAAAATTGCAGGGGCCTTTTTTGCCCTCTGGGGTCAACGGCAAACGCGTCGGGCTGGAAGGCGACAGACTTCATTCAAACGCGCAAAACATACGCTTTAACGGGATCAGCCTTGCCTTTGAGGTTAAATGTACGTTGTTCGGCTATCTCAGGCTTACTGGTTAGATGTTCAGAGAAGGCTTCGGAATAAACCAGTTCCCGCGGTCCGGCTTCTGCTTGAAAGCGGGCGGCTATGTTCACAGTGTCACCAACCGCCGTGAAGTCTTTGGCTGCACCGGTCTGGATTGAACCCACGTTTGCAGTTCCCAGTGTCATGCCAACCCCGACATCAAGTGGCAGCTTACCTTTGTCCAAACCCGCCACCAACCTTTTTGCGGCTGCCAGCATCTTGTCTGCCGTGTGCTCACTTAGTGAGGGCAATGGCACGGGGTAGATCGCCATAATCTGATCGCCGATATATTCCACAATCGCGTCATCGCGGGTGATTTCTTGCGTCGCGATCTCGTAGAACTGTGTTAACACGCGGGTTACCTCGTCAGGGGCATGAGATTCAGACCAGGCCGTAAAACCTCGAAGATCGGCGAATAGAATTCCGACCTCAAGATTGATGGTTACGGCAGGCAAAGCTGTGAAACAGCTTTGGCAAAAGTTGGGATTTTTGGAGGAAGGTTTGATGCCAAGGGCTTTCCCCAATCCTTCAAACGGCACAAGGCAAAATCGACAACGGGGTGAAGACGGCAAAAACCGTGTAATTGCACGGACCCGACCAACAAATCCCGTCATGCACAGATTCAGGATAAGCGGATTATCGTCCGAAGAAAGTCTGCTGACGATCCAAGCGTCGTGGTTATAGATATACCATACGAATGCAGCCGTCAGCAGGATGCACAGCAATGCTCCGAGCAAAACTGAGTAGAGAACGGCCGAGATAATCGAGAGCGTTAGAATGATAACGCCGACAGAGATTACTCCGATTTCAAACAGACGAGCGTTCCGCATTACGAGGCACCGGTTTGAACAAAAGCAGTATACATGATTTTCCAGTTTCTAGGTGTTTTGTTCCTTCGCATATCGTCGATGGGTTGGCGGTAAGACGTCTTGACAAGAACTGACGTGATCTTGCCAATGTCTTCTATTTGGAAGTTTTGGATACTTTGGATGACCCCAAACATAAAAGGCGCCCTACTGATGATGGGCAGTATGGCGGCCTTTACCATCAACGATACGCTGATCAAGCTGGCAGGTGCCGAAGTGCCTTTGTTCCAGATGGTGGCCATGCGCGGGGTTTTGGCGACGGTTCTTGTGTATCTCATGGCGCGCAACCTGGGGGCGCTGCATCTGAACTTCCCGCGGCATGACAAGTGGCTGATCGGAGCGCGCAGCCTGGCCGAGTTGTCGGCCACGTTCTTTTTCCTGACCGCTCTGTTGCATATGCCGCTTGCCAATGTGACGGCGGTCTTGCAGGCGCTGCCGCTGACCGTGACTTTGGGCGCGGTTCTGTTTTTTCGCGAACAGATCGGGTGGCGGCGCATTCTGGCTATCGGGATGGGGTTTGTGGGGATGCTGCTGATCGTCCGACCAGGTCCGGAGGGGTTTAGCATCTATGCGATTTACGCGCTGATCGCCGTGATCTCGGTCACGGTGCGGGATCTAATCACGCGGCGCATGTCTAGTGAGGTGCCGTCGCTGGTTGTGACGCTGGCCACAAGCGTCACCATCACCGTTTCGGCCTCGATTGCGACCGTATCAACAGGTTGGGTGCCAGTTTCGCCCGGAGCGGGCGTGATGGTGGGGACGGCGGCGGTGTTTGTACTGATGGGCTATCTGTTCAGCGTCATGGTTATGCGCGAGGGCGATGTGGGGTTCATCGCGCCGTTTCGTTACTCCAGCTTGCTTTGGGCCCTGGGTTTGGGTTGGGTCGTGTTCGGAGACTGGCCAGACGCTGTAACCATGGCAGGTGCCGCGCTGGTCGTGGGTGCCGGGCTTTTCACCCTATTCCGTGAGCGGGCCGTTCACCCACCCGAGTGAACGCGGCGCACGGCGTCCTGATCGATGGCAAAGCGGGCGATGAACTCGCCCTCTTGTTCGAGGGTCAGGGGGGCAAGCTGGGTGTTGCTTTTGCGGGCATGGGGTGAATCGTTGAACGAATTTAGTGTGCGCACCCACATTGGCGCGTCGGGATAGCTGATCACCGGCATGTAGTTTCCGATCCGGTGATGCCCGAAATTCATGATTGTCAGATCGCTACCACCCCGAACGTACATGGCAAACCCGATCCCCAGCAGCGGTTGAAATACCTGCGTGGCGTGAATGCCCTCGGGCCCGAACCGCGCCAGAAACCCTTGGTTATAGTCGATGGCGACCGTTTTGTGGTTGCGCATCAGCGCACCGCCTTCGTCAGCGGCGATACGTAGCCGTTCGACGAAATCCACCGACACGGCGTCGTCGTCGTCATGGCGAAACTGGATACAGGGCGCGTTGGGGTCGTGACGCGCAGCGTTCAGGATCTCTTTCATCACCCGGCGGTGGCGCATGGGGCGACGGGCGATGATCTGCACCTGCTTCATGCCTGTGGTCAGGTCGTGCAGCCGATCAAAGGCGGGTTTCGGTAGGCAATCCCCGATCACGATGAGCAATTGGAAATCCTCATCCGTCTGTTCGCGCAGACAGGGCAGGGTGGTGGTTTCGAACAGGCGAAACCTCTCTTCCAGCCGGGTAGGGTGGTAGAGATAGGCGCGCCGTTCCTCAATCGTGTCATGTTCGACCTGAAAGCCGCCATGAGCGGGGTAGGAAAAGCGGCACAGGCCGATGATTTGCATGGGTCATCCGTAGTGCGTGGCGTTGTGGCTGACTATGCCCCTGCGGTCGCAAACTCGCAACGGTCAGCAGTACTGGCGGCCGACAATCGGACCGGATATATCAGCGCAAAGCGGCCTGTCGTGCGGTGGGTCCGGTGTACTGTTGACACTTGCGCCGACTCCCCCTATTACGCGCCCATCTCGGTACCGGGGGCCGCCCCAAAACCGATCTCAGTAATGGACTGGTCAAGACCCGGACAATTTTGCAGTTCGCGTCCTCTGATAACCAACCGCGACGTTCACCTCGGAATGGGAACGCTCGCGGGTTTTGCGCTTGTGGACGCATGAGCGCAGCAAAGTTTAACCGCACGCAATGCGCGTGCATGTCATGTGTGTTGCAAAACGGGGAAGAAACCGGAATGCCAACTATTCAACAGCTGATCCGCAAACCGCGGCAGCCCAAAGTAAAACGCTCGAAGTCCATGCACCTGGAGCAGTGCCCGCAGAAACGCGGCGTCTGCACCCGTGTGTATACCACCACACCGAAAAAGCCGAACTCGGCTATGCGTAAGGTTGCCAAAGTGCGCCTGACCAACGGGTTCGAGGTCATCTCGTACATCCCCGGTGAAAGCCACAACCTGCAGGAGCACTCGGTTGTTCTGATCCGTGGCGGCCGTGTAAAAGACCTTCCCGGTGTGCGTTACCACATCCTGCGCGGTGTTCTGGATACTCAGGGCGTCAAAGACCGTAAGCAACGTCGTTCGAAATACGGCGCGAAGCGTCCCAAGTAAGAAGGAGAGGCTGATATGTCACGTCGTCACGCCGCCGAAAAACGCGAAGTCCTGCCTGACGCCAAATTTGGCGACAAGGTTCTGACCAAATTCATGAACAACCTGATGATCGACGGCAAGAAGTCGGTCGCAGAGCGCATCGTTTACAACGCGTTTGACCGCGTTGAGAACAAAATCAAGCGCGCACCTGTCGAAGTGTTCCACGAAGCGCTCGACAACATCAAACCGTCGGTCGAGGTTCGCTCGCGCCGGGTTGGTGGTGCAACCTATCAGGTTCCGGTCGAAGTACGCCCCGAGCGCCGCGAAGCACTGGCCATCCGCTGGCTGATCACCGCCGCGCGCGGTCGCAACGAAAACACCATGGAAGAACGCCTCGCCGGTGAGCTGCTGGACGCTGTACAGTCCCGCGGTACTGCCGTGAAGAAGCGCGAAGACACCCACAAGATGGCCGAGGCGAACAAAGCCTTCAGCCACTACCGTTGGTAATCCAGAGGCTTATCCAAAATGGCACGCGAATATCCGCTCGAACTATACCGTAACTTCGGTATCATGGCGCACATCGACGCAGGTAAGACCACCTGCTCGGAGCGTATCCTGTATTACACTGGTAAATCTCACAACATCGGTGAGGTGCACGATGGTGCAGCCACCATGGACTGGATGGAGCAGGAGCAGGAACGCGGCATCACCATCACTTCGGCTGCGACCACCACTTTCTGGGAGCGCACCGAGGACGGTAAAACCGCCGATACCCCCAAGCACCGCCTGAACATCATCGACACCCCCGGCCACGTTGACTTCACCATCGAAGTTGAGCGTTCGCTGGCGGTTCTCGACGGTGCCGTCTGCGTTCTGGACGCAAACGCCGGTGTTGAGCCCCAGACCGAAACCGTGTGGCGTCAGGCTGACCGCTACAAGGTTCCGCGTATGGTTTTCGTCAACAAGATGGACAAGATCGGCGCAGACTTCTTCAACTGCGTTCGCATGATCGAAGACCGCACCGGTGCACGCGCCGTTCCGGTTGGCATTCCGATCGGCGCCGAGTCCGAGCTGGAAGGTCTGATCGACCTGGTCACCATGGAAGAGTGGCTGTGGCAGGGCGAAGATCTGGGCGCAAGCTGGATCAAAGCTCCGATCCGCGACAGCCTGAAAGACATGGCTGATGAATGGCGCGGCAAGATGATCGAAGCGGCCGTCGAAATGGACGACGACGCGATGATGGAATACCTGGAAGGCAATGAGCCCGACGTTCCGACCCTGCGCGCCCTGCTGCGCAAAGGTACTCTGGACATCGCGTTCGTTCCGGTTCTGGGTGGTTCGGCGTTCAAGAACAAAGGCGTTCAGCCTCTGCTCAACGCTGTGATCGACTATCTGCCCAGCCCGCTGGACGTTGTTGATTACATGGGCTTCAAACCCGGCGACGAGGAAGAAGTTCGTGACATCGCCCGTCGTGCTGATGACGACATGGCCTTCTCGGGTCTGGCGTTCAAAATCATGAACGACCCCTTCGTTGGCTCGCTGACCTTCACCCGGATCTACTCGGGCACCATGAACAAGGGTGACTCGATCCTGAACTCGACCAAAGGTAAGAAAGAGCGCATCGGTCGTATGATGATGATGCACTCGAACAACCGGGAAGAGATCGAAGAAGCATTTGCAGGCGACATCATCGCGCTGGCAGGTCTGAAAGACACCACCACCGGTGACACCCTGTGTGACGCGAAGGATCCGGTGGTTCTGGAAACCATGACCTTCCCCGATCCGGTGATCGAGATCGCAGTTGAGCCCAAAACCAAGGGCGACCAAGAGAAGATGTCCCAGGGTCTGGCCCGTCTGGCCGCCGAAGACCCGTCCTTCCGTGTGGAAACTGACCTGGAATCCGGTCAGACCATCATGAAGGGCATGGGCGAACTTCACCTGGACATCCTGGTTGACCGTCTGAAGCGCGAGTTCAAGGTTGAAGCGAACATTGGTGCACCGCAGGTGGCCTATCGTGAAACCATCTCGATGCCGGTTGAACACACCTACACCCACAAGAAACAGTCGGGTGGTTCGGGTCAGTTTGGTGAAGTTAAGCTGGAAATCCAGCCGACCGAGCCAGGCGAAGGTTATTCGTTCGAAAGCCGCATCGTTGGTGGTGCCGTTCCGAAGGAATACATCCCGGGTGTTGAAAAAGGCATCAACTCGGTCATGGATAGCGGCCCGCTGGCTGGCTTCCCCGTGATCGACTTCAAGGTTGCCTTGCTGGACGGTAAGTTCCACGACGTTGACTCGAGCGTTCTGGCGTTCGAAATCGCGGCCCGTATGTGTATGCGTGAAGGCATGCGCAAAGCTGGCGCGAAGCTGTTGGAACCGATCATGAAGGTCGAGGTGATCACCCCGGAAGAATATACCGGCGGTATCATCGGCGACCTGACCTCGCGTCGTGGCCAGGTGTCTGGTCAGGAACCGCGCGGCAACGCGATCGCGATCGATGCGTTCGTTCCGCTGGCGAATATGTTCGGCTACATCAACACTCTGCGTTCGATGTCGTCGGGCCGTGCCCAGTTCACCATGCAGTTCGACCACTACGATCCGGTTCCGCAGAACATCTCGGACGAGATTCAGGCGAAATACGCATAACCAAAGATTTGAGGGAGCTCCGGTCAGGGGCTCCCTTCATTACCGAAAAAGGAGGCCATCATGGCAAAGGAAAAGTTTGAGCGTACAAAACCGCACGTCAACATCGGCACGATTGGCCACGTTGACCATGGTAAGACCACGCTGACCGCAGCGATCACCAAGTATTTCGGTGACTTCAAAGCGTATGACCAGATTGACGGTGCGCCGGAAGAGAAAGCGCGCGGCATCACCATCTCGACCGCCCACGTGGAATACGAGACCGAGAACCGTCACTACGCGCACGTTGACTGCCCCGGCCACGCCGACTACGTCAAGAACATGATCACCGGTGCTGCCCAGATGGACGGCGCGATCCTGGT
>NZ_JBXWQD010000006.1:0-355844 GCF_059612205.1 Ruegeria sp. CDSA089 | reverse complement strand
TGAAACCATCGTCCCGATGGATCACACGCCGATGATGCACTAACAATCAATTTGGACCAGTCAGATGAGGCTGCTCATTCGAGTGTTCGAAGATCGGATGAATAACTAAAGGTGCTGCGGGAGAACGATTAGTCTTTGTTCGATACTTTGTTGCTCTTGATTTCGTAAACATCCGCAGATACTTCCAATCCGGCGTTCAGCAGCGCTTCATGGATGTTTGTGTACAACTCCTCCCGGCCTTGGAACATGCTGGGATAGTTAGGGAAAAATACCCATGCATAGTAGATGTAGGGCTGGCTTGATCCGTTCTTCAAGCGAATTGACGGCTGTGGTGATTTCATGACCGTGCTACACTTTCCAACCGCATCCGAAAGCAGATTAACTATGGTAGTAGGGTCTGCTTTGCTGGAAATTTGTACTTCGAACACTTCCGCATATGGGCTGTTTTGACCGTGAAGGTTCAAAAAACGCTGTCGTGACAGCTGTCCATTTGGAATGACATAAGTTCCTCCGCTCCATCCTCTTAACTGGGTAGAGCGCCAATTGATGTCGATGACTTTGCCTTCCGTTCCATCATCGAACCGCAGCCAATCGCCGATTTTGAAAGACCGTTCCATTCCCACGGCTATCCCGGCAAAAAAGTCACCAAGAGTTTGTTGCATTGCAAAAGCGCAAACTGCGGCAACGGCCCCTGTCGACAAATACAGCTCGGTTGGTGCTATATCCTTGACTGCAAGAAAGACCAAAACGCCGATGAGCCAAAAGAGAGCGTAGAGAATTGTCAGTGTAAGATGCGAGTGTTGGCCAGAGTGGCCACTGTACGTGTGATATCGAACCCAGGTTTCAACCAGCCTTGCGAGACTGGATGCGACAGCGAGGTACACTAGGAGTTCGGATAGTGTCAGGACATGTCGCGTCCAGTAGAATGACTCACCGATTTCTGACAGGGCGGCAGTTAACTCATAAAGTCCAAGTGCCCCAGCTGGCAGGAGGAACATGTCGAGTATGGCTGCTGGCCAAAGATGAACGCGCGCGAAGTTTCGAATTTGTGGGCTTAGCAACGCAAGCCGCCAAACAAGAAGAAAAACGACGGCCGCAAAGGCGAGGATGAGTTGTGGTGACTCTGCCGTCAAAACATCGGATGGATTAGACATCGGAATCTTCTAAGCTTACCTTGACTTTTGCGATGACACGGGCGGGAACCAATTTTTGGAGCAAGAGCCAAGACAGTTAAAGCCGTTTACTTGAAACAATTTCTCATTTGCCCCAGATTTCATTTTCGTCTCAGAAACGCTGGCCGATATATAGATAGAGTAAGCCATCACCATCGTCATTGAAGGCGTAGTCGATAGAGTAGTCGAGCCTGTTCTGCTTCGACAACCGATAACGCAAGCCTGCACCATACCCGGCACCACCTCGGTCAAATGACAAGGAATCCAAACCTGGTCCACCGCCACCTGCTCCTGCGAACAAGACATATCCGAAACGCTGAGAGAGGCGGCCACGGTATTCGATCTGTGCGGATGTCGACCAGTCAGCGAGAGCATCAAATGCAGAAAACCCCCTCAACCCGTCGACAAACCCGACACCACACCCATCAAAGAATGGAGCTTCTTTAGCTGCACCGCACATTACCGCCCGCCAAGCGATAACGCCTTTCCGTCCCACCGGATTGTAGGACGCCAAAGACAAGACACCTTTGCCGTAGTTTCTGTCACTTATTGTCAGTCTATCATTGAGAATTTTGTCTGTAACATCGCCATACGAGAAGTTGCCGGTCACCAACAGTCCTGAACTTGGATAAAATGTATCGTCCCTTGTGTCGTGCACAACATCGAATGTCAGCCTTTTCAATAGGATATGCAAATCGGGTTGGAGAAAATCTGGGAGTTGGCGGATGAAATCGGAGTTGAGTGACAACTGAGAATCCGCAAAAGCATATCCAAACCCGATTTTCGTCGTGTCTGTGAAACCATACTCCATACGAATGGCATAACCATCAACTGACTGCGTTAAAGGTAGTTCAAAGCTGCCGGATATCGGTAGATCGTAATTCAAATCGGCATCTACATAAATTGCACCTACAGTCCATCTCCCTTGATTGAAGTTAACCGTTCCTCCGATTCCATATCCAGAGGATCCCTCATTCGTTCCGAAGTATCCGGCACCAATACCGGAAGTCTTTGATCCTGGGAGGGCAAACAGGTATCCAGCGCCAAGTGTTGCGCCACTTCCTATCGTTTCGTTCGAAAACGGAATAGGTGCAGCTATAAAGTCTCCACTTCGAACGCCCACGTCGGAGTCAGTTGCTACATCATCAGTAATCCTCACGGCTCGGTTAGCGGGATCCAAGGCCCACAGGGTTGAAGGTAAAACCAACAATAAGGAAGCCACGAAAAAGGATTTTAGCCGACTGCTTAGCTCAAGGTTACATGTTGCTTTCGACAGGTCCTTGGTCTGCGAACTCTCAAGTTTGACAGAAACAAATCGTTTCATGGTGTCTGTGACTGAAAAAAATCTGCTAATTCGATTCATTTTGATACCGAGAGCAAATATGTGTGGAACGCTTTTTCTCCAAATTGCGAAAATCCACAGGTGAGCTGTCAGAACATGTTGAATTCTTCTAGCTCGACGTACCGCTCGCCAGATCAAGATCAATAGAAGCGGGGCGAGTAAACCTGCCGTCGTCAATTTACAAAACTCTCGCTAATAAAAGCTTGAAGCCAACTCTGCTTGAGGCAAAGTCGCAGCGGGTGAATGCTTGTAGTTGATCCAGAATAGGGTCACGCCGATTGCAAGAACACAAATGGCACCTACCAAGCGCGTACTCAGTTCGAAGGTTTGTCGCCGCTTATCCGTCATGTCAAAGCGGCCATAGGCCCAGCTGCGGCCCCAAAGGGCAGCAATGCCAATGGCTGACATTGCCATAGCCATGCCCAGTGATATTGCGCAAACCATCAGAATTGCTGGTACGATTAAGTCGTTTGCAAGCCCAAAAAGCATGACAATTAAAGCGCCGGTGCAAGGTACAATACCGACAGCAGCCGCGATCCAAACGCTGCCCGCTGGAGCGGTGCTCGCGGCGCAGGCGGCGCATCCGCGAACATGGTGACCGTGGTGATCGTGATCATGTGCCGAGGCTCCGAGATCCCCAGCTTTCAACGCAAACCGCGTTGCTGAAAGCGCTTTCCATAGCATGAACACACCAATCGCAATAATTAGCCCGTAACTGACTAGGCGAATGGCTCTATAGTCTGAAGGTGCTGCGCCAGTGGTTTGACGTACGGCGAAATCCAACAAGAATACAACTACCACGGCCGAAACAACGTGAATTATTGCTATACGGAAGCCCATCACGAGTCCGCGCCGCAAGCTACCGCCAGAGCCGACAAAATAGGAAATAACGACCGCTTTCCCGTGCCCCGGGCCCAAGGTGTGTAAAGCGCCGTATCCGAAGGCAAGAAATAAGGCTGTAAACAATGCCCCGGTTGTTTCTCCATTCCGGATAGATGTCATGGCCGTTGTGAAAAGGCTGTTTACCCATACCTGCGCGCGGTCCAGAACAGGCAGATCCGACATTGATGATGCAACAATATTCTGTGGCGTTCCGGATATTGTGACGTTTGCCATACTGTATGACACAGGGATGTCAGTAGATCCGTCGACGAGGAACAGTTTATGAACCCTAGGCTCGTGCCGCAGAACGCCGGACAAACGAATACTTTGAAAACGGTTTTCTAGAATCAAACCTTTTGGGACCGACACATGGACGATCTGGTTTGGCAGTGGAGGCGGAGTGTGGATACAAGCGCCTATCCAAGGCACCAGAAGGAATTCATAAACTTTTCCCGCCGTGACAGACAGTGGCAGCGCATAGCCGTCCAAAGTCAGCTCAGCACCTAGGAGTCTGGTGGTCACACCCGTTGATTCTTCTTCGCGCCGCTCCATCACAACTAGACGCTGTTCCAAAAGCTGGTCGGCATCGAGCCCAGCTGCACCTAACCTGTTGCGGGCCTGCTCGGCTGCTTTGCTAGCTTCGGGGTTATTTTGGCCTTGTTCCTTGGCAATTTGGTCAAGCAGAATTTTCCTCAGGTCGGACTTATGCTCGTACTTCATTTCCAGAAACGGGTCGTCATAAGGCTCTACCGAGGGCACAAGGGCATCCCACGAAACAAGGTTATCTTCTGCGGCCAGCAACGGCACTGCCGCAAAGAAGAAAGCGAATGTAAGAAAAGCCATTGCGGCTCCGCGCATCGAGAATCTTGGCATCCGGCTAATCCCTTCCGTTCAGATTTTTAAGTCGAACCATTCGAGTTTCGCGGGGCTCAACTTTTACGTACCGCAATGTTAGAAAGGTACTTTTACTCCCAAAAATGCGCCGGAAAGGGTAACTTCACTGAAAGGTCCAAATTCGCCTAAGTCCCAGTCCAAGTATCGGTAGCCGACGGTTAGGTCGACGGAATTTAACCTGTAGTTAATGGCTGCCGCTGCTTGCCACGTTAGATCACTGTCGCCGGTGCCGATGTCTGCGTAGTAGCTGAAATACCAATCCTCATTGATATTTGTCTCTCCTCTGAAGCCAATCACCGCATCCCAGTTTGTGCCAGATTCCGACTCGGCGATTGGAGAGCCAAGTCCACTAACACTCACGTCGCCATCTAAATACAAGGCCCTTGCGCCACCAGTGATATCAAGAGACCCACCACTAGTCTCAAGCACGCGGTAGCCGGCTCCTAGCGTGGTTATGAAGCCTTTGAGACCAATATCCGCAGTAACTGGAACACTTGCTCCACCCAAGTCGACGGAAGTGCTATCAGATTCATCTACATCAAGATAGATGACGTCAGCTATCAAAGACAATCGGTCGTTTCGCGCGACGAGAGTGCCCATGACACCAAAATTCAGGTCCTCGATAATCTTGTCTATGCTGATATCAACATTGCCACCAGTTGTGGTTTCTCCTCCAACCGACGCTCCCCAGAAGTAGAGTTGGGCACCCCATTGCCAATCTTCCTCAGCTGCTGCCGTGGATGCTGTAAGTGTCGCTGCGGCGAGGGTAGATAGTGTAAGTTGTGGTAGATTTTTGGGTTCGAGAAAATTCACTTTTCATCCCTTCCGATTGCGTACAACATCTTCACTCGAGAGTGTTTTTGTAGATCACCCCGTCTTTCATAATGATTTTGATGTTTTCGCGATCCGTCACTGCGCTTAGGTCTTCGAGAGGATTGCCGTCGACTAGCAACAAGTCTGCCAACGCGCCTTCTTCAACGCGCCCGATCACACCTGGGTATGGGTTTCTTGGCCCGGAAAGCTGGAGCAACTCTGTAAAGTTACCGGTCGACATTTTCAGTATTTCGTAGGGCGTAAACCAGTCCAGCAGCCGTTCCATCTGTTCGACCTGCTCGCTGACACCAATTCCTGGCCCAGGGCTGATAAAGATGTCGGTTCCGTGGACAACCTTTAGTTCAGGAAGCTCCTTGATCCACTCATAGACTGATCCCGTACCTTGGCACACAATAGCTTGTTTTGCGTTCTGTGCATCATTCAGTCCAGGCTCGCTGCATAGCGTAAACGGTTGAATACTCAACCAGATCCCATCTTTCGCCATCCTCTCCAACGTTGGCTTATCGAGAAGTTGACCATGCTCGACCACCTTAATTCCGGCATCAATTGCTTGATTAACGGCTCGAGGAGTGTAGCCGTGTACGGTAACGTAAGTTCCCCAGTTTTCCGCGGCTGCTGTAGCTGCTTGAATTTCTTCAAACGTAAACTGCGTTGTGTCTAATGGGTCGTTGGGTCCGCTAACTGAGCCGCCAATAGCAAGTTTGACCTGTGATGCTCCAAGCCGCAGTTGTTCGCGTGTCGCGGCGAGCACCTTTGGGACCCCATCTACCAGTGTACTGTTTCCCGTTAAGTCGGTGATTGGCGGTTCTCCACCCAGCAATGGGTTGCGCTCGTTCCTAACTCTGAAATCCGAGTGGCCGCTTGTTTGAGATATCATTGAACCTGACGGGTAAATACGAGGTCCGACAATAGAACCCTCGTCAATCGCACGCTTGAGGCTAAAAACCTCACCGGCCATATCGCGTGCTGTGGTCACACCATTCATCAGCATGTCTCGAGCGGTATCGACCGAGCGGATGGATTGGTAACCTGGCAACTCGAAAAGCACGTCAGCGAACGTAATCCCAGACAAAGCTAAGTGAGAGTGTCCCTCAATGATGCCGGGCATCAGAGTGTGCCCATTTCCCTCAACAACCAGGCCGTCGTTTGCCGAAAGTTCTTCTTGCGAAATCTTTGAGATGATATTGCCGTCGATGAGGACGTTCACATCTTCTATGAGCGTTTCATTTACGCCGTCAAAAACATCAACATTGGTAATGAGTACAGAGCTATCTTGCGCGTTCGCTGTGGCTCCAAAGATCGAGGCCGTGTAAAAAATTGCTCCGAATAATCTGTTGCAAGTCATGATGTTCTCCTTGATTTGGAGGGCTCTCAACCGGTCAAAGATTTTTCGGTTAAGCGGCGCCATGGAGCTTGATGAGGTGTGACATTTGTTGTTTTGAGTCGGGTATACCGGCTATGGCTACTGGCTCACCTTGCCTCTAATCGGTACGCCGGCCGAGACATTCTGAACCACTGAGTCGTCCACAACGATGGTGCCATTGACTATCACATAGGGAATACCTGACGATGGGAGAGAGTTTTTTCCGTTTTCCGGCCCGGAATTATCGGTCACGTTTTCCGGATCGAAAATTGTAATATCCGCGACTGAGCCCTCCTGAATGCGCCCGCGAAGTTTCATCTGCGGGACGTGGTCTTCCAGAAAAGCAGCTGGCTCGTAGGTCATCTTAGAAAGCGCGTCCATCAGCGAGATGGCGCCAGTTTCCCGCGCCATGCGGAGTACTTTTGCATGAGTACCAGCACCCCGAGCGTGCCCGGCGCCCGCACCGTAAGGCGTCTCGAAATCACCATTCAGCCCGCCGTCGACTATGTAGGGCATCGCGTCTGAACCAACGATTACACCAGGCCTGGTCATCGCCTCCATGATGTACTCGTCTTTCATTGTGTACATTAGCAATTGTGTTTCAGGCGCTTCCGTCCGCAGTCGATCAAACTCTTCGTCGGTCAGTGGCTCTCCAGTTTCTGTTACAATGTAGTCTGACGCTTCAACGCCCAATCGCTCCTTGTATCCGGGCTTGTTGTAGTCTGCATCCACGTAGGTTCCTGCGTAGTTATACGGATAGAATTCACCGATGACCTTCTGCCCTTGCGCACGTGCGTTATCGATCAAATCCAAACACTTCTCCGTCAAGCCAAGGCAATTGCTTGGTACGTGGTGAACCAGCAGCGGAACGTTGTTTTCCCTGGCAATTGTCAGCATTTCGGTAATACCCATGAAGCCGCTGGGTGGAATTTGAGAGAGATACCGAACGTGCGTTGTTATCGGGAGATCGTACTTTGCCGCTAGAGAAGTAACGGCCATGACCTCCGGACTTCCAACAACGGTGTAGTACCCAATCGGGTATGCAATCCCGATACCACCCTGCTGCAATCCTTCTTCGACCGCCTCCAAAATTGCGGCCTCGTCCAGGGGATCATACAGCTTCGTTTTCCACTGCTGACCATCATCCATCGCGCGCGTGGCCGAACCTTCGTAAAAAACCCTTCCACCGGGGTCCAATCCATCCAGAACAGCCAATCTGGCGAAAGCGTGGGATACGTTGGCGCCGTAGTTTACAATCGATTTTCCGTCCCAATAGTCGTAGTAGCTGTTTATTGGGTACTGACCGATTTCCAAATCCATGGGAGTTGTTACGCCATCACGAGCGTATAGGCGTTGGGCGAATAGATCCTGACCGTGTGAATGATAATCTATGAACCCAGGCGCAACCACATGTCCGAAGGCGTCAATCTCTCTAATGCCTTCCAAGTTGTCAGTGCTTATTTCAGTAACAAAGCCGTTGTTGATTCCAACATTGGCCGTAGCGTCGAAACCCGTTTCGGGGTCCATTATGCGGCCATTTTTGATTACGATGTCAAAGGATTGGGCGTAAGCAAATGGCGCTAACAGAAGAGAAAGCCCAATTGCTGAAATTAATCGTTTCTTGTTCATTCTTGCCTCCCATCAGGGGAACTCCCCCGCCTTTTCTTTACCTATTCGCTCCAATGGTCGTGAGAACCGAGCTCTCGCAAGCCCTCGGAAAAAATTGTTTAAATTCATGCATTTAGATGGTTTTTACCCGCTTAGTTAGCGATGCTTCCACGAAAGATGTTCTCATCAAAGAGGATTCAGTGTTCGATTCTTCCGTTGCCTAAAATTTTTGCGACTTCGAGTTTGCATTAATGTTGGGACAACTAAAGTTCGTGAATTACACTCTTCTAAATTACCGCCGAGAGTCTGAAAGATTTTTGATTGCAATGTGGACACCTAAAACGACTTTTCACACCTATACGAATGACTTCCCGGTCAGAGAGACCGAGTTGGTTCAACTGGGTGGTGGGCCGCTTGGGTTGCGTGCAGAGATGGTATTTGGCGCCGACGCTGTCCTCTCAAAGGTCAAATGTGATGCCAATACAGTTTGGAGAATGCTCGCTGCAAAAGACTGGGTCGGGCTTGTCCTGCCAATCACTTGGCAAGGAACCTACAAACTGGATGGTTGGGAAGCGGCACCAGGAGATGTGTTCCTGCTTGATGGGAGAGTTGAGTTCACTACCAGCGCTAGCAACCGTACATCCATTATGCTTGCAATACGCAGAACGCGGTTGATCGAAGCGCTTCACCGCATTGCTGGATCTAATTTCTTCGAGATCGACCCGAACCACGTGCTACTGCAACTCCACGACAATCAACTACACCACCTTAAATCCCACATTACACGCGTGTTTTCCGTAACTAAATTCCATAGGGACTTCACTGGCGGTTTGTTCATGCCACCAACACATGAAAAAGATATGTTTTCCTTTCTAGGCGAATTTCTTCTCGAATGCGTGCCTCAGAAGGCCTACAAGAATTTGCTTCCAAGCCGCGATTTTAAGACTGTGAGTCGAGCTCTCCAATTCACGCGAAAGACCAGATATGAAGATGTTAATTTGGCTACTCTGTGTGAAGGCGCCGGAGTAGGAAGAACCACCTTATATCAAGCGTTTGAAGGAGTTTATGGAATTACACCTATGCAGTTCATTTATAAGTTGCGACTGACTGGCGCTAAAGAGTGGCTGTCAGATCCTTCTGACCCACCTCAATCTGTCAAGCAGGCCGCACTGAAATACGGATTTGTAAGCTTTGGACGTTTCGCAAAGACTTATCGTGAATTGTTTGGTGAAAGCCCTTCTCAAACTCTTCTCAGGGCAAGATAACCGTTTGAACAATCGTCAGTATCAGCGCGACATCGAAATAGGAGAACGCAACAGAGTTCTCCGCAGAATGGGCACTTGTTCAATACAGTGAAAATAGGCTTCTGTTGCGACCCGTACCAAAGACTTTGCAAAGTCCGCATACTGCGCATAGCTGACCTTAGTTTCCGGTGAAACATTTTGTACCTTGGGCTCAAGGTAACCACTGAAAGTGTACTCACGACTGGCCGTTTTTCTCGTGCGGCGGTGGTTGGCCGACGAGAGCCCAAACGCTCTATAATTGCGACTTATGTTAAATCTCGAACTCCCGGCTTTCTGCCACAAAACCGGTGCGCGTTTTCGACAGTTTCAGGAAAACGAATGTTTCTTCCGGTGATGTCTTGAAGGACGATGTGCGCAGTATCACTATTAGACTAAGCGTCCTAAAACCAAGTCTTGTTCATTGTTTTCACTCCCTGATTGGCTGCGTTCCAAGCCACAGCAGCTCACCGAAGCAAATCAAAGGCCCGCAAGCGAGCTTGGTGCCGAACCGGTTGCGAAGGTCGGCACCAATATCGACCGGCCGGTCATCAATCTTTATCGGCCCCATATCACCTCTGGGGATTGTCTGATTGTAACCGGGTATCAGGACTTCTTGTCTTCACTATCGATTTTGATGAAGGAGTTGCCTGAACTGAGGGATCTGGAAAACGACAGCGATATCCGGATCCGGATATCGTTCGGGATCGACACGGCTAATACCAAAAGGCTGACCAACCCCAAACCAGTCACCGAAGAAATGAAACTCTACTGGCTGGAGCGCTCCGGGCTTCAAGTGGAAGAGGATCACGATCTTATCGCGGTGCTGGCAAAACACGCCATCAAAACCGGCAAAATTGACTTGCGTGTCTTCGATCCGGAGCTTGCCAAACGCAAGTTAGGGATAACCGGGGACCGGCGGCTACACTCAAAAATCGTCAGCTCGCCAAAAGGTGCCGTCGCCGGATCCGCAAACTTTTCCTACTCAGGGCTCTACAGAAACATCGAGTATGCCGATGACCTGGATGCGGGCACTCATGAACTTCAGGTCGAACGCACAGAAGCCGCTGAGCAGGCTTGGGATGTATCTGTCGATTGGAATACCGAAGCGCTGGAGATACTCGAAAAGCTCATCAAACCGGTGACCGCTGAAGATGCGATGGCGCGTACGATCTCCGAGCAAAAGGGGTTCGAACCCTGGCTCACCGGAGACCGAAAAGATATCACGAGCCATACGCTGTTTGGGTATCAACAGGACCTGACCTATGAGGCGTGTTCCATCGTCTATGACCATGGGATCGCCTTTGTAGAAGCGCCAACCGGTTCAGGAAAGACAGAGATCGGCTGTCACCTGGCCGAAGCGTTGTCAGAAACGTTCTCAGAAGTCGTGCCTCGCTCCCCGGTCCATGGCGTTGCGCGAAAAAATGCAGCTGTAATTGCCCCACCCAAAGTCATTCCCAGTTGGCGCAAGTACTCGACAAACTCGCTACAACCTGTCGCAAACAGCAAACTTGCCAAACAACACCTCCGCGGCGCTGGCGATGAAGAAAAATCTGGGCTCAGGCTCGATCAGTTTGGCATTCTGATAATCGATGAGAGCCACACCGTAACACCGGGTTTTGAACAAGCATCTCAAATGGCCTCAGCTATTGAGCTCGCCCCGCCAAGCTGGAACGTCTGTCTGTCGGCGACTCTGCTCGGGAACCGCGATGTCGACTGGTTGACCCATATGCAGGAAAAGCGAGCGTCCATTTTCATGACTCCGCATTTCATTCAGGCCATGGGTGAATTGTTCGAGCGCGAAACCCAAGTTCCTAAGGATATCTTCAACCAGGATGCGCAACTTGCCGTCCTATCAGAGCCCGACACGACGCTCACGCGAGAGGCTCGCAACGAACTCGCTCAGTTGGTTTCGCCGTTTTTGACCCGCAGACAACGGAGATGCATTGGCGAGGACGAAGATCCGACCAATCACAGTTACCCAAGACTAGAAAACCACGGGCGCCCGAAGAAACTTAAGGTGACAAAGCCTCAGCAAACGCGCCTGGATGAGATTGTGGCTCTCTGCAAAGAACTTGCGCCTGGCGGTAGGGTGACCGCAGTCGAGAAAAGCCGCTTCGGACACGTCAGCACGCAACAAAGCACGCAGGATCAGCTCTACATCCGAAACCTTTTGAACATTCTGCGCGTGAGTGCTGCCCAAGCCCATTGGGAGATGTCTCATGGAGCTATTGGCAAATCGCTTCGCGACTTCGAGCGTGGTGGAAAATCGAAGAAAAAGGTATCCCACCGCGACCAGTCCGACATGTTCGCGGCACTGGGAATAGAAGCGCCTGAACCCACAAAGAAATGCGACGCTCTAAACCAAAAACTGGGTCTCAGTGTTCTCAAGGAGCTTGATGAGAAGCGGTATGAGGCGTGCCTGAGAATACAAAACGAAAAAGACAGGGTCGTCTTTCTCGCAGAACGGACGGACACACTCGAGATTTTTGCAGAAGCGCTGTCGCGCAGAGGCCACCACACCAACTATGTCGTGGGAAACCAAACCAAGGGTGAAGATCGCGCCGTGAAGGCGATCTTTGGAGATGGCCCCGACAGTTTCAAGCGTATCAAACAGGGCAAGTCCGTGGAGTCTTACTTCCGACCTGGAGGAAAGAACGAACCAAAAGGATCTGCATCGGTTTTTCTGACTTACAAGATGGCTGAAGGCATCAACCTTCAGTCGTCAGACACGCTGGTGTTGCTTGGTCTGACCTCGAACCTGAAAGAGCTCATCCAAGGTCTGGGTAGGATCGACAGGATCGATAGTGAGTTCGGGGTCGTCAATTACCACCTTGTTGATGTGCCAGTAGGTCAGTTTGCATCTGACGAAAAAATCGCCCAGCGCATAGAGAACTATAAAACTTTGGCTGGGGAGGCGCTAATCGACGCCGTTTTAGAAGAAAGCACCGAAGACGCAGAACTGATCCTCAATAGTGTTGTAAAATATCTGCGATCCCCACGGCTGCTTCGCGACAATAACTTTCACGACGTGCTGGAACGCACCAAGCAAACAATCCCAGAAGACCGCTACAAACTCATCGACAAGGCCAAGATCCAGGGCACCTGGGGCGCCGAGTTGGCGCTCTTATCGGCCCGTGAGAAATTCACGGCGCTACATCTCAAAGGTCTTAGCAAGAGCAATAGCTTCTTTCCGCCACGCCTGCTGCTTCTAAAGGATACTGCGCCAGGCCTGATATTGGAACGCGACCAGCTGGCCTGCGTCCAATCTCTGGAGACTGCATACGAACGGACCAGAAGCCTGGGCATGGAACACGCCCACATGTCTCTGGAAGATCTCTCCGAAGCGCTAGAGACGATTTCAGAGCAGATTGGCAAGCTGACCGAGTGGGACTTGCGCCCCGCTCGCGTTGAGAGTCTCATGAAAGCTTGCGCCGAGTTCATGGGACGCAAAGGTGGTGTCGAACTCAGTGATCAAGAATTGTTTGGCCATATGTCCCTGCCTGCCGTGGAAATGGTGTGCGAGGCGTGGAGCCGTGAGCTTGATCCCTTCTGGGAACAAGCAAAACACGAAGTGCGTGACAGCTTCGCCTATGAGGATCTTCCCAAGGGGTACATCGCGCTTCAGGTTATCCTGGAAAAGCTCGAAAGCGATCATCAGGCGTCCGCAGAGATCCATGAGAAGATGGTCCGGGTCATCGAGGAAGCTGAACAGGTTTCACGCGACCATGAACCTGCAATTGGACAGCGCATTTCAGTGGTGTTCTTTTCGGATGGTGCAGGCGAGCACTAGGCGGCCTCAGACAGCAGCGAAGCCAGGTCACTTAGTTTTACTAGGTGCCCTCGCATCGTCTTACCTTCAATTTGCGCGCCATGTGTCTCAATCCCTTTGCTCTCAAAATCGGACAGTAGCTTTCGGGATGTTGTACCTCTTGACCTCGCCAGTGTCGCGACGGGCATGTACTCGCTTTGAAAGATCGCAAGCTGCTGTGGTCTGACCAAGAAAGACTCGCTTGGGCCGTGCGGAACTTTGCGAGATCCGAGCAGGCCCAGCTTGCACCAATGTGTCACCGCCTGAGCCTTCCAACCCGTCAACTTTGCGACATCATTTGCGGTCCAGTCTTTTGACAACCGCTGCGTCCCAAGTTCGCGGTCGATGTCGGAAACTGAAAAATGAAACTCACCAAGTCGCATGTTTTCTTCCGCAACAACAGGTTTGATAACGCCTGTGGAGATTTTCTGAAGAACATGCATCAAAGCAGCTCGATCAGTTGTGCGCCTCAGGTTGAGCTGATTGAACGGAATAGTTTCTCCCGCTTGAACTTTAGTGCAGTTTCGAATGTTTGTTGTGAGCTCTTTTAGGCTTTCACCGTCAATGCAGCCATCAACAAGTGGAGGACGGTATTCAGCAGCAACCTCGTGGATCAATTCTGACGCGCGAAGCAGATCAAATTGCTTTCTTGTAACACCAAGGTAGTCTCTGGCCTGCAACCCATCCCAATACCGCTTCCTATCCAGATAGATGTTCGAAATTTCGAAGCGTGGAATCATCGTATGCCTGTGCCCATACCCGCTACGGGCTTGCTTTCCGGCAATTTGACCTGACTGAACCTCAGCCACCAAGCGCTGTGCAGAAATTCCCAGTTCCTTGGCTGCTTGTTTAGCCGAGACCCATTCCCGAGCTTGCAACGGCGTTAGCTTTCCCAGGTAGGTTCCCTTGAACTCGGTTGAAGCAGCACGCGACACTGCATCTCTGAAAGGCTGGTACGCATCATCTTCGAACTTCATAAGTCTTTGATACCAGCTTCCGAGCATGGACGGCACAGAGTTGGATTCTGAATTTCCTGCCAGTATCAACCCTCGAACGTGTTCTTCGAACCCATTTGGCCAATGGTCAAATACAGTTGCCAACGGCTCAATCAGTTCCAACGAATCTGCAACGCTTTTGGGTGTTTGTGTTTTCCCAGACTTGCCCGTGCGGTTCTGAGCGAAACCACTCGCTAGGAAATTAATAAAAGCGCCAATGTCTTTTGGGACATGACGCCCTTCTGCAAGGTCAAGAAACCGCTTGCCAACCGTTGAATCTCCCGCAATCAAGGCGGAAATGATCACTTCGTGGTCCTTTGCTGCCACCCGTGGGAAATTGGAGTAGCTAAAGCCACATCTGCATTTATCAAAGCCGCCGGACGTCGGACGCAATGTGGTTTTGCAGACAGGGCAAACATCTTGAAGACGCGTTTTGTGATGGTGACAGGTTGTCACCAAGTAATGACGCCAAGTTTGTTGAAAGGGTAAGCCATCGGCAAGACATGAAGGGCAAATCGGATCGCTATGATGCCGCTCGAAACGCCAGTTTAAGCTGGGTGACTCAGGTTTGGCAGAAGGGGAGATAGCAACCAACAAACCTTTCTCTAAGCCCATCTCTTGCTCAAAGTGCTCGATGTTCTCGACTAGAATTCGCCCATACTTCCGCCGGAACCGTGTCAAAAATTCAGAGACATCTCTGTATCCATTTACATGGGCTAGACGACGCAAGTATCCGATAAGGCTCTCGCCTTTCAATGGTGGTACTGCAAACAAACCCGGCACCTCAAACACCTCGCATAATCGCAAGCTCATGCGACGTCATAGGCTCTACTTCGAGACCAGCATCTGCCATGACTCTGATGTATGACCTGATCAGCTCAGTATCCGATGGTGGTTCTTCTTGAAAAAACGACTGATACGGATCTCGCTCCAGGCCTGAATCCGTCGCTGCCCTGGCAATCGTTTTGGTGCTGTATTGTGAATTTTGGGCACCCAATGCCAGGGGCGCGCGCAGCACTTCCAACGCCACTGGCACACGTCCGCCGGAAACACCGTACAATCGCCGTACCATATCGTCTTGGTCAAACTCCAAAAGGATGCCGGACTCCTCAAGACAATAGAAGGCAGCAAAGATTGCATCGCAGAACGCGATACGATCAGCCTCAACGCTCCACCAATAGGGGTTCATTCGAATGGTGTTCAAACAGCGTCCCGCAAACTGCTCGTTGCTGTCCATAACCGCTTCGAACATTGGCAACCCAGCTAAAATCAGAGTGACTGAGGTTTCATCAACAATAGTCTTGAAGTGATCAGCGGCTTGTCGACGCGAGTGCCTAGTCAGAGTTTCGGCGCAATGGTTCACTTCGTCGATAATGATTGTTTGAATGCCGTGCTCAGCTACGAGCCGAAAGAGACGTTCTCGAATTTGGGCAGGTCGCTCTCGTTCTACGAAATCAAAGCCCATGCTTCGCAAGCAGGAACCGTAATAATCCCGCTCGGAAGGCCGTGGCGCAAGTCGGCCCAGAATGACATCTGATGATACCAGAATAGCACTTGGGCCGTGGCGGTCATTTTCAACTTGTGCCTTCAAGTCCTTTGTCAGTTCTGTCTTTCCACATCTCGTCGGCCCCAAGATTGGTATGATCCGTCCACCCTCGGTTGCTGCAATATTCAAAAGACGTTTTATCTCCGAGACAGCCCATTCGTGGCGGCTATGTCGGATGAATGCACCTTGCAGAGCTCTACTAGTTGTTTGGTCCAGCATCTTTTCTTTCGACCCTTGGCAAGTTCTTTGATCTCGTAACTGCGAGCTTGTTGTGACCAACCTCTGACCGTATTTGGTCAATTAGTTGTGGTTCTTTCAAACTTCTGTTCTGCATATCAGCGGCCCGCAACTTGTCGATTTCCGCAGAGCGGTTCCTTTGCAGTTTAGTTTTTTTGCCCTGCTTATACGTCCTGCGCGCTTGGATATCTTTGTGGATCTCCAAAGCCGTTTTGATTGGTCCGTTGTGTTTCGCCTTGGGTGACCGGCATTCTCTTAGCTCATGATAAGAAAGTGCTGCCAAGTCTTTTGCTTTGTTGGACGCGCGCACCAACTCGCCTGTATGCGGATCCACGACCAAAATTTCCCTAGCATCAAGTGGAGCATAGCGTATTTCAACACGCTGGCGCGGGCCTAGTCGTCGGTACAGCCTTGCCAAGTCTTCAGAGTTGTATTGCATACTCTCGAATTCGATACCGTAGTGCCACAGAGTTCGAGATTCGGATTGGATCATCAGCGCTGCGTGATGCTCGTCCAAAGACGGGGGTTCTGGCACTATGTGTTCATCTGCCAATCTGTCCCAAGCGGCGCTAGGTGTTTCACCCCGTTTAAAGATGTCTTGGACTTTTCTCCTCGGAGTTCTTCCATATTCGTCGTAGCGCCAGCGTTGCATTATTGAATTGAACACTCTTAGCGTCAGGCGGGCTTCATCCATTGCTTTTTTGGTTCGATCCCGGTCGGGATATGCCTTTGACTTAGTCGCACCCGGAAGCTGGCTGACTTTGCTTCGTACTGCCCCGAACAAGTTTTCGATAAACGGCTTTTCCTGGGGTTTTCGAGGTTGCGCCCAATGGCCATGGACACCAGCAACTTCGATAAAAGCATCGATGGGTTCGCCCACGTTCTCTGAACCCTGATCCATTACAACCACTTTCGGCAGTGCGGCGATTTTTTTCCTGTTTACAATTTCGTGCTGTTCGAAAAAGTCTTCCTCTGGGTAGCTAATCATCTCCTTTAGAGCTTTGGCCACATGTTCTGATGATGGATCTGGTAGGAAGACCTGAAATGCGACAATCCAACTAGTAGCACAGTCAATCGCTGCACAAATCCACGGCCGACCTATTACCTCCCCGCTATCATCAACCAGCATTATGTCAGCTTTTGTGCAGTCCAATTCTATTTGATCGTAAGGTGCTGTTATATCATAGTATTTTTGGGCAATTCGCATGTGTTGGCGCGCCTCGTTACTGCCCAGTTGCCACTTTAGAACGTCAAAATGAGGGATTGTGTGCACAATCGCTTCGACTGCCTTGCGTCCGCAGCACCCAGGTTTTATGCCATTCTCATGGCAAACCAACTGGTATTGATTATAAGCGTCGCTAGACAGACTTGTTAGATTTTGTCTGTCCGACGACGTATATTGCATTTCCAATAGATCGAGCACTATCTCGTGGAAAACGCTGTCAAACCTTGGCATACGATTTCCTGAATTGCTGTGCTTGGGCAAAAGCGCGTCCGGCCCGCCGCGCCGATACAATTTGACCCAATTCTGAACAGTCGATTGCCTCGGAAAACGGTTACCCTTGATTTTGAAGGTGGGTTCTTCGGCGAACTCGCGTTGAAGTATCGGTATGCGTTTTGCCCAATGAACGCCTTCCTCCCCAAGCTTTAGTGCATTTTCCACAATGCGTAGTCTGAGCTGAGCTTCACGTGCATCTTTAGCGGTTACATTACGAGGACGTTTGTCGAAGCCTTCTTCCTTCACTAGCCCATCGTGCACATGGTCTCGATATTCTTGTCCAGATATCTCAAAAGGATCAACTTGGGAGTTCGATATCTGATATGCATCCCGCCCAGCTATCGCTCCATCGACAGCATAGGTTTCTCCCCTATATTTGATGGTTCTCTGGTGCCGCCTTTTGACAATCTGCTTCAAAATTCGATTACCTCCAGATGTCTTTGGTCGCGGTTCGCAGTATTCAGGTTCGTGGATGGCCCAAGAGCTTCACATGAAAAATCGAACACCAGATAGCCATCAAGAATAAGGCGAAGAATCTTCGCTTGGGGGATGCCAATGTTCTCTCTTAGTTCTTTGAACGTCACACGTTGCTGTTTGAGACACGCTATTTTGCTTGCAAGTTTAGGGGCGGTCTCTTCGGCTTGTCCTTGCAATAGCAGCCAAGCATTTCGATCAATCGGCCCCTGCAATAAGGACTCAGTTACAATGACAAGCGAGATTCCGACTTCGGCAAGAAGTGAAGGATAGTCCAGGTACTCAGGTTTCTTATCTATGTGAGCGCTGTGCTTGGCGTCCAAGTAGAACAAACGGCCGTCGACAAGTGTGACTTCTAGGTCTGGTGTATAAAGCTTAGGCCTGTACCGACGCCCTTCATAAGCCTCTAGCGCCGCTTCTTTGTTTGCAAATGCTCTTCCGGTTCCCATGTCGATTGTGCAAGGCTGTGGCTTAAGCGAGACCACACGAGGGTCGACCTGCATGCAACGAACCAGTGCTGCTTCCATTTGGCTTTCGAGCTGAATGACGCCTGGGAACTTGACGCCAGACATTTTGCCAGCGCGTTTTTTCATTCCGCGCTTGTGAACGCGTCGGGCCGTCGGGGGTGCGTGTCGATCTATCCTCATACGGGCTCTATACATGCATCCATTCGCATTGGCAATGGGCTCGATGCGAATAAAATGATTGCGACCGATGATGACTGAAGACGAATTTCAAGATTTGGCCAAAACTGAAAACTGGATTGCCCTCGGAGCGTGGCTGAATCGCGTTGTCCAAGACAGCCAAGCCTGCGGGTACGCGTTTCCGGACGATGCACTCCAAAGCGTTGCCGCTATTAGAGGCACAAAGCCTGCAAGCCTTCGCAATCCGATGTCCGCGGCGAAATGGTTAGAACAGAACCGACCCGATCTTTTTGAATCAAAGCCCGACTGGCTGGCCATGATGCAAGTTATTTTGCTTTCAAGGATAGATCGGTATGACCCTAGGAAATCCAAAGAGATAGCTGATGCCGTTCTTTCAGGGGAGTTATCTCAGGCGGAAACTAAGTCTATTCTTGATGAAGTTCGATTGGCGGAGAAGCCTGCGGTCGTGATTGCTAGAGGTGGTTTTGGCGGCCAGCGAAGAGCCCGAGACTTCGAAGTAAACGCAAAAATGCTTTTCAAACAGAACACTAGTGACATCTTCAATGTGGAAAATTTGACTGTTCGAGAAGGCAGAACGTTCGAGCCTCTTGCCACAGACTTAATCGTATACAAAGGCTCGGAGCCTTTTGCGGCGATTGAGATCAAAGGCCCGAGGAATAGAATTGATCCTGGCTACTTGATTGACCAACTGGCAAGAGCAGCACTTCTTTTGAGAAAGGTTCCTCAAGTACTATACGTTGTTCCTGAGCAATCTGAGTACAAACTGGGTGAACTTGTAGCGATACGAGACAAACTCGAAATCGAAGGAATTAAATTTGGGACATTGCCGGAGAAAAGTCGGCTCGCACCAAAAGATCTAAAAGTTCTGGGATGATGCACTCTCTAATGTTGGGTGTTATGCCGTGCGCGAAGGTCTGCAATGCGCAGAAAGCAGACTTTGCAAAGTCCGGTTGACCACATTGTCCACCAAAGGCGACAGTTCTGCTTCGCGACTGGGCTATACATAGCCCTCAAAGCGTATTGTTTGCGGGACTTCAGTTGCACCGTTTTCCTGAGCGAGTAGGGCGCGTGCTGACGAAAAGGTAGCAAGCGCAAAAAGAACAAGAAGGGCCTTTATCATCGTAGCGCCTCGGATCCGGGTTTTGAACTTGGGCCGGGGTTCACAAATGATCGCCCCGGCCAGCGTCAGGGCAAACGAGGTAGTTCTTGCTCTGAAACATCGTACTTTCGCCTAATTTAGAAGATCACCGACGATGCCGACGGCATCGACCACGGTAGACAGGTCATTCGTAACTTCGAGGACTTCGTCATCGACCAGAATGTAGCGGTTTCCTTTGCCCGGCTCCCCAAGCTTCCATTTGGAAAGGTCCCCAATATCCTCGAACTCCAGGTCAGATGGGAGCTTGGCACCGCGCGTGTAGCGCTTGATCTGTCCAGGTGGTACAGCTTTTGGGCCTTTGCCGGGTTTGTCTTCTATCTGAATGCTGACATCACCGTTCTTGCCCCCCTTGTTCGGCTTTTTACCCTTGTTGTCTTTGGCATGGGCATCGCTGCCTCCAAGGATGAAAAACACAACTGCTAAGGCTGCAAGAATTCCGTATGCAATCTTCATAGATTGTTCCTTTGCTTCCCAACTTCATTCGACCGGCGTTGAAAATTCCGGCACGCGCTTGATCTCTCTTAGTTGCCCTTTGGCACACCCCTTAGTGACTGCCTTCACCCCGCATTAGAAAACGATCCGGGTTCTTAGACCGAACAGGGTAATCCGGTCCTGATCGGGATTTAGAAGCGGGTCGGAAATGAATTGTACCGATGGCGTGATCTGCAGTCCGGGTGAGATTGAAAAGCGGTAGAAAGCTTCAAGCGTGAACTGGTCACCGTCTATGCCTCTTGCCTCGGCCCAGTTTAGGCCCAGACCGGCCAAATCGGTGTTGCGACCATAGTAACCGAGACCGGCAGAAATCGACCGTTCATAAAGCGCTGCGGTTCCCTTCGAGGCCCCTGCACGGAAGAACGGCATCCATTTATTGTCAACAAACCATGCGGCGGAAAACGCTGCGCCGTAATCTTCTGCTCGACTGCCATCGTCAGCCGCATCCGCATGCCAGAGGGTCAGATGGATATTGTCGAAGTAGATGCGATCAAAGCCGGACGTGTACCCAAGTTCGAGCGACTTGAAGAGATTGCCGTCGCTAAACACATCAAAGTTTGGATCGGACGGGTCGGCGTTTGCGTCTGATACGCTGGCAACGGCGTAGAGGTTCTCGCTCAGCTTTACCCCACCGGCAATACCAAGGCCTTGGTTGGGCGTGTTGATTGTCGGGTTGGTATTGAAAGACAGGTTTTGAAAACCACTGTAGGGGCTTACCAACCCGTAGATATCCACAAAGTCCGTTACATCAATCTGGCCGACTTGCAGCGCCCACGACCCATTCTCAGCCCTTTGGGTCCAGAACAAATTGGTCAGAAGCAAACCGTTGTCATTGAAGGCTGTTCCCGTGATTGAAAGGGCTCCGCCATCCAGCCCGAGAAATTGCGGAGCAACGTCAGTATAACTGTGCCTGTCTTCGATCTTGAATGTCAGAGACCCCCGTTCAGTTGCCTGCCAACTGCCGTAGAACCGCGCAATTCCGCTGGCTGCTTCGCCGGTTCCCAGATCAGCATCCGTGGTTTGGCCCAATGCCAGGTAATCAATGTTGAACCGAAAACCACCCTCAGCCAGTCGGTCTTTCCACTGAAACCAACCCGGTGCGATGTTGCGTGGAAAATCGGAACGATATTGCGGATCGGTGAGCCCGTCTCCGGGCGCAAGATCGGCTTCGACTGAAGATGGCCCGGATAGTCCCTGAGCCGACGCTGCGCCAGCAAATGCAATGCTCAATGCGGCAACCAGAAGTCTTATCATTTTGACGCCTGTGCCCCACCGGTCTTGCGATTTCCTGCCGCGCGCATGCGATCAGCAGCACGCTGCTTCCATTCCAACCTGTCTGCCTCGGTTTCCAGAGTTTCGACACGTTCCGCCTCTAGCTGGAAAGTCGCATTCATAGGCATGAGGCCATCCACAACCATCATATTATGAACGGAAGGATCGATAGTCAGCGTGCCTGTCAGCCGAACGGGTTCGTGGAAATAGCTAGGCGCCCAGTCCCCGTTCAACCGCACACGGATCATCTGGTTAGGCGGAGGTGGAGGCATGTGGCTGCACATCCCTCTTTCTGGCACCAAATACGCCACAGGCCGGCCGTCCGGATCGCTCGGAGCAGGAATGGCAAAGCCCGCGAGTGTGATTGTTCGGCCGTCGAATTGCGGGTTTCCGCTCGTTCCAGCCTTTCTTCGACGTTCAGTCACAACCTCGCGCTGATCGAGTAACCAGTCGACGTCAATTCCGTCTGACACCAAGGCGTCTTCGGTCTCTGCTAAAAGCAATTGCCATTTCTGCCGTTCTTCGGCGCTGCCAACCTCCTGCTGCAACCTGCCGCGTATACGCACAACGAAAAGAACATCGTCGAACTGTTCAGGGCTGAGATCACGATAGGGGTCATCAAAGACCTGCGCAGACGGATCTAGCAGGTCTGCCCAGTCCAACGCGGTTCCAGGCGTCGCCGCAGCATCATAACCGCACAAAACCAACCCTGCGAATACTGCGGAGCAAAACCAATTTCGCATGAATGCTCTCCGGCTGCTTTATCTGGTCAATCCAGTGTGTTTTTGTAGATCACACCGTCCTTCATGATCAGGCGGATTGTTTCCGGGCTGTCCGGCCTCGGGTCCGCACCAAACCACTGATCACCCGTTCCGACGACAGAGAAGTCTTCGAGGGGGTTGCCGTCTATCAGCAGGATGTCGGCATAGGCACCTTCTTCGATCACACCCAGTTTGCCTTCCGGATAGGGGTTCATGAAATCACCGCTAAGTGCCGCGATCTCGCCACCTACCGAAGTTAGGGTTACCATCGACGCATAGGGGCCGAAGAAATGGTTATTCAGATGTTTCTCGTAGGCGATCTGGATGTTGCACGCCTCGACTGAGCCCACGCAATCGGTTTGGAACCCGCGCGGCGCCGGGCATTCCTTCATGCTGGGAATATAGGCTTCGAAGGTCGCCGAGGCCGATTTGGCTTTCCTCAAACTGTTAGGGTTGTTTTTCACGGAAGGAACATCAAGTAGGCCTGGATCAAATGCTGTGATGTTCGTCGTGATGTACGCTCCTTTTTCTTTCATCAAAGCAGAAATCTCGCAGTCAAAGTGAAATCCGTGTTCAATGGTTCTGACCCCTGCATTCAGGGCATTGATGATCGCTTCTTTGCGGTAGGAATGTGCCATGACATAGGTGCCGTACTCGTTGGCAACCTGAACAGCGGCCTCGATCTCTTCTTTCGAACCGGCGAGCAACTGCCATGGATCGAATGCCGAAATCACCCCACCTGATTGCATGAACTTCAATTGCGTGGCACCCATGCGCAGGTTGTTGCGGCCATACATGTAAATTTCGTCAACACCGTTGACCTGTTGGGCCATATTCAGAGTCCCAAAGTTGGTCACCCCACCCGGCGGAGATGTGAAGGATGCGAAATCGGCGTGACCACCACGTGTTCCGAGAAATGCCCCGGAAGGATAAAAGCGGGGGCCGACGATCTGGCCGGCGTCAATTGCGCGCCGCAGCCCGCCCCCAGCGCCCCCGGCATCGCGAACGGTCGTGAAGCCCTGCATCAGGTACATTTCGGCCATCCGGGTCCCGTGGATGGCGAAATCCTCCCAGGTCGAGTTGGTTTCCATCTCGGCAATCGATGGCCCCATGAGCATCAGGTGCGCGTGATTCTCTATAAAGCCCGGTGTCAGAGTGCGCCCACCGCCGTCGATAACCGTCGCGCTCGGCGCATCAATGGCATCGGTTGAGACGGACTTGATCAGATTGCCCTCGACCAGAACACTGGCATTTTCAATGCGTTGCTCATTCACACCGTCGAAGACATGCACGTTGGTAAACAGCGTTTGGGGTTCTTCTTGATCCTGAGCCTGCGCGGTCGCCGAAAAAGAAAGAACTGCCGCGACAATTGCCGTCGAGCAAAGAGACATTCGTAAGCCGGACATAAGTACTCCCTTCATATTCATGTTTTGCCAACTATAGTCTGGAATTCATTGGCTCGGTTGCCCCTTTTGAATTAAGATGTACGAATGTGACTGCAAAAATGGCCACTTCTTAAAGCTAATCCAACAAGGGTTATGAGCTTGCCTTTCAACTCCACCTCCCGAGAGCAAAGCGAGGGCTTTGTTCGCCTCTCTTTAGCCGCTCCCTTTCTGCAATATCTCACCGAACGTAAGATCAATCCGCAACCAGCATTGGATCAGGTCGGCTTGAAAGCTGAACTGATGACTAACCCATCCGTGTTCGTTCACTCCGAGTTGGTTTACGGCTTGGTAAATGCTTTCTCAGAAGTATCAGGGGATCGATACCTAGGACTGAATGTAGGGGAAGCGTTTGACCTGCAAGAGTGGCCGCCCTTCGCTCAAGCCTTGCAATCTACAAAAACGCTGTTCGAGTTTTTTACCCGCTTTGTTGAGCTCGTGCCGCAGGAGTCCAATTCTGTGCGGCACAGCCTTGTCATTGAAGCAGACAAAGCGACTTATCGTATCGAGAGGCAACAGGAACCAACCGTCCCACCCATTCAGGTGACCGGTTTTGGTGCCGCAATCTATGTACGCCTATTGCAGACCGTCGTCGGAGAGTCCTGGGACTCTTCCCGTGTGCGATGGGAAAGCAGATACATCAATGGGCTGCCTATCGACTACAAAGGGATCGAGGTTGGCCTTGGAACCGATCCCGGAATGCAAATTAGTTTTCCTGTGGAATGGTTGTTTTTGCACCATGTCTCTGACGGCTCTGCCAAGCCGATGGCCTCACCGCGACAAGATGAAGAAGTAACTGTGGTGGCTGCTTTGCGCTCTGTGTTGCGCGGCAAACTGGATGAACCCGATTTGGGGCCGGAGATGGTGGCCGAGTTGCTGGGAATACAGCCGGAACGGTTCCTGAAAGCGCTTCATCAACAAGGCACAACGTTACCGCGCGAAATCAAACGGCTGCGTATCGATGTCGCCAAGGAGCACCTCAAACAAAACCAGATGACAATTGCAGAGATCGGACTGATGCTCGGCTATTCTGACAAGTCCCATTTCACTCGCTTTTTCCGAGGTCAGACCGGAATGACACCGACCAAGTTCCGAAGCAAGTAAATGTGGTCGAGCCAAATGAACGCTTCGAAGATTAGGTCCTCGTGGGATCAGTTCGGAGAAGTTGTAGTGCGACGTTGAACAGGTTAGTCGACGACATGAATGGTTGGTTGCCACCGCCGATACAACCTCTGCAACTGGCCGTTTCGTTGTGTATTTCGGAGTTAGCAAAGCTTGGTTGCGAAGGTCCGCTTCGGGCTGGAAGCGGCCATCCGAAAACCTTCCCCGGCAATACGGCGATGGCGCGAAACAAGCAAAGAATGAGACCCGAAGATATGGAGCCTCGAACCAAGAAAGTTGAAGGTTAATGCGCCCAAAGTTTTGGGCTAAAAATGTAACTCTTTGGGCGAAATGCAAAGCTATGGGCGCACCTACAAAATCCCTAGAAATCCAGATTTTCCACGCTTAGTGCATTTTGCTGGATGAATTCTCGGCGCGGTTCGACTACATCGCCCATTAGTTTGGTGAACAGGTCATCCGCCTCGACCATGTCATCCACGCGGACCTGCAACAGTGTACGTGCATCTGGGTCCAGCGTGGTTTCCCACAGCTGATCAGGGTTCATTTCGCCCAGACCCTTGTAGCGCTGCAGAGACAGGCCCTTTTCGCCTTCTTCCAGAATGGCGCGCAACAGGTCCAGCGGGCCGTGGATGGCCTGCGTCCGGTCGCGGCGGATCAGGGTGGCGGGGGTGTTGTAGACCTCTTGCAGGCTTTGCGTGAAGCTGCCGGTTTTGCGTGCCTCACCAGACCGCAGCATGGGGCCGTCCAGTGTACGGACCTCCTCGACGCCGCGCAGGATGCGGGCCAGACGAATGCCGTGATCCTGTGTGATCCGGCCCTGCCAGCCGCGTTCATATTCCAGCGCGATCAGGTCCAGACGAGCGGCCACCTTGTCCGCGACGCCTTGCAGGTCGGCATCGACCGCACCGGGCACAAAGGCACCTGCCACCGCAGCCTGTTCCAGAATGTGACGCGGGTAGTGGGTTGGGAAGGCGTCCAAAACACGTTTCAACTGACGCGCTTCATCGACCACGCGAGTCAGGTCCTGCCCGATGATTTCCTCGCCCGAGCCCAGCTTCAGCACCGCGCCCTCGACCCCTTGATTGATCAGGTAGTCATCCAGAGCCGCCTGATCCTTCAGGTAAACCTCTGATTTACCACGCGAAACCTTATAGAGCGGTGGCTGCGCGATATAAAGGTATCCACCTTCGATAAGCTCTGGCATTTGCCGGTAGAAGAAGGTCAACAGCAGAGTCCGAATATGCGCGCCGTCCACATCGGCATCCGTCATGATGACGATCTTGTGGTAGCGCAGCTTTTCGATGTTGAACTCGTCCCGACCAATGCCGGTGCCCAGCGCCATCACGAGGTTACCAATTTCCTGAGATGACAACATCCGGTCAAACCGCGCGCGCTCGACGTTCAGGATCTTACCACGCAACGGCAGTACGGCCTGAGTGAGACGGTCCCGACCCGTCTGGGCGGAACCACCGGCCGAGTCACCCTCGACGAGGAAAACTTCAGTCTTAGACGGATCTTTCTCGGAACAGTCCTTCAGCTTACCGGCCAAATAGTTCACATCCATCGCCGTCTTGCGGCGGGTCAGTTCGCGGGCTTTGCGGGCGGCTTCACGGGCTAAAGCGGCCTCGATGATCTTGCCGACGATCCCCTTGGCCTCATTCGGGTTCTCTTCGAACCACTCGGCCAGCTTTTCGTTCATCAAGCCTTCGACCGCTGGGCGCACCTCGGACGACACCAGCTTGTCCTTGGTCTGGGATGAGAATTTCGGATCAGGTACTTTAACCGACAACACGCAGGTCAGACCTTCGCGCGCGTCATCGCCGGTGAAGCTGACCTTTTCCTTCTTCGCGATCCCGCTGGACTGCGCGTAATTGTTGATCGTCCGGGTCAAAGCACCCCGGAACCCGGCCACATGCGTGCCGCCGTCCCGCTGAGGGATGTTGTTGGTGAAAGGCAGGACCGTCTCGTGATAGCTGTCATTCCACCACATGGCGATTTCCACGCCGATGTCGTCGCGTTCACCCTTGATATAGATCGGCTCAGGCATCGCTGGTGTCTTGGACCGGTCGAGGTATTTGACGAATTCTTTAACACCGCCCTCATAGAACAGCTCGGTTTCCAGCCGTTCGGCGGGGCGCTCGTCGATCAGGATGATCCGCACGCCCGAGTTCAGGAAGGCCAGCTCACGCAAGCGCTTTTCTAACGTATCGAACGAATATTCGAGGTTCGAGAATGTATCGGTCGAGGCCAGAAACCGCACTTCGGTCCCGGTCCGTTCACCACACTCCTGAACCACTTTCAGATGCTCTGCTGTCTCGCCACCTTCAAAGCGCGCCACATGTTCCTTGCCGTTGCGCCAGACGCGCAGCTCTAGCCAATCGGAAAGGGCGTTCACCACCGAGACACCCACGCCGTGCAGACCGCCCGACACCTTGTACGAGTTGCTGTCAAACTTACCGCCCGCGTGCAGTTGGGTCATGATGACCTCAGCGGCGGACACACCCTCTTCGGGGTGAATATCCACCGGAATCCCGCGCCCATTGTCGCTGACTGAAACACTGGAATCGGCGTGGATTTTTACGGTTACATGGTCGGCGTGACCGGCCAGCGCCTCATCAATTCCGTTGTCGACGACCTCATACACCATATGGTGCAGACCCGAGCCATCATCCGTATCCCCGATATACATACCGGGACGTTTGCGAACAGCTTCTAAGCCTTTGAGAACTTTAATGGAATCAGCGCCGTATTCCTGTGGTGCCTGTGCGTCGTCGGACATGCCGTTAGTACCTATATTATTTTGGTAACTTATACGTTTTCTGGTGGGGAATGTCACGCGCTCCCCCAAGATTTTGTGGTTTTCTCTGCCGTTTTCGGCCGATCAAAGCCGGTCCAAATCCGACGCGATATCTGCGGCGATTTCTGCGGCATTCACATCGTTGCGTTCGGCGGACAATCGCAGGCCCAGAATGTCCGACTGATACCGTGCAGCCAGCCGATCCGGGTCGTGATCCGGCCCGATCTCTCCGGCTTGCTGAGCACGACGGAAGAGCGTGGCGAAACACTCTTTCATCTCGACCATGTGGCCACTCGCCTTGTCCGCCAACTCATGACCTTTGGCCTGCAATTCCGCATAGGTCTTGGCCAGCATACAGGCATGCGTCGGCACAGCACCCGCGTCGATCACCACATGCGGTTGCGCTTTTAGTGCCCGCAACGGACCCATCTCATCAGCCATCGCCATCAGACGCGCTACGCCGTCCTGCGCGTATCGCTCTAATGTCAGTGCATAAAGCGCATCCTTCGACCCGAATGCGGCATAAAAGCTGCCAGGTTTCAGGTTCAGCGCGTGTTCTAGATCTTTCAGCGACGTGCCGGCCCACCCCTGCCGCCAGAATATATCCCGCGCCTGCGCAATCAGCGCATCCCGGTCGTATGATGGTTTTCTTGGCATCGCCGTCACCAATTCTTGAACGTTTGCTCAAATATATACTTGAGCGATCACTCAAGAAAGCCTAAATGTGATTCACTTCACCAGAAACAGGAGCTTTGACATGGCAAACTTCCCCTCTCATGACCTCGAAACAGCGCCCGAAGGGTCCAAACCGCTGCTGGAAAAGTCGCAGGCCGCATTTGGGCGCCTGCCCGGCCTGCACAAGGTGATGGCCGAAAGCCCCCAGCACCTGGAAGCTTACCAGATGCTGCACCACCTGTTTCTGCAAACCGATTTCGACAATGACGAAAAAACCGTCGTATGGCAGACCATCAACGTGGAAAACGAATGCCACTACTGCGTGCCCGCCCATACCGGCATCGCCAAGATGATGAAGGTCTCGGACGAAATCACCGAGGCGCTGCGCAACGAAACCCCGCTGCCGTCCGCCAAGCTTGAGGCACTGCGCACCTTCACCCTGCAAGTGATGCAAAGCCGCGGCAACCCGACCGAGGAACAGCTGCAAGCCTTCTTTGACGCAGGTTACTCGCACCGCGCGGTGCTGGACGTGGTGCTGGGTCTGGCTCAGAAAACCATGTCGAACTACATGAATCACATGGCGCAAACCCCGGTCGATCAAGTGATGCGCGGCTTCCTGTGGGAACGCAAGGTCAGCGAACCTGCCTAAGCGACAACCGAGGCCCCGTCGCTTTCGGTCACAACCAGCGTCTGGGCCCGGTCGCCCAATTCCACAAACAGCTCAGGCCCGGTGCCCGTCATCCAGGCCTGCGCACCCAGCGCGCAAATCTCATCATAGAGCGCCGCTCGCCGCCCGGCATCCAGATGGGCGGCCACCTCATCCAGCAGCACAATCGGCGGTGCACCCACCATCCCCGCCAGCGCCCGCGCATTCGACAGGATCAGCGAGACCAGCAGGGCCTTTTGCTCTCCGGTCGAGCAATCCTTGGCCGGTACACCCTTGGCCGCGAAGACACCGTACAGGTCCGATCGATGCGGCCCCACCAAGGTCCGCCCCGCCGCCAGATCGCGAAACCGGCTTTCATTCAGCGCCTCACGCAGATCCTCAACCGTACCCGGCATCGCACCCTCAGACTGCACCAATTCCAGATCAGCCGAAGGAAACGCGGTTTCAGCTTGCTCCTGCGCCCCGCGCAAATGCTCCAAGGCCGCCAAACGCGTCGCATGGATGCGATACCCGGTCTCGGCCATCTGCCCTTCCAGCGCGGCATACCAATGGGCATCCCGCACCTGCTCTTTCAGCAGGCGGTTGCGTTCGCGCATGGATTTCTCATAGGTCAGCGAGGCCTCGGCATGACTGGGATCGAAACTCAGCGCGATACGATCCAGAAACCGCCGTCGCCCCTCAGCCCCTTCGATCCACAGCCGATCCATCGACGGGATCAGCCAGACCACGCGCGCCAGCTTGCCCAGATCAATCTGACTGGCCGCCTTGTCATCAATCCGAACCTGCCGCGCAGCGCCCCCTTCGGACCATGTCTCGATCTCATAGCCTTGCCCCTGTGCGTTCAGCAGGCCTGACAGCTTCCACCCCAGCGCTTCGGGTCGTCGCGTCATCTCAGCGGCACTCGCCCTCCGCATGCCGCGACCGGGCGAAAACAACGACACCGCTTCCAGAATATTGGTCTTCCCGGCCCCGTTCGGCCCATGGATCGCCACCGGCCGCCCATCCAGAGACAAACGCGCCAGCTTATGAGACCTAAAATGCGAGACCGTAAGCTCGGTCAGGGCCAATCCCATGACCCCTCCCTTCTTCTGTTCAAAAATACCTCCGCCGGAGGCATCGCGCGCCAGCGCGACTAGACGCGCATCGGCATGACAACATAAACCGCGCTTTGGTCATTGCCCTCGCGCATCAGGGTTGGATCACCGGCCGAATTGAACAGGAACACCGCATTCTCGCGATCCACTTGAGACGCAATCTCCAGCAGGTATTTCGCGTTGAACCCGATCTCCAGCCGCTCATCGCCATATGCCACGGCCAGTTCTTCCTCAGCCGCACCGCTATCGGGCGCATTGACCGACAAAACCAGTTTATCCGCATCCAACTGCAACTTCACCGCGCGCGAGCGTTCGGACGAGACGGTCGCCACCCGGTCCACAGCCTGAGCGAACTCGGCGGCATCCACTTCCAACTGGCGCGTGTTGCCTTGCGGAATAACACGAGTGTAGTCGGGGAAGGTGCCGTCGATCACCTTGGAAGTCAGCGTGATATCGGGAGTAGCAAAACGCACTTTCGTCTCGCTGACCGAGACAGCGATGTCCATCTCGTCATCGTCCAGCAGCTTGCGCAGCTCACCTACGGTTTT
The DNA here is from genome assembly GCF_059612205.1 of Ruegeria sp. CDSA089. NCBI lineage: Bacteria > Pseudomonadati > Pseudomonadota > Alphaproteobacteria > Rhodobacterales > Roseobacteraceae > Ruegeria > Ruegeria sp. CDSA089. Next base: position 325,214 of record NZ_JBXWQD010000006.1, on the reverse strand, counting down.
ACGTGGTACGATCACGCCCGGCATGTCTGCCGCCCCATCAGGCAAGTCCGCATCGATGCGCGCCAGACGATGCCCATCGGTGGCCACACAGCGCAGCACCTTGCCGCCATCTGACCCATCGGCCACATGCATATAGACGCCGTTCAGATAATAGCGCGTCTCTTCCGTCGAGATTGCAAATTTCGACTTGTCGAACAGCCGCCGCAGCAGCGCCGCAGAGGCTGTAAAGTTCGATTGATATTCCGAGGACGCCATCACCGGGAAATCCTCTTTCGGCAGCGTCGCCAGCGAGAAGTTCGACCGCCCGGCCTCGACCGTCAGACGCCCTGCGGCGCTGTCAGCTGTCAGCGTAACCAGCGCGCCATCGGGCAGTTTCCGCACAATTTCATGCAAGGTGGTGGCGGCCACTGTGGTCGCGCCCGCGCGTTCTACCTGCGCAGGGGCCTTGTCGACCACCTCGATATCCAGATCGGTGGCGCGGAACATGGCCTGATCACCTTCGGCCTCGATCAGCACATTGGCCAGTATCGGAATGGTGTTGCGACGCTCCACAACGGATTGGGCCTGCGAAACGGCCTTGAGAAGGGTGCCGCGTTCGATGCTGATCTTCATACCCTCAATTCCTCTGACTTGCGTGCCGATAGGGGCGGGACTGGCACGTTAGCGGTTCCACCCTGAGGCACAAGGATTTTTTATGGATTTCTGAGTCGGATTGCCCAAAGGGTCAAGGGCCACGTGGCCGCTTGGGCACAGTTCCCAATCAACCGTGGAGTTTATCGCACAAGAAAACGCCCCGGATGTGAGGCTCCGGGGCGTTTTCCTGTTTTCTGAAGATACGTCCTACGCCTCCAGAGCGCGGCGTAGCATTTCCACGTCTTCGGCGATTTGACCGTCGGTGGTCTTCAGCTCTTCGATGCGCTTCACACCATGCATAACGGTGGTGTGGTCGCGCCCGCCAAACCGACGCCCGATCTCGGGCAGCGAGCGGCTGGTCAACTGCTTGCACAGGTACATCGCCACCTGACGCGGGCGAGCATAAGACCGCAAGCGCTTGGGGCCGATGATATCCGACAGACGGATGTTGTAGTATTCGGACACTTTGCGCTGAATCTCCTCGACGGTGATCTTGCGCTCTGAGGCACGCAGCACGTCAGCCAGACAATCCTGCGTCAGTTCCATATCGATCTCGCGACCTACCAGCGAGGCAAAAGCAAACAGACGGGTCAGCGCACCTTCCAGCACCCGCACATTGGTCGAGATGCGGTGGGCCAGAAATTCCAGCACGCCATCAGCGATCTGCAGGTCGGGATAGGTGGCGCTATAGTGCTGTACCTTGTTCTGCAAAATGCCCAGACGCAGCTCATAGTCAGTGGGATGCAGATCCACAACCAGACCACATTGCAGGCGCGATTTGACACGGTCTTCCAGATCCTTGATCTCACCCGGCGCACGATCGGCCGAGATGATGATCTGTTTGTTCTGATCCACCAGCGCGTTGAAGGTGTGAAAGAACTCTTCCTGCGTGGAATCCTTGCCTGCGATGAACTGCACGTCATCAACCATCAGCACGTCGACCGAGCGAAACAGGTGTTTGAAATCCATCATCCGGCGTTCGCGCAGGGCCTGAACGAAACGATACATGAACTGTTCTGCTGACAGGTACAGCACGTTCAGATCAGGGCGCTTGGTCTTCAACTCCCACGCAATGGCGTGCATCAGGTGGGTTTTACCCAGACCAACACCACCATACAGAACCAGCGGGTTGAAGGTCACCGGACCGCCTTCGGACACGCGGCGCGCGGCGGCATGGGCCAATTCGTTGGGTTTGCCGACAACAAACGTATCAAAGGTAAAACGGGTATCCAGCGGAGCAGCTTGCAGGGACTCAAGCGCCTCATTTCCGACGGCAGCCTGCTGCGACAGAAGCTCATCCTGCGGGACTTCAACCGCAGGTGTAGCTTCGACCGAAGGGCGCGCAGGCGAGTTGGCCGCGACCCGAAAGGCCAGACGCTGAACGGATTCCCCGGATGTATTCATCTCATACAGAATCAGGTCGGCAAAATTCTGGCTGACGTAATTGCCCATAAAGTTCGTCGGCACCGAGAACACCGCAACGCCATCCTGAACTTCTTGGAATTGCAGAGGTTCAATCCAGGTCGTGTAATTGTTCTTGCCGATTGCCTTGAGCAAATTGTTTTGCAGTAGTCCCCATTTCTCTTGTGTCATTCAGCGCCTCACGCATCCCATTCTTTATTGGCCTGTCGGCCTTATTAATGTGTCCGGTTGCCCGGTTCTGACGCTCACTCGCAAAAGGATACCCACCCGCCGAACCCGCAAAGCTCGGCGCCTTCGTCCCAGAAAGCCTGCACAAACCAATTTCGCAGACGTTCCATAACCGGATCGCCCCGAAAACCGGGTCGTGGCTCGCAATCTCAATTTTCGACAGGGCCTAGGTCCTTGGTGCGCCAAGTCCCACAGCAGACCAGCAAACCGGTGCAACCGGTTGCCGACAATCGTTCCCTGACCATCCTGATGCCCCTCAGTCCGGTCGGTGAAACAGCCTGTCCCCCCAAGCGAGTGAATCGCTAAAACAGTGGTAGCAAGAGGGTGACGCTCGGGGCAACGAAACTCTGATATTGACTCGGGTCTGGGGGCGAAAGAATCTCTCGGTTTCGTGAGGACGCGGTATTCTGGCAACAGCAGAAAGGGCGCCGCACTGCGCGACGCCCTTTAAATAGATCAGTCTTGCTTACGTGACCTAGGGTCACCAGCGGTCACTGTGCGCCTCAGCCCAGCGCTTTGACGCGCGCCGACAGACGCGACATCTTGCGCGATGCAGTGTTCTTGTGGAAAACGCCTTTGGTGACGCCGCGCATCAGTTCGGGCTGAGCTGCACGCAGAGCAGCAGTTGCTGCGTCTTTGTCTCCGGAAGCGATCGCTTCTTCAACTTTGCGCAGGTAGGTGCGGATGCGCGAACGGCGCGCTTTGTTGATTGCAAAACGCTTTTCGTTCTGACGAGCGCGTTTCTTTGCCTGGGGCGAGTTAGCCATGTGTCTCTGACCTTTGTTCGGTACGGTTATCTAGGGTTGCGCGCCACGGAATTATCCGCACCGGATCAGAAATCACGAGTGTGAGTCGGGCCAAGCGGGCCGCACGCGCATGTATAGCGGCGCTTACTATCCAAACTGCCGGGGTTTGCCAAGCAGATTCTTGTAGCCGCATATCAGACATGAAAAAGGCGGGCCCTGCCCGCCTGATCCGATATGCCGCCTGCTTACTTGTCGCGGAATTGCGCGGCGCGTTTTTCAAGAAACGCAGCCATGCCCTCTTTTTGATCTTCAGTCGCAAACATCGAATGGAAGACGCGGCGTTCGAACAGCATCCCCTCGCTCAGCGTCAGTTCGTAGCTGCGGTTGACCGCCTCTTTCGCGGCCATTGCACTCAGCTGAGATTTCTCTGCGATCTTCTGTGCGGCTGCCATCGCCTCTTCTAGAAGTTTCTTGGCCGGCACCACGCGGCTGACAAGACCGGCTCGTTCTGCCTCGTCCGCGTCCATGAACCGACCGGTCAGGTTCATGTCCATCGACTTGGACTTGCCCACGAAGCGGGTCAGTCGCTGGCTGCCGCCCAAACCTGCGATCACGCCCAGATTGATCTCGGGCTGGCCGAACTTGGCGCTGTCTGCGGCGATGATGAAATCGCATAGCATCGCCAGTTCACACCCACCGCCCAACGCATAGCCTGCCACGGCTGCAATGATCGGCTTGCGGATGGCCGTCATGCGGTCGTTCAGATCCGCAAACAGATTCGTAGTGTAGACGTCGACAAAGCTCATCATGGACATTTCCTTGATGTCCGCGCCTGCAGCAAATGCCTTGTCCGAGCCGGTGATGACGATGCAGCGCACCTTGTCATTGCTATCGGCATCTTCCAATGCCGCGCACAATTCGCCGATAAGCTGCGAATTCAGCGCGTTCAGGGCATCGGGTCTGTCCAGCTTGATAAGAGCGACGTGGTCTTCGATTTCGACGATGATCGTCTCAAAAGCCATGAGGTGTAAGCTTCCGGTTGTTCCGTTCAGATACGATTCATTATCACGCGCAAAAGCTGGATCAAGTTATCTTTGGCATTGCGCGCAATAGAAGGATGAGCGACCGGACTGGGTGATTCTCTTGATCGGCGCGCCGCAGCCTTCGGTGCGGCAGGGTTCGCCTTCGCGCCCGTAGACATCAAAGCTGTGCTGAAAATATCCAAGTTCTCCATCGGCTTGGCGGAAATCACGCAGGGACGACCCGCCAGCCTGAATGGCATCTTGCAGGACCTTCCGGATAATCGGGACCAGTGCTGCAACACGCGGCGTCGAAATTTTCCCAGCTTTGCGACGTGGCGACACTCTGCCGCGATAAAGCGCCTCGCAGACATAGATATTCCCTAATCCGGCAACGATTCCCTGATCCAGCAGTGCGGATTTGACAGGGGTGTTCTTGCCCATGAACGCATCAATCAGGTGCTGCTCGTGAAAGTCATTGCCCAAGGGTTCCGGCCCCAGAACCGAGAGCAGCTTATGCGCCTCGGCATTCGCGGTGGGCAACAGGTCCATCGCCCCGAACCGGCGCGGGTCGTTAAAGGTGACGCGCGCACCATTAGCCATGTGAAAGACCACATGGTCATGTTTTTGCGCCGCAGGATGATCATGCACGAACTGACCCAACGGATCGCCCGAGACCGTCATCCGCCCCGACATGCCCAGATGAATCAGCAAGGTCTCGCCGCTGGAAAGATCGGCCAGAATGTATTTTGACCGCCGCCGCAACCGATCTATCCGCTGCCCTGTCAGCCGCTCGGCCATACGGTCGGGGAAGGGCCAGCGCAGATCGGGACGGTTCACATCGGCGCGTTCGATCACCACCCCCTCCATCGCCGGGGTCAAACCGCGTCTTACTGTCTCGACCTCGGGCAATTCGGGCATTAGATGGCTCCTATTCCAAAGGGCCGCATTGTGCCCGCCTCTTATGGCCCTATAACAGAGGCGAAATTCGACGAACGGCAAGGCTTATGTCCGACAACAGCGACAAGACCACTCATTTCGGGTTCGAAACCGTACGCGAGGCTGAAAAGGCCGGGCGTGTGCAAGGCGTGTTCAACTCGGTTGCCTCGAAATATGACGTGATGAACGATGTCATGTCGATGGGGATCCATCGGGTCTGGAAAGACGCGATGATGGACTGGCTGGCTCCGCGCCCCGGTCAGCGCCTTCTGGATGTCGCGGGCGGTACCGGAGACATTTCCTTTCGTTTCCTCAAGCGCGCGGGGCACGGCCACGCCACCGTTCTGGACCTGACCGAGCCGATGCTGGTCGAAGGCCGCCAACGCGCCGAAGCAGATCAGATGGCCGACAGCCTGAACTGGGTGGTGGGCGACGCCATGTCCCTGCCCTTCGAGGACAACACCTTCGACGTCTACACAATTTCCTTCGGCATCAGAAACGTGACCCGCCCGCAAGAGGCACTGAACGAAGCCTACCGTGTGCTGAAACCCGGCGGCCGCCTGATGGTACTGGAGTTCAGCCAGTTGCCGAATGACGGGCTGCAAATGCTCTATGACCTCTACAGCTTCAACGTCATCCCGCGCATGGGCAAGCTGATCGCCAATGACTACGACAGTTATCAATATCTGGTCGAGTCGATCCGCAAATTCCCCGATCAGGAAACGTTTCTGGGCATGGTCCGCGCGGCCGGGTTCGAAAACGCCAAATACCGCAATCTCAGCATGGGTATCGCCGCGCTGCATTCCGGTTGGAAGATCTAAATGCGCGGCCCTCACAACATCATCCGCCTGATCCGCACAGGCGCCACGCTGGAGCGCACAGGCGCCATGAATGTGGTTCTGGACGCGTTCGAAGCCCCCAAACCCCTTCGCATCCTTGCCCACACTTTGGGCAAACCGTTTCAATGGCTGGGCTACAAGGGCGATCCGGACATGCCGCCCGCCACCCGCGCCCTGACGGCGCTGGGTCCGGCTTATATCAAATTCGGTCAGGTGCTTTCGACCCGCCCCGACGTGGTCGGCAATGAACTGGCCGCCCAATTGCGCGTGCTGCAAGACAAACTGCCCCCATTTTCCCGCGATGAAGCTATGGCCGAAGTCGCCAAAGAACTGGGCCAACCCGTGGATGAGGTGTTTTCGGAATTCAGCGAACCCATCGCCGCGGCTTCCATCGCGCAGGTTCACAAGGCCAAGCTAACTAGTAACGGTGAGAATGTCGCCGTCAAAGTCCTGCGCCCCGGCATCGAACGCGCCTTCCGCAAGGATGTGGACGCCTTCTATTTCGCCGCCCGCATCGTGCAGCTGTTCGCCCCCGGTGCACGCCGCTTGCGCCCAATGGAGGTGATCGAACATTTCGACGGTGTCGTGCGGGGCGAACTGGACCTGCGTCTGGAAAGCGCCGCAGCCTCGGAATACGCGGCCAACACCAAAGATGATTCCGGGTTCTGGCTGCCTCCGGTGGTTTGGTCGCTCTCGGCGCGCCGGGTCATGACCCTTAGCTGGGCGGACGGTATCCCGTTGGGCGACAATGACGCCTTGGACGCCGCCAATCATAACCGTCGCGATCTGGGCGAACGCGTCCTGCGGCTTTTCCTGTTGCATGCCCTTCGAGATGGCTATTTCCACGCCGACATGCATCAAGGCAACCTCAAGGTCGCGGCTAATGGCGATATCATCGCCTATGACTACGGCATCATGGGGCATATCGACGAATATACCCGCCGGGTTTACGCCGAAATCCTCTTTGGCTTTATTCGCCGCGACTACAAACGGGTTGCCGAGGTGCATTTCGAAGCGGGCTATGTCCCCGCCAATCAAGATGTCGACGAGTTCGCCCGCGCCCTGCGCGCAGTCGGAGAGCCCATCTTCGGCATGGACGCCACCCATATCTCGATGGGCCGCCTGCTGAATTACCTGTTCGAAGTCACCGAACGCTTCGGCATGGAAACCCGCACCGAACTTATCCTGCTGCAACGTACAATGGTCGTCGTCGAAGGCGTGGCCCGTTCGCTCGACCCGCAGGTCAACATCTGGGAAGTCGCCCGCCCCGTGGTCGAGGACTACATCAAGAAATCCATCGGCCCCCGTGCCGCCCTGCGCGATTTCAGCAAAACTGCACTAGTCCTTGCCCGTTTCGGCCCTCGTCTGCCTGCGCTGGTCGAAAACGCGCTAATCGCCCAAACCCAAAAAGACGACCCCAAGTCTGCTCGCTTCTGGTCCGCGGCGCTTCCTGCAACGATCGGAGCCGCCGCAGGCGCAGCCATCGTGCTGATCCTTTCAGCGCTCAGCTAAAACCGATCCGCCCTTCATCTGGCTGAAAATATCCTCGGGGGGATTCGCGCCCAAAGGCGCGAAGGGGGGCAGACAGCCCCCCGACACAGTCTGAGATCAGAGCAGTTCGAATGCAATGGCGATACCCTGACCGCCGCCAATACACATGGTCACCAGACCTTTCGAGCCGCCGATGCGTTCCAGCTCATACAGCGCTTTCAGCGTGATGATCGCCCCGGTTGCCCCCACCGGGTGGCCCAGCGCAATCGCGCCGCCGTTCGGGTTCACCTTGGTCGCGTCCAGACCCAGTTCCTTGTTCACCGCCAGCGCCTGCGAGGCGAAGGCTTCATTGCTTTCGATCACATCGAAATCTTCGATCGACAGACCCGTTCGGGCCAACAGGTTCTGCACCGCAGGCACCGGACCAATACCCATCACCTCAGGGCGCACACCGGCGTGGCCATAGCCTAGAATACGCGCCTTGGGCTTCAGACCCGCCTTTTCAGCAGCATCAGCCGTGGCCAGAACCATCGCCGCCGCACCGTCGTTGATGCCCGACGCATTGCCCGCCGTCACCCGACCATCCTTCTTGAACGCCGGGCGCAGACCTGCCAGCGCCTCGATTGAGGTCGTCTTGGGATGCTCGTCGACCATGAAATCGACCATGTCGCGCTTGACTTTGACCTGAACCGGCGTGATCTGGCTCTGGAAGTACCCAGCCTCAATCGCCGCAGCAGCACGGGTCTGGCTGGTCAAGGCGAACTCATCCATCTGCTCGCGCGTGACCTGGTGCTCATCCGCGACGTTCTCAGCCGTGACACCCATATGACCAGTGCCAAACGGACAATTCAGCGCACCCAGCATCATGTCCAGCGACTTGATATCGCCCATTTTTGCACCCCAGCGCGCCTGCTGTAGGATATAGGGGCTGCGCGACATGCTTTCGGCACCACCGGCCACAGCAAAATCTGCATCACCCAACTTCAGCGACTGCACTGCCGACACAATCGCCTGCGCACCCGAACCGCATAGTCGGTTCACGTTCATCGCAGGCGTTTCGACCGGAATTCCCGCCTGTTTGGCAGCGGCCCGAGACAGATACATATCACGCGGTTCTGTGTTGATCACATGGCCGAACACAACATTGCCGATCTGACCACCTTCGACGCCCGACTTCTCCATCGCGGCCTCAGTCACAACGGTCGCCAGATCAATCGGCGCGGTCGAGGCCAGTGCCCCGCCAAACGTACCAACCGCGGTGCGGGCACCATCCAGAATAACGATGTCTTTCATATCTCATCTCCTCTTGGGTCTGGCGGCACTATTACGTCCTGCAGCGTAGCTGTCCTATACGACGTACCGTCACAAGCAGAATTGACATCGCTCCTCCAAAGGCGCATGAGTTTCCGTAATGACGGAAACCACAGACGATATCCTGACACGCCTGCCTGCCCGCCTGAAAGAAGCGCGCCGCGCCAAAGGCCTGTCGCTTGAGGCCGTCGCCAACCTCAGTGGCGTGTCCCGCTCCATGGTCAGCCAGATCGAACGCGGGGAAAGCAGCCCCACCATTGCGACATTGTGGAACCTGACACGTGCGCTGAATGTAGACTTTGCCGGGCTTTTGGATGAAGAGGTTCAGGGCGACACAATTGAAGTACTGAAACAGTCGGATGTGCCCAGTATCGACAATATGGGGTATGGCTGTCGGATCGGCATCCTCTCCCCGCCAGAAGATGCCGGTGGGCACGAAGTGTACGATATCTGGTTCGAGCCGGACGGAAAACTGATCAGCCAACCGCATGCAAAAGGCTCTCGTGAACATTTGACTGTTTTGATGGGATCGGTCGAGATTGAATCAGGCACCGCAACTGAGGTTCTGCATCAAGGCGACACAGGGCGTTATGCAGCGGATGTTGCGCACTCGATCATTGCACATAATGGACCGGCACGCGTTTTTCTAATTGTGAAAACCGGTCTATAGGATCGACCGGCCGCCTGAACAGGCGGCCAGTCCGGATTGATAAATTATTACTCGTCGGGTAGGTCGTTTGCGCCGCGGGTTCCTCCACGGTTGGACACCTGACCGTCTGTACCGGTAATGCTGCTGAGACTGCTTCCAATATTGCCCCAGCCGCCATTTCCGCCGCCGCTCACCGCCGAAGCAGTGCCTTTGCCTTTGCTTCCAAAGTCCCGACCGAGCGTGGCCGCGCCACCTGAAACAGCCCCGGCCATCGACTGAGCAAGCCCACTGTTACCACCACCGGTGTTGCCATTGCCAGGCCCTGCGAAAGCCGCTGTTGCACCGAACATCAGAGCCAATGCCGCGACTGTTGAGATCTTAGTCATATCGTTTCCCTCCCAGTTGATATGCAAATGAATACGCGGCGTGGAAAAAAGTGGATCACATTGAGTTCAGCAAAAAGTTATCACTTAAAGCTTCCTTCAATCCGCAATGTAAGAAAATTTTCCGCAATACTGCAATTCTTCTATTTCGGAAATGCATCCGCTATGCTAGACACCGGGGAGCTATGGAGGCCCAGATGGCAAATGCATTCCTATCACACATCACGGACACGCTTTCGCAGATCGAATCCGAGGGTCTGTATAAACGCGAACGCATGATCACCTCGCCTCAGGGCGGTGAGATTACGGTGGGCGACAAGCAGGTCATAAACTTGTGCGCCAATAACTATCTGGGTCTTGCCGATCACCCTGCGCTGATCGACGCCGCCGTTGGTGCGATGGGCCCCAAAGGGTTCGGCATGGCCTCGGTCCGGTTCATCTGCGGTACACAAGACATCCACCGCGAGCTGGAACAGAAGCTGGCGCAGTTCCTGAACAAGGATGATGCGATCTTGTTTGCAGCTTGTTTCGATGCGAATGGCGGGCTGTTCGAGCCGCTACTGGGTCCTGAGGACGCCATCATCTCGGATAGTCTGAACCACGCTTCGATCATCGACGGGGTACGGCTGTGCAAGGCCAAGCGCTATCGCTACATAAACAACGATATGAACGATCTGGAGGCGTGGCTGAAACAGGCGCGCGCGGATGGGGCGCGGCATATCATGATCGCCACCGACGGCGTGTTTTCCATGGATGGCTATCTGGCCAACTTGCCAAAAATCCGTGAACTGGCCGATATGTATGACGCAATCGTCATGGTCGATGACTGCCACGCCACCGGCTTCATGGGGCCGAACGGTGCCGGCACGCCGGATCATTTCGGCGTCGATGTGGACATTCTGACGGGAACTTTGGGCAAGGCACTTGGGGGGGCAATCGGCGGTTATATCGCCGGGCCGCAGCCAGTGATCGACCTGCTGCGGCAGCGGGCGCGGCCCTATCTGTTCTCGAACTCGCTGCCGCCTTCGATCGTCGCCGCCGGGCTTGAAGCGATCCGTCTTGTCGAACAAGGCGACATGCTGCGCGCCCAACTGTTCGGCAACGCCAAATACTGGCGGGAAGGTCTGGAAAAACTGGGCTTTGACCTGCTGCCCGGCGAACACCCGATCATCCCGGTGATGCTGGGCGAGGCGACGCTGGCGCAGGACATGGCCAACAGGCTGTTTGACGAGGGCGTATATGTCTCGGGCTTTTTCTTCCCGGTCGTCCCGCGCGGACAGGCGCGGATCAGAACACAAATGAACGCGGCGCTGACCCGCGACGAGTTGGACCGCGCCTTGGCCGCGTTTGGCAAGGTCGGCAAAGAACTAGGAGTGATTTCGTGATCCTGCCCTCTGTCATCGACGCGATTGGGAATACACCGCTTGTTGACCTGTCGCGCGTCTGTCAGCACCTAGGTCTGGAGGGCCGCATTCTGGCCAAGCTGGATTACCTGTTGCCAGGGTTCTCGAAAAAGGATCGCGCCACAAGGTCGATCATCGAACTGGCCCGCGCGGATGGCACCCTGTCACCAGGGCAGACGGTGGTCGAGCTGACCTCGGGCAATATGGGCACAGGTCTCGCGATTGTCTGCGGCATTCTGGGGCATCCTTTTGTAGCGGTGATGAGCGCAGGAAACTCGGTCGAGCGCGCGCGGATGATGCGCGCTTTGGGGGCCGAAGTCGTGATCGTGCCGCAAACCGAGGGCAGCAAACCCGGCGAGGTATCGGGCGCGGATCTGGCACTGGTGGATGAGACCGCACAACGCATCACGGCCGAGCGCGACGCTTTTCGGGCTGATCAATTCGGCCATTCCGGCAATCCCAAATCCCATGCAACCGGCACTGGACCCGAAATCTGGGAGCAATCCGGCGGCACCGTCACAGCCTTTTGTGATTTTGCGGGCTCTGGCGGTACTCTGGCCGGGGCCGCCGCCTATCTGACGCCGCATGGCGTGCGCTGCTATGCCGTGGAACCCGAAGGCGCGCGGGCCATCGCTGGCGAAGCCATCACAAACCCCGATCACCCAATCCAAGGTGGCGGATACGCAATGGATGATCTGGTTCACCTGAACGGCATCTCATTGGCCGGGCATCTGTCCGTGTCAGGCGACGCAGCGCGGGATGGGGCGCGGTTGCTGGCCCGAACCGAAGGCATTTTCGCAGGCTACTCGGCGGGTGCCAACCTTGCCGGCGCGATCCAGCTGCTGCGTGGCCCGGAAAAGGGCGGCTGCGTTGCGATTGTGATGTGTGACAGCGGGTTGAAATACCTGTCGACCGATTTGTGGGAGTAATCCAATGCGACCCAACACCATGAAAGCGCTTGAGAAATCCAAACCCGAGGAAGGTCTGCGGATGGTACAGGCCCCGGTGCCTGAGATCGGCCCGGATGAAGTTCTGATCCGCATCAACAAGACTGGCATCTGCGGCACCGACATTCATATTTGGAACTGGGATGAATGGGCCTCGGCCACGGTGCCGGTTCCGATGATCACTGGCCATGAATTCGCCGGTGAGATCGTGGAATTGGGGCGCAACGTGACCGGTCTGGCAGTCGGTCAAAGATGCTCGGGCGAGGGGCATCTGATCACCAATGACAGTCGCCAAAGTCGCGCTGGCAAGTTCCATCTGGACCCAGGCACGCGCGGAATTGGCGTGAACGAACAGGGTGCCTTTGCCCAATACCTGAAACTGCCCGCCTTTAACGTGGTGCCGCTGCCAGACGATATCACGGATGAGATCGGGGCAATCCTCGATCCGCTGGGCAATGCCGTTCACACCGCGCTCAGCTTTGATCTGCTGGGCGAGGATGTTCTGATCACCGGCGCTGGCCCCATCGGCATAATGGCGGCAGCCGTGGCCCGCCATGCCGGTGCGCGCCATGTGGTGATCACCGATATCAACCCCGACCGCCTGAAACTGGCCGAACATGTGGTGCCAACCGTGCGCAGCGTCGATGTCTCGAATGAAGACCTGCAAGATGTTATCGCGGATCTTGGTATGACGCAGGGGTTCGATGTGGGGCTGGAAATGTCGGGCTCGCAAGCCGCGCTGGACCAGATGGTCGAGGCACTGGTGATGGGCGGCAAGATCGCCCTGCTGGGGATTCCGCCCGGCAAATCGCCCGTCGACTGGTCGCGCATCGTGTTCAAAGCGATCACCATCAAAGGCGTCTATGGCCGTGAGATGTTTGAAACCTGGTACAAGATGATCGCCATGCTGCAGAACGGTCTGGATGTCAGCCGAGTGATCACGCACCAGATGAAAGTCGACGACTTTGCCGACGGCTTCGCCGCGATGAAGTCCGGCCAATCGGGCAAGGTGGTGCTGGACTGGACCTGACACACTGGATAGTTGCAAAATGACGCCTTAGACAGGTGCGAAATACCGCATCAAGGGGGCGTCATGAGCGACAAGACCGACAGATATCTGGAACGTGGGATCGAACCATCCCTTGTAACCGATTTCACCCAGACCCACCGCAAGAGCTATGGCGACTTCCTTCAGCTCAAGACGCTTCTGAACCTGCAAAAGACCTTTCAGGACCCGGCCCAACCCGATGAGATGCTGTTCATCATCATCCATCAGGTCAGCGAACTGTGGCTGAAATTGATGCACCACCAACTGGTCGAGGTGCGCCACTTTCTGCAACAGGACGAATTCGGCCCGGCGATGAAGAATCTGGACCGGGTGAAAGCAATCCAGCGGCAGTTGATCGCCGCGTGGGAAACCCTACTGACCATGACCCCAGTCGATTACATGACCTTCCGGCAGGCCCTTGGCAGCTCATCGGGATTCCAAAGCCATGGCTACCGTCAGATCGAGTTCATTCTGGGCAACAAGGACGCAGCGACCCTGAAAGTGCACGCCCATGACCCCGAAGTGATGGAGATGCTGACCGCCGCGCTGACCAAACCATCCCTCTATGATGAGGTTCTGTTTATGCTGGCCCGGCAGGGATTTGATGTGCCCCAGGACCTGCTGGACCGAGACTATGCGCAGCCCTATTCAGGCGATCCGCGCGTTGTGAAACTGTGGGTACAGGTCTTCCGCAACACCGCGCAGTATTGGGACCTCTATGCGCTGGCCGAAAAACTGATGGACGTTGAATCCCTGTTCCAGCGCTGGCGCTTTGACCACGTCACCGCGGTCGAGCGCGTAATCGGCAACCAACCGGGTACCGGAGGTTCCAGCGGCGTTTCATTCCTGCGCAAAGCCTTGGACTTGCGGTTCTTTCATGATCTCTACGATGTACGCACCGAATTGATGTATGCGGATCAGGAGTAGCCCATGCTGTACCGAGGTTTCACACAGGCCGAACTGGATCAGGAATATTCCCCCCGCTCGATGATTGGCGGCGACCTAACGCCCTATGTCGAAAGCTGGGCCGCGCTCAGCGCGCAGCACCGGGCGCAATTGGACTGTCATGAGAACCTCGCGTACGGTGATAGCCCCACGCAGGTGCTGGATTTCTTCCCCGCAAAAGGCACAGGCGCACCGTTGCATGTGTTCATCCACGGCGGCTATTGGCAGGCGCTAAGCCAGCGCGAGTCCGCTATGGTAGCCCCGGCGATGATCGAGGCCGAGCAATCCTTTGCCACCCTCAACTACACTCTGGCCCCCGATGCGCGGATCGGCGACATGATCGAAGAATGCCGCACCGCCCTGCTATGGCTGGCCGCAAACGCCGGTAATCTGGGGTTTGACCCTGCGCGCATCACTCTGTCTGGTCACAGCGCCGGGGCGCATCTGGCAGCGATGGTCATGGCCACCTCAGCCGACGCACTGGCCCGCGCGGGGCTGCGCGTGCGCGATGTGATCCTGATCAGCGGGGTGTACGATCTGGAGCCGATCAGCCTGACGCCCGTCAACGATCCTCTGCAACTAACCCCCGTCGAAGTGCACGACCTGTCCCCCATCCTACACCTCCCAGCACCCGGCCCGCGCTATCGAGTAACCGTCGGCGAACGAGACACACCCGAATTCATTCGCCAAAGCCGGGACTATGCTGAACTGCTGCGCAAGGGTGGGCATTCGGTCAATTTCGATCTGCAAAAGGGCTTGCAGCATTTCGATATCATCATGCATCCGGGGACGTTTTGGGCGGCGACGAAATAGGCAAGGGCATTTTCTGCGACGCCAGTAGCGTCCGGTTCGAGCCCTTAGCGGACCTTCAATTGACAAAACTGCGCCATTCCGCAGCGAACGACTGCACAAAGCCCGTGTAGCTGTGAGTTTCCAGGCCGCTAACAAGAAGGTCAAAGGTCTTTAGCCTGCAAGCATTTCTTCGACGCTCGCGTTAAATCGGTGTAGCGCGCCTTCGAAACGTCCGAATAGATGGCTTGGGTTGCCGCGCGAGGCAAAGCCGGATTGGATTTCTTCGCCCAATTCGAAATCCTCCATCAATGCTGTCACTGTGATTTTTTGGTTCTTGTCCCAATGTGCTTGCATCTCCGCCGTATCTGGCAAGGCACGTGGAACCAGCGTTGCCATTCGGACATGGGTCAAGTCATGGGCAATGGGTTCGAAATGGAACCACATAACATGGTCCTGTTGCACTAAAAGCTGAGAGTTTGACATCAAGGTATACACCATATTGGCATCCCGTCGTATTTCCCACTTGTCTTCGGGCGTATCGCGCATATCTGGCATTGAAATCCGAGGCAGAACTGCGCGCATATGCGGACCGAACATCTGGTAGGTCAGCAGATTGTCGGGGAAATAGGGACCTATCGTGTTCTTGTGGGCGACCCGGAAGTGATAAGCTTCCATTCCACCTTCCATCAACAACTTCCAGTTTGCCTTAATGTCAATCTCTTCGATCGCGGCGATACGGTGCTGATCCAGCCCGATCCAATCCAGCTCCGCACCGATCCCCGCAAGCCAGCCATCAATATCCGGCATCTCAGCGATATCTGGGTCTGCAACGATCCAAATGAACCCATTTTTCTCGGCGCAGGGCAATCGACGCAGGCCGCGCTCAGCACGTGGAAGGTCAGGAAAACCCTGCGCTTCTTGCGGCACTGCACGCAATTCACCTTCGTTGGTCCAGCTCCAGGCGTGGTAGGGGCAAGTAAAGACTCGCTTGCAGCCCTTTGCCTCGCGTTCCAATTTCGCGCCGCGGTGACGGCAAACGTTAAGGAAAGCACGAACATTCCCATTTTCGTCGCGTGTCAGCAAAACAGGCAAGTCTAAAAACCGTTTGGTCAGAAAAGCACGAGGCACTTCAAGCTCCGAGCTTTGCGCGACGATAACAGGGCGCCGCGTGAAGATCATAGCCCGCTCACGCTCGAATCGTTCCGAGCTGGAGTAGCGTGAAATCGGGGAATGCGCGATCGAATCATCCAGGAAAGCCGATTTCTGATCGGCCAGTCCGATGATCTCTTTTATCAGTTCGATTTCTGTTTGTCTGTCCATCAATCCGCCCTTACTTACCAATCGGTAAGCGTCTTACCGCTTGGTAAGCCAAAATTCATCTGATACGTAGCGTCACAAAAGGAGAGCGTTCCATGAATAGGCAAAACGATCCCAGGGCAGGCTATTTGACGGTCGCCTCAAAACAGTTTGCAACCCACGGATATCATGGCGCAAGCCTTGCCGCTTTGGCCGGCGAAGCAGGTGTGTCAAAACAGGCCTTGTTGCATTTCTTCGGAACGAAGCAAAAGCTGTATTCCGAGGTTCTATCCGGTCTCGCCAACAGGCAATTTGCTGAAATCGAAGCGGCGAAACAGCCCGATCCAGTGATGCACCTAAAGACCTATTTTGATCGATTTCTGGCGTCCAACTTATCGCTGCCCGATGACGCGCGGCTGACTGTTCGAGCGTTACTAGACGTTCAGACGAATGCCAAAGTTTGGCCGATGAAGGTCTATCTGGACAGTTTGATTGAGATCGCCAGTCATACCCCGGTCGGGCAAGAAGCAAGTGAAACCGAACTGCGCGCCCGGGTATTTCAATTGATCGGAGCAGTGCAGTATTTTGCCATTTCAATGAATGCGATTGGTGGGATGTACGGCAAAACGCAGGCCAGTGAATTGACGGCTCGGTTTTCAAAACAAATCTCAGACACGGTTGACAGCTTGTTCGGGCGGTCAAGCTGACGCGTGCCGAACGGAAGTGACCGTTCAGGGCTTGTCACTTTGCTTCGTTGGCTGACCGCAGGTGGGACAGTGATCAACCTGTGGCATCGTTTCGGCATGCACGCGGTTTCGGATATGATCTGCAGCGCGGCGCGAGAGACCCAATTGCTTGCGAACTGCGTCGATTTCCTTCTCATCGGCTTCGCAGATATCGCCATCTTCCAAGGCCCTTCGAAATTCACGTTCCAGACTGGCCCGTCGGCGGTGCAACTGGTCGTTTAGGCCGCTGGCAATGATCCCTGCAGGCAACGCAGCCATACCAATGCCAATCACCGTGATCGCAGCGCCGAAGACCTTACCGGCAACTGTCACGGGCGTCACGTCGCCATAACCAACGGTCGTCAGCGTTGCCATCGCCCACCACATCGCCGCTGGGATCGAGCCGAATGCCTCCGGTTGCGCCTCGTGCTCTGCCAGCCAAGCACCACTGGCCGCAAAGATCAGCATCACCATCAGGATGAAGAAACCTGCAAAGAATGCGCCGACCTCTTCCTCAAACACAGCAAGCAGCATGCCGAGTGCAGGCGAGTACCGAGTAAGTTTGAGTAGTCGCAGCATGCGGAAGGTCCGGAGTAGACGCAGATCAACCGGGAAGATCAAATAGAGCAGCGCAGGTAAAATCGCTAGTAAATCGATGATGGCGATCGGGGAAACGGCCCAAGCAGCGCGCGATTTGTACTTTGGATTTTCGGTGGCGACCCACAGCCTTGCCGAGTATTCGACCACGAATACGAACAGAGAAAGACCCTCAAAGAGGTTCAGCGCCAGGCCCCAGCGGGTGTATATGGAATCGACCGTCTCTAGGATAACGGCGGCCACATTCAGCGTGATTAGGGCAATCAGTGCTATCTCAAGCAACCAGGGACCGATGGCCGCCCGGTCCGGGCGCTCGAGCCACCAATATACTTTCCTTCTTAGATAGCCCGAACTTGTGACTGCCTCACTCATGTCGAAACTGCGTCCAGGCGCGCGTGAGGGGGATCGCGATTTGCGATAGCAAAGCTGTCCCCCAGATCAGATTGCCAACCAAGGAGGGGACATGTGGGACGATAAAGAAACAGATGATTGCCAGCACTATCCCGAATACACGCACATCCCATCGCCCGAAATCCGTTGCCAAACGATGTTCTATGACGTTTTGCAGCACCCACAGCATGGCGATGTAACCGGCAAGTCCGAAACAGCCAATGGCAGCATATTCTGTTGGGTATGGTTCCCAAAATCCGACTTTCACCTCGGCAGCAAGAGCCACGCCGACCATGACGCCGCAAAGCATCAAGATCAGGTGCGCAAGCCACCAGATGACCAACGTCGACACCTTTTTGTCCTTTGGTTTGGCATTGCCGACAAAGTCGAAATAGACCCAACACATCACGAACATCGAGACGCCGCCGATGACGAAGTTGACCAATACGTCCGGCGATACTTTGTAAATTCCTTTTTCGGACAGGGTAACGACCAGTTTGAAGAACCCTTCCCCCAATATGATCAATGTCAACAGAGCAAACCGCTCAGCCATATGACCAAGGCGCGGGACAAACCTCTCGAAACGCAGGACTGTTACACCGGGGATCATGTACATTGCCTGTGTAGCCACCATTGCGGCGGCAAACGCCCAGTAAGCAAGAGGTGTGGGCAAAAAGGCTGTAGTCGCAAAGATTACCGCAAAGACCGAGAAATTGCGGATTTGCGCCGAGGACATTGACTCGCCTGATGAATTGGCCCGCCGAGCGCGGTAGTACAGCGCCGCGATCATGGCCCGGTTCGCTGCAAATCCTAACGCGAAGAAAACCCAACCCTTTCCTTCAATAGCAGGGATCGCTGCTGCCATGAACATCACCGTGCAGATCATCACGGCCATAATCAGCCGGTGCCAGAAGTCAGTGCTGACGTAGATCGAGTTGAATATGCTGAGTTCGCCCCACGCGTACCAGAGCGTGATGAAGACCCCAGCGAAGACAAGAAAACCATGCAGATCAAGATGATGCGACAAGTAGTTGCCCAGCAGAAAGATCGTCACGACATGGATCAGGTCGTAGAACAACTCGGCCCAGTGGACATGATCATGTGCGTGGTCGAGGTCCTGGTGATGTTGGGGCTTTCGCCACATGGGGTGGTCATGCAGTGCCATAAATTGGGAACTCTTCAAGATTGAAAGGCTATAGTGGCCGACATGCGGCCACTCCGACTAGGTTTTTTCTACAAGAGGAAGGTTGTCGCGGAGACTTACGTCATGCAACCCCCGCTATGGTTGCTCAGCGGTGGCATGCCGGGCAACACCCGTCCGATCGTGGGTTTTTGCGCTGGAAGCGCCCGGTATTCACGGGTTTTACGCGGCCCTGTCGTCTTGTAGATCCAGCAAGATGCGGGCGTAGTTTTGCGCGCCCTGTGCGCCGGTCACAAGGTGACGTTGGTCGAACACCATTGCGGGCACGTCCCGAACACCTTGGCTGATCCAGAATTGCTCTTTCTGGCGCACGAGATTGGCTCGATCTTGGCTTTGCAACATGTCCAGCGCATCCGCTCGGTTCAGCCCTATGCCTGCAGCCACGTCGGCCAGAACCTGTACATCAGAGACGTTTTCGCGACGTGTAAAGAACGTCGAAAAGAGGGCCTGCTTCATTTCGTGGCCTTTGCCTTGCTCGGCTGCACAGTCAATCAATTGATGCGCGCGGAAGGTGTTATACATCCGCGTGTCATCGGCGCAATTGAACGTGAGTCCCAGTGCCACGCCCATCTCGGTCAGGCGGGCTCTCGCCTGGTTCGAGCCTTCCAACGTGGTCCCGTATTTCGATACCAGATGGTCGCGCAGGTTCTCTGCGCCTTCTGTCATCTGAGGGTTCAGCTCGAATGGGTGCCAGTGGATATCAAGTTCGACGCCTGCGTCGCGGGCGGCCTTGGCGAGCTGGTGGTAGCCAATCACACACTATGGACAAACAACGTCTGACACGACATCGACACGGATAGAGGGCGCAACTGGCATGGCTTAGGTTCCTTTCACGTCGCCGGAAAAACGCGCTGCGTTTTCCTTGGCAAAGGCGCTGGCATCTGCGTCAGCATCCCAGAAATGTGGGTTGGCCTTGGGGATGGTCAGCGCTCGCTGCACAGCGGGTCGGGCATCAATCCGGTCGAACCAGGCGTTCAAATGCGGAAGGTCTGACACATCCACTCGGGCCCAGACATAGGCACGCGCCCACGGGTAAAGCATCATGTCAGCAATGGTGTATTCGTCCGCTGCGATCCATTCACGCCCCTCCAGACGTGTATTCATCACCTCCATCAACCGGCGGCTTTCGTCCACGTAGCGACGGATCGAGAATGGCTCTTCATGGCCATTGGGGGCGGCGATATGCTGGAAATACATTGCCTGTCCCATCATTGGTCCCACGTGGCCGACCTGAAACAGCATCCACTGCATAACCTCGGACCGCTTGACCGGGTCCGACGGCAGGAATTTTCCGTATTTCTCAGCTAGATGCCACAGGATCCCACCGGATTCGAAGATCGCGCGGCCTTCCGAACGATCCTCGATTGTCGGGATCTTTCCATTTGGGTTCAGCGCCAGATAGTCCGGCGCCTTTTGTTCCTGTTTGGAAAAATTGATATGAGTCAGGTCGTAGGGAACACCTGCCTCCTCCAAAAAAATGACCGGTTTGTAGCCGTTCATCGTGCCTGCAGTATAAAGGTGAATATCAGGCTGGGACATGTTCGACCTCGGAAAAAGTGGTTTTCAGATGCGCGTCAAATCGAGCGAAATCAGCCTCGATTTCGGGGTTCTTCATAACATCGAAGGCAGCGAATGTCGGTAGGGCCTGCATACCGAAGAACTTGGCGTTCAGATGCATAGGGCGCAGCAGATCGTCAACGCTTGCCCCGGCAAAGAACGGCTCGGTGGGGTTGTCGAATGCTTCCTTCGGCGCATTAAATGTCACCGAAAGCATGTATGTCTTGCCGTGCAGTGACCCACCCATGCCGTAATTGGCCTTTGGTGCGTTGGTGGTGCGACCGTCACCATCGCATAGGCGGCCATCCATCCCGACTGTGTAGACCTCATCCATATATTTCTTGAAGATCCATGGGACGCCCATCCAGTTTACCGGGAACTGCATGATGACCGTATCGGCCCAAACATGCGCCTCAACCTCTGAATTTGCGTCATAGCCATCCGCAACGGTGGTCATACGTACTTCGTGGCCCATTGCGGCCAACGTGTTGCCTGCGCGTTCGACCAGGCTAGCGTTCAATTGTCCGGGGGCGAACTCATACGGCTGAGTGCCGTTCACGATCAGGATTTTGCTCATGTCCATGTCCTATATGTGCACTGTATGAACCCCTTGACGAATGAGGGGGGTTGAGAGCATTTGAGTATTGAGGTGAAGAAAATCAACTAGTATACTTTTTGTAACCTTGTGCATAAGGAAATGGATAGCGATGCGGGCGCGGGTAGACGAAGATGTAAAAGGGCGCAAAATTGTGACAGAGGCCTGCCAGGAGCCATGCGCAATTGAGCAGGGCATGCGTATCATCGGGGGCAAATGGACCGGGTCCATCCTATGGCACCTGAAGGATCGTCCGGTGCGTTTCAACGATCTTGCTCGGTTGCTGGGCGGGGCCAGCAAAAAGATGATTGCCGAGCGGCTGCGCCAGCTAGAGGATCAGGGGCTGGTGAGCCGACATGTGATGGATACCGCGCCGGTTTCCGTGCAGTATTCTATCACTGACCTTGGCCGCACGGCACTTGGGTTTCTCGACGAATTGCGAAAGTGGAGCGAGAAGCTGCCTAACGGCTTAAAGCGATGACTTTGGTCTGTGTTTAATGATCAGAAAGCTAGAGCTTTTTCCGACCATATACCAAACGAGGTTTTCACCAATCTACGGATGAAGTGACAAGATTACTTGAAACAGTCTCCCAAGGGTTTGTTTTCCCGAAGAATGTAGTGCGAACAAATTTCTGCCGACCGCTCAGCGCCATTTGAACAGAACGGTGACGTAACACCTGTCCCGCAGGCCGAGAGTTTTGTTGAATTAGGTTCTGGCATCTACAGCAAACGGCTGCTTTTACGGCCGCGCCGCGGCAGCGGCTTTGCCAAGTAAGTGGCCGCAAAGGCCAGTCGATACGCATTGCGATTTCCGCTTTGTCCCGCAGTTCAGTCGTTGGAGCTTAACAAAAGCAAAAAAAGCGGCCCAATGGGACCGCTTTTGCCAATTTCTTCTGTAGCAATCGGATCAGTCCAGCGTCCGCGTGACCTCTTCGCGCTCGAAGATCTCGATCACGTCGCCGGCGCGGATGTCGTCGTAATTTTCGAACGCCATACCGCATTCCTGACCCGACTGAACCTCGGTCACTTCGTCCTTGAATCGCTTCAGCGTTTTCAGCGTGCCTTCGTGGATCACCACGTTGTCGCGCAGCAAGCGGACACCTGCGGAACGACGTGCGACACCTTCTGTAACCAGACAACCAGCAACCTTGCCGACGCCAGTGACCTTGAAGACTTCGCGAATCTCGGCGTAACCGATGAACTTCTCGCGGATCTCGGCACTCAGCAGGCCCGAAGCAGCTGCTTTCACGTCATCCACGAGGTCATAGATCACCGAGTAATAGCGGATTTCCACACCCTTCTGGTTCGCAGTGTTCCGCGCCGAGGCGTTCGCACGGACGTTGAAGCCAAAGATCGGCGCGCCGGAGGCTTCGGCCAGACCGACATCCGTCTCGGTGATTGCACCGACACCCGAATGCAGAACGCGCACGCGCACTTCTTCGTTGCCGATCTTCTCCATCGCCTGAACGATGGCTTCGGCCGAACCTTGTACGTCCGCCTTCATCAGAATCGGCAGCTCGGTGACATTTTCGTCTTCCTTGGCCTTCTGCATCAGCTGCTCAAGGGTGGTCGCGGCACCGGCGGCGGCGCGTTTGTCCTTGGCGGCTTGCTCACGATAGGCAGCAATCTCGCGGGCCTGCGCTTCGGTCTCGGTCACGTTCAGAACGTCACCGGCTTCGGGCGTGCCGTTGAGACCCAGAACCTCAACCGGAACCGAGGGGCCTGCCTCTTTGACGCGGTCGCCCTTGTCGTTGATCAGCGCACGGACCTTACCGTATTGCTCACCCACAACAAAGATATCGCCCTGACGCAGCGTACCGTTCTGAACCAGAACGGTGGCCACGGGGCCACGACCCACATCTAGCTGCGCCTCGATCACAGCACCTTGGGCGGCGCGGTCGGGGTTGGCTTTCAGTTCCAGAATCTCAGCCTGCAGCGCGATGGCTTCCAGCAATTCGTCCAGACCCTGACCGGTGATGGCGGAGACTTCGACGTCCTGAACCTCACCTGACATTTTCTCGACGATCACTTCGTGCTGAAGCAGATCGGTGCGCACCTTGTCCGGATTTGCATCCGGCTTGTCGACCTTGTTGATCGCCACGATCATCGGCACTTCGGCCGCTTTAGCGTGGTTGATCGCCTCGATGGTCTGCGGCATCACCGCGTCGTCGGCGGCAACCACCAGAACCACGATATCCGTGACCTGAGCCCCGCGCGAGCGCATCGAGGTAAAGGCCGCGTGGCCCGGAGTATCCAGGAAGGTCAGCGTGGTGCCGCCATCGGTTTTCACCTGATAGGCGCCGATATGCTGGGTGATGCCCCCGGCTTCACCGGCCACAACGCGCGCGTCGCGGATCGCATCCAGCAGCGAGGTTTTACCGTGGTCAACGTGACCCATGATGGTGATGACCGGCGGACGCGGCTGCAGGTCCTCGTCCTTGTCCTCGACCTCTTTGATGACGTCTTCCACATCCGAATCGGAGACACGAGTGACCTTGTGGCCAAACTCTTCGATGATCAGTTCCGCGGTATCGGCGTCGATGGTCTGGTTTTGCGTGACCATCATGCCCATCTGCATCAGCGATTTGACAACATCAGCGACACGCTCGGCCATACGGTTGGCCAGTTCCGAAACCATGATCGCCTCGGGCAGCTGAACGTCGCGGATCACCTTTTCGCGTTCAACCGAACCACCCATGGCTTTCTGGCGCGCACGTTCCTGCTTGCGCTTCATCGCAGCCATCGAGCGTTGGCGGTTGCCTTCGCCACCGGTGGCCTGACCCAGAGTCAGTTTACCCGAGCGGCGGTTGTCATCACGGCCCTTGCCACGACCGCGCTGTTCACGCTCGCGATCCTGCTTGCGCGGAGCAGCCGCAGGTGCGGGCTTGCTGGCTGGGCTGCGCGCGGCTTTGGGCTCTTCGGGCGCGGGGGCAGCGGCGGCGCGTTTGGCGGCTTCTTCTGCCTCCTGACGCTTTCGCTCTTCTTCCTCGGCCTTGGCACGTGCCTTTTCTTCAGCCTCACGCTGTTCGCGTTCCTTGGCTTCCTGTTCCGCGCGGCGACGGGCGCGTTCTTCTTCACGCGCCTTTTCAGCAGCCTCACGGGCGGCGGCCTCTTCGACCTCGCGCGCTTTAGCGGCCTGCAGCGCCTTCATCCGGCGGGCCATTTCGGCGTCGGAAATCCCGGCAGGACGGCGCGACGGATCACCCGAAGGCGTTGCACCGCCGCTCGGCTTTCCGGCACCCGGCTTGGGGACCACCACGCGTTTGCGTTTGGTTTCCACCACGACATTCTTGGTGCGTCCGTGGCTGAAACTCTGTTTCACATTTCCGGGGCGTGCCCCGCCACGAAGACCCAATGTCTTTTTGCCGTCACTATCGCTCATAAAGCTTCTTACCCTTCCGTGCGGCCCTTGCCGCCGTCATCCGTTTCGCGCAAGCCACGCAGGCGCTGCGCTTCCTCTACAACACGTTTGGCGAGTCCGCCAGAGGCCAGCGCCGCATGAATCACGGTTTGGCGCCCAAATGCCGCCCCTAATTCATCCGCAGTCAGCCATCCGATGTATTTTCCGAAGTGCGGCGTGCTGAGTTTCGACTTGCCGCGCCCCGATCCATCGCTGGCCTGAATCAGTACCTGGGCCTCTTCCCGGTCCAGCCACGTCTTGACCTTTTCATACCCGGCAACCGCGTCACCGGATTTGCGCGCCAGACTGATCAGCTCGATCACCCGCCGCGCGACTTGCTTTTCGACCTCATCACTCAGGTCCGGTTGCGCCGTTGCCTGCGCCTTGAACCCGCGCGAGAACAGCTTTTTGCCGACGGCCTTGTCCAGCGCGGCGCGATCCGCCGCCACATAGACCCCGCGCCCCGGCAATTTCGCCGCAACATCGGGAAAGACCTGACCGTCCGGACCCATTACAAAGCGGATCAGCCCATATTTCGGCTGAACCTCGCCCGTGGCGATGCACTTGCGTTCGGGCCCGTCCGACCGATCCTTATGGACGCCACCGCGACCCATTCACGCCACCCCGAGGCCCTGAGATCAGGCCTCGGCCTCCTCTTCTGCTTCGCCGTCTTCGTCCGCCTGCTCCAGCTCGGCCGGGTCAACCCAGCCCAGCATGATGCGTGCCGTCATGACCAAGTCCTGTGCCTCTTCCAGCGTCACGCCGAAAGGTTCCAGAACACCATCATCCTTGATGCGCTCGCCGTCGACCGTGGTCCAGCCACCGGCCAGTTCCCAGTCGGCGCAGGTGGCGAAGTCTTCCAGAGTCTTCACGTCATCCTTGGCCAGCGCCTCTACCATCTGGGGTGTGAGGCCTTCGAATTCAATAAGGCTGTCCTCGACGCCCAACGCACGGGCTGCGTCCAGAGCCGCCTTGGCCTGTGCTTCCAGGAATTCACGGGCCCGGGTCTGCAATTCCTGAGCGGTGCCTTCGTCAACGCCGTCGATGACCAGAAGCTCGTCCAGCTCGACATAGGCCACCTCTTCGAGGTTGGTGAAGCCTTCGGACACCAGCAGTTGGGCAAAGAACTCGTCCAGATCCAGCGTCTCCATGAACAGCTGGGTCCGGGCTTCGAATTCCTTCTGACGACGTGCCGATTCTTCGGCCTCGGTCATGATGTCGATGTCCAGGTTGGTCAGTTGGCTGGCCAGACGCACGTTCTGTCCGCGGCGGCCGATTGCCAGCGAGAGCTGCTCCTCAGGCACCACAACTTCGATCTTGCCAGCTTCTTCATCCAGAACCACCTTGGAGACTTCCGCGGGCTGCAGCGCGTTCACAAGGAAGGTCGGCTGATCCTCGTTCCACGGGATGATGTCGATCTTTTCACCCTGCAGCTCGTTCACAACCGCCTGCACACGGCTGCCGCGCATACCAACGCAGGCACCGACAGGGTCGATCGAGCCGTCATAAGAGATCACGGCGATCTTGGCGCGCGAACCGGGGTCGCGGGCCACGGCCTTAACCTCGATGATGCCGTCATAAATCTCCGGCACTTCCATCTTGAACAGCTCGGCCATGAATTCCGGCGCGGTGCGCGACAGGAAGATCTGGTGGCCACGAACCTCGCGGCGAACCTCTTTGATGTAGGCGCGCACGCGGTCATTGGGGCGATAGCTTTCGCGGCCGATCTTGTCGTTGCGACGCAGAACGGCCTCGGCCCCGCCAAGATCAACGATGACATTGCCAAATTCTTCGCGCTTGACCGCACCGTTGATGATGGTGCCTGCGCGATCCTTGAATTCTTCGTACTGACGATCACGTTCCGCTTCGCGGACCTTCTGCAGAATCACCTGTTTGGCGGATTGCGCCGCGATCCGGCCCATTTCAACCGGCGGCACTTCTTCGACGAAGACGTCACCGACCTCAGGGTTTTCCATGTACTGCTTGGCTTGTTCGACGGTGAACTCGGCCTGATAGTTTTCCAGCTCTTCATCCTCAACCACGGTGCGGACGCGGGTAAAGGTCGCCTTACCGGTCTTGCGGTCGATGCTGACACGGATGTCCATCTCGGCGCCGTAGCGGCTCTTGGCGGCACGGGCGAGCGATTCTTCCATCGCTTCGACAACCAGACCGGGGTCGATCATCTTTTCGCGGGCCACGGCCTCGGCGGTCTGCAGCAGCTCCAGCTGGTTGGCTGAGGTGATTGCCATCAGTTCGTCTCCTCTTCGGACCCTTCGGTCTCAATCTCGTCGAAAGCGTTTTCGTTTAAGGATCCAGCGTCTTTACGCTGGCGCAGCATTTCCTTGATCAGGTCATCGGTCAAAACCAGCTTGGCATCGCTCAGCCAGTCGAATTGCAGACCGATGGTGATCGTCTCATCTCCCTCGGGGATATTGATCAGAACTTCATCCCCTTCGATCCCGGCCAGCTCACCCTTAAAGCGGCGGCGGCCGTCGATCAGTTCCGCGGTTTCAATCTTCGCTTCATACCCTTCGAAATTCTCAAAATCCTTGAGACGGGTCAGAGGGCGGTCGATACCGGGGCTGGACACCTCTAGCGTATAGGCGTCCAAAATCGGATCCTCGACATCCAGCGTGGCGCTGACGGCGTTGGAAATCTCAGCGCAGTCATCCACTTCGATGCCACCATCGGGCTTGTCAGCCATGATCTGCAACGTGGTGGTCTTGCCGCTCATCAGTCGGATGCGCACAAGCTCATACCCCAGATCCTCGATCACGGGGGTGATGATCTCGGCCAGTCGCCGGTCGATGGCAGCTTTGGCAATCAGGTCGTTTGTCATTCAGATCTCTACCCTTCAATCGGGCACAAAAAAACGGGCGCGCGGCCCGTCGTATTTTCCGGTGGAGCCTTGAACCAGAAGTCCAACGCGCCGCTGTTGCAACTGCATATACGCAGGCTTTCCCGAGTCTGCAACCCCCGGCGTGAAACGTGATCAGGTCAGGCCAGCCACCACCGTTCAGCGATGCGTCCGTCGTCCAGCGCACGCCCCCCGATCTGGCGCGGCATTCCCACCTGTCGGGCCACGGCCAGCGCCATGTCATCTTGGCTGGGGTGATAGCGAAGGCCGCGCTGATCCTTCAGGCCATCGCTATCAGGCAGCGCCGCGACATCCACGTAACCGTCGCGCAACGCCTCGGCCCGGACGCGGGCGTCAGGGATCACGATCACCTCAAGCGCGTCGGCCCAACCGGCCTGTCCATCCTTGTAGTGATCCGCCACCCGGCGGCCCAGAAAATGCCGATTATCCTGGGCCCGTTCAACCCGGTAGCACCCGGTGCCATTGGCGGCGTGCAAGGGCGTCACGCCCTGCCCATCGCGCGTGATGACGAACCGCGTATCGGCCAGCAGGAACGGCAGGCCGGGATTGGCCTCGGTCAGTTCCAGCCGCACCGAAGCCGCCGTCAGCGCCTCGGCCCATCCGACCTGTTGCAGCACCGACACCACATCTGCCACATCCAGCGCCCCGCCGTCATGGAAGGTCACATCGCCGCGCAGGTCAAAGCTCCAGACTCGCGCATCCGCATCGGTGTGCCACCCGGTCGCCAATTCGCCGCGCAGAGTGCCATCAGGCGCGATCTCGGTCAGGGTGTCAAAGACAGCCCCACGCGCAATCTGCTCCAAACTGTCATCACGCGGCACGGCCAGCCGCAGCGTTCCGCCCTTTTTGGGCGTATCCGCCAGCGCGGACCCTGTGGCCGCCAGCAACGCCGCCGCAGCACCCGAGGCAAATAAGGCACGACGGTCCATCCGGGTCATGCGATGCCCTCCGCCACGCGGTCCATGATGCGCACCAGCTCGGCGCTGATGCCAGGTTCGGACAGGGCATGGCCTGCTTGTCGCACCATCTTCAGCTCAGCATTGGGCCAACGTTCGGCCAAAGACCACGCGGCCTGCGGCGGGCAGATCATGTCATAGCGCCCCTGCACGATATGGCAGGGGATATGGGCGATCCGATCCACCTGATCCAGAATCTGACCGTCCTTCTCAAGAAACGCGCCATGGGTGAAGTAATGATTCTCAAGCCGCGCAAAGGCACGCGCATATTCTCCGGGGCTTTCCCCCGTGGACCCGTGCGAGTGGATCGAAGCTAGCGCGTTCTCCCACGCCGACCAGGCCCGCGCATACAGGATTTCCGTCGCACGATCACCCGAGAACAGTCGTTTGTGATAGGCGCCTATGGTGTCCGACAGCTCATCCTCGGTCAGCAGAGCGGTGAACTTCGCCCATTGCTCGGGCCAGAACTTGCCCGCACCACCGCCATAGAACCAATCCAGCTCGGCCTGCGTGGCCAGAAACACACCGCGCAGCACCAGCCGGTTCACCCGGTCCGGATGCGCCTGCGCATAGATCAGCGCCAAGGTCGCCCCCCAGCTGCCGCCAAACACCGTCCAGTCGTCGATATCCAGCAGCGTCCGCAACCGCTCGATGTCCTCCACCAGATCCCACGTCGTGTTATCCACCACCGACGCATGGGGCCGCGACCGGCCACACCCGCGTTGATCAAACAGAATCACCCGGAACACACGCGGATCGAAATAGCGCCGCATCGCCGGGCTGCACCCGCCACCGGGGCCGCCATGCAGGATCACAACCGGCAGCCCTTCGGGATTGCCGCATTGCTCCATATAAATACGGTGCCCATCGCCCACATCGACCATCCGCTGATCGAACGGGTCGATCGGCGGGTACAGATATTGAACTGCGCGCTTTTGGTCCGGGTACTTATCCATTAGGGCCCTATATAGTCTTTAAACGTAAAAGAGCACACGGAGACAGGAATGCAAGCGCATCCGAACACGGTTGACCCGTCCGAGATCGCAAAATTCGAGGCGATGGCCGCCGAATGGTGGGACCCGCATGGGAAATTCAAACCTCTGCACATGCTCAATCCGTGCCGTCTGGACTATATCACGCAGCAGATTGCCGGTGAATTTGACCGTGACCTGACGACCGCGAAGCCCTTTGAGGGGCTGCGCCTGCTGGATATCGGCTGCGGCGGAGGGCTGCTGAGCGAACCGATGGCGCGTTTGGGCGCGACGGTCGTGGGCGCCGACGCTGCTGAACGCAACCTGCCCGTCGCCCGCATCCATGCCGAACAATCGGGGCTGGACATCGACTATCGCCACACCACCGCCGAGGACATGGCCGCCGCGGGCGAACAGTTCGACGTGGTGCTGAACATGGAAGTGGTCGAGCATGTGGCCGACCCGCTGGGCTATCTCACCGCCACTCAGCAATTGTTGAAACCCGGCGGACTGCAAGTTTGTTCGACCATCAACCGCAACCCGAAATCCTACGCTATGGCCATCTTCGGGGCCGAGGTTGTTATGCGCTGGCTGCCGCGGGGCACGCATGAGTGGAACAAGTTCATCACACCCGATGAGCTGTTCGACCTGCTGCGCCAAGCCGGGCTGGAGCCAGTGGACCGCAAGGGATTTGTGTTTAATCCGATCCTGTGGAGCTGGTCGATCTCGGACCGAGATCTGAGCGTGAATTATGTGACGGCGAGTGTGAAGCCTGCCTGAGGCTACTCCCCCTCCAACTGCAACCGTAAATCCCGCAGCACCGGCAACGTGCTGCGGACGCGTTCCGGCCCAAGCTCTCCGACCACACGGTTGATCAGCGGGGCAATCGACGAAATCGCCTGATCGCGCGCGCGACGACCGGCGGGGCTGATGGCGACCATCTTGCGGCGGGCATCGTCCCAGTCGGGGCGGATGTGGATGTATCCGGCCCATTCCAGCTTAGCCAAGGTATTGGTCATCGCCCCGCGCGTGACGTGGAATGTGCTGGCCAGTTGCGCGGGCGTTCGCTCATCGCCCACGAACACCAGATGGTTCAGCACCGAGAAATGCGAGATCTCCATGCCCTTGGGCAGCACCCGGCTGAGCCGGTTGCGCAATAGTTGGTCTGCGGTCAGGATCTCGCTGAACAGCGTGACCGCAAGGGCATTGGTGTCGTCTGCCATGGTCCGATCTTGGGTCAGGGCCCTTCGAAGGGCCGCAGGTGCGTCAATGAGGGCACGCGGCGGCGCGCCTCTGACACAGAACTATCATCCAAATCGAAAATGTGAATGCCCGGATCGGTGCCTGCGTCGATGACGACCTCTCCCCACGGGGCAATGGCCATGGTGTGGCCATGCGTATGTCGTGTTTTTCCGCGCGTTTTCGGGTGCGCACCCGTTTGCGCCGGGGCCAGCACCCAACAGCCGGTCTCAATCGCCCGCGCGCGCAGCAGCGATTCCCAATGCGCCTTGCCCGTGACCGGAGAAAACGCCGCCGGAACGGTCAGAATTCGCGCACCCGCCTGCGCCAAGGCAGCAAAGAGGTGCGGAAAACGGATGTCATAGCAAATGGCCATGCCGACCTTACCGAAATCGGTCTGCGCAATCACGGCCCGGTCGCCGGGGCGATAGTTCTTCGACTCGCGGAAGGTTTCGGTTTCCGAGACCTGCACGTCGAACATATGGATCTTGTCATAGCGCGCCACGATCTGCCCTTGCGGGTCGATCATGAACGACCGGTTGGCAAAGCGCCCATCGGCGTCGTGCGTCTTGATCCCAAGCGAGCCGATCAGCAGCCACACGCCCAGCGCAGCAGCCTGTTCACGCAAGCCCGCCAGCGTCTGGTCATCTTCTTCGTGCTGCAACACCTCGCGTTGCCGCGTGGTCGAGGTCGAGACGCAGTTCGTCACCTCGGGTGTCAGGATGAATTGCGCGCCCCGCGCGGCCGCCTCAGCCATCAGGGCGCGCACCATGTTCAGATTGTCAGACGGATCATCCGACGAGGTGATCTGCAGCAGCGCAGTCTTCATGCCGCCAGCAGGCGATCCAACTTGCCCTGACGGTCCAACTCGTACAATTCATCACAGCCGCCAACGTGCTGGGTGCCGATGAAGATTTGCGGCACGGTGCGTTTGCCGCCGGCGCGCTTGATCATCTCGGGCTTGCGTTTGGGGTGCATGAAGACGTCAACCTCTTTGAACTCGACGCCTTTCTGCTTCAGCAGGCGCTTGGCGGCATGGCAGAAGCCGCACAGAGGCGATGTGTAGATCTCAACCGGTTTCATAAATCATCCCTTCGGGTTTCGCGTAATCCTGCGCGAATTAGGCATCCTTGGCAACGCGCGCTAGGGTCAACACGAAAATATGATTTGCCCCTGCATCCATGCAGACACGCGCACAGGCCGCCAGCGTCGCACCCGAGGTCATCACGTCATCGACAAGCAGGACATCCCGACCCTGTATCCGGCTGATGCGCCTGGGATGGGGCGCGATGGCGTTTTCCAGCGTCTCGGCCCTTTGCGCGGCGGTTTTCCCGTCCAGAACCGGCGTTTTGACCCGGCGGGTCAGAAGATCGGGGC
Source organism: Ruegeria sp. CDSA089 (assembly GCF_059612205.1). Taxonomy (NCBI): domain Bacteria; kingdom Pseudomonadati; phylum Pseudomonadota; class Alphaproteobacteria; order Rhodobacterales; family Roseobacteraceae; genus Ruegeria; species Ruegeria sp. CDSA089. The sequence goes on along the minus strand of NZ_JBXWQD010000006.1, from coordinate 293,237 downwards.
AGACCTCCAGCCCGGTTTGCTGGCCCAAATGCTGCGCCAACAGAGCGGATTGATTGTAGCGTCGCTTCAGCAATCGGGACCAATGCAAGGGCACCGGCACCACAAGCATGTCTTCGCGGAACAAATCCCGACCTGCCTCGGTCATCCAGCGCGCAGCGGGGCGCGCCAGTTCGGGCCGGTCCCCGTGTTTGAACGCCAAAATCAGTCCTCGCGCCTTGCCGTCATACAACAATGCCGACCGTCCATCCCGCCATGGCCGGGGCGTCTTCATGCAGTCATCGCATTCGATCCGGTACCCATCCGCCTCGCCCGGCAGAGGCAACCCGCAGCTTTCGCAGACGACCCCGCCGATGAACGGCGTGTCACGCCAGCACGCGCCGCAAAGGCCAAAGTCAGACTCGGTCAACTCGCCGCAGCCCATGCAACGCGGTGGATAGATCATCTGAAGGGCGGTTTGAATCCGCGGCCAGATGCGATACTTGCGCCTTATGAAACTGCCTGCTTCCAACGCACCCTCTCTGTTCGACCGCGAGGCCCTGACCCTGCATCGCGCCCGCACCCGGGACGAGGCCCTGTTCCTGCACCGCGCCGCCGTGGACGAGGTTCAGGATCGACTCAGCATGGTTAACAAAACCTTTACGGCCCCGGCTGTGGTGACGCCGTTTGCCCATATCTGGCGGGATGTGTTCCCAGAGGCACAGATCGTGGCCGATGATGAGGTGCTGGCCCTGACCCCCGGTGCGCATGATCTGGTGATTCACGCAATGGCGCTGCACTGGGCCAACGACCCCGTAGGCCAGTTGATCCAATGCCATCGGGCGCTAAAGCCTGACGGGCTGCTGCTGGTGGTCTGTCTGGGCGGAGAAACCCTGCACGAGCTGCGCGCAGCATTGGGTCAGGCCGAAATCGAGGTCTCGGGCGGGCTCAGCCCACGCATCGCGCCGATGGGAGAGCTGCGTGATATGGGCGGCTTGCTGCAACGGGCCGGGCTGGCCCTGCCGGTGGCCGACACGGCGCGACTGACGGCCGAATACCGCGACCTGCGACATCTGATGCAGGATCTGCGCGTAATGGGCGAGACCAACAGCCTAACCGACCGCATCAGACGCCCCACTCGGCGACAGGTCTTTGACCGCGCCCAGCAGATATACGCCGAACACTTCGCAACCCCCCAAAGGCGGTTGAAAACCACCTATGAACTGATTTGCCTGACCGGCTGGTCCCCAGATGACAGTCAGCAAAAGCCCCTTCGCCCGGGATCGGCCCAAACCCGCCTTGCCGATGCATTGGGGACAAAAGAAGGCAAACTGTCCGATTGACGGCGGACCATTTCCGTTTATCTCAGCCCGGAACACGACGAATTCAGGAAACAATCCCATGTTTGACGCCACTCGACCCGCTCATGCCCCCGAAGACCACCCCAAGGTCAAAATGGGCCGCGTCGGCATCCTGCTGGCCAATCTGGGCACTCCGGACGATTACACCTATTGGCCAATGCGCCGATATCTGAACGAGTTTCTTTCGGACCAGCGCGTCATCGACTATCCGAAATGGAAATGGCAGCCGATCTTGCAGGGGATCATCCTCAGCAAGCGGCCCTTCAGTTCGGGCGAGGCCTACAAATCGATCTGGAATCACGAAAAAGGCGAAAGCCCGCTGATGACGATCACCAAGGATCAAACCGCCAAGATGCGCGATGCGATGCAAGCGCGCTATGGCGATCGGGTGATGGTCGATTTCTGTATGCGCTACGGCAATCCCTCGACCAAATCCAAGGTGCGCGAATTGGTGGCAGCGGGCTGTGAGCGCATCCTGTTCTTCCCGCTCTATCCGCAATATGCGGGCGCCACGACCGCCACCGCCAATGACCAGTTCTTCCGCGCCCTGATGGAAGAAGCCTGGCAACCTGCGTCACGCACCGTGCCCGCCTATTTCGACGAACCCGCTTATATCGACGCGCTGGCCGGATCTGTGGAACAGGCTTACGCCGCGATGGAAACCAAGCCTGATATTCTGGTCTGCTCATATCACGGGATGCCGGACCGCTACTTGCAGCAGGGTGATCCCTATCACTGCCAATGTGCAAAAACCTCTCGCCTGCTGAAAGAACGGTTGGGCTGGGCGGATGATCAGCTTGTCTCAACCTTCCAGTCGCGATTCGGGCCCGAGGAATGGTTGAAACCCTATACGGTCGATCACGTGGCGGACCTGGCACGTCAGGGGAAGAAAAACATCGCCGTGATCGCTCCGGCGTTTTCCGCCGATTGCATCGAGACGCTGGAAGAGATCAACGAAGAGATCAAGGAAAGCTTTGAAGAAGCCGGCGGCGAGAGCTTTACCTACATCCCCTGCCTCAATGACGACGACGCGCATATCGCAGCTCTTGGCAAGGTCATCGAAGACAATCTGAAGGGCTGGCTGGACTAAACCCGACCTGATCCGGCGCCTGCATGAGCGCATAAAAAAAAGGCGGTGGAATGCTCCACCGCCTTTTCTATGTATTTCGCTCGTCGAATTAGCTTGCTGCAACAGCTGCGGCAACCACAACCAGCAGGACCAGCGGCAGGATGATGCCCTGCGACGAACCCTGAGTTTCTTCGACAACAACAGGTGCTTCAACAACCGGCTCTTCCAGGTTGCCAGCAAAAGCGGTCGATGCAGCAGCGGTCAGTGCAGCGGCGAGAACGAGTTTCTTCATATTAACCTCCAGAATAAGTACGGCTCCAACTAGCGAAACCGCACACCCAAGACTTACCTCGTATATTTTTCTAACCAGCTATCCGACTGGAATGCAAATGGAACTTGCGTCGCAAGCGGGTTCACGCGCGATTTTGTCGTCAAATTAGCAACACTTGCGTGCCAACATTGGCCATCGAAAACAACTCGGCAATATCTTCGTTGAAAAGACCGATGCAACCATTGGATGATCTACGCCCGATTTTGCGCGTATCGTGGGTTCCATGAATGCGATAGTATTTCCAGCTTAGATATAAAGCGTGCGTTCCCAACGGGTTATCCGGACCCGGTGGAATATAGTCCGGCCATTCCGGGTTGCGTTTCTTCATCGACGGCGTCGGCGCCCAGCTTGGACCTTCGACTTTTCGGATCACGCTGGTGCGTCCCCGGCGGGTCAATTCCTCGGTCAAGGGCACTGAAGACGGATACAGTTTGTACACACTTTGATCTTCTGACCAATAATGTAGCGCCCGTGAGATGGTATCGACCAAAATTGCGCCGTTTCGAGTGTTGTCGAAATAGGGTTTCCAATCCAAAGCGCGGAAGCCAGAAATATTGCGGCGCACCTGAGGTTCGGGCTCTGGGGCCGGCCTGAGCGGATCACCGGGGATATACTGCGCAATCGCAGGTGACGCCAGCGCCGCCGTGGCGGTCGTCAGAAATACGCGGCGACTTGTCGCCGGAATAGGTTTCTTGACCATATCGAGCGGTCCCTCTCTATACCAAATCTGAAAAACTGACGTATTTTATTGCCAGAATGCGTCTTTCGCAAACCAAACCGGCAAAATCACGCGAGAATCGGCTATTGCAGGTTTGCCCAACCCCGTCGAGCGCGCTATGCCCTAGGACAACAGAAACATCAGGCCCACCATGACGCGTATTATTTCTTTATTGTTTGCTTGCCTCGTTGCTCTGGCAGCATGTACCCCCAGCAGCACGCCGACTTACGGTGCCGACGGGCGTCCTTTGCCGACTGTCTACAAGATTCGAGGCAATCCCGAAAAACTGCAATTCCGCATGCTTGATTCGGTCAACGCGCTGCGTCAGGCGTCGGGACTACAACCGGTTCAACTGAATGCGCAGCTGAACGCCGCTGCCGCGACCCACTCCAAGGACATGGCGCGTCAGAACCGGCCATGGCATTTCGGGTCCGACGGCTCTTCGCCAATCGACCGGGCGGCGCGTGTGGGATATTTCGGCACATTTCTGGGCGAGGCAATTTCCGAGACATTCGAAACCGAAACCGAAACGCTGGCCGCCTGGATGCAGGAACCGGGGCCACGCTCGGTTATTCTGGACCCAAAGGCCACACAAATGGGCTTTGCCTGGCATCAGGAGAATGGCGGGAAAATCTGGTGGACTCTGGAAATGGGAACCGGCGGCTGACCACAGCCACTTACATAAGAAGCCCCCGATATTCAGGGGCTTTTCTTTTTCAATCAGACGATTAAGCCGCCTGCATGGATTGCGCTTCGGTCAAAATCGCATAGAGCTTGACTGGATCGGGATTGGCCCGCAGCTTGGCGCAAACCGAGGTATCGCGCAGCGTCCGAGATACCAGCGCCAGTGCCTTCAGGTGATCCACTCCCGCCTCTTCGGGGGCGAACAATGCAAAAGCGATATCAACAGGCTGCCGGTCTACCGACCCGAAATCAATCGGCTTTTCCAGCATGACAAACACGCCCGAGACATCCTGTAGCTCGGTCAGCCGCGCATGAGGCAGAGCAACGCCATGGCCCACGCCTGTGGGCCCAAGGCTTTCACGCTCCAGAAGCGCATCCACAACGACCTGCGCGTCCAGACCCAGTGTCGCAGCCGCAACATCGCCGATTTCCTGAAACAACCGCTTCTTGCTGGATGCGGCGGATAACACACGCACTGCTTCGGGCTTCAGAATGCTCGAAAGCTCCATGATAACGCTCCATGACGATGCCCCCACTGGCGCAGGGGCACGTCTTTCTAATCTTGCCTGTTACGGATCAATCCAGCCGATGTTTCCGTCTTCCCGACGATACACGACATTCAATCCATCCTTGTTCTCATTCCGGAACACCAGCACCGGGGCACCAGCCAGTTCCATCTGCATAACGGCTTCACCAACACTCAGCGATGGGATCTTGGTTTCCATCTCAGCCACGATCATCGGCTGCAGAGTTTCAGGCTCATCCGCCGACTCAGATTCGTCAGAGGCGAGGATATAAGAGGAAGCTCCAAAGAGTTCAACCGGCTCGGACCGATCCTTGTGATGGTCCTTGAGACGGCGTTTGTATCGGCGCAATTGTGTTTCCATCTTGTCACAGCACCCCTCGAATGCTGCATAAATCTCGGTTGCGTGGGCTTTGGCCTGCGCCGTCAGGCCGGTGGAAAGATGTACGGTGGTCTCGCACACATATTCATGCGCAGAACGGGAAAAGACGACATTGGCGTCGGTCGGTCGCTGGGCGTATTTGCCCACCACCTCGCCAAGTTCGGTCTGCACATGGGTCTGAAGTGCTTCGCCGATGTCGATCTGTTTTCCGCTGATTTGGTAACGCATGTGATCTCCTTCACAATTCACACCCATTTAGACGCTGTGAAATACAACGCGCTTTTTTTTATCGGGTGGGGGGTATCGACATGTTCCGCGGTAGCCGGAACTTGATCCCTTCGAAGAAGGGGCATCGTGATCCAGACTGGAACCGAGAAAATGCCATGCCCCAATTGAGGCAAGAGACGGCGGAAGAGTCAATCAAAACAGGCGTGTATATACGAGATTTCCGCCATGCATCCGGCGCAATACCACGCAAACCTATGAAATACGGAAGTTTTCGCCCAGATAGACACGGCGCACGTTTTCGTTTTCGACCACTTCGTCAGGAGTGCCGGACATAAGTACCTGACCATCATGCAGAATATAGGCGCGATCCACGATCTCGAGCGTCTCGCGCACGTTGTGATCGGTGATCAGAACACCGATCCCGCGCTTTTTCAGATCGGCCACAAGGTGACGGATATCGCCCACGCTGATCGGGTCCACACCAGCAAAAGGTTCGTCCAGCAGCAAATACTTGGGGTCAGCCGCCAGACAACGCGCGATCTCGACCCGGCGCCGTTCGCCACCAGACAGGGCCAGCGCAGGCGCGCGACGCAGATGTTCGATCGAGAAATCGGACAACAGCTCTTCTAGCCGTTCCTTGCGGCGATGCGCGTGTCTTACGGTGATATCCAGCACGGCAGATATGTTTTCTTCAACGCTCATACCCCGGAAAATCGACATTTCCTGCGGCAGATACCCAATACCAAGCCGTGCGCGGCGGTACATGGGCAGGGTCGTCACCACCTGACCGTCGATGGTCACGGTTCCAGCCTCGGGAAAAACCAGCCCAGCCACGGAATAAAAGGTCGTGGTCTTACCCGACCCGTTGGGCCCCAACAGCGCCACAACCTCGGACCGGCCCAATGTCATCGAGACATCGCGGATAACCGTTTTCTTCCGGTAGGATTTACGCAGCTTTTCGATCCTGAGCCCCGATGTGCCCTCGGTCACGCTCAGACTGGGTCGCGCCATCAGTTGGCCCCCTGCTGAAGGATCGTCTTGACGTTGCCCGTCACCGTTGCCGACCCAGAGGTCAGGTTTGCATTCATCTGATCGCCGCTGATCGTGCTGGGGCCCTGGGTCAGCAGAACGTTACCGCGCATGACGATCTGGCCCGAGTCGATGGTATATTCCGCCCAATCTCCTTCCGCCGCATCGGGCGGGCTGACCAGAACAACGTCTTCCGTGGCCTCCATCCGCTCGATACCCGAGCGGTCCTCATTGTAGATCACTAGTACCCGACCCGCAGTCAGCCGCATTTCTCCCTGGATGACGATCACGTTGCCCACGAACTCGGCCGAGCCGTCCTCCTGGTTCACGTTCAGCGATTCCGATGTCACCTCGACCGGCAGGCTGGGGTCTGCCTTGACGGCACCAAACGCGACCTGGGTTCCCTGCGCCGCAGCCAGATTGGCACCGGCCAGCAAAGAGACGGTAAGAAGGACAGTACGAAAATCGAACACAGCTTATCTTTCTGCTTGTTGCGGCTGGTATATCAGCTTCACGCCATCTGTAAAAAGAATATGGACCGGACCGTCCTTTTTTTCCGCCCCGAATGTCATGCGACCGGCCGAGAAATCGCCGATCGCGCCGGTTCCGTCAATCTGACCCGGCGTATCACCTCGAATTTCGTCCAAGGCCGTGTTCAGGTGATCGGTTGTCACCCGAATACCGTCGGTCGTGGTAATCACGACATCTCCCACGAAGGTTGCCGTGTTCTTGTCAGGGCGGATCGTGCCCGAATTGGAATCCAGCGTGATGATACCGCCATTCAAAAGCCCCAGCCTGCCCTGAAACTCGGATGCCGTGGGCACAGAGTTCTCGGTTCCTTGCGTGGCTTGCGTGGCTTCGATCAGTACCTCTTCGCCCTTGCGCGTGGTGCCACGGTAGCTCGGATTGGTGACCACCTGATCGGCCAGACGTTCCTCGATATCGCGTTGGGTGAAGGGGACCGTCACGTCGGTTTCGATGCTGCGCGACAGCAGGAACACGGTGGACAACAGCACAATGGCCGCCAGCGGCAGGACCACCTTCAAAAACTGCACCATCCGAGAGTGGCTGTCCACGGCCCCGCCCTCTTATCCCAGCCCGACGCGCAGGCAATCGTGAATGTGCAGCAGACCCAGCGCGGGGCCGTCCGTATCCGGTTCGACCACAAACAACGAGGTGATCTTGCGGTCATTCATGATCGCCACGGCTTCTTCAGCCAATGCATCGGGTCCGATTGTCGTCGGGTTCTCGGTCATCACCTGCGCGGCTGTTTTGGACAGCAAACCATCCATGTGACGGCGCAGGTCCCCATCGGTGATAATCCCCGAAAGCTGGCCACCGCTTTCTGTCACGCCCGCGACACCGAACCCTTTCTGGCTGATCTCTATCAGCGCATCGCTCATGGCGACATCGGATGCCAGCAGGGGCAGGGCCTCGCCCGTATGCATCAGGTCACGCACCGTGCTGAGCCGCGCGCCCAGCTTGCCTCCGGGGTGGAAAGCACGGAAATCCTCGGGCTTGAAATCGCGATGTTTCATCAGCGCGATCGCCAGCGCGTCGCCCATCGCCAATGTCAGCGTGGTCGAGATCGAGGGCACCATGCCAAACCCACATGCCTCGCCCATCGAGGGGATCAGCAAGTGCACATCCGCCTGTTTCATCAGCGTGCTTTCAGGCTTGCTGGACAGGCCGATCAGCGGAATCCCAAACCGGCGGGTAAAGGCCAGCAAGTTTGCCAGTTCCGGCGCTTCGCCAGAATTCGAAATAGCCAGAACAACGTCGCCCTTGGACACCATGCCCAGATCGCCATGGCTGGCCTCGGCAGGGTGAACGAAATAGGCGGGCGTGCCGGTGCTGGCCAAAGTTGCCGCGATTTTGTGGCCGATATGACCTGATTTGCCGATGCCGCTGATGATAATGCGGCCTGTGGCTTGCAGGATCAGCTGCACGGCCTCGGCAAAGTCTTCGTTCAGGCTGTCGGCCAGCACGTCCAGCGCGCGGGCTTCGTCGGTGATCACCTGTCGGGCGGTTTTCAGGAAGGCGTCTGTATCGGTCATGAGTGCGCAAAAATATCCGTTTCGGGCCAACCGGCGAGGTCAAGCTTCGCTCGCATCGGCAAGAAGTCAAAACAGGCCTGGGCCATTTCCGTCCGGCCTTCGCGGGCCAGCCGACCGTCCAGCGCCTCGCGCAGACTGTGCAGATACAAAACGTCCGAAGCCGCATAGTCCAGCTGCGCCTCTGTCAGGGTTTCGGCACCCCAATCGCTCATCTGTTGCTGTTTCGAGATATCGACCCCGATCAGTTCCTGGCACAGGTTTTTCAGCCCGTGGCGGTCGGTATAGGTGCGCACCAAACGGCTGGCGATCTTGGTGCAATAGACCGGCGCGGCCAGTGCGCCAAAGGCGTGATACATCGCGGCGATATCGAAGCGTCCGAAATGGAACAGCTTCAGTACGTCGGGGTTTTCCAGCATCGCGCACAGGTTTGGGGCCTCGGTCTGACCTTTGGCGACCTGCACAATATGGCTGTTGCCATCGCCGCCCGACATCTGGATCACACACAGACGGTCGCGATGCGGGTTAAGCCCCATGGTTTCGCAGTCGATGGCCACGACAGGGCCAAGGTCCAACCCGTCCGGCAGGTCGTTTTGATAAAGATGGTTCGCCACGGGGTCTTCCTTTGTGCGGTATCGCCCCCGAGATAGGCGGTTTGGCCCGTGAACTCAACGCCATCCATAGAATGCAATCAAGATACGCGATTCTTGACCATCCGAGACTGGGCTGGGAAAACCAACCAAGTATCCGTTTCCAATGGAAAGGACCGCCCGGCCCATGCTGAGCATCTTGCGAAACCGCGTTTACCGCCACCTGTTGGCCGCCCAGATCGTGGCGCTGACCGGCACCGGTTTGGCGACGGTTGCGCTAGGGCTTCTCGCATTTGATCTTGCAGGTAATGCTGCAGGCATGGTGCTGGGCACGGCGCTGACGATCAAGATGGTCGCCTATGTGCTGGTCGCGCCCATTGCTGCCGCCGTGGCCGAGCGGCTGGATCGCCGCAAAATGCTGGTGGTGTTGGATCTGGTCCGTGCGGCTGTGGCTGTCTGCTTGCCCTTCGTAACCGAGATCTGGCAGGTTTTTGTGCTGATTTTCATCCTACAATCGGCCTCGGCCGGGTTCACGCCCGCGTTTCAGGCCACGATCCCGGATGTGCTTACGGATGAGCACGACTATACAAAGGCTCTATCGCTGTCCCGGCTGGCCTATGATCTGGAGAGCGTCGTAAGCCCACTGCTTGCCGCTGCTTTGCTGACGATTGTCAGTTTTGACAGCCTGTTCTGGGGCACTGGGGTTGGTTTTGTCGCCTCGGCCCTGCTGGTGGTTTCGGTCGTCCTGCCCTCGCCCAAACCCAAACAACCCCGCGGTATCTTTGACCGCACCACCCGCGGCCTGCGCATCTATTTGGCCACACCACGCCTCAGGGGGTTGCTGGCGCTGAACTGGACGGCTGCAGCCCTCAGCGCGACGATTATTGTCAACACGGTGGTTATCGTGCGCGGCGATCTGGGACTGTCGGAAAGCGCAGTGGCAACGGCTCTGGCCGGGTTCGGAGGCGGTTCGATGCTGGCCGCTTTTGCCCTGCCCGCCCTGTTAGAGAAACTGCGAGACCGCGACGTCATGCTGACCGGCGCGAGCTTTGGCACGTTGTCGATGGCCGTGGCCGCCGCGATGTCGGCGCTGTCACTGATCTCGCTACCCAGCCTTGCGCTGATCTGGGCCTGCGTCGGGTTTGGCTATTCGGCAACGCTGACCCCGGCGGGCCGCTTACTGACCCGCTCGGCCCCGCCTGAGGATCGCCCAGCGCTTTTCGCCGCGCAATTCACACTGTCGCATCTATGCTGGTTGGTGCTCTATCCCCTTGCGGGCTGGCTGATGACAGACAAGGGCACAACCCAAACCTTTGCCTGGATGACCTTTGCGGCGGCCTGGGGGATCGGGTTTATGGGCTTTCTGTGGCCCCGGTCCCTGACCCAACTCCCCCACAACAAGCCTTGAGCCTCACCCCCCCCTTGCACTACATCTGGCGTCATGGATCAACTGGACCGCCGCATCATCGCCGCCCTGCAACACAATGCCCGCGAGTCGACCACCAAGATCGCGGCCAAGCTGGGCGTAGCCCGCACCACCGTGCACGAGCGGATCAACCGCATGGAAGAGCGCGGCGTGATCGCGGGTTACTCCGTCGTACTGACCACACCCGAAGACAGCCCCCGCGTACAGGTCGTTGTCCTGCTGGAGGTGCAGCAAAAGGAAACCACGCGCATCATCAAGCGGCTCGAGGCCTACCCCGAGGTCAAACTGTGCCTGTCCATTAACGGAGAGTTCGACCTGTTGCTATCCGCCGAAGCCCCAAGATTGGAAGATTTGGACATTCTGGTGGATGAGCTGGCCAAAATCCCCGGCGTTCTGCGCACCAATACCAGCGTCGTGTTCGGGCGGCGGATTGATCGAATCTGATTGGCCGATAACCCTCTGTAAACCTAAGCGGGACTAGCTTGGCCGGGACTGATCAGAATCCCGGACCGGCAGAATGCCCCATCGTTTCATCTCAGGACTGGTTGTCGCGCTTTTCGTCGCGCAACCGCTGGCCGCCGCGCCAGATGCCCGCACTGCCGGGATCTGCGACCATGCCGCCCGACGCGCTGCACGCACGCATGACGTGCCGCTGGACGTGCTGCGCGCCATATCGCGGGTCGAAACAGGCCGTGCGGTGGACGGCCAGCTTGCCCCATGGCCTTGGACCATCAATGTTGAGGGCAAGGGGTTCTGGTTTACTTCGGAATACGAGGCGAAAACCTATCTTTTCAACATCTTCAAAGCAGGCAAACGCAGCTTTGATGTCGGCTGCTTTCAGATCAACTACCGGTGGCACGGTAAGGCTTTTCGGTCGATCGACGCGATGTTCGACCCACTCGAAAACGCACAATACGCCGCCCGGTTCCTGAAAAAACTGCATGCCGAGCTCGGGTCATGGACCGCAGCCGCCGGGGCCTATCACTCGCGCACGCCGGATCTGGCACAGGCCTATTCCGGCCGGTTCCGGCGCGTTCTGGCCGGGTTAGAGCAGGGTATCGACGCGCCTCTGGCGGCGCGAGACCCGTTCACCGGAGCGGCTGCGCCGCTGATCCCGCAGGACACCCGCCAAACGCGCAGCACTGCACTTGGCTCGCTGGTTCCTGCCACCGGAACCGCCACCGCCTTTATCCCATTCAACTAGGAGGGTCGCGTGCCCAAGATCGGCCCCCGTTCCCTGTTCTCGCCCACCGTCCTGCTGGCGCTGGCGCTGATGACGGTCATCGTGATGATGATCCTGCCGATGCCCGCCTGGGTGCTGGATGTGGGTCTGGCGGCGTCTTTCGCGCTGGCCATTCTGATCTTCACCCTGACCCTGTTCATCGAACGGCCACTGGATTTCTCATCCTTCCCCACGATCCTGCTGGCCTCACTGATGCTGCGGCTGTCGCTGAACGTGTCGTCAACCAAGCTGATCATCGGTCAGGGTCATACCGGCCCAAACGCTGCCGGGGATGTGATCGAAGGGTTCGCTCAGTTCGTCATGGGCGGCAGCATCTTCCTGGGGCTGGTGGTGTTCGGCGTGCTGCTGATCGTGAACTTCATGGTCATCACCAAGGGTGCCGCCCGCATGGCCGAGGTCGGTGCGCGCTTTGCGCTGGACGGGATGCCGGGTAAACAGCTGGCCATTGACAGCGACATGTCCGCCGGGGCCATCGACCACCAGCAAGCCAAGGAACGGCGCGAACGCGAACAGCAAGAGACGACATTCTTCGGCTCGCTCGACGGTGCTTCGAAATTCGTCAAAGGCGATGCGGTTGCTGGTCTGCTGATCACCCTGCTAAACCTTGTGATGGGTCTGATCATGGGGGTGATCGTGCATGGGATGCCGATATCCTCGGCGTTTGAAACCTATGCCATCCTGACCGTGGGCGACGGGTTGGTGTCGCAAATCCCAGCCGTGATCATCTCGATCGCCTCGGCGCTGCTACTGGCGCGTGGCGGCACGCAAGGGGCCACGGACAACGCCATTTTCTCACAACTGGGCAAGCACCCGGCGGCGTTGGGGACGGTGGCAATGCTGATGGTGCTGTTTGCTCTGGTGCCGGGTCTGCCCTTCCTGCCTTTTATCCTCGGGGCCTGTGTGCTGGGCTATGCCGCCTATAGTGTGCACCGCAAACAAAAGGCCGAGGCTGACGCCGCCATTACCCCAGCGACCACCGACGACACGCCGGTTTCTCAGGCGATTGGCGACATTCTGGATCTGGACGACGTGCATCTGGAATTTGCGCCGGATCTGGTCAGCATGGTGCTGAACCCCGGCACCGGGCTGGATGCCCGGATCGCCAATATGCGGACCTATGTGGCCTCGACATTTGGTCTGATCCTGCCAGACATCCGCCTGACCGACCGCGCCGATCTGCCCATGGGCACATATGTGGTCAAGGTCCACGGGGTTGAACAGGCGCGTGGCGAATTGAACCCAGATCTGGTGCTGGCGCTGGTGCAAGATGACCGTGATTTGCTGCCCGACGGCACCGACGTGACCGAACCCGTCTATGGCGCCCCTGCCCGATGGATTCTGCCCAAAGATCAAGAGGCCGCGGCGATGAGCGGGGCCACGATCGTCTCTCCTCCAGAGATTCTGGCCACGCACCTGCTTGAGATCATCAAACAGAACTTCTCGCGCCTGCTGACGCTGAAATCTCTGCGCCGATTGCTAGCCGAGATGACCAAGCTCAGCGATCCGATCCGGGCCGAGGCCAACCGCAAGCTGCTGGACGAGTTGATCCCCGACAAAGTGCCGATCGACACGCTACACGCGGTGTTGCGGCTGCTGCTGGATGAGCGTGTTTCGATCCGCAACATGGCCCTGATCTTGGAAAGCGTGGCCGAGGCGCGCCTGACCACAACACAGCCCGAAGGTATCTGCGAACTGGTCCGTCAGCGCTTGGGCTTTCAACTGGTGGCCGAGATGAAGCGCGAGGATGGCTCGATCCCGCTGATTCAGCTGGCCCCGGAATGGGAGGAGACGTTCTCGACCTACCAGATCGACGCGCCAAATGCGGGGCTGGACGTGGCGCTGCCGCCCAACCTGTTCAACAAACTGGCCGATGGGGTCGTCAACACGGTGTCACAATCGGCCGATCATGGGCTTTATCCAGCGGTTGTGACCTCGACCCGGCGACGGCGATTGCTGCGCACGATCATGCACGCGCGCGGCGTCGCGAACCCGGTCCTCTCGTTCGAGGAAATCGGGCTGGAAGCACGCCCTGCCCTGGTCGGAACGGTGCCCGCGTGATCGCCCTGCCACCCGAGCTTCTACCTCAATTGGGGGATGGGCTGTGGCACCTCTTTGCCGTGTTCCTGCGTGTCTCTGCACTGGTTTCTCTGCTGCCCGCATTTGGCGAGCGCAGCATTTCGACCCGCGTGAAACTGGGCATCTCGGTAGCGTTCACACTGATCATCCTGCCTGCCACCCCCGCACCAATCCCGGCCCCCGGCCTGCTGCCGATGGTGCGGCTTATCGTGACCGAGATATTGATCGGCGTGGCACTGGGGCTGGGGCTGCGACTATTCGTGCTGGCCCTGCAAACCGCCGGCTCTATCGCCGCGCAAGCGACCTCTCTGTCCCAGATCCTGGGTGGCGCGGCCGCTGACCCGGTTCCGGCTATGGGCTACGTGCTCACCCTGGCCGGCCTGACGCTGGCTGTCTTGCTGGGGCTACATGTTCACGTCGCGCAATTCCTGATCCACAGCTACATGTTGTTTCCGATGGGCGTGGCCCCAGCAGTCTCGGACCTGTCGGAATGGGGCGTGCAGCGGATCGCGCGCAGTTTCAGCCTTGCCTTCAGCCTCGCCATGCCGCTCGTCATCGCATCATTGATCTATAACCTCGCGCTGGGCGTGATCAACCGCGCCATGCCACAGCTTATGGTGGCTTTTGTCGGCGCCCCCGCGATTACCTTTGCCGGTCTGTTCCTGTTGTTTGCCGGCACGCCTTTGATCTTGTCGGTCTGGGCTGACGCGCTGTTTTCCTTCATCGTCAACCCGGTCGGAGCCAGCAGATGAGCAGTGATGACGACAGTGACAAGTCATTCGAGCCAACACCACAGAAGCTTCAGAAAGCACGCGAGAAGGGCGAAGTTGCCAAGTCTAACGACCTGTCGGTTGTCGCGGCCTATTCGGGGTTCCTGGTGGCTCTGCTGGTCGCAGGCAGTTATGGCGTCCAGCAAATGGGGACACTGTTCGTCGTTCTGGTCGATCAAGCCAGCGACTTGTCAGAATTGTTGATCGAGGTTCCAGCCGTCAATCCGGTCGCTGGGCTACTACAAACCGCTCTGGTGGCGATGTCCATCCTGTTCGCCCTGCCCGCCGCGGCCGTATTGCTCTGCCTGATTGCCCAGCGGGCCCTGATTTTTGCGCCTAGCAAGCTGAAGCCCAAACTCTCGCGTATTTCGATCCCATCCAACGCCAAGAACAAGTTCGGGCGTGGCGGTCTGTTCGAATTTGCCAAGAGCTTTGTGAAACTGGTGATCTACGGCACCTGCCTTGCCCTGTTTCTGCGCGCCAATCTGGACCAGATCTTGTCAGCCAGCGCGGCACCGGCCAAGGCATCTTTGCTTTTGATGATGAATTTGTTGTTTCGGTTCCTGTTTATCGTCGTCGCCGTGGCTCTCGCGATCGGAGCGGTGGATTACCTTTGGCAATATGCCGAGCATATCCGCAAAAACCGGATGTCGCGCAAAGAAATTCAGGACGAAACCAAGGACGCCGAGGGCGATCCGCATGTCAAACAGCAGCGCCGCCAGCGCGCGCAAGAGATCGCGACAAATCAGATGATGGCGGACGTGCCCAAGGCAGATGTGGTTGTTGTCAACCCAACCCATTTTGCAGTCGCGCTAAAGTGGTCGCGGGCCGCCGGCTCGGCCCCGGTCTGTGTTGCCAAGGGCGTGGACGAGGTCGCAGCCGCCATTCGATCGACGGCTGGAACAGCGGGCGTTCCAATACACTCGGACCCGCCAACCGCGCGCGCGCTGCACGCGACCGTCGAGATCGGGCAGGAGATTGCAGAGGAACACTATAAACCCGTCGCTGCGGCTATTCGGTTTGCCGAGGCAATGCGCAAAAAAGCAAAAGGGCAGATTTGATGAAACGCCAAAAGCTTTCAAACTTGCAAATAGCCACAGACGCACTTTTCCAGAAAGAGCATCAAGCCCTGGCACCCATCTTGCAGGCCGAGATCCGTATCCAAAACCAGCTGGCACGATTGGACGGTCAAGTTCGGCAAACGCGCTGGGATACCAACGACACCGAAGGATATCGTGTCACCGGAACAGATATCCTGTGGCATGGGTGGGAATCCAATACCCGTCGTCAGTTGAACATGGAACTGGCGCGGGTGAGATCGCAAAAGCTTGCAGCTCTGGACGCGTTGCGCTCCGCGTTTGGGCGCCAGCAGGCGGTTACCCGGCTGTCTGATATCGAAACGGAAAACCGACGCCGCGCTTTGCAGAAGAAACAGATACCTTAATGCGCTCAGGCATCCTGCCGGTTCACGCTCAGGATCATCACGTTCGAGATTTCCTTGCCCAGGTCTTTCTGCGCCACTTCCAACAAGGACTTACGCAGCGTGTCCAGATTTTCCGAAGTGGTGAAATTGCCGTCAAACCCACCTGTGTTCGCGTGATCGAACAGAACTTGCAGGAAGCGGTCGCGTAATTTCGGCTCTATGGCATAGAAAGTGTCGGTCATGCCCGGTTTAGCCTCAAGGCTAACGGACATCGTTACCATGGCCGAAATGCGCTCGGCTTCAACAACTGGTATCACAAACTGTTTGGTCAGTTTCAGATATTCCACATCGCTGCTCTTGTCGTCTTTCTCCGACGTTTTGGACTTCGGTTTGGGTTTCTCATCTTTGGCCTTTTTGTCCTTGGGCTCCTTTTCCGCGGACGCATATTCCTTGCCCTCTTGTGCGGGCGCGTCGGATGGGGCCAGGAAAAGCCCGGCCCCGACACCTACGCCAAGGCCTGCCAACAGAAAGAAAACGGGGATCAGTTTTTTCATCAATCAACCCTCAAAACGGTAGAAGAGTGTCTAGAACCTGTTGCCCATAGCGCGGCTGCTGCACATCGGTAATCTGACCGCGCCCGCCATAGGACACCCGCGCAGAGGCAATCTTGTCATACGTGATTTCGTTCTGGCGCGAGATATCCTGCGGGCGCACATAGCCGGTTACCAGCAGCTCGCGCAGTTCGAAATTCACCCGTAATTCCTGCGAACCCGAGATCGCCAATACGCCATTGGGCAGCACATCAATCACGGTTGCTGCAACGCGCAGCGTCAGTTTCTCTTTGCGCTTTACCGACCCTTTGCCGCGACTGTTGGAGGCTGAATCAATCGACACCGCCTCATCCAAAGATGCGCCTTCGGGCAGTTGCTCTGCCGCTCTTTGCGGCAGCCCGAACAGACCGGGCACCGAAAGGCTTTCGGATCCCGCGCGGGACCGGTTGGTGTCGTTGGAAATCTCGGCTTTTTCATCCAACTCGATCACGACCGTCAGGATATCGCCTTTCTTGATCGCCCGCTGATCGCCCAGCAGCGATTGCTGCCCGCCCGTCCACAGCGACGATTGATCGACCGCGCGTTGGGGCTGCGTATGCAGTGGCAGGCCGGGCCAAAGCATGGCGACATGTTCGGGCGAATCCTCATTGGGTGTGAAGCTGGGGGGTTTACCCAGGTGATCGACGCGGCCACAGGCGGTCAGAACCAACGCGCCCAGTAGGAGTGATTTGGTATATACTGACATCATTTTACCTCGATTTGTCCGTCGGTTCGGATAAAGCCGGTCACGGTGGTTCGCGACGACAGGTTCATCACCCGAATGCGATCGCCGACTGCCCCGCGACCCAACGCGCGCGCTTCTGCAGTGATCGACAGCGGTTGGCGATCAAAAATCAGAACCACCAGATCATTGCGGTCGACGATTGCGGGCGGTCCGAAATCGCCCGCGCGAATGGGACGGCCGGGATAGAGCGCCACGCGTGCCTCCTGCCCAACCAGCACGTCCGGGTTGGAAATCGCGCCGGGTATGTCCTGTTCCTTGGTGGCCAGATCAGTGGGCGCGATGATCTCTTTCGCGCGGATCGTACGGGTCGGGACCACAATATCGGCCATCGCCGCGCAGGGTCCTGCCATCACAAGTGTCAAAAACAGCACCCGCATCAACGCACCTGTGTGGTTGCGCCCATCATCTGATCGACGGCCGAGATCACCTTGGCGTTCATCTCGTATCCCCGCTGGGCTTCGATCAGTTCGGTGACCTCGCGCACGGCGTCGACGGAACTGTCCTCAAGATAGCCCTGTCGCAGCGTGCCCAGGCCATCCTCGCCCGGAGATCCGACAACTGGTGCGCCCGAAGCTTCGGTTTCTTTGAACAGGTTGCTGCCGATGGCCTCTAAGCCTTTGGCGTTCGAGAAACTCGCCAGGGTGAATTCACCCAGCAGCTGCCCTTCGGCGGCATCGTCGAAATAGGCGTAGACCTCGCCCGCTGCGTTGATCGAGATTGAGCGCGCGTCGTCGGGGATTGTAATCTCGGGCGCAACCGCGAACCCGTCCGAGGTGACAATCAGACCCTCGGCTGACCGCTTAAGGCTACCGTCGCGGGTAAATGCGGACTGACCGTTGGGCAACGTCACCTCCAGATACCCACGCCCTTCGATCGCCACATCCAGATCGCTGCCGGTTGCCGACAATGCACCTTGCGCAAGCTGCACCGTCACCGCAGCGGGGCGGACGCCAAGCCCCAACTGAATACCTGTCGGCAAAACCGTGCCATCATTGGCGTTCACCGACCCGGCCCGTGCCATCTGCTGATAGTGCAGATCGGCAAATTCAGCCCGCCGCGCGTTGTAGCCGGTGGTGTTCATATTCGCGAGGTTGTTCGAGATCGTCTCAACCCGCATCTGCTGCGCGGTCATACCCGTCGCTGCGATTTTCAATGCCCGCATGTCAAATCCTCCGTTCTAAAGTCAGCGCATCAGCGCCTTGAGCGCGCCACGCACCCGTTCGTCTTCGGTTTCAAGAAAGCTCTGGCCCAGCTCATAGGCGCGCTGGATTTCGACCAGCCGTGTCACTTGTTCGATTGCGTTGACGTTGGATCCTTCGAGAAAGCGGTGAACGATCACCGGCTCTTCGACCGGCACTACGTCGCCGTCGCTACGGAACTGCGTGCTGCCTTCGCGCACCAGGGTCTTGGGATCTTCGACCCGGTAGACACCAAGCTGCCCCAGCAATTGCCCCTCAATACTGAGTGTGCCGTCGCTGCCCACGTCGATCGAGGCCGCGTCGGGGGGTACAAAAACCGGCGCGCCGTTGCTATCCAGCACACGGTGGCCATCCATCGTGACCAAATCTCCCTCGGCGCTTGGCGAGAACGCCCCTGCCCGTGTCAATCGATTGCCGGCCGGAGTTTCGACCATGAAGAAACCATCGCCTTCGATGGCGAAATCGAAATCTCCTCCGGTTTGGGTCAGAACCCCTTGCTGCAGAGACGTATTGCGCACCTCAGCCCGCGCCATCGACAGCGAGGGATTGCCGGGCATGTCGCGGACGAATTCGGAAAACACCAAGCCTTGCGCGCGGTATCCGGTGGTGTTGGCATTGGCGATGTTGTTCGCCACCAACCGCATTTCATTCATCAGCCCCGACTGGCGGGACAAGGTGGTATAGGCGGTATCCATCAGCGACCTCCGGCGATCAGCGGGACAAGGGTTGTGGTAAAAAACGTCACCAGCGTCTGGGTCATGAACCCCATGGAAATCCAGAACACGATGACGATGGCGATCAGCTTGGGCACGAAGGTCAACGTCATCTCCTGCACCGAGGTCAGCGCCTGGAACAGGCCCACGATCAGGCCCGAAACCAGCGCCACAGCCAGGATCGGGACCGAGGTGATCACCGCGACCCACAGCGCCTGACGCACGATGTCATAGAACAGACCTTCGCTGAGCATCGCGTCAGACCGGCATCCGCAGGATTTCCTGATAGGCCTCGACCACTTTGTTGCGCACGACCACAGCCGTCTCAACCGCCAGTTCGGTCTGCGCCAGCGCCTGCACCAGCGCGTGCGGATCAGCCTGGCCGGTCATCGCGGTCTGCGAGATGGCCTCGGACTGTTTCAGCGTAGCGGCGAAATCCTGAAACGTACTGCGTAATCCTTGCGCCATTCCGGCGTGATCGGGATCGGCCTGCGTTGCAGGGCGCGCGCCAGTATAGTTCTGGGCAGCATTGAGGGCTCGGATATCCATTCTGGTGTCCTTTATTTTCTGAGGAGTTCCATCAGGCTCGACGACATCTGACGTGTCTGGTCGAACATCTTGAGATTGGCTTCGTAACTGCGCTGTGCCTCGCGGGCGTCGGCGATCTCGATCATCAGATCGACATTCGAGCCGCGATAATGGCCGGTCTCATCCGCCATCGGATGACCGGGGTCGTAAACGCGCGACGCGTCGCGGCGGTCCAGCTTGACCCGCCCGGCCTGTACCACCTCGCGCCCGTCTTTTTGCACGGTTTCGAACGGTACAGTCTTGCGGCGATACCCCGGCGTATCGGCGTTCGAAATATTCTCAGACACGTGTCGCAGACGCGCCGATTGCGCGCGCAGGGCGCTGGTCGAGGCGGCAAGGGAATGGGAAAAATCACTCATCTCACTACCCCTTTATGACCGGCCAAGACTGGTGCGCAGGATGTTCATCGAGGATTTGTAAATGGTCAGTGCGCGGTCATGCTGGCGCTTGACCTCGACCGCCTTGAACATCTCTTCCTCGATAGAAACACCGTTGCCATTGGGATCGCCCGAAGGCGCGACGTCATATTCGGCCCAAGGCTGCGACGCGTTGTTGCCGTTCAGATGCCCGGCCCGCGTGGCGATCATCGCCCCCTCGAGCCCGGTTTCTTCGAATGCTGTTCGAAAGGCCTCAAGATCACGGGGCTGGTAGCCCGGCGTATCCGCATTGGCCATGTTACGCGCAATTACGGCCTGCCGTTGCCCGGCATGGGTTGCCATTGCGTGCGCTGTCTTAAAGACGTTCAGGTCATAGAACATCGGGGCTTCTCCCTCGATCAATTTCAATCAAGGCTTAACCCCGATTCCTTTAGAAACCGTTTTCAGAAACCCGTTGGAGAACCCACGATGTCCGATCTCGACCCAAGCTTTCTAAAATGCGAATTCGACCGTCTTTCCGCTGTGCGCCATATGGGGCGTGTGTCCAGCGTGGCGCGCGGAGTTGTTGAAATTCAAGGGCTTGAAGGGCAGGCACGGATCGGCGACCACCTGACCCTTCGGCGACGCAGCAGTCCGGATCTGGGCGGGGAGGTGCTGCATGTCGAATCGGATTTGATTCATATGATGCCCGCGTCCGCGCCCGATGGTGTTTGTCTGGGCGACCGGGTGATTCTAGAGCAGACGCCTGAGTTTGCGCCGGGGATGCATTGGCTTGGACGGGTGGTTGATCCGTTCGGGAAACCACTGGATGGCAAGCCTCTGCTGCCCGGCACACAGGATCGCGACATCATGCAGGCCCCGCCCGCTGCCGTCGCCCGCAAACCGCTGGGCACGCGGATGGAGACCGGGCTGGCCATGCTCAACACCATGCTGCCGGTGGTACAAGGGCAGCGCGTGGGGTTGTTCGCGGGTTCGGGCGTGGGCAAGTCGACGCTGTTGGCCACGCTGGCCAAGTCGATGCAGGCGGATGCCGTTGTCGTCGCATTGGTTGGTGAACGCGGGCGCGAGGTGAATGAATTCGTCGAACACGCGCTGGGGGCCGAGGGGATGAAACGGTCGGTTGTGGTGGCCGCGACCTCGGATCAGTCCGCGCTGGCCCGCCGACGCTGCGCCTGGTCGGCGATGTCGGTGGCTGAATATCTGCGCGATCAGGGGCTGAACGTGCTGTTTCTGGCCGATTCGGTCACTCGCTTTGCCGAGGCGCATCGCGAAATCGCCGTCGCCATGGGCGAATCCCCGTCCCTTCGCGGTTTCCCTCCGTCGGTCACGCCGCTGATCGCCGGTCTGTGCGAACGCGCCGGACCGGGGACGGCGGATCAGGGCGATATCACCGCCGTGTTCAGTGTTCTGGTGGCCGGATCGGATATGGATGAACCCGTGGCCGACATTCTGCGCGGCGTTCTGGACGGCCACATTGTCCTGAGTCGCGAAATTGCCGAGCGCGGGCGTTTCCCGGCCATTGATCTCAGCCGCTCAGTCTCGCGCAGCCTGCCGGGTGCCGCGTCCGAGGATGAAAACCGCATGATCGCCGAGGCCCGCAAGCTGGTCGCCAGCTACGAGCAATCCGAGGTGATGATCAAGGCAGGGCTGTATTCCGAGGGCGCGGACCCGCTACTGGATCAGGCCGTGCGGGTACATGAGGAACTGGACACCTTCTTTGCCAAGTCTGAACCGGATGGGATCGAAGGCAGTTTCAACCGGTTGAACCTGATCTTGCGGCGGGCCGGATCCAACCTTCCGCGATAGGGAAATCAATACAGTTTTAAGTGTTAAGCCCACCTTAAGACCTGCCCGGCTACCCCTGTAGTCGGGTGATAAAAAAGGTGGTGGAGATGGGTGCGCAATCCAATGCGGCGCCAATCATCATCAAGAAGAAACGTGTGTCAGGTGGCGATGGTCACCACGGTGGCGCGTGGAAAGTCGCATATGCCGACTTTGTCACGGCCATGATGGCGTTCTTCATGTTGATGTGGCTGCTGAATGCAACGACGGAAAAACAACGCAAAGGGCTGGCGGACTATTTTTCGCCGACGATCCCGGTGAACCCGGTTTCGGGTGGGGGTAGCGGGGCCTTTGGTGGCGACAATATGTTCTCGGAGAAGACCCTGGCCATGAGCGGTTCTGGCGCCAGTCAACGCAGACCGACCGAAGCAAGGCAGGCGCAGGGTTCCATCGGGGTCAGTGTAGATGGCGGCGAGCGCGAGGTTCAGGATTTCACCACGCTTGAGGCCGAACTGATGGGGCGGACAGGCGAAAGCATGGTCTCGAACAAGGTCTTGCAGCACATCGTCACGCGCGTCACCGACGAAGGTCTTGTGGTCGAGCTGTTCGATACCGAAGACCAGCCCCTGTTCGAATCGGATAGTGACACACCAACGGCGATGATGCGGGCGCTGGCACTTTTGGTGGCGCGGTCCTCGGACTTGGTGACAAATGCGGTGGCCGTCGAAGGGCATGTGCGCGCCTCGCCCGTGGTTCTGGCGCAGAACCCGGCCTGGGACGTATCAACCGCGCGCGCTCAGAAAGTGCGGCAAATGCTTCAAGATAAAGGGGTTACGCCGTCTCGACTGGATCGCGTCACGGGACATGCTGACCGAGAATTGACGGCCAAAAACCCGATGGCCGTGCGCAATAACAGGGTTGAGGTCATCTTTCTACGCAATCCTTGACCGCAAAAGGTAGGACGCATTTTACCTGTTAGCGCGCTGTTAAGGCCCAGCGCGTTAGCTGTTGCATCAAGAATTGACGCAACAGAAGGGCGTGCCAATGACTATTTCTTCTTCGCTGAATGCCGGTGTGGCCGCATTGAAGGCCAATGCCAACCGGCTGGCGACCATTTCCGACAACATCGCGAACTCATCGACTTTCGGATACAAACGGGTCGAGACGGATTTTCATTCCATGGTCACGTCCGGTCAAGGCGGCAGCTATTCGGCAGGCGGGGTTCGCACCACCAGCCAGCGCCTTATCGACCAACGCGGCTCGCTTGTGACCACTAACAACTCGACCGATCTGGCCGTGCGCGGGCGTGGGATGTTGCCGGTGCGGTCCAGCTCTCAGATAGCAGGTGGTTCGAATGAGATGCTGCTGACCACTACTGGCTCGTTTCGCACCAATGAAGAAGGGTATCTGGTTACAGAATCCGGGCTGGTGCTGCTGGGCTGGCGCGCCAATCCGGACGGGACAATCCCGGCTGTACCGCGCGACACACCTGCCGCGCTGGAACCAATCCAGCTGAGCGTCAACCAACTGTCCGGTGCGCCAACCACACAGATGAACCTGCGTATGAACCTGCCCGCCACGGCCACCGATGCCGGGGCACCGGGCGACACACAGCCCCTGTCGGTTGAATATTTCGACAATTTGGGCAAATCGGAAAGCGTGGATATTGAGCTGGTCCCAACGGTTCCCGCCACAGGCAGTAGTAATGAGTGGACTATGATCCTGCGCGACTCCGCGTCGGGTGGGGCAATCGTTGGGGAATATACCCTGACTTTCACCGACAGTCGCACCGCGGGCGGAACACTGGCCAGCGTGACAGCGGTTTCCGGTGGTGCTTATGACCCGGCAACGGGAAGCCTGATGGTGAACGTGGCGGGCGGCCCGATGGAGATCAATATCGGTCAGATTGGCGACGCCGATGGCATCACGCAGTTGTCGGATACATTTGCTCCGGTCTCGATCACTCGAGATGGTTCGGCGGTTGGAACGATGACCAGCGTTCAGGTCGACGAGAACGGATATGTCTACGCGTTTTATGACACGGGCGTCAGTCGCCGCATGTTCCAGATTCCGCTGGCGGATGTGCCCAACCCGAACGGGCTGACGGCACTAGATAGCCAGACCTACGCGCCCTCACGCGAAAGCGGGACCTTTTTCCTGTGGAACGCGGGCGAGGGTCCCACTGGCGATCTGGTCTCATTCGCACGCGAGGAATCCACGACCGATGTGGCGACCGAACTAACCTCGATGATCCAGACGCAAAGGGCTTATTCCTCAAGTGCCAAGGTGATCCAGACGGTGGATGAGATGCTTCAGGAAACCACCAATATCAAACGTTAACCCAGGGGGATCTGTCTCATGAACATGTCGACAGCCTTGAACAACGCCATCGGCGGCCTGACCGCCGCCAGCCGCGGCGCCGCAGTTGTCTCCGGCAACATCGCCAATGCGCTGACACCGGGATACGCGCGCAGGTCGCTGGAGCTGACGACCAACACGATTTCCGGCCACGGCGTTCGGAGTGTCGGCGTGGTTCGGCACCAGGACCCGGTCCTGACGGCCAATAGGCGAAGCGCGGACGCGGATCTTTCCCTTCAAACGGCTGTTTCGGGGTTTCACACTCAACTCGAACGTCTGGTGGGCGGACCCGACGATTCGACCTCGCTTGCGGCTAGGCTTGCCGATTTCGACGGCAGTCTGATTACCGCCGCCAGCCTACCTGATTCGTCCGAACGGTTGGATCAGGTGGCGCGTACGGGCCACCATCTTGCAGACAAATTGAACGCGACCTCGGAAGGGTTGCGTCAGATGCGATCGGACGCCGATCGCGCAATCGGCAAACAGTTGGACAGCCTGAACCAGACACTCAAAGATCTGGAAGAGATCAACGCCAAAATCCCCGCCGTGAAATATGTGGGGGGCGACATCGGCGCGCTTCTGGATCAGCGCCAAGTACTGATTGATCAGGTGAACCAGATCTTACCCGTCAACGTCGTGCCGCGCGCGAATGATCAGGTATCGATCTATTCTGACGGCGGCTTGATCCTCTTAGAGGGCAGCGCGGCCGAGTTCTCTTACACCACGACCGGTGACACCAAGCCCCATATGACCGTCGACAACGGGCTGCTTTCGGGTCTGACACTAAACGGTAACTCGGTTCGAACATTAGGCGACAACGCGCAGATCCGAGGCGGCGCACTGGCCGCGCAGTTCCATATCCGCGACGCGCTTGCAGTTGAGGTTCAGTCCAATCTGGACACGGTGGCCCAAGACCTGGTCGAACGGTTCGAAACACCGGGGCTGGACCCGACCGCCCTCGCCACTGACGCAGGGGTGTTTACGGATGCAAGCAATCGGTTTGACCCGGCTGCTGCGGCTGGACTTGCGTCGCGGATCAGTCTGAACCAAATCGTCGATCCTGATGCGGGTGGCCAAAGCTGGCGGCTGCGCGCGGGGCTTGGGGCGGCGGCTCCGGGTGATCCGGGGGATGCCTCGCAATTGCATGCGTTCAGCGCCATCCTCAGTGCGGCCCGGCCGGTTGCAAACCCGGTTTTCGGCACCGGAGATATGCGCGCCTCGGACTTGACCGAAGCGCTTATGTCCAAAACCGGGGCCGACGCGCATACGGCCAATCAGCGTCTGGTTTTCGCCAACAGCACGCAAGAAGAGATGACCCGGATCGAAGCCGAGCAGGGCGTCGACACGGATCAGGAATTACAGCGCCTCATCCAGATCGAGCAGACCTACGCCGCCAATGCGCGGCTGATCTCGGTAGTGGATGAGCTGATGGAAACCCTGTTGAGGTTGTAAGAATGGTTCTGACGTCTATCGGAGATCTGGCGCGGGGTTTGACGTTGAAAACTCGCGCGACCGACATCAAAAACCAGATCGAAACACTGTCCTACGAAATGGCCACCGGCAAAGTGCAGGATGTATCGGGCCGTTTGGACGGAGATTATTCGCATCTCTTGGATCTGGATCGCAGCCTTGCCCGACTTGATGCCTTTCAGGTCGCCACGTCCGAGGCCGGGTTGTTCACCGATGCCATGCAGCTGAGCCTGACAACCGTTGACCATTCCGTCTCGGAAATCACTGCATCTCTGCTGTCTTTCGGAACATCCAACCAGGCCGTGACCCACGAAAACGCCTCGGTTCAGGCGCAGAATGAGTTGGACACGGTTATTTCTGCGCTGAACACGCGGGCGGGCGGGCGCAGCCTGTTTTCCGGAACGGCGACCGATGTCTCTCCTTTGCCGCCGGCGCAAACCCTGCTGGCCGCGCTCAAGACCGAGCTAACCGGGGCGGTTACAGTGGCCGATATCCGTCAACGCGCCGAGGATTGGTTCAACGATCCGGCAGGTTTTGATGCGGTGATCTATCAGGGCTCTGCAACGACGCTGTCCCCAATGCAAATATCGGAATCAGAAAGCGTCAGAGTCCCGGTGACGGCAACCGATCCTGCGCTCAAGGCGGCCTTGCGCGATATCGCTGTCGCAGCCGCTGTTGCAGATCCAGCCCTGGGAATTACAAGGGATCAGCGAACAGATCTCTTCAAGCAACTCGGGGTCGATCTGGCCAACACCCAGAACGAAACCGTCAATCTGCGGGCCAGGGTCGGTGTGGCCGAGGCGCGGATTGAACAAGCCGCCACGCGCAACAATGCCGCCCGCACCAGTTTGGAATACAGCCGCAACAAACTGATCGCCGCAGACCCTTATGAAACGGCGGCACAGCTGCAAACGGTCCAGTTCCAGTTGGAAAGCCTGTATTCCGTCACCGTCCGCAACGCCAACCTGTCACTGGTGAATTTCCTGAGATGAGAGTTCTTGTTTTCCTTTTAATGTTGCTGCCCAGCCTGGCATCTGCCGGTGCAATCCGCCTGAAAGACCTGGTGGATTTCGACGGAGTTCGCGGCAACGATCTGGTCGGTTATGGTCTTGTGGTCGGGCTGAACGGAACCGGGGATGGGTTGCGCAACTCGCCCTTCACCGAAGAGATCATGTCGAACATTCTGGAACGGCTGGGCGTGAACGTCACCGGCGAAGATTTTCGTCCCAAAAACGTAGCGGCTGTGCTGGTGACAGCCAGCCTGCCGCCATTTGCGCGGGTAGGTGGGCAGATTGACGTGACAGTCTCTGCCATAGGGGATTCCAGCAGCCTGTTGGGTGGGACGTTGATCATGACCCCGCTGAACGCCGCCGACGGGCAGATCTATGCGGTCGCGCAGGGTACAGTTCTTGCGGGCGGTGCCTCGGCTGAAGGTCAGGCCGCAACGGTGGTGCAAGGCGTGCCGACCGCGGGCGTGATCCCTTCGGGTGCGCGGGTGGAACGGGAAATCGACTTTGATCTGTCGACCCTGACACAGATGCGATTGGCCCTGCGCGAACCGGATTTCACCACCGCAGGCCGGATCGAAGTGGCAATCAATACCG
Organism: Ruegeria sp. CDSA089; assembly: GCF_059612205.1. Taxonomy (NCBI): domain Bacteria; kingdom Pseudomonadati; phylum Pseudomonadota; class Alphaproteobacteria; order Rhodobacterales; family Roseobacteraceae; genus Ruegeria; species Ruegeria sp. CDSA089. The sequence continues at coordinate 265,928 of NZ_JBXWQD010000006.1, read as the reverse complement.
AATTCAACCGACCTGTTGCCATCATGCGGGATTCGGGCACCGTTGAGCTGAACATCGCCGCCACTCAGGCCATATCAACAGCACACGCGATCGGTCGGATCGAGAACATCCTGGTCGAGCCCGAAACAAAGGCCCGCGTGGTCGTTGATCAAAGGTCAGGCACAATCGTAATGGGACAAGAGGTGCGCATTTCGCGCGTTGCAGTCTCGCAAGGAAACCTGACCCTGACGGTCGAGGAAGCCCCAATTGCGATACAACCCAACCCATTCGCGCGGGGCGAAACTGTTGTGGTGCCCCGCACGATCGCCGGGATCGAAGAGGAGGAAGGCACGGGATTGGCCGAAATTCCCGAGGCGACAACCTTATCCGAGGTTGTCGCCGGACTGAACGCGCTTGGTGTGTCGCCGCGTGACATGATCGACATTCTCAAGACAATCAAAGCCGCTGGGGCGCTCCATGCGGAATTTGTCGTTCGCTAGATATACAAGGGTTTGCTGCGGCAAAGAATGGCAGCAGACCCGGTACCTGGAGTACGTTACTTCGATTTCCAGGTATTCAGCCACTTTTTGAAACGGCTGCTTTGTTCGCCGATCGCGTCGCCGGCAGCGTAGAGCCCATCCTCAACATTCTCGATCACCGGATCGACCCGCGCCGCGCGGAAGCGTCGCCAGCGTACCCAAATTGCCCAGATCAGCGCTGCGAACACCGTCAAGAAAATGATGTTGAACCAGGGGATCAGGCGCACATCCGGGCTGTCGACCGGGCGCACGGAAACAGCGTTGGGAAAGATCGACATCAGCTGATTGCGCCAGCCATAGTGGCGCAAGACCACCCATTGCGGATTGTCAGCTGTCGACACCAGATTGGTCAACTCAGCCTGCAAGTTGGAACTATCCAACTTGAAATATGGTGGCCAGCCCCAACCAGTATCTTCGTTGCGATAGACGCGCGGCTTACCGTTTGGGCGGAAAGTTTCGACAAAGCGCACGTCGCGGTTGACGGTCTGTGCACCTTCTTGCCCGGTGTCCTGCTGTGCCCAGAAGATCGAATTCTCACCAAAATCGACGCGCCGCACCTCGGTCTTCACGATACGCACCACATCCTGTTGCGGCAGAGTGTATTCCAAAACCGAGGCAATCAGCCCCCAGAACACAATGATGAACGCCCATTTGACATAGACCATCTAGCCGGTCCTCACATGAAATTTGTTATATAGATCAATAGGGCAATCGCCCCAAGCGGGATGACATAGACACCCAACAACAGTTTCTTGCGAAACGAGTTATCATACTGCCGCATCCCCCGTTCAAGAAATGCGTCACGATCACCCCGCAACCCCTTCTTTTCCCAATGGGCAATCAGCTTGCGGCGACGCACCAGACGGGAATAGATCGACAGCCCAACATAGATCACGGTCAGGACAATCAACAGGGGGATCAGAAATCGTAACGCGACGAACATTCACCCTCTCTCCAATGCGCCCCAGGGGCCGACCCGCGCAATCACCGCCTCACTGACCCGGTCTTGGCCGCTCATGTCGGGCTCATGCCCAAACAAGGCAGCGCGAGCCCCGGCCTTGTCCACCTGATACTCGCGCGCGAGAAAGTCGGCAACATAGGTTTTCTTGTTCTCAGGCCAGGTTTTGTAGGTGCTGTAGAACAATTCCTTGTGGCAGATGAACAACTGGCGCGGGTCCAACGGGGCCAATTCGGCCAGCAGCATATTCACCAGATCCCGATGCGGGGTGTCCTTTGCGCGCAGGGTGTAGAAATAGGCCGGATGGTCCGAAGTGATTCGCGGCCACGGCCCGCCATCGGTCGCCCAGCGCAGCAATTGCGCCAACCCGTGATAGGCCTCGGGCAGGTGGTCGGCGTGGTTTCGGGCCAGACGACGCATGTCGCGGCGCTCCAACCCTGTCAGATCAACCCCTGAACCCGCAGCCGCCGCCACGGTCAGAAAATCCATCTTTTGTTGCAGAATGGCGGCGGAATCCACGCCGCGCGCCTCGATGACCGTTTCGACAAGATTGTTGTAGCCCAGAAACTTGGCGATCTGATTGCGCTGCGATTTGTGGAACACATACTTCATCAACAGATCGTCAGGCGTATCATCCATACAGATCGCCGCCGGATGGTCGAGGTCCGGAAAAAGGTAAAGCCCGCCATAATGCGCGGTCCAGAAATTCGGCTGCTCAAAGACTGTGTGGCGCAGCCGAACCGGGTTGCGGGTGACGTCACCGGTGTCCTTGGCGGTATCGATCATCTCGGCAATCAGAACATCATCGAACCAGGCGTCCTGTTCGGTCTTGAACCGTTCGACCAAACCCGCAAGCTGTTCAGCCTTGCGCAAGGTGCCGCCGACCGTATCGGCCTCGATCTCAATCTTGCGCAGGTTCAGCAGATCATTGGGCGTGCTGAGTTTGAAGACCGAGTTCACCAGCTCTCCGGCCACGGCATCGGTGGCGGTCAGGGCGAACAGCTGCGCCTCGTTCATCTCGATGAACTCGCGCAGAATGTCACGCGAAGTCGAGAATTTGACGTTCAGCAGAGGCGCGCGTTTCTGCTCGGTCGTCAGCAGGATGAACTGCCGGTTGACCCCGTTTGGGTTGAGATAGAGCGGGTCGTCCAATTCCTGCCCAATCTCTGGGGAATAGCCCGAGATATCGACGTGGAAATCCGTAAGCTGAGTGGCCTTGCCCGCCAGATGCTGCAACGCGCGGTTATACCGTTCGACCAAGGCCGGGCTGGAGATGTGGACAAGATTGCCGAACATCAGGCCTTTTTCGATGAGGCGGATCATTGGAAGGCCTCCAAGAGTAGAATTCGCGCTGGGAGTTCACAGACAACGTTTCGTAAATCAACCATTGTTCGTATCTTCGTTTGAATGGGAGCCCAGTCGCTTCGCACGGTCGTTCCATCCCAGAAAGTTAGGTAAGTCTACAATCGCGAAAGCGACGACGGCCAACCCAAAAAAGTTCTTCCTAAATGCGCTCCAAGGTGTTTGACCGTCCAACTCAACTGGAATGTCGGAAAATGGCCATAACTCTCCGAACTCGGCGAAGACTATAAGCCACGCGCCCAACAAAGGCAGCGCTAGAATGTAGATGATCCTTTTCAGTCCCGTGGATTTCAAATGGCCCTATCCTTTCCTTTTTGTTGAATGAATAACGACTAATCTGCACTCGCTGTCGCACGGCGTACAAAAACAACCGCCAACACCAACAACGGCAACGCAAACGCCCGCGCGGTGATTTGCAGGTTGAACCCGATGTAAGACACCACGCTGCCCTCAAACAGGATCAGCGTCTCTTCCCATGAGGTGCCCTCGAACCCGCCACCCGCGTTCACGCCGAATTGGGTCAGGAACAGTACCGCTGCGGCAGCCAAAAAACCGATCACACCCCAGCGCAAAGGCAAAATCAGGCCCAGAACAAGGGCCAAACCGGTGATTGCGACTGTCAACGTCATGTCTCTTTCTCCTTTGACTGACAGAGCGCATCAGTGCGCGCTCTGACGCTCAAAGTCTGCGCGATCACATGAGGTAACAACGGCCGACCAAGAAAACGTGAAGGCATTTCAGCCAACTGATCTGGACAGTTTGATTGCTTGATCAAAGTAGCCGTCACCCTTTCCCCTCCAGATATCGCCGCTTGGCCTCTTCCATTCGGCCCAATTCTCGCACGGCGTCCTCAATCGCGATCTCATCGCTCTTGTCGGCATAGCGGAACTCGCTGTCGGCGTAGCGGTTGATTTCCTGCATCACCATCTCGACCGTGATCGGCTGGCGCAGCTCCTCGATCATGCCCTTCTTGGTGTCGTAGTCGCGGAACAGGAACAGGTCGGGGTTCTCCATCCACTCATCCGGCAGTTCGAAATCCATCGCACGGACCTTGACCGCGTCGGTGATGTTCTTGATCGCGCGACCCGTAAACCGCTCGTCCGCCTGCTGGATCGCCTTGAGGTAGGTGCCCAGCTTGGCAATTGTGTCCATCTGGCCGATCTCACCGGAAACCCGGTCATAGACCTGTAGCAAGGCGTCCTCATGCGGGCGGGAGTGGCTTTCGAAACTGGCGGCGACGGTCTTTTTAATCTCCTGCGCGGCATAGGCGTCGTGTTCACCCAGCGGGATATCGTGGTTGCGGCCCATTAACAGGTGCAGGATGTCGATGTAATCCTCGCGCGTTTGCGGCCCGTCCACCAGGAACCGCGCGCCCGCCCGCTGGCGTAGGGCGTCGTCCACATTCTCGGGGTAGTTCGAGAACATGCCAAAGGTGCAATTGCCGCGCACAACAGTGTTGGCACCTGCAAAGCTTTCCATCAGCACGGCGGTGATTTCCAGTTGGCCCGCGCTGGACTGCCGGTCGCCGCGTTTGCCTGCCAATTGGTCGATATCATCGATGGTGCCAAAGCCGATAACCGAGGGGTCGATGATCGTGTTGATAAACGCCTTGGCGTTCTGGCCGGATTTGCCCTGATAGCTGTCTATATTGTCGGTGCTCAGGTTTTGATAGCGGAACGGATAGCCCGCGTTCTGGCAATAGTCGTTGATCAACCCGGCCATCATCTGGATCAGGGTGGTCTTGCCGGTGCCCGGTTTGCCGTCGCCCATGAAGGTAAAGATGAACCCACCGAGTTCCGCAAACGGGTTCAGGCGGCGGTCGAAGTCGTAGGCCATCAGCATCTTGGCCAGTTTCATCGCCTGATACTTGGCGATATGGTTGCCCACCACCTCGTTCGGTTTCTTGAACGTCATGGTCAGGGTGGTGGATTTGGCTTTGGACGCGGGTTCGAACCCCCGGATCGTCAAGTCATCCGCCTCGATATGCCAGGCGGCGTTCTGAAACGGGGCCATATGGCCCGCGGACTGCGCGCGCAAGGCGGCCTTGTCCATCAGTTGTTCGGCATAGGCGCTCGTGGCCGCGATCAGATGCGCATCATCGGGTGCGTGTTTTGCCAACACCTGATCCAGCTCCCACAGGGCACCATGCAAGGCCAATTGGCCGTTATCGGTCAGAACCTCTTCGATCTCGCCGAGGTCGACGGAGGTCTCGCCCAGATGCGAAGACATCAGATAAGCCAACGCATTCCCGAAGGTATGGGACGTGATCAAAGCCTCAGCCGTCAGCAATTCCGAAAACTCGCTCTTGCGCGCAGCGGGCAAATCCCCCGCCAGATTGGCGCGCTTCAGATCGGCCAGAGCGGTTTGCTCCGCATAAGCCTCGGCCACGGCCAGAGCGATGGCAATCGCGCGGCGCACAGCCTGCTGCGTCGTGGCCTGTTGCGGAGAAACCAACGCATCGCCATCATCCGCCGCCTCGATCCGCTCGACCAGATGCACCCCATCCGCGCGCACCGTGCGCCGTGTCACCAACCCCGGTGTGGTGGATCGAAACCGCCGCCCCGTCGACACGCCCGAGGACCGCTCGACCGCCGCCTCAACCGGTTTGGCAATTCGTGGAGCGTGCTCGAACCCGCTCAGCAAGGCGGTCGCTGCCGGGTAATGCTTACGAATATCGTCTTCGCGCAATTCCATCTGATCTGACGTCAAACTCATCTCAAAAACTGCCCTTGCTTCTTCTGTTCAGAAATACCTCCGCCGGAGGCAAAAATCTAATAGCGCAACACTTGCCCCGTCTTGCTGACAACGAATTTGCGCACGTCACCAAAACCCGGCGGGTCGCGCTCTGCCAGAACCTGAAACGGGCGCTGAGGCAGGATGATCGACCGCTGCGTGCGCGTGGCCCCAGTCTCGGCCCCTTGCGCGCCAAACGGATCCAAAGCAAAAATTTCGCGCTCAACGGTCGAGAACCACCCGGCGCGTTCCTCGAAAACGTCCTCGCTCTCCAGTTCCTCGGTGGTCCAGGCCAGCGCCCAATCCTGACCCTCGGGGGCCTGAGCGTCCTCCAGCACCTGCCGCAAGGGGCCGGATTGCTCGGTATAGGCCGAGGAATACATCGGCCCCACATGGATGCGGCGCAGGTGCTTGGGGTGCAGATCGTCGAAGTCCTGATCGAACCCTTTGGCAATCGTCACCAGCTTCAAACCGCCCAAGGATTGCGCCATCAGATGCGCCTGCACTTCTGGCCAGCGGCGTTGGTCTTTGGGCAGTGCTGTCCTGCCACTGTCCTCCACCTGCATCATGTAGATGACCGGCAAGTTGATCTGGCTGTCATAGACCGCCCAATGGATCAGGAACTTGCGCCGCTCACCCTCATTTCCAATCCAGTGGCACTCGGGATCGTTGCGGGACCAAAACAACTGACCTTTCAGCAATTCCTCGTAATAGAGCCTTTGAGACAGCGCGAATTGCAGCTTGGTCGGGATTTCCCGGTCGCCGATGATGGTGCGAACCATGTCGGTTTTCAGATCGTCTTCCGAGAGCATATTCGCCAGATGCACCTGCGCCTGTTGCGCGTCATTGGCCATGGTCAGCAACTCGGCCGCCACCGGAAACCCGCTGTCGCGTTTGTCCATAGCAAGGCTGCCAAAGAACCGCCCCGTATCGCGACCGACCAGCAGGTATTTCATACTCAGCGCACGGAAGGTATAAAGCAGCCCCGAGAGGTACCGCGACACGATCCGCACCTCTTGCTTGCTGATCGCGCCCTCAGCCTCCATCGTCGCGGCCACGCGCAGGAGGTGGACGGAGATCACCTCAAATTTGCGGAAATATCGGCGCGAGGCGAAGGTGTCGGTCAGGCCGACATGATCTTGGGTAGGGTCAGTCATTTAGAGGTTTTTTGTAATTTTCGCCAAAAACACGCTTCGCATGGGCCTTGCCGTACAAGTGTTCTGTACCTTCTCCCAAACCGTAGTCTCTGAGTTTTTCGGCACAGAATTGAGCAAGCCCCAGGAACGCGACCAGCACGCTCACAGCTGCGACGAGTGACCCAGTCGCAATTGCAGTTCCATTCTCAAAAGTAATGCCAAAAGCCAAAGCGATCACACTGACAAAGGCTGAAGTGATGACAAATAGCTTTAGGGTTCTCTTCTCGAAATCAGTCATCCCCCGTACAAATTCTTATCATGCTTCTCGACAATCGAGGCAAAGCGGCGGGCAAAGCGTTCATCCGCCTTAGCTTTTTTCTCCAACACGTCGCGGGCAAAAACCATGTGGCCTTCGTGCGCTTCAAGCATGTCGGCCATCTTCTGGTTGGTCGCGGTGCCGATGGCGGCCATGGCTGTTTGCGCCTCTTGGTCCGTCTGCACGCCGATCTCGTTGATGCGGTGGGCCACGTCCTGCTGCTGTGCAGTTTTCAAAGATTTGGTCAGGGCGTCATACAGCACTACGCGCTGTTGCGTGTCTGTCTGCAGCTTGTTGATCAGCACCATCTGCGTCGCCGCCTGGTTCTGCAATGAATCGACCCAGGTCTTGCCCTTTTCGATATAACGCTCCAGCGTTTGGGATTTGGCCAGCGTGACCTGCTCCTCCTGAACCTTGGCGTTGTATTGCTTGTTCAGCTCGGCCAATTCAGTCTCTAACTGGGTCCGCGCGGCGGCGTCCTGTTCGACGCTGATCTTGTTTTCCAGAGTAATAATGGTCGGATCCATACCCTGAATCTCGGCCCGCAGCGATTCCAGCTCGGCCACGGTGGCCTCACGGTCGTCCAGAGTGCCGGTCAGGTTGTTTTCCACCTTCACTCGCTGTTCTTCCAGCACTGACAGCTGCCCTTCCAACAGCTTCACGATCACGTCCGATTTGGCGATCAGGTCCTGCAGCTTGTCGTCAATATTGGCGGTGCGCATCCGTTCCTGCCGCATCGACTCGGACTTGGCTTTGGCGAAAATGCCCACAAAGCTCTCCCATCCAGTTTTCGAGCGCATCTCGTCGAAATCCTTGGAGAACGCGTTGGTGACGTCATCCAGCCCCATAATCAGCTCAGCAATATTGGCGTTCATCACCTCGGTATGGGCATGTACGTCTTCAAGCGTGGCGTTTTCGATGTCGATATCTGCCTCGGCCGTGCCAATCTTGGCCCGCGCCGCGTCAATCCGCGAGGTCAGGCTTTCGATCTGCGACTGGCTTTCACGCACTTTCGTCTGCGTTTCTTCGATCAAGGCGTCAAATTGATGGTTCGACATCTGCTATCCCTTTTTTTGTTAAAATCCCCAATAAGATAGGCAATGTTACGCCTATTTACATCCCCTTGGGCGGAAAATTCCTGCAAAGACTGGCAAAAATACATGGCAAAAGATAGACCCTGCAATCTGGGCGCGACCTGAAACGAACAAACGCATCGCGGCAGCAAGAAGGCAGCCCATCTTGTCACCAATTTGAAACAAAACCGTCACGCCAGCGTAATGAACCACGTCCATCCCCCCTTGCAACTAAGCAAGAGAGGATACCAACCGATGTCATTGCGCTGTGTCTGTCTGACATCTGCCTTGGCCCTGACCGCCGGTCAGGCCGTGGCAGAGATGAATTTCAACCGAATTGCGTCATTTCCAGTTGTGAAGAACATGGCTGAGGGTGCGGATATGAACCGCGAAACCTCGCCTGAGATTATCGCGGCGACCGCAGATGGCATGACGCTGGTCTATACCGACAGCCCGCTGGGCGTGATCGGTATGGTCGACATCGCCGACCCGGCGAACCCGGCACCTTTGGGTGCGATGGAGGTGGGTGGCGAGCCAACCTCAGTTGGAATCGTTGGCTCGACGGCTTTTGTTGGCGTGAACACGTCGGACAGCTACACCGCACCCTCGGGCAAGCTGATCTCGGTCGATATTGCGGGCAAAGCGCAAACCGGCGCTTGTGATCTGGGCGGTCAGCCTGACAGCGTCGCCATCGCTCCCGATGCCAGCTTTGTTGCTGTGGCGATAGAAAATGAGCGGGACGAAGACCTCAACGATGGCATCATCCCGCAGCTGCCCGCAGGTGAGCTAGCGCTGGTGCCGCTAATAGATGGCGTGCTGGATTGCGCAGGCATGAAAATGGCCTCGCTGACCGGTTTGGCCGAGGTTGCGCCGACCGACCCCGAGCCCGAGTTCGTGGACATAAACAGCTTGGGTGAAACCGTCGTCACCCTGCAAGAAAATAACCACATCGCGGTTATTGCCAAAGATGGCACCGTGATCAGCCATTTCTCGGCCGGCAGCGTGGATCTGGAAGGCATCGATGCCACCGATGAACGTGGCGCGCTAATCTTCACCGAAAGCCAGCCGGGCCGCTTGCGTGAACCCGACGCTGTGAAATGGATCGACGACAACCACTTCGCCACTGCCAATGAAGGCGACTATGAGGGCGGCTCGCGCGGTTGGACGATCTTCCACAAGAACGGCACCGTTATTTACGAAAACGGCACCGAGTTCGAGAAAGCCATCATCCAGATCGGTCACTACCCCGACAAACGCTCGGACAGCAAAGGCGTTGAGCCGGAAAGCGTGACCGCAGCCACCTTTGGCGGTACTCCGATGATCTTTGTCGGGGCGGAGCGCGCTTCGGTCGTGGGGGTCTATGACGCCACCGACCCTGCGAGCCCGGTTCTGAAACAGCTGCTGCCCTCAGGCGTTGGGCCGGAAGGTTATGTTGCCATCCCCGAGCGCAATCTGCTGATCTCAGCCAACGAAAAAGACCTGATCGAAGATGGAGGCCCGCGTGCGCATGTCTCGATTTTTGAGTATCAGGCCGCCCCCGCCAACTATCCGCATTTGACCTCGGAAGGCGCGGATGAGCTGATCGGTTGGGGCGCCCTCTCCGGTCTGGTCGCGGATGAGGACGGCATGATCTATGCGGTCAATGACAGCTTCTACGGCTTCCAGCCTTCGATCTTTAAGATCGACCCTAGCCAGCAGCCCGCCCGCATCGTGGACGTGATCCGCATTCACCGTCAGGACGGCAACCCGGCGCAAAAGCTGGACCTTGAGGGCATCACGCTGGATGGCAAGGGTGGCTTCTATGTCGCGTCCGAAGGGCGGACCGACCGCGTTATCCCGCACGCGATCTACCACGTCTCTGCTGAAGGCAAGATCAAGGACCGCAAAGGCGAGATCGGCCTGCCGCCTGAACTGATGGCAGTCGAGAAGCGTTTCGGTTTCGAGGGCATAACCAAAGTCGGCGAAACCCTGTGGATGGCCGTACAGCGCGAATGGAAAGACGACCCGGAAAACCACGTGAAACTGGTCGCGTACAATCTGGACACCAAGGAATGGGGTGCAGTGCACTATCCCAAGGCTGACCCGGAAATAGGCTGGGTCGGTCTGTCGGAGATCGTGGCCTTTGGTGATCATGTCTATGTCATTGAACGCGACAACCAGCACGACCACCGCGCCGTGACCAAAAAGATCTATCGCATCCCGCTGTCAGAAATGACCCCTGCCCCGCTGGGTGGTGAGCTGCCAGTGGTCACCAAGGAAGAGGTCCGCGACCTGCTGCCAGACCTGACCTCAACGGGCGGCTACGTGCTGGACAAGATCGAAGGTCTGGCCATCCTGCCTTCGGGCGAGGCTTTCGTGATGACCGACAATGACGGCGTCGACGATGCCTCGGGCGAGACGATGTTCTGGTCGATCGGACAGGTGACGGCTGGGAACTGAAGCACATATTCCTAAATTATTGGCGCCGCGCAGGTAATGCGCGGCGCTAAACTTTTCAGCATGTAACTTTTCGTCAGTTGCAAGCCGACTGACCTGCATACATTCCAAGTCCGGCACCTGCCGCAGTCGCCAGTGTTTGACCTGACCCGCCGCCAAAGCGATTGCCGACAACGCCACCAAGAGCCGCGCCACCCAAAATACCTGCTGCGCAACGCGCATCGTGCTGGACCTGGGCCTGTGTTGGTGTCGTTGGCGCCCCGCACGCCGCTAACGCAAGCGTGCCCACAAGCAAGCAAGATACAGTTACTTTCTTCATTTCAGATTCCTTCCATTCACTCGCACTCAATTGTCCTTACTTTTGGTCATGTAAGACCCAACGAACCCCTACCCACCACGGAACTGACCCAGATCAAGACGGCTGGGTTCAAGTAGCTCGTTGAACATTCAACCTCTGCACTATTGCGCAGGATCGATATTGGTTTGGGGAACAACGCCCCGCGTCTGGAGGAACGCGGGGCGTGCAGTCTGCGATAGCCCCGAGAGGCAGGACTATCGCGGTGGTCGGACGGCCTTAGTTCACGGCTTTGGCGTCAACCACGTCCTTTTCGATGGCCTGACCAGACGAAATCTGAATCCGGCGCGGTTTGAGCGCTTCGGGCACCTCGCGCTTGAGGTCGATGTTCAGCATGCCGTTCTCATGGCTCGCACCGGTCACGCGGACGTGGTCAGCCAGTGCAAAGCGGCGCTCGAACACGCGGGTGGCGATGCCACGGTGCAGGTAGGAACGGTCCTTGTCCTCGGCGGCTTTCTTGCCGGCCACGATCAGGGCGTTTTCCTTCACCTCGACCGACAGATCGGCCTCGGCGAAACCGGCGACAGCGACGGAAATCCGGTAGGCGTCAGCGTCGGTTTTTTCGATGTTATAAGGCGGATAGCTGGGCTGAGCCACGTCATTGGTCAGAACGCGATCCATCATGTCGGCGATCTGGTCAAAGCCAATGGTTGCGCGGTGCAGCGGAGCAAAATCAAAAGTACGCATGTGTCATATCCTCAAGTCTGAGCGATCTACGATATGCCCTCCGGTTCGGACGGGCGGTTTGCTGTATCAGGCCCCGTTCGTGGCGACCCGATACAGTTCACATGGGTAACGATTTGGCCGAGTTCAACCCCCGCCGGGGCTGATGAATTTCGCACCGGAATTGGACTTGCCCGACCCGACCTGTAGACGATTGATCGAGGCTTTGGGCTGCGGTGCGTCGCGGCGCAGATCGGCCTTCAGATCCGAGACAATTCCGGCCAGTTCCATGCCAAACCCAACCTTGCGGCCATTAACTGCGCCAACCGCCGAAACCACCGACAGAATCTGCCAGCGCGACCCTTTGCGCGCCAACAGGGCCGAGCCCGAAGACCCAAAGGTGATATCGCAGTTAAACAGGATTAGCCCCTGCACTCTTTGCAGAATATCGCAGGACCGTTCGCGGGTAATCGCCTCGGATCGACCCCGCCCGTACGAGGCCAGGCTGACCTCACCCCCCGTCACACGCCCGCTGTGCAAGGCAAAAGGGTCCGCAATGGAAAGAGGGATCGGTTGTTCCAGCTTCATCAGGGCAACGTCGGCCCGAACGCCAGCATTCGAAAGCGATGGATGCTTGGCATAGTCGGGATGAACTGCGATCTGTACAACCTTTCGGTCTGCCAGCGATTGCCCCTGACTTAGACCCGCGCGGAACGTCACCTGCCCCGGCGCATAGGGTCGGCCCGTTGCCCTATCCAGCGCACAATGCGCGGCGGTCAGTACAATGTCCTGCGCGATCAGGGTGCCAGTGCAAAAGCCTTGGGTTCCGATATCCAGACGCCCGACCGCTTCCCAACCATAGAGGTCTTCCCGGTCGGTCAGCTTGCGCTTGGCACTTTGGGCGCTTGCGGTTGTCGCCATCACCAGCAGACACAATAGGGTCGCAAGAATACGCGTCACGGTTTGACAAACCTCGCACCCACATTGTTGCGGGCCGCCCCTGGCGGCGTGTCGGCGATGAACCCGCGCCCGGCGGATAATTCACGGTGCAGAACATCCAGTGAATCCTCGACCGTTGTGCCCACGGCCACACGTTGGCCATTGAATTCGGCCTTGGCAGCCACGACCGAGACGATGCGCGGGCGGTCGCCTTCGAACGAAAACACAGGCGCCCCGGACGCGCCGAATTCCACATCACAGGACATCACCAAAACGTCCGAACGTCGGGTCATGACCGAGCAGACCTCTTGCAACGATGGCGCTTCAGCCCTGTCCTGCGCGTATGAGACCACGCCAACCTCTTCCCCTCGCGCCGGGCGTGCGCCGGTTTCAAACGGGATGACGGTGGTGTTGCGGATCGGTTGCCACAGCTCGACCAGCGCGATATCGCTGCCAATCCGGGCAGTGGAGTCCTCGCCAAACTGGTATTCGGGATGAATGACAGCTCGCCGCGCCGCCCGATAGGCCGACGCTCGACCCAAGCGCCATGCGGCTAGAAACTCGACATCTGACAAGTCCACGCGTTGGCCAGTAACCTTGTCAAACAAACAATGCGCGGCGGTCAGTACAATAGTCGGCGAAATCAGGGTGCCTGTGCAAAACCCGGCACCGCCGATATCCAGCCGCCCAACAGCCATCCACGCGCGCCCGGCATCGGTGGTTTCCAGGCTTTTCAACCTTGAATCCTGAGCCATTGCGGCCATGGGCATCAGCGCCAGTGCTAAGACCTTGATCCAGTTTCGCAAGCGGTTCTCCGGCGTAGCTTCGACTTATCCTCCTACGCAGTGCGTAAGGCGAAATTAGGGCGCTCGCTTGACAGCCGGGATCTGAACGCGACCGTAGTCGTCTTCAGACACCTACCTTAAGATCGGCACCTCGCGGTCCGGCCTGTGGTCCTGCTGCATGGCCCTTGGCAGGGGCCCTCCGGTCGTCCAGTCCAACAACTCGACCGTGTGCAGAATCGGAACCTCGGTAGCCGATCCGATCTGCATCATACATCCGATGTTGCCTGCGGCAATCACATCAGGGTTACCAGCCTCCAGCGTCCTGACCTTGCGTTGTTTGAGTTTCCCGGAAATCTCAGGCTGCATCAGGTTGTAGGTTCCGGCGCTGCCACAGCACAGATGGCTGTCCGCAGGTTCGACCACAGTAAACCCCGCACGTTTCAAAAGGTCCTTAGGATAGGTTTTGATTTTCTGACCATGCTGCAACGAACAGGCTGCGTGATAGGCCACAGTCAGACCCTTTTCGCCACCTTCGGGCATATCCAGCTGCATCAGTAGCTCGCTGATATCCATGGCAATCTCCGACACCCGCGCCGCATCTTTGGCCAACGCGTCATTGCGGAACATGTGCCCGTAATCCTTCACGGTCGTCCCACAGCCCGAAGTGTTGATGACGATGGCATCCAACCCATCCCCGTCCATCTCGGCCACCCAAGCGCGGATATTGGCAGCGGCTGCTTTGTGGCTGTCATCGGACTTGCCCATATGATGCGTCAGCGCCCCACAACAGCCCGCACCTTCGGCCACGACAACCTCACACCCCAGCCGGGTCAGCAAACGGATGGTTGCATCGTTGATATCAGTGTTCAGCGCCTTTTGCGCACATCCTGTCATCAGCGCCACACGCTTTTTGCGCGCACCGTTTGGGGCAAAGCTCTGCGGATCGTCGTTGCGACTGACCGGAGGGATATGTTTTGGCGCCATATCCAGCATCGCCCGCAACCGCGCATCTGGCATCAGGAATTTGAACGGACGGCCCAGCTTGGCCCCGATTAAAGCCCAGCGGAACCGCATCGGATAGGGCAGAATCTGCGCCAGCACCCAGCGCAGGGCGCGATCGGTGAAGGGCCGTTTGTAATTCTGTTCGATATATTCACGCGCGTGATCGACCAGATGCATGTAATGCACTCCGGATGGACAGGTGGTCATGCAGGCCAGGCAGGACAGGCACCGGTCGATATGTTTGACCGTTTTCTCATCCGGCACACGCTCGTTTTCCAGCATGTCCTTGATCAGGTAAATCCGCCCGCGCGGGCTGTCCAGCTCATCGCCCAGCACCTGATAGGTGGGGCATGTGGCGGTGCAAAACCCACAATGGACGCAGTTACGCAGGATCTCGTTCGAGCGCTGAATCGCCGGGTCTTGCAGTTGTTTTTCAGTGAATGTTGTCTGCATCTGTTTACCCCATCAGACCCGGGTTGAATAACCCGCGCGGGTCGAAACGCTGTCGAATGCCCTGTGTCAGAGCCTGAATTCCGGCGTTTTCCGGCTGAAACCGCCCCAGGGCCTCAACCGTTTCGGCATCGGCCCTGACCAGGGTCGCGTGACCTTCAAAAGCGCCGAGACGTGCGCGCAGGTCCGTGCCTTTGGGCACCAGCGCCCAGATCAGCCCGCCGCCCCAGTCATAGAGGGTTCGATCCGCTCCAATCCGCTGCGCAATCCCGGTCGCATCCGAAGGTTTGACCGAAATCCGCCACACATCCCCATCCACACCATGAAACGCAGATACGTCCCGAATGGCCTGCCACCGCTCGACCGAGCCATCGATCTCAGCAATCTCTCCGAAACCGGCCAATGTCGATTTCAACTGCTCAACACGATAGGCGACAGAGTCCGTGAACCCTTCGACCCTCAGAAGAACCCGCATCTCTTGCGGGTCATAGGCCGCACCCGACGCTTCGAACGGGGATTTCAACGCCGCTGACATCACCGCAACAGCCGCGCTGACATCATCAGCGCGCAAGGCCAATGTCGCCACCGCCTCTGGCTTGGGCAGCACTTTCAGCGACACTTCGGTCAGAACACCCAACGTGCCCCATGACCCGCCCATCAGTTTGACAAGATCATAGCCGGTGACGTTCTTCATCACCCGACCGCCATTCTTGACCACTTGCCCCCTGCCATCGACATAGCGCACGCCCAACAGGAAATCACGGCAAGCCCCGGCCTGAATGCGGCGCGGGCCTGAGATATTAGCGGCCACGACACCGCCAATGGTCGGCGCACCATTCGTGCCCAACAGACCGCGATGATCCATCGGTTCAAACGCCAATTGCTGCCCTTCGGCCTCTAACGCCGCCTCGACCTCGGCCACCGGAGTACCGGCCTGCGCCACAATCGTCAGCGCGCCGGGTTCATACAGGGAAATACCGCTCAGTCCGCCGGTTTCGATGGTCATCTCTGGCCCGCCGATCCCGCGGGATCCACCGCCTGCAATTCGCACGGGGCCCTGCAGCCCGGCCACTATTTCGGCCAGTTCGGCCTCTGTTTCAGGTCTCATGACACTTCTTCTGTTCAAAAATACCTCGGGGGAATCGCGGCTTGCCGCGATGGGGGCAGCGCCCCCTTACTCGGCTGCAATCCGGCGCGCCTCAGACACATCCAGCGGGAACACCTTAGCTGGGTTCAGCAACCAGTTCGGATCAAACACATCCTTGATGGCCATCTGCGCTTCAAGGTCCGCTGGCGCGTATTGATGCAACATCAGATCCCGCTTTTCGATGCCCACTCCATGCTCGCCGGTCAGGCAGCCACCCACATCCACGCACAGCTTCAGGATATCCGCCCCGAACGCCTCGCATTTCTCAAGATCACCGGGCTTGTTGGCATCAAACAGGATCAGCGGGTGCATATTGCCGTCGCCCGCGTGGAACACGTTGCCCACCGGAAGGCCATATTCCTCGCTCAGCTCTCCGATACGGCGCAGTACCTGCGGCAAGGCAGAAACTGGGATTGTCCCATCGAGGCACATGTAATCGTTCATCTGCCCCATCGCGCCAAAGGCGGATTTTCGGCCCAACCAGATTTTCGCGCTTTCCTCAGCCGACTGACTTTCGCGCAGCTCGACCGGATTGTGACGCTTGGCAATCTCTATGATTTTGGACAGCTGATAGTCGATCTCGGCCTCTGATCCTTCGACCTCGACAATCAGCAAAGCATGGCAATCGGGATAGCCCGCCTGCGCAAAATTCTCACACGCCTTGATGCACAGTGTATCCATGAATTCGATCGCCACCGGCAGAATGCCCGATTTGATAATGTCAGAGACACATTGCCCGGCGACTTCGTTATCATCGAACCCCATCAGCACGGGCCGCGCACCCTCGGGCTTTCGCAGAATTCGCAACGTTGCCTCGGTCACAACGCCTAACTGCCCTTCCGAACCACAGATCACGCCCAGCAGGTCCAACCCGCCCGCGTCCAGATGCGCGCCGCCGATCTCGACCACGCTGCCGTCCATCATCACCATTTTGACGCCCAATAGATTATTTGTGGTCACGCCATATTTCAAACAATGCGCCCCGCCCGAATTCATTCCAATATTGCCCGCTATCGCACAAGCCAGCTGCGATGAAGGATCAGGAGCATAGAAGAAGTCTTCCGCCTCCACCGCGCCGGTCACGCTCAGGTTGGTGCGGCCGGTCTGCACGCGGATGATGCGGTTGTCATAGTCGGTCTCCAACACATCGTTCATCCGGGCAATGCCCAGAATAACACTGTCAGCCGTGGGCAACGCCCCACCCGCCAGCGAGGTACCCGAGCCGCGCGGCACCACCGGAACCCCCTCTTCACTGCAGATGCGCAGCACGTCCGAAACTTCGCCGGTCGTGGACGGCAGCACCGCCAGCATCGGAGGGCAACGATAAGCTGTCAGCGCGTCGCATTCATAAGCGCGCGTCTCGGCCGGGTCGTGAATAACGGCGTCTTCAGGCAGCACTTGCAGCAAACGGCGCAACACCGCATCCTTTCGGCGCAGAACGTCAGGGTTAGGCGTCGGCATTTCCATGGCTGATCCTCCAGTTTGGTAAAATAATATTACCAATTTTCCGATCTGGCAAGTTTTTCCCGTAAAACGTAGGGTCCAATGCATGTCCTGGATTTATCAATCAATGCCCTTCGCACCGTTGGATTTCGTCGGTATCGCCCTGCTGATCGGCGCGTGGCTGGGGATCGGCTGGCGGATCGAAAACCCGCCACCGAACAAGCCCTCGGTTGGAATGATCATGGACGACTACCGCCGAGACTGGATGAAAGAAATGGTGACCCGTCAGCCGCGCATGTTTGACGCGCAGGTCGTCGGCACGATGCGGCAGGGCAGCACGTTCTTTGCCTCAACCACGATGATTGCCATCGGGGGTGGACTAGCTCTGCTGGGCAACACAGAGCGCCTGGCCGGGCTGGCGCAAGATCTGGCTCTGGGAACCGCGCCCGCGCTGGTGTGGGAGGTCAAAATTCTTGTGATCCTGCTGTTTTTGGCGAATGCTTTTCTAAAATATGTCTGGGCACACCGGTTGTTTGGCTATTGCGCCGTATTGATGGCGGCTGTGCCAAATGACCCTGAAGAGCCCGCCGCCTATCCGCGCGCCGCCCAAGCGGCCGAGATTTGCGTCACCGCCGCGCGTAGTTTCAATCGTGGTCTGCGGGCGACCTATTTTGCGCTGGCTTCTGTTGCATGGATCTTGGGCCCCTATGCGCTGATTGCGGGCACGGTGATCACGCTGGCTATGCTCTATCGGCGTGAATTCGCGTCGCATTCCCGCACAATTCTCCTAAACACCGGATCGTGATCCCTCAGCTCACCACAAAAGGTTAAGTTCATATCATGAGATATCTTGTTCTGAGCGCCCTTCTGGCAACTCCGGCCCTTGCAGATGACCCCGTGATCGAAGCCGTCACCGCGAAATCAAACGGTGGCACATGGCGATTCGATGTGACCGTCTCACATCCTGAAACCGGATGGGATGACTATGCAGATGGCTGGCGTGTGCTGGATATGGAGGGGAAAGAGCTGGGACTACGCGTGCTGCATCACCCGCATGAGAATGAACAGCCCTTTACGCGCTCACTAAGCGGTGTGGCGATCCCGGCGGGCACGTCGCAAGTGCAGGTACAGGCCCGCACCAATACCGATGGCTGGGCCAAAAATACCTTTGTGGTCGACCTGAACTGAAGTCAGAACACGCCCATCTGCAAACCGGCGGCCATGGCAAGACCCAGCTCGCGGCAATTTTCAAGCTGGTCGTCGGGGATGGTTTTCTCGGCCAGAATCGCCTCGGGTGTTTGCGCATGGGTGCAGATGATCAGCGGCGGCTGCACCTCTTTCAACCGCCAACCGGTTGCGATGCGGGCGGTTTGTCGCGCGGCGTTTTCGCCATCAGACCCGGCGCAGATCATCTGCGCATAGGGGCGGCCTGCGATCCGACCCAGCACCGGATAATAGCTGCGGTCGAAAAACTCTTTCATCAGACCCGAAATCGCGGCCAGATTCTCGGGCGCGCAGAAGATATAGCCGTCGGCTTGCAACAAATCTTCGGGTCCGGCCTGATCGGCGGGTTTCAGAACCACATCCGCCTCATCCCCTGCAGCCTTGGCTGCAGCTTCGGCCATTTGCCGGGCCCCGCCGGTGCGCGAATGGTAAATGATCAAAAGCTGCGCCATATCAGACCCGGTGATAGGGGCCGCCCGACAAAATGGTTGCGGCCCGATAGAGTTGCTCGGCCAGCATCACACGGACCAGCATATGGGGCCATACCATCGAACCAAATGAGATCGAAAAATCCGCCTCGGCACGCAGATTAGGGTCTATTCCGTCTGCCCCGCCGATGATCAGCGCCAAATCTTGCCGCCCGGCATCGCGCCAGCCGCCCAGCTTTTTGGCAAATTCCGGCGAGGACATCACACGGCCCCGTTCGTCCAGAGTACAGATGACCGCGCCTTTGGGCAGCGCCTTGCGAAGCAGCGTCGCCTCGGCGCCCATTCCAGCGTTTTTCTTGTCTTCAACCTCGATCACCCGCGCAGGACCAAGGCCCAAAGCGCGTCCGGTCCGGTCAAAGCGTGTCAGGTAATCGTCAAGCAGGGTCTTCTCGGGTCCGGCGCGCAATCGCCCGACCGCAACTATGCTAATCCGCATATCTCTCTCGCCTCCGGCCTTTCAATACAGGCCGGGATAGCGCCTCAGTTCGCCGAGGCGCTGCCGCCCTGAGGCAGCCACATCTTTTCCAGCTGATAGAATTCACGCACTTCGGGGCGGAAGATATGGACGATAACGTCGCCCGTATCGATCAGCACCCAGTCGCCGGCATCCTTGCCTTCGACCTTCGAGGTGAAACCGAATTCCTGCTTGATGCGATCCGTCAGCTTTTCCGCCATGGCCGAGACCTGACGGGTCGACCGACCCGAGGCAATCACCATGTGATCCGCAACAGAAGACTTACCTTGCAGGTTAATCTGCACGACGTCTTCGGCCTTGTCATCGGAAAGTGAGGAAAGGATACGCTCAAGCAGCTTGTCGCTGATTGACTGAGAGTGGGCCATCACGCTGGCCCCGTCATCGGCGGGCAACCCCGCCTGGGTATGTAGAGACAGGACATAGTCCTCCTTTGCTGCGCGCCATCAAATCCCGGCGCCGGGGTACTAATAAGGTAACAAGGGGAATGCAACATTTCAATGAACGCGCCATCAACGCAGCGTCAATCCTCTACGATCTGTTGCGGGTCTGCGTCGGGCAGCAGGCGCACCTCGCGCTGCGGGAAGGGCAGCGAGATACCCTCGGCCTGAAACGCATCCCAGAGCGCTAGGTAGACATTGCCGCGGATATTGGTCAGCCCCTTGGTTGGGTCGCTGATCCAGAACCGCAGCACGTAGTCGACGCTGCTGTCCCCGAATCCAGTGATATGGCAGACCGGTTCATGTAGACCGCCACTCAGCACGCGGGCCACGGACTTCACTGAACGGATAGCGGTGGCGCGCACCTTGTGGGGATCGTCGCCATAGCTGGTACCAAACTCCAGATCCAGCCGCACGAACTTGTCGGAATGCGACCAGTTCACGACCTGACTGGTAATCAGATCTTCGTTCGGGATCAGGTATTCCCGCCCGTCCCGTGTCACGACCGAGACATAACGCGCGCCCAGCGCGTTGATCCACCCAAACGTATCCCCCAGCGAGATCACGTCGCCCGGCTTGATCGAGCGATCCATCAAGATGATGATTCCCGAGATCAGGTTAGACACCACCTTTTGCAGCCCAAACCCGATGCCCACACCGATCGCACCAGACAGCAGCGCGATTCCGGTCAGGTCAAACCCTAGCGTCCGGATCGCAGCCATGAAGACGGCCCCATACAGAACCACCTGAATGCCTTTGGCCAATAGCACCTGCATGGAAGGCGTGATGTCATCATTGCTTTTCAAACCACGTTCGGCTGCGCGCGTACCCACACGCGCCAACGTCAGCAGAACACCGATCAACAGCGCCGCCTTGATGATCCCCAGCACCGAGATATGCAGATCTCCAATAGAAATCGCGACTCCGTCCAAAAACTCGGCCACGTCATCAGTCAGATTCAGGGCGACAAGCGTTGCATAGACCCACATGGCCCATTTGAAGATCCGCCGCAGCGTCCGGTTGCGCACCAGTCGCGCCGCCAGCGCTATGGCCAACCACGCCGTCGCCAAAGTCGCGATAACGCCAATGATATAACTGCGGGACGGCCATGTGATCTGCTGCATGACCAGATACAGCGCCCAGGACAGCAACACGAAATAGACCAGCGTCAAGCGCTGCATCAGCTGTACTAAAACGCGCAAACGCCATTTGGGCCACCCAGTGCGCGCCCGCGCCCAAGAATCCCACCGGCCTTGCGTGAAAAGCTTAAGGCCAAATGCCAAAGCCCATAGCAATAGAATGATCACCAGCTGGTGCTGACGCCAGCCCGGCGTGACCACCAGTTCAAGAAGGTTTTCGAATTGCACAGAAAAGCCCGCGACCATGTTGTCATAAAGGTCCGACAGCGAGCTGGGGATCAGGTCTTGATTCATACCTGCAGCTTGGACAGCACAGCCCCATGATGCAAGCCTGACGCGGTTTTGAACCTTGATTGACGGCAATGGGCAATATATCTGGACGCCATGAGACTCACTGTAGCCCAGATTCAGAACCTTGAAGATCGCGCCCGTCTGCGCGAACGGTTCTATGGGGCTGCCCGCACGGTTCTGGCCCGCCTATCGGCGGCCTAAGCCACCTCGCCAGCTATTTCTCATTACATACGGGAGAGGACCGATGTCCCCCAAAACACTCTATGACAAGATCTGGGATGCCCATGTCGCCCACGAGGCCGAAGATGGCACCTGCCTGCTGTATATCGACCGTCACCTGGTTCACGAAGTGACCAGCCCGCAGGCGTTCGAAGGGCTGCGCATGGCGGGCCGCAAAGTGCGCGCACCGGAAAAGACCATCGCGGTGCCGGACCACAACGTGCCCACCACGCCGGATCGTGTGAACGGGATCGAAAACCCGGAATCGCGCATTCAGGTCGAAGCGCTGGACAAGAATGCCAAGGATTTCGGTATTCACTACTACCCGGTGCATGACGTCCGTCAGGGCATCGTCCACATCGTCGGCCCCGAACAAGGTTGGACCCTGCCCGGCATGACCGTTGTCTGCGGCGACAGCCACACCGCCACCCATGGCGCGTTTGGTGCTCTGGCCCACGGCATTGGTACTTCTGAGGTTGAGCATGTTCTGGCCACGCAGACCCTGATCCAGAAGAAGTCCAAGAATATGAAGGTCGAGATCACCGGCAAATTGCAGCCGGGCGTGACCGCCAAGGACATCACTCTGGCCGTGATCGGTGAGACCGGCACCGCTGGCGGAACCGGCTATGTCATCGAATATTGCGGCGAAGCGATCCGCGATCTGTCGATGGAAGGCCGCATGACCGTCTGTAACATGGCGATCGAAGGCGGCGCCCGCGCGGGCCTGATCGCCCCCGATGAGACCACGTTCGAATATGTCAAAGGCCGCCCCCACGCCCCGAAAGGCGCTCAGTGGGAAGCCGCAATGGAGTGGTGGAAAACGCTTTACACCGATGAAGGCGCGCATTTCGACAAGGTCGTGACCCTGCGCGGCGAAGATATCGCGCCCGTGGTGACATGGGGCACCAGCCCCGAAGACGTGTTGCCGATCACCGCAACCGTGCCGAACCCCGAAGATTTCGAAGGCGGCAAAGTTGACGCGGCCCGCCGCTCGATCGAATACATGGGACTGGAAGCCGGTCAGAAGCTGAGCGACGTGGAAATCGACACCGTCTTTATCGGGTCTTGCACCAATGGCCGGATCGAAGATCTCCGCGCCGCTGCTGAAATCCTCAAAGGCAAAAAGATCAAGGACGGGATGCGCGCAATGGTCGTGCCCGGTTCGGGTCTGGTCCGATTGCAGGCCGAGGAAGAAGGTCTGGCCGACATCTTCAAAGAGGCCGGTTTCGAATGGCGTCTGGCAGGATGTTCGATGTGTCTGGCGATGAACCCCGACCAGTTGCAACCGGGCGAGCGCTGTGCCGCGACCTCGAACCGCAACTTTGAGGGTCGTCAGGGCCGCGGAGGACGCACCCACCTGTTGAGCCCGGCAATGGCTGCCGCAGCGGCCCTCACAGGACGGCTGACAGACGTCCGCGACTTGATGTAAGGTACCCTCATATCTAGATATTTGAGGGATTGAACAAATGAGTGACTGGATCAAATGGCTGCTGCTTGGACTTCTGTCCATCGTGTTTGGCATCTTTGTGCTGGGCGCGCCGGCGGTGGCGTCGATTGCCGTAACGGTGGTGACGGGTGTGTTGCTGCTGATCTCGGGCGCGTTGCAGGTTGTCGGCGGCTTTACCGTCGAAGGCACGGGTAACAAAATCCTGTCACTCATCATGGGTGTGGTGATGCTGTTTCTGGGCTGGTCCTTTCTGGGTCACCCGTTGCAGGGCACGCTGACGCTGGCCACCGTTTGTCTGATCCTGTTTCTGGCAGGCGGAATCGCCCGAGTTATCCTGTCGTTCCAGATGCGTGGCACTCAATATTTCTGGGCCACGCTGATCTCTGGCATCATGTCGATTGTCCTGGCGATGCTTATCTGGCGCTTTGCCACAGTCGAGCCTGCGATCATGCTGCAATTGCTGGGCATTCTACTGGGCATCGAGATGATCTTTAACGGGCTCGGCCTGGTCTTTATGGCGTTCTACGTCAAAGACGCACCCAAAGACGAAACAACAGAAGCGAAAGAAGCTTAAACGCGGGGCACGGGCGCGGCCCTCTCCCGCAGGAGTGTGAACATGGAAAAGTTTGACAAAGTCCACGGGGTGGCCGCCCCAATGCCACTGATCAATATCGACACCGATATGATCATTCCCAAAGTGCACCTGAAAACCATCAAACGGTCTGGCCTTGGCGTCGTGCTGTTCGACGAGATGCGCTATCACGACCATGGCGGCGAGAATGAAGAATTCGTTCTGAACAAACCTGCCTATCGCAACACCGAGATTCTGGTGGCAGGCGACAATTTCGGCTGCGGCTCGTCGCGGGAACACGCGCCCTGGGCGATCAAGGATTTCGGCATCAAGGTCGTGATCTCGACCAGCTTCGCGGACATCTTCTTCAACAACTGCTTCAAGAACGGCATCCTGCCCATCGTCGTCGAAGAAGAGCATCATGCGATCCTGATGGACGACGCGCACAAGGGCGAGAACGCCCGCATGACTGTGCATCTGGAAGATCAGAAGATCACGACCTCGGACGGCGTCGAGATCGAATTTGACATCGACCCTCACCGCAAGCACTGCCTGCTGAACGGTTTGGACGATATCGGCCTGTCGATGGAAAAAGAACATCATATCGACAAATTCGAAGAGCACGCCTCTCAGGCGCGTCCGTGGGTGTGATTCTTTTAGACATCGTATGAAATGCAACTTAAAGGGGTCGCTTCGGCGGTCCCTTTCGCATTCTTGGGGTCTGAAATTCGGCAACCACAACATGTTGCGGTGACCTTAAACTAGACGACGGATTTGCGTCAGGAATGATGCAAACCAGCACCAGTTTTGCCATCTTTTTGCCTCAAATGGCGTGTTTTCTGCACCTTGGCTTGAGCGAATTGCCTTGGGGGGTCAATGTTGGCGCTAATGAGGCATCCGTCAAAATAATCAATGACGGGCACAAGTTGGAATGAAGTCGGCAAAGATCGGCCCGTCCAGTTTGAAAGGGTTCGGAAAGTGATTGCGCGCACAACAGGGGCGGCAATTCGGGGCATTCTTGTTGCACTTGTGGTGCTGACCCCCGCGTTGTATCTGCCCGTATCGTCAACGAATGGGACCGAGATCGTCGTCTTTCTCGCCATTCTCGCATTTTTTCTGACCTTTGCCGAATATAACTCGGCCTTTCCCAGCTTTATCGAATTCCGCGATGCGCCGCCGGTGAACCGGTTGCGCTTTGTCGGGTTAGTTACAATGGTCACCTTCCTGACGCTGATCTGCAAGAACGCCTATATGCCCACCAGCCTGACCGAGGTTTTCTATTCGGTCGGCCTAGGTATCGCGAATATCGTGGACTTCCCCTATTCTCCGGTCCGCCTGATCGTCCTGATCCTGCCGTCAGGGGCAAGTGCGCCACTGACCGAGCTAGTGCGTATTTCCGCCAGCGTCGCCTATGTCGCCGCCTTGGCGACCATCGCGGCTTTTGCTTACGCGGTGAAGCTGCGTGGTTGGCCAACCGGCAACGGTGCATTCAATGTCTGGACAAATCTACCGCTATTCGACCCGACCAAGGGCGGCGACGTCGTCACCCGGCTGCAACGGGACGGACGGCTGAACATCTCGATCGGGGTGCTGTTGCCCTTCCTGATCCCGGCGTTGATTAAGATACTGACGGAATACGCCGATCCCATCTCGCTTAATAACCCGCAAACCCTGATCTGGACGATGAGCGCATGGGCCTTCCTGCCCGCTAGCATGATCATGCGCGGGATGGCGACTTTGCGGATTGCCAACCTGATCGTCGAAAAACGCCGCGCCTATTCCACAACCGAGTCCACTCAGGCCGCATGATCCGTGCCCTGATCCTTCTGCTGCTGCCGATCATGGCGCAGGCAGAACCTTTACGCGTGGCCACCTTCAACACCGAACTCAGCCGCGACGGGCCCGGACTGTTGCTGCGCGATATCCAGCGCGGCGAAGCACAGGTTCAAGCGGTGGTAGAGGTCCTGTTGGCGGTTCAGGCCGATATCGTCACGTTGCAGGGGATCGACTGGGACCTGAACGGTCAGACGATCCGGGCGCTGACCACGCAAGTGTCATCACAGGGGCTGAGCTATCCGCATATCTATGCCGCCCAGCCGAACTCTGGCCTGGAAACCGGGCTGGATATGGATGGCGATGGCCGCACATCAGGGCCCGGTGATGCCCAGGGCTGGGGCCGGTTCACCGGTCAAGCGGGGATGGCAGTGTTGTCGCGCTATCCCATCACCACGGATCAGGTGCAGGAATTTACCGCGCTGCGCTGGCGCGACCTGCCGAATGCCAAGTTGCCGCTGGTCGATGGGCGACCCTTCCCCTCCATCAACGCGCAGGACATCCAGCGACTTTCGTCCGTGGCCCATTGGGCGGTCCCAATAGAAACCCCACAAGGGCCGCTAACTTTGATGACCTTCCATGCTGCCCCTCCGGTGTTTGATGGGCCAGAGGATCGCAATGGTCTGCGCAATCATGATGAGATCATGCTGTGGCGCGCAGTTCTGGATGGCGATCTGGGACAGGCCCCCAATGGCCCTTTCATCATCGCCGGGGATGCAAACCAGGATCCGACGCAGGGTGAAGGCCTCAAACTGGCGATCCACAGCCTGCTGACCGACCCGCGCCTGACCGACCCGCGTCCGCAGGACCCTACCGGTGCATTGACTACGGTCACATGGAAAGCGGTCGGGGATCTGAGGGTCGACTATGTTCTGCCCTCGGCCCACTGGACCGTGCAGCGCGCGGGCGTGTACTGGCCCAAACCGGGCACGCCAGAGCGGGACGCAGCCGAAAAAGCCAGCCGCCACCGGCTGGTCTGGGTCGACATAGACATGAACTGAAGAAAAAAGGGCCACCAAGCGGTGGCCCAATTTCAGGTCGAGGATTGTCAATTACCCGGACAGACTCGTTACTATACAGACTTAAAAATCGAAAAACTTACGTGCGCGGCGTGCCGGGTGCGGACGACCCCCCCGTTGGGTCACGCCCATCTCCGGTCGAGGTGCTGTCGCTTGGATCGCGCCCTCCGTCAGGGTCACGCCCACCGCCGGATGTCGAACTGTCGCTTGGGTCACGCTCTTCCCCCGGAGGGGTGCAAGGAACAGACGCCGTTCCAGCAACCGAGGAATCATCACAGCCTTCCGGTGGAGGCGGCGGCGGCACACAGGGCTCGGTTGCCGTACCTGCGGGTGATGAACCGTCCGAGCATCCGATAACGTCACCATACTTGTTGAAAATCGGCTCAGCCTGAATGGGCTGCGGAGCCTCGGTTTGACTGCACGCCGCCACAAATGTCAGGCAGACCGCCGTAGTCCAAACTTTCGAAAAAACTTGCATTCACTTGTCCTTTATCACGGGATCCAGAACAGACCCCAACACCCCAAAAAGAAAACTCATAACCCACTGTGAACTTTGGAAAGTGCAGTGCCTCTTCTGGATTGCCTGAATTTAGATTTGATTTCTGCTGACAAAAAGGCACTAAACTGCATCAAGATCAT
The DNA here is from genome assembly GCF_059612205.1 of Ruegeria sp. CDSA089. Lineage (NCBI taxonomy): Bacteria > Pseudomonadati > Pseudomonadota > Alphaproteobacteria > Rhodobacterales > Roseobacteraceae > Ruegeria > Ruegeria sp. CDSA089. The sequence goes on along the minus strand of NZ_JBXWQD010000006.1, from coordinate 238,830 downwards.
GCAATTTTGCAGGTAACTGACATGAATTGGGACAATCTGAAAGTGCTTCTGGCCATTGGTCGGGCCGGTTCACTGACCGGCGCGGCGCACGCGCTTGACGTCGACGCGACGACGATGGGGCGGCGTCTGACTGCGCTTGAAAAAGAGCTGGGAGTTATCCTGTTCGTGCGCTCTAAATCCGGCTTTGTCCCGACCGAGGCGGGCGTCATCGCGATCCGGCAGGCCGAACAGATCGAGGCACATTATCACCAGATGACCGACCAGATTTCGCAATCGCAGGCCAGCGCCGTAGGCGTGATGCGGCTGGTTGGAAATTCATGGACAATGCAACGGCTGGCAATGACCGGCATGGATCGCTTTCTGGCCACCAATCCGGGGCTGGATCTGCGACTGATGACCCGCGCACCGTCTGCGCGTGTCTCGGGTGAAGCATCGATCCAGATGTGGTTCGAGGTTCCACCCGAAGCTGCGGAATACACCGTCACGCTTGGTCAGGTGCCATATGCCGTATACCGCGCGGCGCATCTGGACACACCCCCTGCCAATTGGGTCGCCTTTTTTGACGAAGAAGCAAGTCGCCCGATCATCAGCCGGGCTGTCGAGCGGCTGAGCAAAAGTACCGAAACCATGCGCGTCACCGCCACCGATGCCAGCGTTCTGGTTTCAGCCGTCGCCGCAGGGGTCGGCAAGGGTCTGTTGCCGATGTGTCTGGCCAAAGGGCGCAACGATCTGGTGCGTGTGGGCACAGGCCGGCCCGAATTTAACCGAAGCCTGAACCTCTATCTCAACCCCGACACAGTCGGATACAAACGGGTTCAGGTCACGGTCGAATGGCTGCGCGCCGCCTTTTCGGACGCATTTGGGCCCTCTGGCTGATCCAGAAGGCCCATCTACCACCACCTACAGGGCACCGGTATAGGTGCCGCGCGGGGGATAGCCGTTGTTCAGCGCAAATTTGATGCCTCCGGCAATATCGGCAATGGCGGGGCGGGCAAAGGGAATGGTCTGCTGCCAGGCGAAATACAGGTTGCGGTCGGGCGAGATGTAGAAATGTCCCGGCTCGGCGAAGAACGCGGCCTCTGCAGTCCCTTCACGTCCTTCCGAGATGTTCAGCCCCCAGTCTTCCCGCGCCTCGGCCATAGGCAGACTGTGACCCACACGCAGGCGCGACACGCGCGCTTTTTCAACCGTTTCAGCAGCGCGCTCGGCGGTGTCCGTGGTGATCATTACCACCTCGATCCCCAGTTCGGCAAAGTCATCCAGCGCCGCTTCGACCTCGCCCATCTGACGAATGCAGATCGGGCAATGCAACCCGCGATACTGAATCACCAACGTGCCGTTTTCGCCCTTGTCGCGCTCAAGATCGAAGTCCCCACCGGCGACGGTTTCAATTTTCAGTGCGGGAACCGGGTTTCCGGGTGTCAGCATGTGTTTTCCTCGTGGTTTGGCGGGATCGTCTCATTGACCCGATGCGATGCAGACGCTAGGGCCTGTGCGACGAAACGCAAGGAGACCTTTCATGTCCAACCCCTCGCTCCTCATCCTGCCCGGAGACGGAATTGGCCCGGAAGTTATGGCCGAAGTGCGCAGAATCATCGGCTGGTTCGGCGAAAAACGCGGCCTTCACTTTGACGTGAGCGAGGATCTGGTCGGCGGTGCCGCCTATGACGCGCATGGCACGCCTTTGACGGACGAAACCATGGCCAAGGCGCAAGAGGTGGACGCGGTTCTGCTGGGCGCCGTGGGTGGCCCGAAATACGACGATCTGGATTTCAGCGTAAAGCCCGAGCGCGGCCTGCTGCGCCTGCGCAAGGAAATGGACCTGTTTTCCAACCTGCGCCCGGCCCAGTGCTTTGACGCACTCGCGGATTTCTCGTCGCTGAAGAAAGACATCGTCGCCGGTCTGGACATCATGATCGTGCGCGAACTGACATCGGGTGTCTATTTCGGCGAGCCGCGCGGCATCTTCAACGAAGGTAATGAGCGTGTAGGCATCAACACCCAGCGCTATACCGAATCCGAGATCGAACGCGCCGCGCGCTCGGCCTTTGAACTGGCGATGCGCCGAAACAAGAAGCTGTGCTCGATGGAGAAAGCCAACGTGATGGAATCGGGCATCCTGTGGCGCGAGGTCGTGGACCGTGTCGCAGCGGACTACCCCGAGGTCGAGCTGTCCCATATGTATGCCGATAACGGCGCGATGCAGCTGGTGCGCGCACCCAAGCAGTTTGACGTGATCGTCACCGACAACCTGTTCGGCGATATCCTGTCGGATTGCGCGGCGATGCTGACCGGTTCGCTGGGTATGCTGCCATCCGCTTCGCTGGGTGCGCCGATGGCCAATGGTCGCCCCAAGGCGATGTACGAACCCGTCCACGGATCGGCCCCCGATATCGCGGGTCAGGGCAAGGCCAACCCAATTGCCTGTATCCTGAGCTTTGCCATGGCGCTGCGCTATAGCTTTGATCAGGGGGATGAGGCTGATCGTCTGGAAGCCGCGATTGAAAAAGTGCTGGCCGATGGCGTCCGAACCGCCGACTTGCTGGCCGAAGAGGGCGTTGAGCCGGTCTCGACCGCAGAAATGGGCGACGCCATTCTGGCCGCGCTAAACGAAAGCGTCTGATTTCGCCTCACCACGTGTAGAAAAGGCGGTGCCCAGCGCACCGCCTTTTTTTGTGACTTAGTTGCCGAATATATTGTTCAGCAGGTTGTTGATGGCCTTCTCAAACCCGTTGTTCTGCCTGCGGCGCTGCTGCCGCGGCTGTTCGGTTCGCACCGGCGGGTCCGGGGCCAGCATGGGCAGTGGGGTGGGTGTCATCCCTTCGGTCACGCGCACCATCGTCTCTTTCCAGATCTCGGCGGGCAGGCCGCCGCCTGTGACGCCAGACAGCGGCGTGTTGTCGTCATACCCCATCCAGACACCGGTCACATAGTCCGCCGTGAAGCCAATGAACCAAGCATCCCGCGCCGCCTGCGTGGTGCCGGTCTTGCCTGCCACCTGCCACCCCGGCAGTTTGGCGCGCCCACCGGTGCCCTCGGACACCACACGCTCCATCATCCAGGTCAGTTGCTTGGCCGCCTTGTCATTTATGACACGCTCACCAATACCGGTTGTCGTCACCATGACAGGGGTATCGTCACCCAACAGCTTCAGCTCGGTCAGGCCATAAGGTTCAACCGCAGAGCCTCCGTTCAAAATACCCGCATAGGCGCCCGTCATCTCGATCAGCGTGCTCTCAGACGCGCCCAATGCCAGTGCCGGGCCTTCGGCCAGATCGCTGGCGATACCGAATTCGCTGGCAACGGTGCGCACATTCTCTAGCCCTGAAATCTCGGCCACTTTCACCGCCGGGATGTTCAGCGAGTTCTTCAGGGCATCCGCCAGTGTCACCCGACCATAGAACTTGTTGGTGTAATTCTTGGGACACCACTGGCCCGAGCCGGGGATATCGATGCAGTAAGGCTCGTCCATCACCGTATCCAACGGCGAATAGCCCAGTTCCAGCGCCGTGGCATAGACGAACGGCTTGAACGATGACCCGGTCTGTCGCAGCGCCTGCGTGGCGCGGTTGAACGCCCCCGACACGCGGGTCTTGCGCCCGCCAACCATGGCGCGCACCGCCCCATCGGCCGACATCACAACAATGGCGGCCTGCGCCTTGGACCCTTCGCGCACCTTTTCCTGAAAGATGTATTTCAGCGCCTCTTCTGCCGATGTCTGGATGCGCTGATCCAGCGTGGTGCGAATCACCACATCCTCGGTCGTATTACGGGTAAAGAATTCAGGTCCGCTGGCCATGACCCAATCGGCGAAATACCCCCCTGCGCGGGCAGCAGCAGCATCCGACAAAACCGCCGGGCGCGCGCGGGCTTCGCTAGCCTGCGCGGTGGACAGGTATCCCTGGTCCTCCATCAGCCCGACGACCAGTCGCGCCCGATCCTGCGAGCGTTGCAGGTTGTTCGTCGGAGCATAGCGTGTGGGCGCGACCAGCAACCCTGCCAACATCGCTGCCTCGGACGGCGAAACCTCGGCCGCCGAGATCCCGAAATAACGCTGGCTGGCAGCCTCGAACCCACGGGCACCGGCCCCAAGGAAAGCGCGGTTCAGGTAGATGGTCAGAATCTCGTCTTTGGAATACTTGACCTCCATCGCCATCGCATAGACGGCCTCTTTCGCCTTACGCCAGAGCGAACCCTGACGGCAATCCGCCTCATACGCGGCCTCGGATTCCCACTCGGCGGGATCGTAGGGCACGCCAAGGCACAACAGCTTAGCCGTCTGCTGGGTAATGGTTGACCCGCCATGGCCCGACAACGGCCCCCGCCCTTCGCTGAGGTTGATGCGCACAGCACTGGCAACGCCACGGGGACTGACGCCGAAATGGCGATAGAAGCGTTTGTCCTCGGTCGCGATGACCGCATGTTTTAGATGCGGCGACACGGTATCGGCGGTGATGACCCCACCAAACTGATCCCCGCGCCACGCATAAACCTTACCATCGCGGTCCAGCATCGTGACCGAACCGCGCGCACGACCGTCCAAAAGCGAATCGACATTGGGCAGCGTTGAGTAGACAACGCCGATCGCCAGCGCCAATAGCAGCGCACACACAGCCCCAACGCGCCAGGTCACGCCCCAGATCAGACGCCACAGCCAGCGGAACATCCGGCGGAAGATTCCGCCACCCTCGCCACCGGATTTCTTTCGTGTTTTCTTACGCGTGGCCTTGCGCGAGGTGGTTTTGCGCGCAACAGATTTCTTGCCCGCTGGCTTGGCCGCGCGCTTGGTCGTCTTGGGCTTGCGGCCCTTGGACGGGTATCTTTTTTCCGCGACCAGAGGGGTCTTGCGGCGCCTGGACTCAGTCATTTCCGAACTCTGCCCGATTATCGTTTTGACGCACCATACCCTGCCGTACCGATGAAGTTGAGGTCAGAATTACTGGTAAATTCCCTCTCTTGAATGCATAACTTTTAATCGTTTTGCATTATTTGTGCAAAAATTGTGCACCTTGCCACAATTTTCCCCCTCTTCGCAGACCCGGGACGTTTCCTACAGCACCCGAGCACGCTTTTTTGCTGCAAGTGCAAACAAGCCGGACAGACCGGGGAAGCAGAGGGGATCAACGTGAAACTGATCATTGCGACAATCAAGCCGTTCAAGCTCGAGGAGGTGCGCGAGGCACTGACCGAAGCAGGCGTGCGCGGCATGATGGTGACCGAAATCAAGGGCTTCGGCTCGCAATCGGGTCACACAGAAATCTATCGCGGCGCAGAATATGCCGTGAACTTCGTACCCAAGATCAAGCTGGAGATCGTGGTGCCCGCCACGATGGCCGATCAGATCGTCGAAACCATCACCAAAACCGCCAAGACCGGCAAGATCGGCGACGGCAAGATTTTCGTCCTCGACGTCGAGCAGGCCCTGCGCGTGCGGACCGGGGAAACCAACGAGGAAGCGCTGTAATCCGCGCCCATCCGTAAAAGGACAGATATCAAATGAAACTAAACCGAATTCTCGCCACAGCCGCTGTGCTGGTCGCCTTTCCGGCGGCTGCATTCGCGAATGACCCGCCTTCTTCGATGGAGGACGTGGGCTATATCTTCACCACTCTGCTGTTCCTGATGGCCGGTTTCCTGGTCTTCTTCATGGCGGCCGGGTTTGCCATGTTGGAAGGCGGCCTTGTGCGTTCCAAGAACGTGGCGATGCAGATGATCAAAAACATCGCGCTCTTTTCCATAGCGGCGATCATGTATTGGTTGGTCGGCTTCAACACGATGTATCCCGGCGACTTCAATGGTTTCTTTGCCATTGGTGGTCCGACCGTGCTTGATCCAGTGGGCATTGGTTCCGATGCAGCGGCGCTTGACTATGCCTCGATCGGCTCGGATTTCTTCTTCCAGCTTGTATTCGTTGCGGCAACCGCCTCGATCGTGTCAGGTGCCGTCGCCGAGCGGATCAAGCTGTGGCCCTTCCTGATCTTCGTCGTTGTTCTGACTGGTATCCTGTACCCGATCTCGGGCTCGTGGCAGTGGGGCGGCGGCTGGTTGTCTGAGGCTGGCTTCTCGGATTTCGCAGGCTCGACCGTAGTACACTCGGTCGGTGGCTGGGCGGCACTGGCCGGTGCAATCATCCTTGGCCCGCGTATCGGCAAGTACAAGGACGGCAAAGTGCACCCGATGCCCGGTTCGAACCTGGCGCTGGCCACTTTGGGGACGTTCATCCTGTGGCTGGGTTGGTTCGGCTTCAACGGCGGCTCGCAACTGGCGATGGGCACCGTGGGTGACGTATCGGACGTGTCGCGCATCTTTGCCAACACCAACATGGCCGCAGCCTCGGGTGCTGTAGCAGCCCTGATCCTGACGCAAGTTCTGTACAAGAAACCTGACCTGACCATGGTGCTGAACGGCGCGCTGGCCGGTCTGGTCTCGATCACCGCTGAACCCCTGGCCCCGACCCTGTTCGGCGCGCTGTGGATCGGTGCGGTTGGCGGCATCATCGTAGTATTCGCGGTTCCGATGCTGGACAAGTTCAAGATCGACGACGTTGTCGGTGCCATCCCGGTTCACCTGTTCGCAGGCATCTGGGGCACCATCGCCGTGATCTTCTACGGTGAGGCCTCGCTGGGCACTCAGCTGCTGGGTATCGCGGCCTACGGTGTGTTCACCTTTGTCGGTGCACTGGTTCTCTGGGGTATCCTGAAAGCCACCGTTGGCATCCGCGTTAGCGAAGAGGATGAGATCAACGGCCTCGACATGGCAGAGCTGGGTATGGAAGCCTACCCCGAGTTCTCGAAGGGCTAAGACTCGAGAGTATTCAAATCAAAACCGGGCGTTCGCGCCCGGTTTTTTGTTTTTCAAAAAAAAAGCCGCGCAGGAAAGCGCGGCTTTGCTTGATTTTGAAAGGGCCTCAGACGCCGACGTCAACAATCGCCTTAGCCAAAATCGGCACCGTCGTTGCGTTCAGACCGGCGATGTTCAACCGGCTGTCGCCCACCATATAGATGCCGTGATCGACCCGCAGTTGCTCGACCAGTTCCGGCGCGGCACCCAGGCGCGAAAACATGCCTCGGTGCTGAGCAACAAAACCAAAGCGGTCAGAACCGGTCAGGCGTTGCAGCTCGTCCGCCAGTTGCTGGCGCAGACCCAGCATCGACAGGCGCACCTCTTCCAGTTCTGCCGCCCAGTCGGCGCGCAGGGCGTCGTCATTCAGGATCGTGGTCACAACGCGCGCGCCATGGTCAGGCGGGAAGGAATAGTTCTGACGGTTCAGGAAGGCCAGCGTCGATTGGTTCAGCGATGTCTGCGCCGCGTCATCGCTGATCGCCATCAGCAGGCCAGTCCGTTCGCGGTAGACGCCGAAGTTCTTGGAACAGGAGGCCGCGATCAGGCAACGCTTGACCGACGAGGCCACTAGACGAGTCGCCTGCGCGTCCTCTTCCAGACCATCGCCAAAGCCTTGATATGCGATGTCGATCATCGCCACGAGGCCTTGCGCATTGATCAAGTCCACGACCTCTTGCCACTGCACCATGTTCAGGTTTGCACCGGTGGGGTTGTGGCAGCAGCCATGCAGCAGCACCACGTCGCCCGCCTTGGCCGTTTTCAGATCGGCGATCATGCCGTCGAAATCGACACCGCGCGTCTCGCCGTCGAAGTAGCGGTACGGGACGGTTTCAATGCCCAGATAGTTCAGGATCGACAGGTGGTTGGGCCATGTTGGGTTCGACACAAAGACGCGCGCCGAAGGGTTGGCCATACGGATCATCTCAAACGCCTGACGACAGGCACCGGTGCCGCCGGGGGTCGCCACGGCAGCGATATTGCCGCGCGGCACGGCATCGCCAAGGATCAGGCCGATCATCGCATCCGCATAGGCCGGATCACCAGCCAGACCGGTATAGGCTTTGCTGTCCTGCTCTTCCAGAATGCGCTTTTCGGCGGCCTTGACGGCGCGCATCACCGGGGTCACGCCTTCGGCATTCTTGTAGACGCCCACGCCCAAGTCGATCTTTTGATCGCGCGGGTCGTCGCGGTACATCTGCATCAGCGCCAAGATCTTGTCAGCAGGCTGCGGTTTGAGGTTCTCGAACATCAGTTCTCTCCGGTTGCGACGGGCAGGGTCGGGAAGGCACCCCATTCAGCCCAGGAGCCGTCATAAAGCGAATGGTCTTTCTTGCCCAAGCGTTCCAGCGCCAGGCTAAGGATCGCGGCGGTCACGCCCGACCCGCAAGTGGTGATCGCGGGTTTTGTCAGATCAACGCCTGCGGCCTCGAACACGGCGCGGCACTCCTCGGGCGATTTCATAGTGCCGTTTTTGTTCAATAATTCGCCAAAAGGTACGTTGTGCGAACCCGGGATATGGCCCGAGCGCAGCCCCTCGCGCGGTTCGGGCGCGGTGCCTGCAAAGCGGGCGGCCGCGCGGGCGTCGATGATTTCGTGATCGTTCAGCTTGGCTGCGGCCGAGACCTGCGTCACATCCCGCACCAGATGGTTCTGCACGCGCACTGTCATGTGACGGTCCCGGATCACAGGAGGCAAATCCTCGATCTCGCGACCCTCGGCCTGCCATTTGGGAAAGCCGCCGTCCAGAACGGCCACGTTCTCTTGCCCCATCAGGCGGAACAGCCACCAGACCCGTGCCGCCGACATCAGGCCTGCGCCGTCATAGACCACGACCTGATGCCCGTCGCCGACACCCATCGCCCGCATCCGCGACATGAATTTCTCGACCGGAGGAGCCATGTGCGGCAGGTCGGACCGCGCATCCGATATCTCGTCGATATCAAAGAACCGCGCACCGGGGATATGGGCCGCATCATATTCAGCCTTGGCGTCGCGCTGCTGTTGCGGCAGGTACCACGACCCGTCCAAAACCCGCAGATCGGGGTCTTTCATATGGGCTGCAAGCCATTCGGTGGAAACGAGGGTTTTCGGATCGTCCTGCATCTGGGCCTCCGCTGCGAGCGCTTGCGTTTTCCCTATACGCGCGCGGATGCGGGTTCAAGGCTGGATGGGCGGCAGAACAGCTACCTTGTGCGGCGCAGGCGGAAAAACTGCACAATACCGATCAGGCTGATCAGGATCCAGAATGTCTCGATCAGCATAGAGGCGAGCTTGAAATTCTCGAGCAGGGAATACGCGATCAGGATGGACCCGGCGAGGTTCAGGATCGGGAAGGCCAGATCGTCTGAATTCATCATCCGCATCTGAGTGGCAAAATACGCGGCCACAACGACAAGCGCCCCGAAAGACCCGATGGCATCCGCCAGCGTGAGTGAGGTGATGAAATCTGCCATTAGAGCCCCTTTTCTAAGACCTTCAGACGGATGCGACCCGCGCGTAGTGATGCATATTCAAAAACGCGGCCCCCTCGGGCCCGGCGCGATAGCCATGCGGCAAGTCGGCGGCAAAACGCAGCCCCTGCCCGGCCCGCAAAGGCACCCATTCGCCATCGCGCAGAATTTCAAGCGATCCATTCAGAACGAACACCTCTTCGGTCACCCCTGCGGCGTGAGCGGCGGATTCGTGGCTTTGGTTTGGGGCAAGATCAACGTGAAAGGTCTCGGCTCCCAGGGCGGGGTCATAAGGAAAGACAATCTTGACCTCGATGCTGCCGGGGAAAGTCACGGTTCGGAACAGGCTGGCATCCGCCGGGTCACGCAGAACGGACGATCCGATCAACGCGCTGAGCGGCAGCTGAAACCCTTTGGCGATCTTCCATAGGGTTGCGATGGTCGGGCTGGACTCACCACGCTCGATCTGGCCCAGCATGGCTTTGCTGACGCCTGTCATCTCGGCCACCTTCGACAGGCTCAGCCCCGAGGCCGCGCGCACATCCCGCAGTTTCAGCGTTATTTCATCCGGTGCCATGTCGTTCGTCTTTCGAATCCTCTTGTGCGTTATAGCGCACATGTGATACGTGCGCTATAACGTACGAACCCCAAGACATGCAACCCGAGGCAATAGGGAAACAGCGTCATGCCACTCTACCGATCCAGAACCTCTACCCATGGCCGTAACATGGCCGGAGCCCGCGGCCTGTGGCGCGCAACAGGTATGGGGGATGACGATTTCGGCAAACCGATCATCGCCATCGTCAACTCGTTCACGCAATTTGTGCCAGGTCACGTTCACCTGAAAGACCTTGGCCAGATGGTCGCGCGCGAGGTTGAAAAGGCCGGTGGCGTCGCCAAAGAGTTCAACACGATCGCTGTGGATGACGGCATCGCCATGGGCCATGACGGGATGCTGTATTCGCTGCCCTCGCGCGAGGTTATCGCGGATTCGGTGGAATACATGGTCAACGCGCACTGCGCCGATGCGATGGTCTGCATCTCGAACTGTGACAAGATCACGCCCGGTATGCTGATGGCCGCCATGCGCCTGAACATCCCTGCGATCTTTGTTTCGGGCGGGCCGATGGAGGCGGGCAAGATCGACATCGCCGATCTGGACGCCAAAAAGATCGACCTTGTGGATGCAATGGTTGCTGCCGCTGATGACACGTTCACCGACGAACAAGTTCAGCATATCGAGGAAAACGCCTGCCCCACCTGCGGGTCATGCTCGGGCATGTTCACTGCAAACTCGATGAACTGTCTGGCCGAAGCGCTGGGTCTGGCCCTGCCGGGCAATGGCTCGACGCTAGCCACCCATTCGGATCGCAAAGAGCTGTTCCTTGAAGCAGGCCGCCGCATCGTCGAGATCACCAAGCGCCACTATGATCTGGACGAAAAGGGCTTCCTGCCCCGCGAAATCGCCACGTTTGACGCGTTCGAGAACGCCATGTCGCTGGACATCGCCATGGGCGGCTCGACCAACACCGTGCTGCACCTGCTGGCCATCGCGCATGAGGGCGGCGTGGATTTCGATATGTCCGACATGGATCGGCTCAGCCGTAAAGTGCCGTGCCTGTGCAAGGTCGCGCCCAATACTGAGAACGTGCATATGGAGGACGTCCACCGCGCCGGTGGCATATTCTCAATCCTCGGCGAACTCAGCCGCGCCGGTCTGCTGCACGAGGGGTGCAGCACCGTACATTCCGGCACCATGGGCGAGGCGATTGCCAACTGGGACATCAAGGTCGCCAACAACCCCAAGGCGCAAGACCTGTTCAAAGCCGCGCCGGGCGGCGTGCGCACCACGCAGGCCTTCAGCCAGTCGAACCGATACAAAGAGCTGGACACCGACCGCGAGGGCGGCGTGATCCGGTCCAAGGAACACGCGTTTAGCCAAGATGGCGGTCTGGCCGTTCTGTTCGGCAATATCGCGCGCGACGGCTGTATTGTGAAAACCGCCGGTGTGGACCCGGCCAGCCTGACCTTTACCGGCTCGGCCTATGTTTGCGAAAGCCAGGATCAGGCGGTGAACGACATCCTGACCGGCAAGGTGAAAGAGGGCGACGTGGTCGTCATCCGCTACGAAGGTCCGCGCGGTGGGCCGGGGATGCAGGAAATGCTCTACCCGACCTCGTATCTAAAATCCAAAGGTCTGGGCAAAGCCTGCGCGCTGCTGACCGACGGGCGGTTCTCGGGCGGCACGTCGGGCCTGTCGATCGGCCATGTCTCGCCCGAAGCGGCCGAGGGCGGCGTTATCGGTCTGGTGCGCCAGGGTGACAAGATCGAGATCGACATCCCCAAACGCTCGATCCATCTGGCGGTCTCGGACGAAGAACTAGCCACCCGCCGCGCTGAGCAGGATGAAAAAGGCTGGGAACCTGCCGCCCCGCGCAAACGCAAAGTCTCCACGGCGCTGAAAGCCTACGCCAAGCTGACCACAAGCGCGGCCAAAGGGGCTGTGCGTCAGGTCTGAGTTAGACGCCGTTCAACATAAATGGCCTACTTATCCGGTAGGCCGTTTTTGTTCTGTTGTGCGGACAAATCGGCCATTCAGCATGTTATGGCGGGCTCAGGTTCGCTCCTCCCAGTTCAAAGCGCATTTCGCCACCTTTACCGTCAACGAATACCAAGCTGCTTTCTTCCGAACTAACCTGTTTCATACTGAGAAACTTTTGCACCATGGGTGAATCCGCATCAATTCCAGGAGAACCCCAGGCGCATGCTGGCGAAGCAGAAGTTGGTTTGATCCTTAACTTGGGATAGCGACCTTTCATAACGCCTGTAGCACAAAGACAATGACCACAAATTGCGAATGCGGAGTTCTCGCCAATGTAGAACCTGAGGGGGCGTATTGGCGGCTTTCCATCGATTTCCACCAGGTCATAATCCCGCATAGTTTTGATGTGACTAACCACTGTGTCTGCTTGTGTATAAGAGGCCGTCGCGCATACGAATGCCGGGACAAAGACCGCGATGGTACCACTTCTCAGAAAACGCATACATCTGCTCCTAGATAGTGTTGAAATCTAAGACTTTAGGGAAAGGCTTACCCAGACATTTTCTGATTAAGTTATTGAGCAGCGCAAAGTGTCTCTTTGACTTGGGTCAATCAGTTTGTTTGTTGCCAGAGCCAATCAACTGGTCGAAAAACACATCTTTCGCAACTTCTGCTCTGGGCTCAATGCAGGCACTCACGTGCAAATCATGTTCTAAACAGATGCATCGTATTGCTCTTCAATCGCCAAGTTTGGCGTGGACCTCGTCCAGATCAATCTCGCCGATTGGCATCTTGTTGACCGGGTTCTCGAAATCGTATTTGAACAGCTCGAAATCCTGTTTGTAGATTTCGTAGACCAGATGCATCGACAGATCATCGAAGTAATCCTCGACCGGATGGGCGCGCTTGGGGCCGTGGCCCTCGGATTCGTTGAAGCGCGGGATCTGGGACAGGTCCACATCGTGCGGCGTGTCCAGATGGTTCAGGACATCCTGCATCCCGTCATTGAACGCTTCGGTCCAGAAAATCCGGTCATATCGCCCGCCGTTGACGATAAAGGTCGAGACATGGCCTGACATGGCCGACCAGTGAATATCGGGGTCCATCGGTCTGCGCCAACGGATCGTGTCACGCGCGAACAACAGAAACCGGCGGAAGCTGGCGATCTGGTCGAACTCACCCTTGCCGTCATCCCCGCCAACCTCGATCCCGTAATTATAGATCAACGTCGGCACCAGATTTCCGCGATACCGTTTTCCGTTGCGCTGAATCCCACAGATCTTGTCAAAAAACGAGCTGAGAATCCGCGTGTACGGATTGCGCACGCATGTGAACGCATAAGAGCCATGAGACCTTACATTGTCCGAAATCGGCCCCTTACTGCCATCAAAGGCCCATTTGTGCATCCCATCCTTGGCGTCATGGATATCACCGTCAAAGAAGCGGCCATGATCCGAGTAGTACATGATCTGGCCAATGGTCGAGCAGGCACATTTCGGCACCACCCGGTACACCATGCTTTCACTCTCGGTCATCCATGTACCGGGAAAACCCATCTGCTATGCCTCCTGCGCGGATCAGAACCTTGAAATCTTGTCCGCATTTTCAAATCAGAGAACCAAAAATATTCTGTTTATTCAATCGCTCATCCTCAGTATCACGGTTGCAAACGGGCAGAAACGGAAATTGTGAAACAAATGGCAAAGATTGCCTATATTTTGCTGTGCCACAAAGACCCTGATGCGATCATCGCGCAGGCTGAACAACTGACGGCCGCAGGCGATTGCATGGCGATCCATTTCGACGCGCGCGCCAGCAAGGACGCCTTTCAGCGCATTCAAGAAGCGTTAAAGGGCAACCCGAACGTCACCTTTGCCAAAAAGCGCATCAAATGCGGCTGGGGGGAATGGTCGTTGGTTCAAGCCACCCTCAATGCGATCGAAGCCGCCGTTACAGCCTTTCCGCGCGTCACGCATTTCTACATGGTCTCGGGCGATTGCATGGCGATCAAGACGGCCGAGTACACGCACAACTTTCTGGACGAACGCGACCACGACTTTGTTGAAAGTCACGATTTCTTTGACAGCAACTGGATCAAGACCGGGATGAAGGAAGACCGGCTGATCTATCGTCATTTCTTCAACGAACGCACGCAAAGCTGGTCGTTCTACACCTCATACGAATTGCAGAAACGCTTTGGCCTGACCCGCGATGTTCCGGCAGACATCCAAGTGATGATCGGCAGTCAATGGTGGTGCCTGCGCCGCCGCACGATTGAGATGATCCTGGAATTCCTGCGCCAGCGGCCGGACGTGAAACGGTTCTTCTCGACCACATGGATTCCGGATGAGACCTTCTTTCAGACCCTCGTCCGCCACCTGGTTCCCCGCGACGAGATCGAGAACAGAACGCCCACTTTCCTGATGTTTTCGGACTACGGGATGCCGGTCACGTTCTACAACGACCACTATGACATGTTGCTGGGGCAGGATTACCTGTTTGCCCGCAAAATTAGCCCCGAGGCGCATGAGCTGAAGGACCGGCTTGGCGCGCTCTACGCGGCTGAGGGGGTGGAGTTTCAGATCTCGGATGAGGGGCGCAATCTCTACGGCTTCCTGACCGGGCGTGGCCGGGTCGGACGCCGCCACGGCCAAAGGTTCTGGGAGGCCGCCAATACGCTGGGTCCGGATCGTGACCTGTACCTGGTGGTGTGCAAAAAGTGGCACGTGGCCAAGCGGTTGATTGATCAGATCGCCTCGGAAACTGACATGGCCTGCGTCGAATATCTGTTCAACGAACAAGACACTGCGTTACCTGATCTGGGCGGGATCGAGACCACTTTGCTGAAACGCTCTCGCCACAGGAGGGCGGTTGTGGGTATGCTGTTCGACAGTTTCGACACTGACAGGCTGGTTCTGTGTGTTGACCCAGCCAATCTGGACATCGTTCAGGACTTCTGCGCCGATCAAGCGCGTACCCATGTGCTTGAGGTCGAGTGCGAGTATTCCGACGATTACTTGATCGGGCACGCCCGTCGGGTCGGTTTGGCAGGCGCGCAAAGCCACGAACAGACGGTCGCGCCCCTGATCCCCACTCTGCGCCATTCGCTGGCCTACGAATCCGAAATGATCCGCGCAGCTGCCTCGGACGATTATTTCCGCATTCGTGAAACCAATACAAAAGACGAGAATGCGGTGGCTGTTGCCGGGTTTTTGAACGCCACGACGGACATTGCGGAATGCATTCTGCGTCTGGACTACCTGTTTGCAGATTAATCCCGGCGACACTCCAAAAAGGCCGCCGGGACAACGATCAGATGTCGAATTTCACACCCTGCGCCAGCGGCAGTTCGGCCGAGTAATTCACCGTATTGGTCTGGCGTCGCATATAGGCCTTCCACGCGTCCGATCCGCTTTCACGCCCGCCGCCGGTTTCTTTTTCTCCGCCAAAGGCTCCGCCAATCTCGGCCCCAGACGGACCGATATTGACGTTGGCAATACCGCAATCTGATCCAGCTGCGGTCAGGAACTGCTCGGCCTCGCGCATGTTCAAGGTGAACACGCAAGACGACAGGCCTTGCGGCACATCGTTCTGGATCTCGATGGCGTTATCAAAATCGTCGTAGCCCATCACATAGAGGATCGGCGCAAAGGTCTCGGTCTTTACGGTGGCCGTCTGGCCGGGCATCTCAACAATGGCGGGCTGCATATAGACGCCATCCGGCACGCCTTCGGTGACGCGCTGACCGCCGAACACGGTGCCCCCTTCGGCTTTGGCCGCGTCCAACGCTGCGGTCATGGCGGCGCCCGAGGCCTCATCGACCAGCGGGCCAATCAGCGTGCCCTCGGTCAGCGGGTTGCCGATGGGCAGACCGGCATAGGCCTTTTTCAAGCGACCCACCAGTTCCTCGCGGATTGAGTTATGTACGATCAGGCGGCGCAGCGTGGTGCAGCGTTGACCGGCAGTTCCCACGGCTGAGAAGACAATTGCGCGCACCGCCATTTCCAGATCGGCCGAAGGGCCAACGATCATCGCGTTATTGCCGCCCAGTTCCAGAATGCACTTGCCAAAGCGGGATGCCACCAAAGGCGCCACCGCGCGACCCATGCGGGTAGAACCGGTCGCCGAGATCACTGGAACATCCTCACTGGCCACCAGCGCCTCACCCAGCGTGGCACCGCCGATCAGGGTTTGCAGCAGATGGTCGGGCGCATCGCCGAAACGGGCCAGTGCACGTTCAAAGATCTTCTGGCAGGCCATCGCGGTCAGAGGTGTCTTTTCGGACGGTTTCCAGATCACTGTATCGCCGCAAACCAGCGCGATCGCCGCGTTCCACGACCAAACCGCAACCGGGAAGTTGAAGGCCGAGATCACGCCGACCGGACCCGCCGGGTGCCATGTCTCCATCATCCGGTGGCCGGGGCGCTCGGATGCGATGGTCAGACCGTATAGTTGCCGCGACAGGCCCACGGCAAAGTCGCAGATGTCGATCATCTCTTGCACTTCGCCCAGCCCTTCGGAGGTGATCTTGCCCGCCTCCCAACTGACCAGCGCGCCCAGATCGTCCTTGGCGGCGCGCAGTTCCTCGCCCAGCAGGCGGATCAGTTCTCCCCGGCGCGGCGCGGGGAAGGTGCGCCAGGCTTTGAACGCAGTCTTGGCATTGGCAAACACAGTCTCCATGTCGCCCGCCGGGGTTTCATGCACCTCGGCCAGCAGGCTGCCGTCGATGGGCGAGCGCACGGCCAGCGAGCCGCCGGTCAGCTCAGCCGCTGTCAGGTCCAGATTGGCAAGGATGGTTTGCGCAGTCATCACGATGTCTTTCATATCTCAGGCCGCCTTGTTTTGTTGGGTTGCATCGCCAGCGCGGTAAAGCTGGCCAAATTCGGTGTTCAGGAAATCGGACAGGGCCACTTGTTCCTGCCGGACAAAGCCCTTGGCAGGCAGCGCACCGGTGCGCATCAGATCGACCACGCCCAGTACGCCTGCGGCAGTTGTGACTTGAATGGCGCTCCAGACCTGTCCGTTGATCTTGCGGGCATAGCTTTTGTTGATCAGGGATTTCTCGCGCAAGCTTCCGCCGATCATGCCTTTGGCGGTGCAATAAACCAGCACCACGTCCTGATCCGTACGCGGAAGGGCGGTCTCGAAAATATCCTTGAGCAGATCTCGCCGGCGTTCCAGCCCCAGATCCTTGAGCAGCAGTTTCAGAATATCGCAATGGCCAGGATACCGGATCGACCGATAGGACACCGCGCGCGCCTTGCCCTCCAGCGTTTCGGGCAAAGTGCCCAAGCCACCCGAGGTGTTAAAACACTCATATTCCACCCCGTCATGGCCCAGCAGTTCGTAATCTTCCAGCGGCGCGGTCTTGACCCGCTCACCATTCACGATGGCATCGCAAGGGTTGCAATACTCGTTGATCAACCCGTCGGTGGACCATGTGAGGTTGTATTTCAACGCATTGGTCGGGAACAGAGGCAACGCCCCCACCCGCATATGCAAACTGTCCAGCGTGTCGAACTCGGCCGCCAGTGCAGCCCCGGCGATGCCGACAAAACCGGGTGCCAGACCGCATTGCGGCATGAAGGCGGTTTCGCTGCCCGCGGCCAGTTCGCGCACGGCATTGGTGGCCGCCACATCCTCGGTCAAGTCAAAGTAATGCGCCCCTGCCGCTTTGGCCGCCTTGGCGATCTGCGGGGTCAGAAAGAAAGGCGCAGCCGAGATCACGGCATCGAACCCCGCCAACCCTTGCGCCAATTGCGTTTCATCACCGACGTCGATCTGCCGGGTCAAGATACCTTGCCGGTTCAGCACCGACAGGGCCGACAGATCGCGGTCGGCCACGGTGACCGAATAATTGGACGACGATTTCAGCAGGGCGGCGATCATCTGACCGATTTTGCCTGCTCCGATGACACAGATATTCCAGCTCATAGCGCGCCTCCTCAAACGTTTTGGAAAAGTATGAAGGCGCGGTTGTTCGATCCGCAGGGGCAATCTTGACGAAACAGCCAAATGGTCCGTCACAATGCCGGTTTTTTCGTCTTTTAGAAGGATCGCACGAAAACCGAGTAGATATGCAACTATCCAAATACTTCCGTGATTTTCCACCTAACCTAAGGTAAGGTGCAGGTTATTGGGCCATTTTGTCCGCGCCAATTCCGCGTCACGCGTGGCCCTGACCCTGTCGGGAAACGCATTGCGTCCAATTACCGGACCGATGCACGTGTCCTAATTGATCCCGACATCGGTCCTGACATGCATATAAGCCAACGTTCAGGGGGGAACAGGCGTGCCTAAAGATCCGATTGAGAATTTCCGTACATTCAATCCATCCGAATCCGACTGGTCAGTGATCTATGCGATCCTGTCCGCATCGGAAGACAAACCCATCAAACCGCATTTCGAGTCCTTCGAGGTTGAAGCCGACACCATCCTGCCACCCGAAGGCTTGTATGTGGTCCTGTCCGGTCTGGTCCAGTTGCAGCAGGATGAGGTGGTTTTGGCCACCGCTGACGCCGGTGACTATTTCTATGAAGAACATCTTGAGATTTTCGATATCCCCGTCAGCCTTCAGGCGCTGGCCACGGCGGGGACCAAGCTGGCCTATTTGTCCAGCAGCCAATGGCTGGAAATCCCGCTTGATATCCGCAAACACTGTTACGACACCCTATTCGGGGATCTGGTCAGCGTGCATCTGCACAACTTTCAGCAACCCATCAACTGTTGCAGCGTGACAGCCGCAGCGCTGAGCATGTCGGCGTTGGGGTTCAGCTACGAGGTCAACGACATCTTCCGCGAATGCGCCTTGCCCACATCCTTTGTGGTCAATGACGGGATTTCCCTAGGCGAGCTTTACGACGTCGCCTGCACGTTCATCAACACGCAGGACCTGCGTGAGAAGATACAGGTTCAGGCCTATTTCATGGATGAGGCCACAACTTCGGTCGAATTGCTGTTGCAGGCGATTGATGAATCCAACCGGGTGGGCGGCGACAACGACATTCTGGTGGCCAATTTTCAGGTCGGCGTGGCCCATGGCAAGCAGAACATGCCGGGCGGGCATTTTGCGATCATCGCCAAATGCAACCCCAGCACCGGTCTGGTGCATATGATGGATGTCCACCCCGAGAAATACGGCAAGCTTTGGGTCACGACGATTGACCGACTATGGGCGGGCATGTCCGACCGCGACGGAACCTCGATGCGGTCGCGGGGGATTTTGCGGTTCTCGGCGCTCGAGGCGGTGAAGACAACGCTGCAAACGCTGCAACAGGATTGCAACTATGTGGATAGCACCGAATATCTGGCGAAAGACCCCAAGAAACGCCGCAACCTGTTCCGGCGGGCCAGCCCGAACATGAACTCGCTGGGGGTTCTGGCGGAAAGCCTCAACATCCTCGGGGATGAACAGGTGGATGAAGACAAGCTGTTGATCGCCACGCAGACCAATCTGACCGACAAACTCAACCGGGTGTCCACGGCCAAGGAAATGCACTTGCTGGCGCAGCGCTATCTGGGACAATCCCCCGATGTGCATTTGGGCAGCACTTTCCGCAGCTTTGCCGAACACCCCGGAAAGGGGAACCCAACGCCGGAAGAGTGGTTTCGCGCTCAATTGCATAGTCTGAACATCGAAAAAGACCGGCATTTGATGATCAATATCGACTTCAACCGCGTGCTGGGGTTCGAAGTGATCCGCCCCCCTGCGAATGTGTATCGCGAGACCGCGCTGCTGGAAGAATTCTGGTGCCTGTGCATCGCCTATGATGAGGCAACCGATCTGGTGACCGTGGTGGATATGAGCCCAGCGACCTCGCAAGTCTGGCAAGCGCCGCGCGGGCATCTGTTCCGCGGCCTACGCGACCTGTCAAACCCTGCGATGCTGGTGATCGAGGAACACGAGCCGCCCGAGGACCCCACTGATGTGGAACGGATCGTACGCGAGAATCCGATCGTCCTGTTCTACGCGGATGAGGACCCGTGGTCCTATATGCTGCGCAGTATGCTGGCCAATATTGGCATCACCACCGCCCGTCTAATCGACATCGAAGGCCACGGGGCCAACGTGATGAAGATGCGGCGGCAATTGACGATGATGACCGGCAAGGAAACCGCGCCCTACCTGTTCTTTCAGGGCGAATGTCTGGGGCGGCGCAAGGATATCGTCGATGTTGTTCTGGATGGCAGTTTTCAGCAAAGCGTCAAAGATGCCGGGCTGCCGGTGTTGCTGCGCCATGAATCCCCCAGCCTCGACAAGAATATCTTCGGCTATCCCAAAGGCGGGCTGACCGATGCGCCCAGCGAAAAGCGCAATGTACTGCTGTGTGCCTGCGGGTCCTCGGCGGCGGATAAGGTGCCGGATCTGGTCAAACGGATCAAGGATGCTGGCCATAACGTCAAGCTGATCCCATCCGTCTCGGCCGAGAAATTCTTTCGCGATATCGAGGTCGAGGACGAAACAGACGGCCCCAGAACCATGCGCCCCAAAACGATCGAGGATTACATCTCGCATCATGATTACTACCGCGACGATGATGAGTGGAATTTCCGCTATACCGAGTTCGGAATGCCCCTTAGGGCCTCGCATCTGGCTCTGTGCGACTGGGCAGATTGCGTGATCGTGGCGCCGGTGACGTGCAACACGATGGGCAAGATCGCTAATGGTATTGCTGACAATCTGCTGACCTCGGTCTTTGTGGCGTGGCAGTACCGGAACAAGCCGGTGATCCTCTGCCCTGCTTGCAACACTAATATGTGGAACAATGTCACAACCCAGAACAATGTCGAAAAGCTGCGGGATCTGGGGGTCGATATCGTCGGACCGCGCCGGGGACGGCTTTCGAACGGCATGATGGGGATCGGCATGATGGCCACCCCGGATCAGATCATGGAGGTCCTGGACGAAGCCTTCGAAGAACTAGCCGATCAGGAGCACAATATCTGCAAATGGGCGCAGGAGGCCGCGGCCTCGGACGAGTTCGCCCAATGGGGGCGCGTCTTTGATGCCATCGACCGAGGCATGGCTGGGATAGACATCGTCGATGACAGCAATGGCGACACGCTGCTGCACTATGCGGCCGGTGGTGAGGGCGAGTTGCACGAGAACGGGCAAGACCTTGGCAAGCCCGACCTTGAAGCAGCGCAAGAGCTGATAGATCGCGGGATCGACGTCAACGCCACCAACGATCACGGCTTTACCAGCCTACATGTGGCGGTAATGAACAACTCGGCCAAGATGGTGAAGGTTCTACTGGGCGCGCCGGGGATCGACGCCAGTTCCTGCATCAATTTCCTGCGCGATCCCAAGAACGCAAGGGACGTGCGGAAGGTAAAGCCCGAGATTGCGGCGATGCTGGACGATTGGGCCAATGCGCACACGGTCATCGCCCCCGAAGAGGTGGACGAAGACGATCTGATCGACGACCGCGAGCGGACTTATCTGTATTTCACCTACGGGTCGCTGAAGAAAGGCTTCCCCAACCACGACGCCCATGCCGAAGTGCTGGATGATTTCGTCGGGCAGGCGGTGACGCGGCAACGGATGCCACTGATCGTTCCGCACGAACCCCATTGCGACAATCCCAATTGCGGCTATCTGCACCGGATGGCCACGCTGGTCGATCAGAAAGGCCGAGGCGAACCGATCCAGGGCGAGGTTTATCGCGTGTCATCCTCGGGGTTGAAGGATCTGGACAAGCTCGAAGGGTATCACGGTCCCGGCTCGCCCGAGAATGTCTATGTCCGCAAGCGGATCAATGTGCTGCTGGATGGGGTGAAGAAACCCGCCTATGTCTATGTGATCGCGCATCCGACCAAATATCTGGACCAATGGGCCGATGGGTCTGCCGGGGTGGTGGCGGAATACACGCTGGATATGGCGACCGGCACGCCAAAGCCGGGTTTTACGCCCCCTAGTTAAGCATCTCGATCACGGCCTCATCCTCGGGGTCCGCCTTGAGGCTGAGGTTGTAGGCCGTGATCGCCACCATGCACAGCAGAACAAAGGGCCAGAACGCGGCCTTGGGGATCAGGTTGTCCTTGTAGTGAATGAACCGCAGGGATGGCACGGCCTCGGACGCAAACAGATAGGTGTTCACCGACACGGCCAGCAGCAGGAAATACATCAGGAAAAAGAACGACTCCATGTAGATCACCGGCGAACCGGCAAAGCCTTCGCGTAGTTGCACATGGGCCAGCAGGATCACGAAGAACAGAACCGAGCAGGTACCGATCACGCTGGAGGTACTGAAATCATGCCTCTCGACCAATTCGGGGCGACGGGTCACGGTCATCACCGCGCCAAACAGCAGCATCGTCACCACGATCAGCGGTATCATATGCACGATGAACGCGTTGCCGAAATTGCGCTTGATGACAAAGTTATAATGCAGCTCGGGCAGGTTGGTCTGAAAGTCGATATCCTTCAGGCCCATCGTGGTGCCCAGATCGGACAGGCGATAATCGAAATAGGTATTCTCACGCTCCCACGTGCCCATGACGATGCGCTTGTCGATGCCGAAAATATCCCTGGGCCCTGTGGCGGGATAGGCGTCGAAATCGGGGATTAGCGCCACGGCAGTGTCGAAACTGGCGGGCCAGAACCGCACCCAGACGGTTTTGTGGTCGAACGGATAGCTGGTGTAATCGAAACTCTGTCTTAGGGTCTGTTCAAAATACCAGCCAATCAGCTCTTCGTCGCCCTGATCAATGCGATACGCCTCTTCAATCGTCCCGCTGGCCGCGTCCGAGGCATCGGGCAAAACAAACCCGACATCGTCCTTGGCCGGTTTGATCGCATCATGCACGCCATCCTTGTAGTGCTGCCAAACATAGCCGGTCACATGAACGTCGCTGGCACCGGTAAAGACAAAGGACTTGATGAATATCCCGGTTTTAACGCGATATTCGGGCACGGTCTCAAGGTCTTTCAGATAATCCTCGACCGAAGCCTGATCGGGCAATTGCGTCGGATCGCCTTCGAAATGGTTCAGCGCGTTCCAAAGTACGATCAGCAAAACGGACAACAGAACCGTCAATACACCTGAGATGCGCCAGACTTTGCGTTCGATACTCATTCAACCCCTTACCTAATCGTCCAGCCGCCCGACCAGCGTCTGCGTGATGCCCATGTCGCGGAACCCGGCGCGCAGGGCCTCCAGCCCTTCATGTGCGGTTAGCGGAATGCCCCACGCACCGCATTCCGCCAGCGTTTTGGTTTGCTGAATGGACAGGTCCACCATTGGCAACGGCTCTTTCGCGGTGAAGGCGGCCAGGGCATCGGCATAGGCCGTGGCCCGGTCCCATTCCTGCCGGTTCAACATCACCGCGCTGGCATCGGTGTAGAAATGCAGGTGGCTGTGGCCGACGCAGCCCTCGGCGATGATCTCGGCCCCCAGTTTCAGATGACGATCCTGCGCATCAGCGTCCGGCTCGGCCATGGCCAGTGCCGAAAGCGCCTTGGGGCCCACAAAGTTTCGACCGTGTTCCAGCGCGATCTCGACCGCATGCTGGCCCGTCTTCCGGGCCTGATCCAGTTGCCCGGTATAAACCTGTGTGCGGGCCAGATGCTCTAGCGCCTGCGCCTCAAGCCGTTTGGCCCCGACCCGATTGGCAATCTCCGCGGAAACCGAGAAGGCCTCGGACGCCTGATCCAGCTCACCCAGAAAGGTATGCGCCACGCCAAGACAGGTTTGAGCCACGCATTCCGGCACAAAGGCAAAATACTTTTGCGACACCTCGATGGCTTCTTGCGCGTCCATCTTGCCCTGCGCCACATCGCCGGAATAGCTGCGCGCAACGCTGAGGTTGTGCAGGTTCGCCGCAAGGTCCCGAACAAGGCCCTTCTCACGCGCCCGCTCTACTGCCTGCGTATAGAACCCGACCGCCGTCTGCATCGTGGCGCTCATGAAATTGGCATCGCCAAAACCGCTGAGCGCACCAACCTCAAGTCGTACCGAATCCAGCTTGCGCGCCAGTGTTAGAGCCGTTTCATTGCTGGCCAGCGCCTTGTCGACCTGCCCCAGCGGGAAATAGACATTGCCGCGCACATAGTTGATCTGGGCGATGTCCCGATCCGAGCCACAGCGCTCGGCGGCGGCCTCAGCTGTCGCCAGACTTTCCAAAGCCTCGGTATACCGGCTGGCCTGACGCGCGGCCTGCGCCAACCCGATATGGGCGCGGCAGGTCTGTTCGTCGGTATCGGCCAGCGATGCGGCCTCATGAAACTCGCGCAGGGCCTCATCAGACAAGCCCTGTAGGCGGTGTATCTCCCCCCGCGCGCAAAGCAGATCAAACCGCACTCCGGCCGGTGCAGGCAGTTCCAGTGCCCGTTCGATCAGCGGGCTGGCATCGTCGAACTGGAAGGCCTGGATCAGCTTGTCCGCAGCCTCAAGATAGGCTTGCGCAGCGTTATTTGCCCCGGCGCGGTCCAGATGTTGCGCGCGTAGGGTGGCGTCGCGATCCTCGAACCATTTTGCTGCCTGCCGATGCAGCCGCGCACGTTCGGATTTGACCAGCGTGGCGTAAGACCCGTCGCGGATCAGAGCATGGGCAAACATCAGATCCTGCCCCGCCTCGCGGATCAGGGCCGAGCGGATCAGGGTGGACACATCCAGATGCCCCTCACCCAGCACGAAATTCAGCACCTCGGGCGAGAACCGCTGCCCCAGGACCGAGGCCGCCTGAATTGCCGCCCGGTTCTTGCGGTCCAGTGAATCCAACCGCGACTGAACGATGCCCTGTATGCTGCCGGGCACGGATTCGCGTTTCAGCACGTCGATATTGCGCAGAAGCTGCTCAAGAAACAGCGGGTTGCCACCGGCCCGTTCTACGCAGGCCTCCAGCAATTCAGGGTCTATTCCGGTGAATTCCTCGACCAATTGCCGCGCCTGATCATCTCCCATCGGCGCCAGTTCCAGCTTGGAGATCAAGGCACCCTCCGTGCCCATCTGCCATTCCCGGTCGATCGGGTCGCCTTCAACGCGGCTTGTCATCAATAGTACACAGGGCAAGTCACGCGTCGTCGCCGCCATATGCGCGCAAGCGGTCAGGATATCTGGCGCGGCCCAGTGGATATCCTCGATCTGGATCAATAGCGGGTTGTCTCGGCTGCGCCCGGCGATCAACTCATCGATCACACTACGCCGCCCGCGCAGGCGCGTGGCGTTGTCCATCACGGCATAAACTTCCGCCAGACCGGGGTCCTGTTCCAGCTCAAGCAAGGCATTCAGATGCGCGGCATTGGAGGGCGACACCCACCCTTTCGCAACTGCCCGCTTGGCAGCGTCGGCGCTGGTGGCGGCATCGGCGCTAGGCTCTAATCCCAGAATGCTCCGCGCGACGGATTGAATGGCGGAATGCCCCTCGCGCGCGCCGAAATCCATCACGACGCCTGTATGCGTGGAATAAGACAGCCCACTGGCCAGCTCGGCCACCTGTTCCGACAAATGTGTTTTGCCGATACCGGGTTCGCCCAGAATGATATGCACCTCGCCCTTGCCGTGGCGCTTGCACCGGTCAAATGTGGCCTCGAAGATGGACATCTCGCGCTCGCGCCCGACAAAGCGGTGACGGCGCGACCGGATGTTTTGTGCCAGACGCTCCAGCCGCCACAGCTCGACCGGGTCATTCAGACCCTTGATCGCCTTCTCGCCCATCGACTCGCCCACGAACAAGGGCCCCAGCGCGCGCTGAATGTCGTGGGACACCAGCGTCTCGCCAACCCCCGCCATATCGGTCACGCGCGAGGCCAGGTTCACCCCATCGCCCGTCACCGTGTATTCGGTATGCGCTTCGCTGCCGGTCGTGCTGGCGATCACCTGCCCCGAGGCGATGCCGATATGGCAGGTCAAAGGCCGCGTCAGGCTGGGAAGGACCGCGTGAATTTCCAACGCCGCCCGCGCCGCCCGTTCGGTGTCATTGGTGTGCGAGATCGGCGCGCCAAATACGGCCATGACCGCATCGCCGATGTGTTTGTCGATCCGCCCGCCGTATTTCTCGACCACGTGATCGACCTTGTGAAAGAACTCGTTCAGCAGCGCGTGCATGTCTTCTGCATCCAACTCGCTGGACAGGCGCGTGAATCCGGTCAGGTCCGCGAACATGACGGTGACTTGCCGCTTGGCAGGCTCGAGCGGGGCCTGCGGCGTGTAGGCCGAGACCATTTCGGCCACGTCCAGTTCCGAAATCGCACGCAGAAGCCGTCGGCGATCACCGACTGCGGTCACTCCGATTTCGATCAAGTCTTCGCCCGTCAGATCGGGCAAAATGGCGAAATCAATTTTGTTATCCAAAAAGGCTTGCGCATAGTCAGACAATCCAAGCGCGCTTAGCCAGTCCCTAAGGTCCTGAGACATGTCGCCCCTCTGAAGCCCCCAACTCCAAAGGTGAGACTAGCACGGCAGACACGCCCGAGTCTGCAATGGTTAACGAATTTAATGTTTATTTTCGCATATTTGCACGGATTGCGAGAGTTAGGTTTCGGCGTTCAACCCTTCCGTGGACAGATCGTCCAGTTTGGGCATCAACCGCAACAGCTCGCTCGCATATTCGGTCTGTGGATTGGCGAACAGGTCGTTGGTCTCTTGCAGCTCGACCACCTTGCCCTGTTTCATCACGGCCACCCGGTCGCACATCTGGCGCACAACTGGCAAATCGTGACTGATGAACAGCAAGGTCAGACCCAGATGCTCCTGCAAATCCTTCAGGATGTTCAGGATTTGGGCCTGAATTGACACGTCCAGCGCGCTGGTCGGTTCGTCACAGATCAAAAAGCGGGGCTGCGTGGCAAGTGCGCGGGCAATGGAAATCCGCTGACGCTGACCGCCCGAGAATTCATGCGGGTATTTCAGCCCGGCCTCATGACCCAGCCCAACCTGATCCAACAGCTCATCCACGCGGCGCTTGATATCAGCCCCGTCCATCAGCTTGTGATGGCGGATCGGCTCTGCCACGATTTCATCCACGCGCATCCGGGGGTTGAGAGAGGAATAGGGGTCTTGAAAGATCATCTGGATGTTCTTGCGATACGCATCCAGCGCGGCTTTGTTGGTCAGATCGCTGACTGTCTGCCCTTCGAATGAGATCGTGCCGCCATCAACCGGATAGAGCCCCGCAATCATCCGCGCGACGGTGGACTTGCCCGAGCCGGACTCCCCCACGACGCCAAACACCTCGCCCGCGCGGATGTCAAAGCTGACATCGTCCACAGCGGTGAAATAGGTGCGGTCCCACGGCAGAAGCCCTCGCTTTTGCAGGAACTTCTTGGTCAGGTTGCGGATCTCAAACACCGGTTTGCTGGTGTCATTGTCCACTTTGGGCCAGTGGCGGGCCATGTCTTCGATCGCAAAGCGGGTCTCGCGCCCGCCATAGCTGATTTGCGGAAAGCGATGCAGTTTGAGTGTTGGGCGCGGTACGGCGGCGATCAGGGACTTGGTGTATTCGTGGGTCGGCTGGCCCATGACCTGAGACGTAGGGCCGCTTTCGACCACCTTACCCGCATACATCACCGTCACCTTGTCGGTGGTGTCGGCAATCACGCCCATGTCGTGGGTAATTAGGATAACCCCTACCTGCCGCTCGGTCGCCAGCTCTTTGATCAGGTCCAGAATCTGCGCTTGAACGGACACATCCAAGGCTGTCGTCGGTTCATCCGCGATGATCACGTCGGGCTCGGTACACAACGCCAAAGCAATCACCACACGCTGCCGCATCCCGCCCGAGAACTGGTGCGGGTACTGGTCCAGCCGTGTATCGGGGTCAGGGATACCTACACGGTCAATCAGATCGCGGGCGCGTTTGTTGGCCTCACTATCTGAACCACCCAGATGCGCCTGAATGGTCTCGACCAGTTGCTCGCGCACGGTGAACAGCGGGTTCAGCGAGGTCAGCGGGTCCTGAAAGATCATCGAGATCTTTTTGCCGCGCAGCCCACGCATCGCCTCGGCGTCGATACCGCTGATCTGGTCACCGCTCAGCTTGATCGTACCGCTGGCGATACGGCCGGGTCGGTCGAGCAGACCCATAATGGCGGCTCCGATTGTGGATTTACCGGCCCCGGATTCACCCACAAGCCCGTGGATTTCGCCGGGCTCAACCGACAGGTCCACATGGTCCACGGCAGTGAACAGTTTGCGGCGGGTCGGGAATTCGACCGTCAGGTCATTGATTGTCAGAAGGCTCATGAAATCACCGCAGCTTGGGGTTTAGCGCGTCGCGCAGCCAGTCACCCAGCAGGTTCACAGACAAGGCCAACGCGAGAAGGGTGCAGGCCGGGAAGAACAGAATCCACCACTCACCCGAGAACAGGAAACCCTGCCCGATGCGGATCAGTGTCCCCAGAGAAGGCTGGGTCGGTGGGGCGCCCACGCCGAGGAAGCTGAGTGTCGCCTCGGCAATGATCGCCAAAGCCAGCGAGATCGTGGCGATCACAAGAACTGGGCTGAGTACATTGGGCAGGATGTGGCGGAACATGATCGGGAAGGACCCACGACCGATCAGGCGGGCGGCCTGGACGTATTCCTTGTTTTTCTCGACCAACGCCGCGCCGCGCACCACGCGGGCGAACTGGACCCAGTCAGACAGCGCAATGGCAACGATCAGGACGTAGATCGCCATCTCATCGCGGTATTCCGGCGGGGTGACGCCTTTAGCGATACCAAAGATCAGCATAGCCACCAGAATGGCCGGGAAGGTCAGCTGCACATCGGCAACCCGCATGATCAGCGTTTCAATCCAGCCGCCGAAATAAGCCGCAACCAGCCCAAGAACGATGCCGATGATCAAAGCCAGCAGCACGGCAGATGCGCCCACGAACAGGGAAACGCGCATCCCGTACAGGATGGTCGAGAATACGTCGCGCCCTTGATCGTCGGTGCCCAGCAGAAAGGTTTCCTGTGTAAAGGCGTTGGGTGTTCCGGGCGGCGTAAACCCGTTCATCAGGTTCAGTGAGGACGGATCGAACGGATTATAGGGCGCGATCAGCGGCGCAAAGATCGCCGAAAGCACAAGTATGGCGACAACCAGAGTCGCGACAATAGCCACAGGTGAATGCCGAAAGGACCATGCGAAGTCGCCGTCCCAGAACTTGGCGAACCGCGACTTTTCCGGCGCTTTGGGGGTATCGAGAATATCGGTCATGTGGCCCTCGCGTCGACACGCAGGCGCGGGTCAATAGCATAGTAAAGAAGATCGACAATCAGGTTGATCGTCACGAACATGACCGAAATCAGCATCAGATAGGCGGCCATGACGGGGATATCGACGAACTGGATCGCGTTGATGAACAGCAGACCGACGCCCGGCCATTGGAACACCGTCTCGGTGATGATGGCGAAGGCAATGATCGAACCCAGTTGCAAACCGGTAATGGTGATCACCGGCACCAGTGTGTTCTTCAGCGCGTGACGGAAGTTGATCACCCGGTCCGACAATCCGCGGGCACGGGCAAAACGAACGTAGTCGGCGCGCAAAACTTCCAGCATCTCGGACCGCACAAGCCGCATGATCAGTGTCATCTGATACAGGCCCAGCGTGATCGCAGGCAGGATCAACGCCTTAAGGCCCGACGACGTCAAAAAGCCCGTAGACCAGTTCCCAATCATAACGGTTTCGCCCCTCCCGAAGCTGGGAAGAAGGTCAAGTTCGACCGAGAAGATATAGATCAGCAAAATCCCGATCAGGAAGGTCGGCAACGAAACCCCAATCAAACTGACGGTCATAATCACATTCGCCGCGATCCCTTGTCGTCGGATCGCTGTGAAGACGCCCAGAGCAATACCCATTGTGATGGCCAGAAAACCTGACACAAAGGCCAGTTCCAGCGTTGCGGGTGCACGTTCTGCGATGATGGTCGAAACCGGACGACCCTGGCGGTAAGAGACGCCAAAATTGCCCTGAACGGCCCCTTGCAGGAACTTGAAATACTGGACCGGGAAGGGTTTATCCAACCCAAGCTCGCCCCTCAGCCGGTCGATATCGGCCTGGGTGCGCTCTTGCCCCAGCATGTTGTCGATCGGATCGCCGACAAATCGGAACATGGAAAAAGCGACCAGACCCACGACCAAAAGCACGATCACGGATTGGAACATCCTTCGAACGATATATGCGAACATTTAGTTTCCCCGTTGATCTGCCTCTCTACGCACGCCCTGTCCAAATGGTCAAGATGTCGCAGAGGACAAGCTGACCCGATCCTGTGGCTCAGCCCAGTTTATATGTGGCCCCAATGGCACGATCCCCAGCGGGTTTCGCAGCTCGGAGGGTGAGAAATACCCGGCCTTGTAGATATCGGGCTTCACTGTCCGGGCAATCTCCGGTCGAGAATACAAATCCCGCGCATAGCCCCACAGATGCGGATAGTCCACCAGACGCCGCAAATTGCAGCGGAAGGCATAGTGATAGGCCACATCGAACCGCGCCAGTGTCGCGAACAGGCGCAGGTCGGCCTCGGTCAGCTCGTCGCCGCACAGGTACCGGTTGGTAGCCAGATGGGTCTCGATCTCGTCCAGCATGGTGAAGACATCGCGGAATCCGGCCTCGTACGCCTCTTGCGTGCGGGCAAACCCGGCGCGATAGACGCCATTGTTCAGGCGCGGATAGATTTTATCGTTCCAGGCGTTGATCTGATCCAGCTTTTCTGGCGGGGCCAGATTGGGGCCATAGCCTTCCAACGTGCCAAGCATGCGCACGAGATCCGCGGATTCATTCGACACCGCGAGGTTTTCGGCGCGATCCCACAACAAAGGCACGGTGATGCGCCCAGTATAAGCAGGATCAACCTTTGCATAGGCTTGATGCAACGCGGTGACACCGAACAGAGGATCGGCATAGTCACCATCGGTGTCGTACACCCAACCGTCCGGCGTGCGGCGCGGGCGGGCATAGGCGACGGTGATCAACTCCTCCAATCCCTTAACGGCGCGCGTCAGCAGGACCCGATGCGCCCAAGGGCAATTCCACGCGGCATACAGGTGGAACCGCCCCGGCTCATAAGGACCGTTTGGCAGAGCGTTGCGGATGGTCGACGCTTGACGACGGTATGCGCCGTCAAGCGATGTGTCGGGGGCGGGGTCGTCCACATGGTAGACCCCGGCAATCATAACGCCCATGCGGTCAGTTCACCGTAACCCAACGCAAGATGAAGAAGTTATCCGGGCGTTGCGTCAGGTCGATATTACTGCCGGTCCCCCAAACCAGAGGCTGCACATACATCGGCACATAGACATGATCATCCTGATAGATGGCCGTCACCTCATCCAGCATGGCCTGACGCTTCGTCGCGTCTAGCTCGGATTGGATCATCGGCAACAGTTCATCCACCCGTTCGTTCGAGTAGCCGCCGAAATTCCAGCTGCCCAGCTTCTTTTCCTCGTTCGGCGTGGCTACCAGAAAGCGAACGGGATGTTCGGCGTCGAATGTGCCGGGGCTCCAGCCCAGCATATACATGTCGTAGTTATCCTCGCGCAGCTCTGGCCAGTAGTTGCGGACGGGCATGGCATCCAGTTCCGCCGTGATCCCAATCTGCGCCAGCATGGTGACGACAGCCTGACAGACCGGTTCGTCATTCAGATAACGGTCATTGGGGCACTTCAACCCGAACGAGAACCCATCCCCGTAGCCCGCCTCGGCCAGAAGCGCCTTGGCACCTTCGACATCAAAGGCGGGGCGATCTGCATTGGCGGCGGAATAGCCGCTCATAGCCGGGCTTACCAGTTGCGAGGCGGCTTCGGCATTGCCGCGCATGATCGTGGCCAGAATTGCATCCACATTGATCGCCTGCGCCACCGCCTGACGGACCCGCGCATCACGGAAAGGGTTCGGTTTGCCCGCGTCATCGGTGTATTTCAGCGTCTCGGCTTCATGATCGAAACCCAGCATGATCACGCGCGCCTCGATCCCCTGAATGACGTCCACATCGGCGTTTTCCTTCAGGCGTGCAACGTCTTGGATCGGGACAGGATTGATCATGTCCACATCACCCGACAGCAGCGCCGCAACGGCAGTCGCTGGGTTCTGGATCGGGTTGAATTCGGCGCGAGTAATGTTGTGTTCAACCTCACCCCACCAAACGCCATGCGGCTCTAACACGGTCTTAAGCCCCGGTTCGCGGGCCGTCACCTTGAATGCACCGGTGCCATTGGCATTGATCGTGGCGTAGTTGCCGGTTTCCTTGTCAGGCACCAAGGCGTCATTCGCCTCGGTCCAGCCTTGATCCATGATCATCCAGTTGGCGATCGAGGACGGGAACAGCGGGTTCGGCGCCGAGGTCATGATATCGACCGTATAGTCATCGACTATGATCACCTCACTGACCGGCGCAAACCAGCTGCGCGTATCCGCCGCCTCGCCTGAGGCCCGCTGATAGCTGAACAGCACGTCTTGCGCATCGAAGGTGCTGCCGTCGTGAAAGGTCACGTCCTCACGCAGCTTGAATCGCCAGCCTTCACCCTCTCCGATCGGCTCCCAGCTTACGGCCAGCGCGGGTTCGACCGTCATGTCTTTGCCGCGGCGCACTAGCCCTTCGTAGACATTGTTGAGAAAACCCAGAACCGGGGCCGAGTTGACGGCGTGCGGGTCCATGGTCTGCGGATCGGTGGTCGAGGCCCATTTGAACTCGGCCGCCTGAACACTGGTCGCAGCCAGCAGGGCCAGGCCAATGGCACTGTTTCTAAGGATCATTTTTATCTCTCCCTGTTCTCTGCGCCTGAGTTTTCTTGGTTTTTCGCTTGCACGCAAGGAAATCTCAGGGCGAAACAAAAAACAGGGCGCGAAATCCGCGCCCTGCCTTGTTCGCAATCGAACCGATTTAGTTCATGGTGAAGTATTTGACTTTCGGCTGGTCTTCCGCATCCACTTCGATGCCCACGCCATCAGCCATACCCCAGTTCAGAACCTGGTGGTGGATCGGGATGTACAGCGCTTCGTCCTGCACCACGCGCCAGATGTCGGCGATGTCAGCGTTCCGCGCATCAAGATCGGTGTTCGAGGCCAGCGACTTGATCTTCGCATCCAGCGCATCGTCCTGATAGCCGGTGCCGTTCCACGTTCCGATATCGTCCTCGCGACCATGGACCAGGAAGTTGAAGATGTATTCCGAGTCATATGTCGGCACGCCCCAACCCAGCATGTAGAAGTCGGTCTTGCTGTCGGTGATCAGCGGGAAATGCTGTGCCTTGGGCTTGGCGTCCAGATTCACAGTCACGCCGATCTGACCCAGCATACCGACAGCCGCCTGACAGATCGCCTCATCGTTGATGTAGCGGTCATTCGGGCAGTCCAGCCGCAGCGAGAAACCGTCGCCATAGCCTGCCTCGGCCATCAGGGCCTTGGCTTTTTCCAGGTCGGTCGAGGATTCGCCGTCCATATCAGCAGTCCAACCGTTGACAAAGGGCGGTGCGATCATGCCCGCAGGCTGCGACTGGCCGCGCATCACGACCTGCTTGATCGCATCGCGGTTGATCGCCATCGACATGGCCTGACGCACACGCACATCGGCCAATGGGTTCTTGCCGTCCACGTTATCCGCTTCGATGTCATCTGCGCCCTGGTTCATACCAAAGAAGATCACACGGTTCTGCGGCGCCTGCTTGACCATCAGGCCATCGGCACTGTTGACGCGCTCAATATCCTGCACCGGCATATCCTGAAGGAAGTTCACTTCACCCGACAGCATCGCGGCCACACGCGTTGCAGCGTTCTGGATCGGGGTATAGATGATCTCGGTCACTTCCATCGGGAACTGGTCGATGCCCCAATAGTCATCGTTGCGCACCATCACGGTTTTCACGTCAGGCTCGCGGCTTTGCAGCTTATATGGCCCCGTGCCGTTGGCGTTGGTGGTGGCATAGGTAATCTCGCCGCCCTCAAAATCCTGCACATTGACGGTGTCATTGGCCTCGGCCCAGCCTTTGTCCAGAATGAACAGGTTGGTCAGGTTCGACGGCAGGATCGGGTTCGGACCATCTGTGACCATCTCGATCGTATAGTCATCGACCGCGCGCACTTCGGTGATCGAGCCGATCAGCTCTTTCATGTCGGAATTCGGCTGCTTGGCGCGCTCAAAGCTGAATACAACGTCTTCTGCGTTGAAATCAGAACCATCGTGGAATTTCACACCTTCGCGCAGCTTGAAGACCCAGACGTTCGGATCATCGGCCTTGGGCCCCCACTCGGTCGCTAGCGCGGGTTCAAACGCGCCGGTCACGTCGCGGATGATCAGCGGCTCATACATCTGGTGGCGAATGGTGTGCGACGGACCTTCGTTTTGCGAATGCGGGTCCAACGTCAGCGCGTCACCCGCGCGCGCCCAGCGCAGAGTTTCAGCCGATGCACCTGCCGCCATCATTGCGGTCGCACTGGCGGCAATCATCAGATTTCTTAGGATCATTATAATCTCCCCGTTTATTGTTAGCGCCGCCATCCCAGACGGCAGGCCGTTGTCGCGGCCTTGGTGGTCCTGATCATCCAGATCATTTTCACAGTTGCAACACTAGATTGTGAGCCAACTGAAATGTTTATCTCGACTCTTGGTTTTCCCATTGATTAGAGACTGTTTTGTATAGAAATTAGTTGACCGCTTGGTCAAGTTTAGAGCGCTGAATGCAGTGTCATCACCCGGATTCTGCTGTGCGTCCGAATTGCAGCACCCTTGCCCGGTAAGGATTTCCGGCGGTTGCATTTCCGTCTGGCGCGCACAACTATCCGGGCAATGAAGGTATTTTTCAGGTTCATTTTTTCAGCTCTGTTGCTTGTCACTGTTGTGCTGACCGGGTTTTGGGTGGCAGCCAGCAACCGTGAGACTGTTCCGGTGGGCCACTTGCCTGATGACACAGGCCGGATGATCGAAACCTCTGAGGGTGCGATCTTTGCTTTGGACGTCGGCGACCCTTCGGCGCCGCCGGTTCTGTTTGCACATGGAACAGCGGCGTGGTCGGGTTTGTGGCGACCCACGCTTTCCCACATGTCCGACGCCGGGTTTCGCGCGATCGCCTTTGACATGCCGCCTTTCGGCTGGTCGGAACCAGCACAGGATGAGGACTACAGTCGGACGCGTCAGGCCGAACGCATTATCGCCCTTCTCGAAGAGCTGGACAGCCCTCCGATCGCCGTCGCGCATTCTATCGGCGCAGGGCCCGTGGCCGAGGCTGTTATGCTGCGCCCCGATTTGGTGTCCGGGTTGGTCATAGTTTGTGGGGCGATTGCGCTTGAGGCGCATGAATCTCCAACTTCTGAGCCCATTTACCTGCGAAATGGGCTGCTGCGACAGGGTATAGCCGCCACAACAGTCTCTAATCCACTGCTAACGCGCCATTTCCTTCGCGCGTTTTTGCATGTGAAACTGGCTGCAACGCCTGAAATCGTCTCGATATTGCGCAATCCAATGGCCCGCGAAGGATATACCAAGGCCGTTGCGGACTGGTTGCCGCACCTGCTTGTGCCGCCGCAGAACGCGCGCAGCACACGGGCAGAAAGCTGGCGTACGCTCGACCTGCCGGTCGCATTGATCTGGGGCGCGGAAGATACCGTGACCCCGGTCGCGCAAGCCCACGCCTTGCACGCGCTGCTATCCGAAGCACCGCTGATCGTCTTGCCCGATGTAGGTCACATCCCGCAAATCGAGGACCCAGAGCAGTTTCAAACCGCATTAATTGACGTGCTGAAGGCCATGCCCGGGCCGACGCTATCAAAGGAAGACGTATGACGATTTTCACCAGACGCGCCGCACTTTTCGCCGCCGGTGGAGTGGCGGGCTGGGGATTGTCTCGTTGGTTGGGACCAGACCTGCCCGTTTATGACGGCACCCGCTACACGCCTGCCGTGTCGGATGCCACGATCCTGAATGACGCCAGCGGATTGTCACCGACGCCGGTACACAAGCATCTGGTGATGACCGAGAATGCTGATGAAGCCCTGATCACGGCCATCCGTCAGGAACTGGCGCAGGCACAGGCCGAGGGCCGCCCGGTGAATGTCGGCGCCGCGCGCCATTCGATGGGGGCGCAAGCCATCCCGCGCGATGGCACAGCGATCACCTTTGACAACGGCTCGGTCGAGATTGACAGCGCAGCGCAGACATACCGCGCCCATGCCGGGGCACGCTGGTCTCAGGTCATTGCGGCGTTGGACCCTGCAGGATGGTCGCCCAAGGTGATGCAATCGAACCACGACTTCGGCGTTGCTGCGACCTATTCCGTCAACGCCCATGGCTGGCCGGTTCCGTTCGGACCAATGGGCGCAACCGTGCGATCCCTGCGCATGATCCTACCGGACGGAGAGCTTGTGACATGCTCGCCCACGGAAAACGCCGACCTGTTCAATCTGGGCATGGGAGGCTATGGGCTGATCGGCATCATCGTCGATCTAGAAGTCGAAATGGTCTCTAATACACGGCTATCACCTACTTTCAAATTGATGGAAGCCAGCGCCTTTGCCAACGCTTTCCGCCAGGCCGTGGCTGACCCGGCTGTGACGATGGCCTATGGCAGGCTCAATGTCGAAAGGGCGTCCTTCTTTGAAAAAGCCTTGCTGATCACCTACCGCGAGACCGAGGATCAATCGGACCTGCCGCCGGCATCCGGCTCGGGATGGATGTCGCATGCCGCCAGTCGTCTCTACCGCGCGCAGCTAGGCAACGAGGCGTTCAAGTCCTTTCGCTGGTGGAACGAAACCACGCTAGGCCCAGCCTTGGGCGGGGGTGAGGCAACGCGGAATTCCCTGATCAACGAACCGGTTGTCACGCTGGACGACCGCAACCCGGACCGCACCGATATCCTGCACGAATATTTCGTGGGCTTCGACGCCTTTGACGATTTCCTGACCGCCTGCCGCGAGGTGATCCCGGCCTCGTATCAGGAGTTTCTGAACGTGACCCTGCGCTATGTGGCGCAAGACGATCAGGCGGTTCTGTCCTTCGCCTCGGAACCACGCATCGCTGCGGTTATGTCCTTCAGTCAGGAGATGACCGACCGCGCCGAGGCCGACATGGCCCGTATGACGCAAGAGCTGATCAACCGGATCACCGCGATCGGCGGGGCTTATTACCTGCCCTACCGCCCGCAC
This sequence comes from Ruegeria sp. CDSA089, assembly GCF_059612205.1. Lineage (NCBI taxonomy): Bacteria > Pseudomonadati > Pseudomonadota > Alphaproteobacteria > Rhodobacterales > Roseobacteraceae > Ruegeria > Ruegeria sp. CDSA089. The sequence goes on along the minus strand of NZ_JBXWQD010000006.1, from coordinate 201,936 downwards.
GCGCGGCTGGATCAACTGACCGCCGCCTATTCGCGCGCGCGAGAGTTTGCGCAGGCCAAACGCGCGTTAGATCCGCAACTGGTGTTAAGAAACAACCTTTGGGACAGCTATTTGGGGCAGCTATGACCAATCTTCAAAAACTCTGTATGGGGTATTTTGTGGCACTGATGATTGCCGCGTCGCTGAATTACATACCCGGTCTGACGGATGAAAACGGTCTGGCTTTTGGCATCTTTGCCCTGGATATCTATGACGACGCGCTGCATGTGGCGTCGGCCTTCTGGGCGCTGATTGCCGGGCTTTGGTCCCATCGCGCTGCGCGCACCTTTCTGATCCTGTTCGGGCTGGCCTATCTGGGCGACGGAGTTTTCGGGTTCTTCACTGGCTACGGCTATCTGGATCTGGGGATCTTCACGAACAACTCAGCCGGGATGAACCTGTCCCTCGGACGCGTGCTGGCAAACCTGCCGCATCTGGCGCTGGGAGGGGTGGCCGCCTGGGCCGGTCTGCGTGACGCACGGAGGACGGCATGAGATTTCTGCTGAGATGGCTGCGCAGGCTGGTTCTGCTGTTGGTGCTGGTCGGGATCGGCTTGGCCGCACCGATCATCTATGTCGAAACAAGCTGCAAGGGTACCGCGCAGGCGCAACCCTACGACGCCCTGCTACCGGCCGAGCATCACCGCCCCGAAACCCGCAGCCTGATGACCTATCCTGAGTGGCACATTGTCCACGCTTATGAGGATTATGCCGAGGTTCTGCGCCAAGGCGACCCGCATGACTACGGCTTCTGGCAAGGGATCACGGGGTTCTGGAGCTCGCTCTGCGCGCTGACCGAAACAGCCGCTGCCCATGGCGAGATTGACGGTGAGACCAAGCAGACGATCTATGTGATCGGGGCCAGTTTCACGGCGGAACTGGCGTTGAAGGCACTGTATGAAGAGACAGTCGGCCGCCTGTTTACCGCCCTGCGCGGCCCGGAACGGGCTCCGCTGGATGAACTGTCGGCGCAGCAGGCATCAGATTACGCTGAATTCCTGCAACAGGTGCCATGGTACAAGTGGCGCTTTGACGACGATGCCCAAAGCTTGATTGACCAGTCCAGCGGCTCGATCCGCGACACTGAACGCGCAATAGCTCTGGGTCTGGAATACACCACCAAGGGTGGCTATGCCGGGGTGATTGAACAGGCCGTTGAGCAGGTCGGTCAGGATGAGCTGACCCTTCGCATGATCGTCACGTCAGAGGGCGAGTTGCCCGCCTATCCCGACATGCAAGTCATCGCCCAGCGCCCTGAAGGGATTGAGATCGAGACGCCACGCTACCGCGCCCTGACCAATCTGCTGGTGCAGATGGCCGGTGACGGTGTGAACGTGGTCGAGATCGCAGGCAATGACGACATCCTGTTTACCGCAATTTCGGATCAGCCCACGCGGGCAGACGCGATCTACAGCGCGCCTCGCCAAGGGTTCGGCGACCACCGACATCTGATCGTCGTCAAAGTGTCCGATCTGGCCGAACGTCTGCGCCAACTTCCGGGGTCAGGCCTGGCACTGGAACATATCCATGACTATTAGGGCGGTTCTGATTGCCCTGCCGCTGATGTTTCTGGGGTGGCTGTCCACGCTTGTTGTTGTGGCTTTGCTGACAGACGACGCCCCGGCCTATGTGGTTGTCCTGCCCAAAACGCAGATGCTTGAGGCGCTGCCCGGCGACGTCTCGGTCCTTGCGGCCTCGCCCTTCAGCCTGACCGTCGCGTCAGAAAGCGAGGGATTTGTAAAATCCCTATATAATATGGGCGCTCGCCTGGTGCTCCCTGCGGGCCTGCCGGGCTGTCTGCCACTGCCCAAGGCCTGACATCTCGGTCTCGTGCCTTCCTCCATGCTAAAAACCCACGTTTGATCAGGCTGCTTTGCGTATACGCCTGCGCCATCGAGTTTTCTGCAAGTTGGTCAACAAAAATTTGCTGCACTCAGCTCTTATCAACCTTTCATTAACTAATTTTCGCTTTCTACACCTAAAAGTTGTATCTCAACATTTGGGAACCGGGATTTTTTTGAATGCTGGATTTTGGCGCAGCAACAGTTGCCGAGGATGCCGCGGCCCCCTCATCCGTCCCGCCTGATACACCATCGGGGATCTATTCCGGGTTGGGCAAACGCGCTTTTGATATCTGCCTTGCGCTGCTACTGCTGCCAGTTGTAACGCCGGTCGTTCTGGTCCTTTGGGCCTTGATGCGCTGCGAGGGCGGTCCAGGTTTCTTTGGGCAAAAACGCGTTGGCAAGAACGGAACGTTGTTCAAATGCTGGAAGATCCGAACCATGTGCGTCGATGCCGAGGCACAACTACGTGCTTATCTTCAGGCCAACCCGCAGGCTGCGATTGAATGGGAAAGAGACCGCAAACTCACCCATGATCCACGCATCAACCGGCTGGGTCATCTTCTACGCCGGACCAGTCTGGATGAGTTGCCGCAAATCTGGAACGTCCTGAAAGGCGAGATGAGCTTTGTCGGCCCACGCCCAGTCGTCACCGTCGAGTTGGTGAAATACGGCGCCGCCGCTTCGGCCTATGTGGCGCAGAAACCGGGCATTACAGGGCTGTGGCAAGTTTCGGGGCGCAATGATGTCAGCTATGACGCACGGATCGCGATGGACGTGGCCTATCTGGCTCAGCGCAGTTTTCGAAAAGATATCAGCATCCTTTTCCGAACAGTCTCAGCCGTGGTCATGCGAACGGGACGATAAACGCACTGTCAGGGTTTATTCTACCCTTACGTGTCTATATGGTTCCTAAAACGCGCATAGAATGCATTTCGAGCAGACGACCAAACTCTGATGAAGCAATTCACTGTTCCAAACCCGCCCCTGACCGCTCCGCGGCCCACGGGCGCTGACCCATTTGATGGCGAGGTCGTTGACCTGAGCGCCCTTTTCGCAACCCTTTGGTGCGGGAAATGGGTGATCGCCGCCGCCACAGCGCTGACTGTGATGGCAACGCTCGCCTACCTGATCTTCGCGGCGGTGCCGATGTACCGGTCCAGCGCCGTTGTGATGCTTGAGACGCAACAGCAGAGCATTGTCGACCTCCAGTCTGTTGTCGGCGGTTTGTCCGGCGAGTCGACCGAGGTGAATTCCGAGCTTGAGGTTCTCAGATCCCGTGGACTGATTGGCAAGGTCGTCGACAGGCTGGACCTGACCTCCGATCCGGAATTCAACGCTGCCCTGCTGCCTGAAACGCTGAGGGACAAGATCAAGGCAGGTTTAGGCCTGTCACCGCAGCCCGCGCCTTTGCCTTATGAAATCAGCGCCCAAATCAACCGCGATAGCGTGATCACCGCGCTGTTGCAGAAAACTTCGATCCGAAACCTGCCTCAAAGCCTTGTGTTCCGCGTGACGGTCGAGACTGAATCGGCCCGCAAATCAGCCCTGATCGCGGATACGATCGTTGACCTTTATGTGCGCGACCAGATCGAAGTAAAATTCGCAGCGACCGAGCAGGCCACCGCCTGGCTGACCGACCGAGTGGCTGAGTTGCAGCAGGAATTGGAAGCGTCAGAGGCCAAGTTGAGTGCCTTTGACACGTCAACTGCTTTGGTATCTGCCGAGGCGTTGCAGCTTCAGGAAGTCCAGCTCAAGGATTTGCGTGACCGGGCCGAAACCGCTGCGGCTGCGCAAATCGCGGCGCAGGCAAGGTTTGATCGCCTGACCGCCGCGACCACCCGCGCGGAACAGGCGCAGGAGGCGGGTGATCCGCAACTGGACCGGTTGTTTGCGCAATTGGCGGGTGGCCAAACGACTGAGTTCGACACAGCCTTCGAACGTCTTGTGGCCCGCACCGCGCTTGAGGCCCGGCGCGCCGCGCAACAGGCGCAGGCTTTGACCCAATCTGCGCAAGACCTGTCCGAACAGATCACTCAGCAGAATGCGGACCTCATCGCATTACAGCAACTCACCCGAGAGGCCGAGGCTGTTCGTCTGCTGTACGAGTATTTCCTGACCCGTCTTAAGGAGACCTCGGCGCAGGAGGGGATACAGAAGGCTGACAGTCGCCAAATCTCGCGCGCCGTTATTCCGACGGACCCGTCGCGCCCGAGAAAACCGCTGATGCTGGTTTTGGCCGCAATCCTTGGTCTGATCCTGGGTACCGCCATTGTCTTTGTGCTGGAGGCGCGGAGAAAAGGGTATCGTTCAGCGCACGAGGTTGAGCGCAAGACCGGCTACAGCGTTCTGGGTCAAATCCCGACCTTTCCAGCCCGTGACCGGCGCAAGGTACTGGGCTATCTCGCCGCCAAGCCTGCCTCGGCAACGGCTGAGGCGGTGCGCAATCTGCGAACCTCTCTGATGTTGTCCAACGTGGATCGCCCGCCGCAGGTTATTGTCATGACGTCATCGCTGCCTGGCGAAGGCAAAACCACCAACACCATGGCATTGGCGCAGAACTTTGTCGGGATTGGTAAAAAAGTCCTGTTGGTCGAGGGAGATATCCGCCGCCTGACCATGACCGACCAATTGCGCGATGTGCCGAATACCGGGATCGTTTCGGTCCTGGCCGGAGATGTTGCGGCCACGGATGCAATCTTTCAAGACCCGCTGATCGGGTGCGATATCCTGGCAGGTCAGAAAACAGCGACCAATGCGGCGGATCTGTTCGCCTCGGATCGCTTCCGACAGTTTCTGGAAGATATGCGCAAGCTCTATGATGTCATCCTGATCGACACGCCGCCCACGCTGCTGGTGTCAGATGCCCGTCTGATCGCGCGCAACGCCGATGCCGTTTTGCTGACCATCAAGTGGAATGCCACAGCCGAACAGGATGTGACCGAGGCCATTCGGCTGTTCCACATGGACAATCAACGCCTGACGGGGATCGTTTTGGGGCAGATCAATATGCGCAGCGCCAAGCAATATGGCTATGCCTATGGCCGCTACGGCGCATCCTACTATAGCAACTAGGCGCGCCATTTTTGGCGGGGTCAAGGATCAGTTGGTGCTGACCGTGCTGGTCGTTGTGGTCGACGACCCACCCCCGGCAGCCGCCAAACCCACAGCGGCAGCAGCAGCACCCAGCGCAGGGGCGACCAGAGGGACAAAGCCCGTTACACCCGCCTCTTCAGCGGCTTCGGCGGCTGTGACTGTATCCTCGACGTCTTCCGTGGCGTCGGTGTTTTCTGCCTGTTGAGCAACTACACCTGTGGTTGATAGAAAAAGAACCAATGCTGAAGTTCTGAACATCCGAAAGCTCCTGAAGCGAAACCTGTGCCGCCGATACCACACCTGAGAAATTACACTGTCTGTATAGCGTCAATGGTGAACAATGTATTAAAAAAATCAACTTGTATTTCAATAAATTGAATGACTTTCAGTGGCAAATGAAATACGCCCCAGAATTTTCGACCTAATTACCGAGCTTTCATCCCAAAGGAAATTCAGCTACCGGGAATTCAAAACTGTATTTCTCCTATAGGGTGAGTATTACTTGGTGCTGGCTACAATCCACATTCCTGTGTCGGGATCGCTCGGAAAGTTTGAAGTGACAAGGTGACGTGACGAACCAAACGGGAATACGAGGCTGGACAATCGCGATGGCTGTGATCGGCGCAACTCTGGCAGTCATGGTACAGGCGCAGACCGTGTCCACATACGGAACGCCGGGCCTGATCGAGTTGCCCACAGCCGAGATGTTCGATGATGGTGCGCTGGTCTTTTCCGCATCCGCTTTTCGGGACACTGCGCGTGCAACCATGACATTTCAGATGCTACCCTGGGTTCATGGCAGCTTCCGCTACGCTGTCCTGAAAGGCTTTGATGGAGAGCGCGGTGATCGCTATGACCGCAGCTTCGACATCCATTTCCGCCTGCGCGAAGAAAGCCGCCAAGCGCCCGCCATCGTGCTGGGATTGCGGGATTTCGGCGGGACCGGGCTTTATGCCACGGAATATATCGTTGCGACCAAAACGATCCGCGACCGGTTCAAGCTGACCGGAGGCATCGGCTGGGGGCGTCTGGCCGGACGTGGCAGCTTTGCCAACCCGCTGGGTCTGATCAGCAGCCGCTTTGACGAGCGCAGCGATCCGCGCGCAGGTGATATTTCGGAGACCGGACGTCTGGACTTCGGCAACTGGTTTCAGGGCGACGCCGCCCTGTTCGCCGGGGGCAGTTGGCAATATAGCGACCGGCTAACCTTTTTGGCAGAATACTCCCCCGATCTTTATGATGAGGAGTGCGACCGGATCGGGTTCGACATCCGCACCCCGTTCAACATCGGCGCACGGTATCGGTTTCGGAACGGATCGCAACTGACCACTTCGGTGCTGTACGGAACCACGCTGGGGCTGACCTATAGCTATTTCATCGACCCGAGGCAGACGCCCGCGCCGGGGGGACAAGGGGCCTCGCCCCCGCCATTGCGCGCACCCGGTGACAGCCAAGAGGACATCCGCGCCGCGCTGGACCGCGAGGGGCTGCGGCTGGTCTACCTGTCGCAGGACCGCGATGTCGTCACGGTCGGGGTCGAGAACGGAACCTATGGACAGGCGGCGCAGGCCTTGGGCCGCACCGCTCGGGTTCTGGCCAATACCGAGCCGCCGCAGACGCAGACCTTCAACATTGCGCTGATGTCCAACGGCGTGCCACTGGGTGCAGTGCAGGTGGACCGCAACGATCTGTACGAATTGGAGCATGACCCGGACAACGCATGGCGCAGCCTCGCGCGGGCCGAGATTTCGGACACTATCCCCATCCTGCAAGGCGGCGTACTGCGCGACGCCTATCCGCATTTTTACTATCGGTTCGGGCCTTACCTGAACTTTTCCTTCTTCGATCCCGACGACCCATTGCGATATGAAATCGGTGCCGCTTTGGGGTTGGACTATACGCTGAGGCCGGGCCTGACCCTGTCCACCGGGCTGCGCCAACCTGTTCTGAGCACGCTTGATGACAGCACGCGCGTCTCGGATTCCACCCTGCAACGTGTTCGGTCGGACTGGGCGATCTATGCCCGTGAATCCAACCTGCGGGTTGAGCATATGACCGCCGAATACCTGTGGCGACCGCGCACCGATTTCTACGCCCGCACAACGCTGGGTTATCTGGAGACCATGTTTGGCGGGGCGTCGGCCGAGCTTCTGTGGTACCCGACCAACAGCCGCCTCGCTCTGGGGGTCGAAGCGAATTACGTGGCGCAGCGCGATTTTGACGTGCTGTTCGGCTTTCAGGATTATTCCGTCGCCACAGGTCATGTCTCGGCCTATTTCGACTTGCCGGGGGACTATCATGCCCAGATCGACGCGGGCCGGTATCTGGCGGGGGACTATGGCGCGACGTTCTCGTTGGATCGGGAATTTACCAACGGGTTCACGGTTGGCGCGTTCTTTACCCTGACCACCGTAGGGTTCGAGGAGTTCGGCGAAGGCTCATTCGACAAGGGCGTTCGGCTTGAGATCCCGATCTCATGGCTGACGGGTCGCCCGTCGCGCAACAAGATCAGACAAACCATCCGCCCCGTCCTGCGCGACGGTGGCGCGCGGCTGAACGTGCGCAACCGGCTGTATGGCGTCACCCGCGAGGCGCGGGCGCAGGAATTGTCCCGCGGCTGGGGGAGGTTCTGGCGATGAGAGTTTTCGCGCTCCTCTGTCTTGCCCTCTCGCTGGCCGCCTGTGGCGAGGCGCGGGATGAGTTCGACCTGTTGCGCGGCGCGCTGCGTCCCGATGCGCCCCGCTTTCACCCCCGCGCCGATGCATTGGCCGCACAACGCCCGATCCCATCCCGATTGGAGGTCGCCTTTCCGTCGCGCGACCTGAGCGGCGTGATGCTGTTGGAGACAACGCGAAACGATATGCAAACCTGGCTGACGGCGGATGGGGCGACCATCACGCTGGAACAGGGTTTGCTGACCTCGACCAAAGGGTTCGGCTCTGGCATGGCTGGGTCGGACATTCGGCAAAGCGCCGGGTTGATCCTGAGTGGGCAGGAGGGGCGCGCCGAGCGGTTTCACAGCTTTCTCAATGGCAATGATGAGACCGAGCTGCACGCCTATGACTGCCGGATCATAGCGCTGGGGCCGGATACCATCGTGCAGCAGGGAAATCCGTTGGCCACGCTCAAGTGGCAAGAACAGTGCTTTGGCACCGCGCAGAGTTTCACCAATACATATTGGCTGCGAAATGGCAGCCAAACCATCGTCCAGTCCTCTCAATGGACCGGCGATTTCCTCGGCAACCTGTTCATGAAGGCGGTGCCGGATGCGAGCTAGAATCATACAGGACAGGAGGCTATCCATGCGCCGAATTCCACTTTTCGTCCTTGCGCTGGCCGTGGGCGGCCTGATCTCAGGCTGTTCGACGATCTACCGCAGCCCATCGGTTACGGCGGGTGTGTCAGACAGCGGCAAGGTGCGGGTGGTGCCGGTGACACCGGAAACCGTGATGGTCGCCAATCGCGCACCTTATGCGCCCAAAACCCTGCCATCGGTGTTTCGAACTTCGGCGGGGTCCGGCGCGGGCACCAGCCAGCGGGGACTGGGTCCGCTGCCCGATGCCCCCTCAACTCAGGATGGGTCGCGCAGCGGGTTGCGGCTGGACCCGCCGCCCGATGTCACGCCGGGGCCCTATACGATCGGCACCGGGGATGTGCTGGTGCTGTCGACCCCCTCGACCCAGGGGACAGCCGAAGAACTATCTGGCCTGCTGGCCGCCCAAAACAGCCGCAACGGCTATACGGTGCAGGATGACGGAGCGATCAACATCCCCGATGTCGGCCGCGTGCGCCTAGAAGGTCTGACCGTGGACGAGGCCGAAGCCGTGCTGTTCCAGCGCCTTGTCGAAAACCAGATCGACCCCACGTTCAGCCTGGAAATTGCCGAGTTCAACGCCCGCCGCGTCTCGGTCGGGGGGGCGGTCGGACAGCCCGGCGTGCAGCCCATCACCCTGACGCAACTAACGCTGGGCGAGGCGCTCTCTGCCGCCGGGTCGGTCAAGGTCAGCGATATCGACAACAGCTCGGTCCGCGTCTACCGCAACGGGCAGATGTACCAGATCCCGCTTGAGGACCTCTATGCGCGCCCGGATTTGCAGAACCTGACCCTGATCGCTGATGACTCGGTCTTTGTGGATACAGATTACGATCTGGACCGGGCCGAGCGGTATTTTGCGCAGCAAATCCAGCTGCGCGAAACGGTGCTGGAAGGGCGCCAAACCGCGCTGCAGGAACTGTCGACCGCCGTCACCCTGCGCCGGGACGATTTGAACGAACGGCGCGACACGTTCCTGCAAACCATCGAGCTGGACGCGGTGGACCGGGACTATGTCTATCTCAGCGGTGAGGTCCGCAATCAGGGCCGCTATGCCCTGCCCTTCGGGCGCACGGCCACGCTGGCGGACGCGCTGTTTGACACGGGCGGCGGGATCGCCAAGAAAACCGGGGACGCGTCTGAGGTTTATGTGCTGCGCGCGTCCGAAGATATCCGCGAATTCGGCGCGGTGACGGCCTGGCATCTGGACATCCGCAACGCCGCGCATTTAACGCTGGCCGCTCGATTTGAACTACGCCGCAACGATATCATCTTCATCGCCGAAAACCCGGTTACGCGTTGGGGCCGCACGATCGACCAGATCACTCCGTCTCTGATCACCGCGCCGATTGTGGCGGTGGGAAGCTAGGGGCTCACATTAATCTGCCGATGCCAAACAAGTCCAACTCCATAAGACAGCGTCTAATGAAAGGCGGGCTTGCCGCCCTTGTCATCAAGGTTGGGGCCGCAGGCCTGCAATTTGCCTTGTTTCTAGTCTTGGCACAGGCGTTGAATGCCTCGACTTATGGCACCTTCGGTTTTGGATTTTCGCTGGCGGTATTGCTGGCGGTGGCGGGCAGTTTCGGACAACGGATGCTGAGCCTGCGCTATGTCTCGATCTACGCAGCGCAAGGTCAGAACAGGCTTGCAACGGGTCGGATTCGCGATGGGTTCTGGATCATCACGCTAGGTACCGTGGCTTTGGCGGTCCTGTCGGCCCCAGCCTTTATTTGGATGCGACCCGAGCTTGGATGGCCTTTCATTGCGGCCACGGGGGTACTCGCACTGGCCATGGCCTGGGCGGAATATTTTGCCTTTGTCCTGCGTGCCTATGACCGGATGAGCTTGGCCCTAGCGCCGCGGGATGTGATCTGGCGCGGGATTGTGATCTTTTCGGCGATCCCCGTTATCCTGTTCTGGCCGGGGCAGAACAGTGCTGCGCAGATCACCTGGTTGCTGACCGCGCTGCTTGTGGCGACGGTTCTGGTTCAGGTCCATCTGCATCCGGCGACACAGCCCAAGGCTCTTTTTCTGGCTCCAGCTGCCTATGACCGGGCCACATGGCAGCCACGCATGTGGGGTCTTTGGGGTGTATCTGTCCTGCAAATCGCCGCCCCGAACCTTGTCGTGGTTTTGCTGGGATTGATGCTGAGCCCGGCGGACACCGGACCAACCTTTGCCGCGCTGCGGATAGCGTTGTTGATGAACCTTGTACTGCTGGCCGCCAATATGGTCGTCTCACCCACAATCTCGCGCCTGCATCACGACGGCAAAACCCGTGCGTTGCAACGCACATGCGCTACCGTCGCCGCCATCGCTGGGGGGTCGGCCTTGCTGATCTTCCTCGGGCTGATCCTGTTTGGTGTCTGGCTGTTGTCTTTGTTCGGAACCGGGTTCGAAACCGGCTACAATGTTCTGTTAATCGTGGCAGGTTCCTATGCGGTGAATGCGCTGACCGGACCGACCTCGGTCCTGCTTGAGCTTACGAGCCATGACCGAGCGGCCTTTCGGCTGCTGGCGCGGATGAACTTGATAGCAATGGCGGCGATGATCCCAATGATCTGGGCCTTCGGCCCGGTAGGAGCCGCGCTGTGTCTGGCTCTGTCCGTCGCTGGCTGGAACCTTGAGGCCGTAAGATACACCCGGCGCGAGATGGGCATTGACCCTTCGGTTCTGGGTCTCATGCGTCAAGGGCAGCTCTCATGAAGATCGCCATTCAGTGTTTTAACTATGCCCCCAACGAGCTGGGCGGGTCCGAGCGATCAGCACTGGACATCGCGCGCAGCTTAAAGGCACGCAGGCATGACGTGCGGGTTGTGGTCTCGGACGGGTCGCGCCCATATCCGGATCATGTCGATAACATCCCCATTGAAGTCGTTCAGGGCCTGCCGATCGGCAAAAGCCCCCTGCATGGCGCGCGCCACTTTGCCACCCGCATGGCCTGGATCTTGCGCAGCGAAATAGACCCCGTCCTGTTCCTGCGCTCTCTGCAATGGCTGCGGCGCAACTGTCCAGATGTGGTGCTGATGAATAACCCTGCCGGACATGGGTCGGCTTTCATGCTGGCTTGTCTGCTGACCCGCACCGCCTGTGTCCCGGTCATCCGCGACTACGGCTGGTTTTGCGCCTTTGGCACGATGGAGCATGGCGGCGCAGGCTGCAATTCCACCCTCAGCCCGTGTTTCTACGCCACTGGCCTGCGCCGGTTGATCCTGCGACGACAAAAACACGTCGTGGCGATTTCCAATCACGTGGCGCGGATTTACGAAACCATGCTGGGATATGCGCCAACCGTCATCTACAATGCGGTGCCGGACAGATTTCTGCAAGCACCGCGCGCACCTGCGCCGGATGCGGGCACGCCCCTGACCTTTGGTTATCTGGGCCGCCTTCACCCCAGCAAAGGCGTGGCCGAGCTGATCACCGCATGGCAAAACACTGACCTCGCGCAGAACGGGCACCGATTGCTTCTGGCCGGGGACAATCAGGGCATCGCCCTGCCGGATGACCCCGCTGCGGCCGGGATCTGTCTGACCGGTCGACAGGAGGCCATCGCATTTCTCGACAGGCTCGACGTGCTTTTTCTGCCTGCGCTTTGGGCCGAACCTTTTGGGCGCACCGTGATCGAGGCCATGGCGCGCGGCTTGTTCGTGGTCGGCAGCCCAAATGGCGGCATACCGGAACTGATCCCACCCCATCGCGGCCTGATCCCCGAACAAATCGACGCCCCGACGCTCTCAGCGATTTTCAACGACCTTGCCCAAAATCCCGACCGGGTGCGCGCGACACGCATGCAAGACCCTGAACCCAATCTTGCCCCGTTTCGCACGACGCGGATGATCGACGCCTACGAGGACCTGCTGTATCGCGCCACCGGTCTGCCGAAGGAGACCCGCGATGACTGAGCGCCCCCACCGCCTGCCCGATCTGTTCATCTGTGGCTTCACCAAATGCGCCACCAGTTCGCTGCATGACTGGTTAGTTCAGCATCCGCAAATCTCGGGCGGTGTGCGCAAAGAGCTGGAGTTCCTCTACGATCGCGACAGCCACTTTTTTCGACCCGAACACAGCGTTTTGACCCAGGGTCTTGCGGGATATGCTGCGCTGTTTCCCGATGCGCCCGACAATGCGTTGTGGCTGGATTCAACACCTGCCTATGCGCATCATGAAACCGCTCGTAAAGCCATCGCCGCGATGGCGCACCGGCCGCCGGTCATCTTCATCACACGTGACCCGGTGGATCAGATCACCTCGACCTATCACTACTTCTCGAACAACAAGAGCTATATCGACGCCTCAATTTCGATCGAGTTATTTTTCGAGATGGTTTTGGACGGGCGTGCATCCAGCCATTTTCCTCAGGATCACCTGCGCAACGCTCTGAACTGGGCCGCGTTCGGCTATTGGTTGGCCTTGTGGCGGCGGGATCTGGGGCCGGAACGCGTCATCCATCTTGAGATGCGCAATATGTTGTCCGACCCTGCAAATACTGTGGCTGTGTTGTTTGGGCGGTTGGGGCTTGAAACGAATGTGCCGCTGTTCTTTGACGGGTCGAACGAAACCTATTTTGTCCGTAACCGGTTGCTGCAATCTTTGAACACGGCGATCCGGGGCAAACTGCCCAAAGGCGCTCTGTATGAGACAGCGCGCCGAGTGTACCGAAGGCTCAACACAACCCCGCACAAGCCCGGCCAAAGCGCCCGCGAGGTTGAACTGCGCGCAGCTCTGGCCCAAGCCATCAGCGACCGGGAAACGGCACTTTTGGAACGCTTGCAACCGGAGCTCTGAGCCGCATTCTTGCCGCCCAAACAACCAGCCAAATCGGTATACACCACAGTACAACCCTTGGCAGTAGTTGAATGGGCGAGCCTTCGGGCACCACGATCAGCACCAACACAACCGACAGCATGACCGACAAGGGCTGATCCGCACCCATCTTGCGATAGCCCGAATGGATCACTGTCAGCATCACGCCAAACACGATCCCGCCTAGAATGACACCCGACAACCCGAAGTTCACCAGATACTCGCCCGGTCCCCCGACCGTCCAACCGTTGACCGCGTTCGGCTCATACCATTGCCGGAACCACTGGCCGATCAACAGTTGCGAAGGCTTGTCTGGCCACAGAGCGCGCGGGATGACCATGATCAGACCGTTGTAGAAGTCTTCTCCGACCCGCGTGTGAAGCCCCGAAGTAAAATCCTGCACCACCAGCATCAGGGAATCGAACCGCGTCATATGCATGGACACCGCGGTCGTCGTGGTCAAATCGCGGGAAAAGGCGACCTCCCAACTGCCGGACAATTGCGCAAGGCGGTAGATGTACAACACTGTCGCACCAAACAGCAGGCAAAACCCCCAGACCGAGAATTTCACGATACCCCACAGGTCGATCTGCCCCGCGCGCGAGGTCAAGACCAGCAGTGTACCGGACAGCAGTACGAACGCTTCCAGCCGAGTGCCCCACAGGGAAAAGACAAACAGATTGATACCAAAACAGAGGCTGAATAAGACCGTTTTGCCGATACGCCTGTCGCGCAAACTGATCAACAAGGCGACCGAAGAAAAGAATGCTCCCAGCCCGACAAGGGACCTAAGCCCAAAAGTGCCCGCCAGGTCTTTTGTGATCTTCGCTGCAAAAAGGATTGCTTGAAGCGACCCGAATTTCAGAAATAGCTGTGCGCCGATACCCATTGCAACGATGGTCAGAAGAATAGCCACAAGCGCCGAAACGGTATCGACGCGTGACGACATTGCGGGAAACAGACCGGCACCGAATCCGGGACGCGCAGCACTCAAGATCACAACCGTGACCAGCGCCGCAGACAGATACAAGAACGCGTAGATCAACGCGAAAGCACCCAGCTCGGCCGAGTCATTGAACAGCGCAGGATTCACCAGATTTGCCCCAAGCATGATCATTGCAGGACGGATGCAATAGATCAGAGCGAAGAACATCAGGCTCAGCACAATCGGAGCTGACCGCAACGACAGGGCCACCCAAAAGAACAGCCCCAGCGCGGCGCATATCAGCATCCAAGCCAGAAAGAACATCGCAGGAGGACCGCCTTATTGCCGAACCCAAAAGACCATATGCAAACCTATCCGCTCGCTTGGCGAGAAACAATCTTAAGTTGTTTTTTGAATGCCGAAATGCCGTAAGCCAAACACAGCTCCACGGCATTTCAGGTGGATGCAGGCCCCATCAGCTCAGCACGATGGACTTGACTCTGGGCTGCGTCAGCACGGGCCACCAGCCGTCGGTGACGGTCTGATTGGTCATCACGTCCTGACTGTCATCCTCGTATGTGACAGTGACCTCAAACGCTCCGGTCAAACCGGTCAACCCAGCTTGATCGGCTGCGCGCGTGACCTTGGCCCCGTTTGTGGCGATATTGCTTGTCAGTGTGTTGCCGGTTTCTGCCTGCGCGCCCCAGATAAAGAGGTCAATATCGCTGTTGATGGCCTCATACAGGATAAAGATCCGGTTCTGATTGTTGGGCAACAGATCCGTGTGACTGAACCGTTGCCATTGGGTCGTGACGTTAATCGTTTTTGATGTCTTGTCCGACTGCCCGAACCGCATGGTCAAAGGTACGCTGGCACGCAACCAGATACTGACCGTCGCCATGCCCGACGCCCCAGGAAAGGGGATAAGTACCCCACCTCGGTTCAGGTCCGGGCCGCCCGTGGTATTCGCGCAATTCCACGTCTGGGCCGAAGCCGTCCCGTCCGGCGCAAGCTGCCCGCCGACGAAACTGGGCTTACGCGCATATCCGTTCCAGTAGGATTGGGTAAAGTCATCTGAATAGTGCAGCAGATTGGTGGCCTGACCTTCGAACAAGGCCCCCCGGAACGCTCCGGTTCCGACCACATGATCTCGCCGCAATACGTCATCGCCCACCGTCTCGATCATGCCCGAGGCCCCGGCCTGCCGGGCCGAAGAGGCACGCGCGAAGGTCATCGCCTCGCTCAACGCGATGGGGCGCCCGAACCGCCGGTACTCCTGCCGCTCGAAATCAAGTGACAGGGCTGGGCCAGATACCCGGCGCGCAGGGTGCGACGTTACAGAAAGGTCGCGGGTCAGCTTCATGCCAGCACCATTGCATGGATTCCACTGGCCGTTGTGCCCGTGGCATGAACACGGCTGACGCCCACTGGCAGGATCGAAAAGTCCAGAACCTGCACCGTGCGGATTTCCCCGCGAACAGTCGTCAACACAATCGTCCCGCCCGATTCAACGTATAGCCCGATCGCCACATCTGGCAGGTCCGCAGTATCCGAAGGCGTCACGGGTGCAATATCTCGGGCAGGACCGGACAGGCTGGATACTCGGTTTACGAAAGGATTGGTGGTCATGGGTCAGGACTCGCTGTCTGTGTGTCAATCAGCGGCACGTTAGGAAAAACCGCTTAATGACCTACAAGTCCTGCGTGCGTTGCGTCCGCGTCAGGCGTTTGCCCGCGCGTCAGCGATTAGTGCCCATATCTTTTGCTTGAAGACCTCAACATCGAATGTATCCGCCAACGCCCTGATCGTCGCTGGATCCTTCACCAAATCCGGGTTCTTCTCGAACCGGTCGATGGCCAGGTTTAGGGCTTCGGCGGTCTGTTCATGAAACAAAACACCGCTGACACCCTCGATGACGGTGTCCAATGCCCCACCGCGCCCATATGCGATCACCGGTCGTCCGCTGGCCATCACTTCGACCGGAACTATGCCAAAGTCCTCCTCACCGGGGAAAATCAGCGCGCGACAGGTGGCGAATTGACGCTTTAGCTCGGCATTATCAACCCGGCCAAGAAAAGTGATATTGGGGCAGGATTTCTTTTCCAACACGCCGCGCATCTCACCATCACCAACAACCACCAGTTTACGGCCAGAGGCGTTGAACGCATCAATCGCCAGATCGGCCCGTTTGTAAGAAACCATCTCACCTGCAAGCAGGTAGCGGTTTTCAACATGGTTCGATATCTGAAACGCCTGCGTCTCGACCGGAGGAAAAATAACCTCTGCTTCGCGCCGATAATAGGTTTGGATTCGGTCACGAATGAAGGACGAATTGGCCACGAAACGATCCACGCGAGCAGCAGTCGTGACATCCCAAACGCGCAGCCTATGCGCTAGGAAGGGCATCGCCATCCGAGCAACACCCCCCGCCTGTTGCCGATAGCTGTGATAGTGATCCCAAATATAGCGCATCGGTGAATGACAATAGCAGACATGCAACGCATCGGGGCGCGGCACGATCCCCTTTGCCGGACCGGATTCGCTGGACAGAATCAGATCAAATTCCTGCATGTCCATCTGTTCAAGCGCCAGAGGCATAAGGGGCAGGTATTTCTGATAGTGCTTTCGCGCACCGGGCAAGCGCCCGATAAAGGTCTCTCGCACCTCGTGTTTTCTGACCTTGGCGCTGACCTTTTCGCGGTCATAGACATGAGTCACAATCACTGCGCCCGGAAATAGATCCAGCAGCGCCTCCAAGACTTTTTCACCGCCGCGCATTCCCACTAGCCAATAATGTACGATGGCAACTTTCAATCTGCCCAACACTCCGCTGTCACTGCGGGCCTGATTTGTAAGCCCGTGTTGCCACCACCCCGCAATGCCATGAGGCCCAAGTCATCTCCTGAAGGGTGCAGCCGACGTCCAGTTTGCAGAACGCCGTAAAATGGGATCCGAAGGGTGCACATGAATCGCTCGAAATACCTAGTTATCTCAGGTTTAATTCGCTCTCTTTTTGCGAAACAATATTTCGATTAATTCTGCCTTAGATTGTTTTATTCAGTGTTGCAAAAACAACCAATACTAACCAAGCGCCGTCAGAAACTCTGGCTCAGAACCGTCCAGATAGACTGCGCTGAGCACGCCGGTCGCGAACGCGCCCGTGTCGACAGCAATTCGGCCGCCCCGAACCGCAGCGCGACTCACGATTGTATGGCCATGGACAACCCACTGACCGTCTTTCCTGTCTTTGGTCTGAAAATGTTTGTTGCCCCAAAGCAGGTCGTGCTCAGATTGCTGGTCAAGCCGACATGTGGGGTCTGCCCCAGCATGCGAGATAAAGATATTCCCACTATGGAAACTGGTCTTCAAATCTGCGATCCAGCCAACAAGTTCATCACCCATAGCGCGCCGCAAACTATCCCGACACTTGGTCAGTTCGTCGGAGGTCATTTCTGGCCGAGCGGCTGGGATGCGAAACGACGCCAGTGTCTGCAAGCCCCCATTTCGTAGCCACTGACGACCGTGTTTCT
Source organism: Ruegeria sp. CDSA089 (assembly GCF_059612205.1). Taxonomy (NCBI): domain Bacteria; kingdom Pseudomonadati; phylum Pseudomonadota; class Alphaproteobacteria; order Rhodobacterales; family Roseobacteraceae; genus Ruegeria; species Ruegeria sp. CDSA089. The sequence goes on along the minus strand of NZ_JBXWQD010000006.1, from coordinate 184,387 downwards.
TCGGATCGGCCAGGAAACGCAGTAGCATTTGCTCATGATTTCCCATCAAACACATAAATTCGGGGCAGGCTTGCATCATCCGCAAAACCTCCGAGCTGTGTTCGCCTCGGTCAATGTAATCTCCAACCAGAATGATCTGGGCGTCATGCGGTACTTGGGACAAGAGCTTTTCCAAAAGCCCGAAGCAGCCATGGACATCCCCTATGACGCAAATCGGCTTTGTCGGCGCAGGAGCTCTGCACGCTTTGCCCCCATGAATTCGATGAAGGAGTCCCGAAATCAACCAGACTAATTTCCTATGCAAGGCTACCCGTCAAAGCACACGCTATGATTGTGCTCACACAATACACTCATACCTATCTAGAGGTTTGAAGACAAGCGCGACGCTACGCCGTGCGGCAAGCAAGAACACCCAATCGAATAAGCTCTGCACCCTTGATTTTGTGTACGCCGCGAATTCGGTTTCGTCCTGTTTCCATGAACCAAGTCTTGATGGGCTCGGGGTAGAACTCCGCCATCACTTCGCTGAAATACTGAAAATCTGAGGCACTGAGCGGCTGGCCATGACGCGACGGACCATGAAATCCAAATATTGTGTCCGGTGTTACACATGTCCCTGGCAGGCCAAGAAACATCGTACAGGTCGAATAACAGATCCGCCCGCGCAGCTCGACACGTATGCCATTTCTTTGAAGGTTCTCCAATTCGACCAAACGATCATGCAAGAAACCGCCTCGATCACTGCCAACCACCAAAGGTTGTTCCGAGTATCCGGCGCCAGGCACTGCAAGCACGCATGACAGGACAGAAAGCCCCATCACATAACCTGCAAACCGTCTCTTCCATTTGCAGAGCCTCAAACTCAGAAATTGCATTAGCCGCACTCCATTCCCGTTGGTAGTTGGGAACAGTGCTAAGGAGGGACATCGTCGTCTTGACGTGTGGCCTGGGGCGTAAATGTGCCTTTTGCGGACAAGTTATCGCGATTTTGTCTAAACGCTTTGTAACCATTCAGTGCTGTCGATTTCTGATCAGGTCCAATTTGGCAGTTCGGTTCAATTGTTGGCAAAAAGACCGGCCTTTAGCCTAGTTGGGCGACAGATTCTGGTGTGGAGCCATCTTGATCGAAAGACGCATGAACTGGCTCGCCAAAAAAGCAGCTGGCCTCCAAATCATGCCTGGCAATCGCGGCCGCTAAGTCCGGTTACACTGCAGTCTCCGAAGGTTTTTCAATGCTCGCTCATCACGCGAAATCATCCAAAGCGAGAGGTATGTTCGTTCATAAGACTGGCTGGCGACCCCGGCAGGATTCGAACCTGCAACCTGCCCCTTAGGAGGGGGCTGCTCTATCCAGTTGAGCCACGGGGCCGCGCAAGCCTCTCTCTAGCTTGGTTTTTCGGGGTTGTCATGGGCTTTGATGGGCAGTTGTAAATTGCGCCCTGTTCACGCTACCATTCCTCAAAACAACGACGCAGGTGCCCTCGTGACAACAGAAACAAAACGCCCGCTTACCCTTCGTGATGTCTCAGAGGCGTCGGGGGTGTCCGAGATGACGGTCAGCCGGGTTCTGCGCAACCGGGGCGATGTGTCCGATGCCACCCGCACCCGCGTTCTGGCTGCGGCGAAAGAGCTGGGGTACGTCCCCAACAAGATCGCGGGCGCGCTGGCGTCGAGCCGGGTGAATCTGGTGGCAGTCATCATCCCGTCGCTGTCGAACATGGTCTTCCCCGAGGTGCTGACCGGGATCAACCAGGTGCTGGAAGATACCGAGTTGCAGCCTGTTGTCGGCGTCACGGATTATCTGCCTGAGAAAGAGGAAAAAGTACTGTACGAGATGCTCTCGTGGCGACCTTCGGGCGTGATCATTGCAGGGCTGGAACATACTGAAGCGGCCCGCGCGATGTTGGATTCTGCGGGGATTCCGGTTGTTGAAATCATGGATACCGACGGTAAGCCCGTAGATGCGATGGTGGGTATTTCCCATCGGCGTGCAGGGCGCGAGATGGCGCAGGCGATCCTGAAGGCGGGGTATGAACATATCGGCTTTATGGGCACCAAGATGCCGCTGGACCACCGCGCCCGCAAACGGTTCGAAGGCTTCACTGAAGTGCTGGGCAAGAACGGAATCGAGATTGAAGACCGCGAGTTCTATTCAGGTGGTTCGGCTCTGGCCAAGGGCCGCGAGATGACGCAAACGATGCTGGAACGCTCACCCGAGCTGGATTTTCTGTACTATTCCAACGACATGATCGGCGCGGGCGGGTTGCTATACCTGCTGGATCAGGGCATCGACGTGCCAGGACAGATCGGGCTGGCTGGGTTCAACAATGTCGAGCTGTTGCAGGGCCTGCCGCGCAAGCTAGCTACGATGGACGCCTGCCGGCTTGAGATCGGGCGCAAGGCTGCCGAAATCATAGCGACGCAACTGGCCGACCCGGAAGCCGAGATCGAAAACCGCGTGACCCTGACCCCCAAAATCAGCTTTGGCGACACTCTGAAGCGGCGCTAACACCATGGCGTTGCGACGGCTGGACAACCGCGCAGCGCGGGCGCTGTTCATGGATCGGCACGCGTTGCTGGAACGGCCCTCGGGCAATGCCAAGGGTGCGGACCTATTGGAGTTGATCCAGCGTCTAGGCTTTGTGCAACTGGACAGCATCAACACCGTCGCACGGGCCCATGATATGATCCTGTTCTCGCGCAGACCCAGCTATCGGGCGCGCAACCTCAGTCGGCTGTATGAACAAGATCGTGTCCTATTTGAACACTGGACCCATGACGCCGCCGTAATTCCGATGGCGTTCTACCCCCATTGGCACCTGCGGTTTCAGCGCGACGCAGCCCTGTTGAAATCGCGCTGGAAGAACTGGCGGCGGGATGGGTTCGAGCAACAGTTTGAATCGGTGCTGACCCATATCCGCGACCACGGGCCAGTTTCGTCCTCGGATGTCGGCAAGGACGAGAAAAAAGGCTCGGGCGGATGGTGGGACTGGCACCCCTCGAAAACGGCGCTGGAATTCCTGTGGCGGTCCGGCGCACTGGCCGTTGTGGGCCGTCATGGGTTTCAGAAGCGCTATGATCTGACTGAGCGGGTGATCGAAACCCATCTTTGCCCTGGCAACCTGCCTTGTGACGCAGAGCAGACCGTCGACTGGTTGTGCAACGCTGCGCTGGACCGATTGGGCTTTGCAACATCCGGGGAACTGGCTGCATTCTGGGATACGGTCAGCGCGTCTGAGGCTCGGGAATGGGTCAAACACGCTCTAATCAAAGGCCATGCCGAGGAAATCGAAGTCACTTGCGCCGACGGGCGCGCGCGCAAAGTGATAACACGGCCAGAATGGCCCGATCCAACAAACCTGCCCCCGGCCCCTGGTCGGATGCGGGTTCTCAGCCCGTTTGATCCTATATTGCGGGATCGCAACAGGGCTGAGCGACTGTTTGATTTTCACTATCGGATCGAGGTTTTCGTGCCTGCCCCCAAACGCAAATATGGCTATTACGTCTTTCCCCTGCTTGAAGGGGACAAGATGGTGGGTCGGATCGATATGAAAGCTCATCGGGATCAGGATGTCCTGCGCGTCACCGCGCTGTGGCCGGAACGTGGCGTGCGTTGGACGGATGCGCGCACCCGACGCCTTGAGGCCGAGTTGGACAGAGTGCGCAGATTTACCGGTCTGACGCGGATCGAGTTTGTCGGTAAATGGCTGAAAGACCCTGTTTAGGATCTAATCTGCCTCAGTTAGCGTTAGGCGGATTGGATGCAGCCCGTCAATGCCGCCCTCCAGCACGTCGCCTGCCTGAACTGGTCCTACCCCTGCCGGTGTTCCGGTCATGATCAAATCACCTGGGCGCAGATGGTAGTAACCGGAAAGATGGCTGATGATCTCGTCGATCTTCCAGATCAGCTCATGCAGTGTGGCATCCTGACGGGTTTCGCCGTTGACGTTCAGATGGATCCGCTTGTCATCGCTGGGCGACCAGTTCGTGGCGCGGGTCAGAGGGGCAAACACCGAGCCGTTTTCTAGGTCCTTGCCCAAATCCCAAGGGCGCTGCTTGTTCCGCTCCCGGATTTGCAGGTCACGCCGCGTCATATCCAGCGCGCATCCATAGGCATAGACCGCCTCGGTCGCTTGGGATTTCGACGCTTGAAACACGGGCGCGCCAATGGCGACCGCCAATTCCATCTCATGATGGAAATTCTCAGTTCCCGGTGGATATGGCACGGTTGCGCCCGTCAGGATCGCGTTTGCCGCGGATTTGGTGAAATAGAACGGTGCCTCACGATCCACTTCATGGCCCATCTCTGCGGCATGGGCGGCATAATTGCGCCCAACGCAGAATATCCGGCCAACAGGATAGGGGGTGGAAAGCCCCTGAACCGGTATAACAACCGGCTTGGGCAGGGAAAACAAAGTATCGGCCATATGAGTCTCGGGTCTGTTGGGTTTCGGGCATATTAGGCGACCCCACGCGCAGGGCAAGCAGATGACTGCCGTCAACTCAACCCGGTTCACAATCCGGTTTCACATCTTGGAAATCCGCCGAGATAGGCTAGATTATGCGTATAAACGCATGACATCAATACGATGCGCCTGAGCGCCGCGCTATGGGATGGGCGGGTCTCGCGCAACACAAGATCACCGCACTAACACATTTGCGGTAGACTAGTTTCGGATCGCCTCGGTCAGAGGCTACTCACCCAAGGGTCTCAGGACCGTACGTACACCTTATTCTAGGTTGGCAGGTTATCCGAAACACAAGCCGATCGCCCGGATCGTCCCGGGGCATCTGCTTGTGGGCCAGACACGCAGTCCAGTCTTGGTCTGGCCAACCCCGCCAGAGGGCGCCCCCCATACCTCTGGCGGGACTGCGTTTTTTGAGGTCAGGATTTCAGATCGTGCAGGTCGTTCAACAAGTCCAGCAAAGCCTCATGGCGCTCGGGGCCAAGTTGGATGCGAATGCCTTCTGCCTCTTGCAGGATGAGGTTGATATTGTCCTGGATGATCTTATCCCCAGCAGCCGTGATCTCTACAATCTGGCGGCGTTTGTCGACAGGGTGCACGTGTCGACGGATCAGCCCTTTGGCCTCAAGCTTCTGCAGGATGCGGGTCAGGCTGGGCAGAAGAAGACAGGCTCGCTCGGCGATATGGGTTGGTTCTTGCGGGCCATCTTCCTTGAGAACACGCAACACACGCCATTGTTGCTCGGTCACGCCGACATCCGCCAACATGCGACGGATCGGCCCCATGACCCTTTCACGCGCCCGAAGCAGCGCAATCGGCAAAGAGCGGGAAGTCAGTGGCAGATCTCTGGACATATGAAATCTTGAACGAAATTCCCAAAAACTGCAACCAAACTCAATAATTAAGATGATTGAATTTATTTGCAAACTCCACTCTCGACGAAAAGTTCGCAACCCTTTTTTCGGCGATTTGGATTGACCTTTTTCGCCCGATAGCCACCACTGGCATGGCGGGTTTTCCGACGAAAACCCAAAGATGATACATCACATGGGGCAGGACATGGATTGGGATTCCTTTGCAGAGTGGGGCGAGAAAGCCGCCAGATGGGCGCAGGACTATCACCAAACCGTCAAAGATAAGCCAGTACGCGCGCAGACCGAGCCAGGCGACATCCTGAATGCCTTGCCAGAACTTCCGCCCGAGCAAGCGCAGCCTATCGAGGACATCTTTCAGGACTTTGAACAGATCGTCATGCCGGGCATCACACATTGGCAACATCCCCGGTTTTTCGCATATTTCAACGCGAACACTTCTCCGCCCTCGGTGCTGGCCGAGTTTCTGACCAGCGCGATCGCAGCGCAATGCATGCTGTGGCAGACTTCACCCGCGGCGACCGAGATGGAAACGCGGATGATGGAATGGCTGCGTCACGCGCTGGACCTGCCCACAGGGTTCGCCGGCGTGATCCAGGACTCCGCCTCATCCGCGACGCTGGCTGCGGTGCTGACCATGCGCGAAAAGGCCCTGTCGTGGCAGGGCAATCAACAGGGGCTGTTTGCACAGAAACCCTTGCGCGTTTATTGCTCGGCCGAGGTGCATACCTCGATTGACCGGGCGATCTGGGTCGCAGGGATCGGGCAGCAGAATTTGGTGCGCGTCCTGACCAAAGGTGACTGGCGCGGCATGGATCCTGTGGCGTTGGAACAGGCGATTCAATCTGATTTAGACTCCGGTTTGCATCCGGCGGGGGTCATTCTGTCGGTTGGCGGCACCAGTGTCGGCGGTACCGACCCGGTCGAAGAATGCCTGAAGGTCGCCGCCAAATACGGGCTCTACACCCATGTAGATGCGGCGTGGGCGGGGTCGGCGATGATCTGCCCGGAATACCGCCACTATTGGCAGGGGGTCGAGCGCGCCGATAGCATCGTGTTCAACCCGCATAAATGGCTGGGCGTCCAATTCGACTGCTGCGCGCATTTTCTGAAGAACCCCGAAGATCTGGTGCAGACCTTGGCGATCAGCCCAGAATTTCTGAAAACCCACGGCAAGGACGGGATCATCAACTATTCGGAATGGTCGGTGCCTTTGGGGCGGCGATTCCGGGCGCTGAAGCTTTGGTTCGTGATCCGCGCCTATGGGCTTGAGGGGTTGCGCACCCGACTGCGCAATCATGTAAACTGGTCTGTGGACTTGCATGACCGTCTGGCCACCGAGCCGGATTTCGAAATCACCACGAAACCGATGTGGTCGCTATGGACCTTTCGTTATGCCCCGGACGGTGCGGTTGATCTGGACGATCTGAACCTGCGGCTTGTAAACGCCATCAATGACGACGGTCGTATTTATCTGACCCAAACCCGAGTGGACGGCAATCTGGCCATCCGGTTCCAAGCCGGACAGTTTGAAACAACCGAAGATGATGTATCTATGGCCTATGACGTCATCACCGAAATCGCCCGCTCTCTGACCTAAGGATTGATCATGCCCGCTCCGACAAATTCGTTCAAACAGGCTCTCATTAACGGCGAAAGGTTGATCGGCTGCTGGACCAGTTTTGCCGAGGCCGTCACCGCCGAGATCATGGGAAGCGCCGGGTTCGACTGGCTGGTCATCGATGGCGAGCACGCGCCCAACGATATCCGGTCCATCCGGGATCAGTTGATGGCCCTGTCTGCCAGCCCCACCCATCCTGTGGTTCGTGTTCCGGTTGGGGATGCAGCCTTGATCAAAATGGTGCTGGATGCGGGGACGCAAACAATTCTCGTGCCGATGGTCGAAAGCGCCGAACAGGCACGGGACCTGGTACGCGCCTGCCGCTATCCACCCGAGGGCCTGCGCGGCGTCGGTGCCATGGCCTCGCGCGCGACGATGTATGGGACGATCCCGGACTACATTCCCACTGCAGATGCCCAGATCTGCCTGCTGGTTCAGGTTGAAAACCGCGCGGGTCTGGCCGCCTTGGACGATATTCTGAAGGTCGACGGTATTGATGGGGTCTTTATTGGCCCAGCCGATCTGTCCACCGACATGGGCTATCAGGGCAACAGTGCCGCGCCCGAGGTGCGGGCGGCGATTGCGGATGCGATTGCGCGAACGCGTGCAGCAGGCAAAGCCCCGGGGATTCTGGGAGTTACGGACGAGTCGTCTCAGGCATTTCAGGACATGGGCGCGCAGTTTCAGGCGGTTGGCATAGACGTGATGCTACTGACGCAAGCCGCGCGGGCGCTTTCAGCCAAGTGGAAAGCGAAGTAACCCTTCAGCCCTGCATCGCAGCCGTCGCCTGTGCATAGCCGCCCGAAGCACCATCCACGAAATGCACGTGGTCGTCGCGGGTGGCCGACGGCACAAAACAGGTCATCATCGCCTCATCCTGCGCATGCAGGCCGTATTTGATCTTTCCCTGCCCGCGCGCCTGCTCCAGCATAGTGCGAATTTGCGCCAGCGTGGCCGGGTCGCAATCCAGCGTCATTTTCAGCCCGTCATCAAACTTGCGAAAATCCGCGTTGCTGCTGACCATGTTGCGATAGTGGACAGGCTCGAAATTTCCCAGCGGCTTGCCGCGCCGGAACAAAAGCGCGATCAGCAGGTTTTGGACCAACAGAAGCAGCTTTTGCACAGCTACATTCCGCCCAGCCCGTGAAACATGCGCGTCCAGATCCAAACCCGGAGGTGGCCAGCGCATTGGCGGTCCCCCGACCGGGACGGGATGGCCCGCCCGTTCCAACTCTTCCGAGGCACGCAGCACCGATTGCGCCAGATCGGCAAAATCGCTCTCGGTAGCCTGCGCCGTGGGTTCGACCACCAAAGACACGATCTGCCCGTTCTGCGACCGTACATTCGACCATCGACAGGACAAGCCGTTCAAATCGGGCAGCGCGCCCGGCCCGGACGGGTCGACGGAAGAGGACCCGGATTTCATCTGCGTCTCGGCCCAGGCCAGCCCGCCGCCCGAGAACATGGCGTAATCCACCCCGCTGGACGGGGCATAGCGGGCGACGCGCAACTCTTTCCCCGCCTGCCGGATTTCGGCGACCGTCGTCAACGCAGCGCGCAACTTGATCCCAAACTCATCCTCGGCCCAGCGGCGCAGGTCTGCCAGTGCTTGCCGCGCATCATCCATCGCACTTGCGGGCACGGCGAATCCGGCCCCGTCGCCGCCAAACACATAGGGAAACTCGGCGCCTTTCATGGCGTTGATCATGGCCGAAATCACAGCCGCGCCAACCATATTCACCGTCTTATAGCGGCCTTTGGCGATCTCAGCCGTCGAGTCGACAATGTCCGCAACCCCCACAACCCAATCATCAGGCAGCGCCGAGAACTGCGCGGGATCGGTCAGCCGTGAAAAATCGCGCAAAAGGGGTAGGCTGTCATAGAAGGCGGCCTGGGCGTCTTTCATGAATACCTCGGTCTCAAATCATGATTTAACATAGCCCGAATGCGGCCCAAGTCCCGCGAAATCGTCAAGACACACGTGCTTGTGCGCAGCGGTGTCCCGTGCCAAGCATGTCCGGTCAGATGATGGCAAAAGGGGCATTTCATGAAGGCAGGTTTGGTCGTGTTGTGTCTGGGCTATGTGCTCAGCCAGTTTTTTCGTGCCTTTTTGGCCGTACTCAGCGTCGATCTGGGTCGTGATATCGGCGCCACGCCAGAGGACCTCGCTTTTGCCTCGGGCCTTTGGTTTCTGGTCTTTGCCGCCATGCAACTCCCGGTTGGCTGGGCGCTGGATCGGGTCGGGCCGCGGCTGACCTCGACCGTTTTGTTGCTGGTCGGTGGCGCAGGCGGCGCACTGATCTTTGCCGTGGCCAGCACGCCTTTTCATGTCGCCGTGGCCATGGGGCTGATCGGAGTGGGATGCTCGCCGATCCTGATGGCCTCGTACTTTATCTTCGCCCGTGAATACCCTCCGGCCCGTTTTGCCACGCTGGCCGCCCTGATGCTGGGTGTTGGGTCGGTTGGCAATTTGGTCGCCTCCTACCCCACTGCGCTGGCCGTTGAGCTGATGGGTTGGCGCGCCACGATGGTCACTTTGGCCCTGTTTTCGGGCGTGATCGCCATCGGTATCCTGTTCACAGTTCGCGATCCCAAACGCGTTGAAACCGACCAAAAGGGATCGGTTCTGGATCTGCTGAAGCAGCCGGCGCTCTGGGCAATCTTGCCCCTGATGTTGGTGGCCTATGCGCCGTCGGCTGCGACCCGCGGCCTTTGGGCCGGACCATATCTGAGTGATATCTTCGCCCTCAGCACCACACAGATCGGAACCGCCACTCTGATCATGGGCGCGTCGATGATTGCGGGCACCTTCGCTTATGGGCCGCTTGACCGGATATTGGGGACGCGGAAATGGGTGATCTTTGGCGGCAACGCGCTGGGCGTGGTCGCCCTGACCCTGTTGTGTCTGTGGATCGACAATGCGGTCTGGCTATCGGTGGTACTGATCTCGGTCATCGGGTTCACCGGGGCCAGCTTTCCTGTCATCATGGCCCACGGCCGTGCCTTTGTCCCTCCACACCTAGTGGGCCGAGGCGTGACCCTGTTGAACCTGTTCGGGATCGGAGGCGTCGGCCTTGCCCAATTCGTCACCGGCCGCGTCCATGCAGCCACGGTAGACATCAGCCCCTCTGCACCCTACACAGCGATATTCGGCTTTTTTGCCATCTCGCTTGCCATTGGCTGCGTGATCTATCTATTCAGCCGGGACAGCGTCGACTGACGCTAACCCGTCAGGAGAGCCCATGTCTGACCCACGCGTCATTGCCCCCAATCTCAAACGCAGGCTTTCGGGCGTGACGGCAACGATTGCGCGGTTGGTGCCGTTGCAGGTGCAATGGATCGACATTGCAGCCACTGGTCCGGGCCTGCCTGCCGATATCCCGCATATCCCGCTTGGCCGCCTGCCCTTTCTGTCGCGCAAAACCCTGCGCGTCTGGCACGCCCGCCGCAATACCGAGATGCTGTTGGGTCTGTTCCTGCGCAACATCCTGCGGTTGCGACTGAAACTGCTGTTCACCAGCGCGTCGCAGCGGGCGCATACGGGCTATACCAAATGGCTGATCGACAAGATGGACGCCGTGGTCGCCACCTCGCGCAAAACCGCCGGGTATCTGGAGCGGGACGCACAGGTGATCATGCATGGCATCAACCTGCAGGATTTTACCCCGCCCGAGGATAAAGCAGCCGTTCGCGCCCGGCTGGGCCTGCCTGATGGGTTGCTGCTGGGCTGCTATGGCCGCATCCGCCACCAGAAGGGCACTGACGCCTTTGTGGATGCAATGATCGATCTGTGTGGCCGCTTTGACGATGTGCATGGCATCGTCATGGGCCGCGCTACGGAACAACACACCACCTTTCTGTCCGAATTGAAAGACAAGGTCGCGGTGGCGGGCCTGTCCGACCGCATCCTCTTCATGCCCGAGGTCACAGTCGACCAGATCGCCGAATGGTATCAGGTTCTGGACCTCTTCATCGCGCCCCAGCGGTGGGAAGGCTTCGGCCTGACCCCGCTAGAGGCGATGGCCTGTGGCGTACCCGTCGTGGCCACCGATGTCGGTGCGTTCTCTGAGATCGTCACCGATCCGTCATTGGGCCATGTTGTGGAGCCCGGCGATATCCCGGCCTTGGCCGATGCCGCCGCCCGGATGCTGGAAAACCGCGATTCCCTTGCGCAATCCGGCCGCGCCGCCCGTACCCATGTCGAGCAGAATTTCGACATCCATCGCGAAGCAAAGACCCTTGTCGCCCTTTACGAACGGCTTTTGACCGACACCTGAGGCGATGCGCCGCGTCAAATCGGTGTCATCGGGCGGAATCTGACCCGAAAACCCTTTTTTCTTTGCCGCAACGCAGCTATGAACGCGCGTCCTTAACTTTGGAGACATGAAATGGGCTATCGCGTCGTTGTCGCCGGCGCCACGGGTAACGTGGGCCGCGAAATGCTGAACATCCTGGCAGAACGCCAGTTCCCGGTCGATGAACTTGCCGTGTTGGCAAGCCGTCGTTCGCTGGGCACCGAAGTAAGCTTTGGCGACAAGACACTAACCACCCAGGACATCGATACCTTCGACTTCACCGGCTGGGACATGGCTCTGTTTGCCATCGGCTCGGACGCAACCAAAGTCTACGCGCCCAAGGCGGCTGCGGCGGGTTGTGTGGTGATCGATAACTCGTCGCTCTATCGCTACGACCCCGACATTCCGCTGATCGTGCCGGAATGTAACCCGCAGGCGATCCACGACTATAAAAATAAGAACATCATCGCCAACCCCAACTGCTCGACCGCTCAGATGGTTGTCGCGCTGAAGCCGCTGCATGACCGCGCCAAGATCAAGCGCGTTGTCGTCTCGACCTATCAGTCGGTCTCGGGCGCGGGCAAAGAGGGCATGGATGAGCTGTGGGATCAGACCAAAGCGGTCTATAACCCCACAACCGAGGTGGAACCCAAGAAGTTCCAGAAGCAGATCGCCTTCAACGTCATCCCGCAGATCGACGTCTTCATGGAAGACGGCTCGACCAAGGAAGAGTGGAAGATGGTGGTCGAGACCAAAAAGATCGTCGATCCGTCGATCAAGGTCACAGCCACCTGCGTCCGCGTTCCGGTCTTTGTCGGCCACTCCGAGGCCGTGAACATCGAGTTCGAGGAATTCCTTGACGAAGACGAAGCTCGCGACATCCTGCGCGAGGCACCGGGCATCATGGTGATCGACAAGCGCGAACCCGGCGGCTACGTCTCGCCCATCGAATGCGCGGGTGACTTCGCCACCTTCATCAGCCGCATCCGTCAGGATTCGACAATCGAGAACGGCATCAACCTGTGGTGCGTGTCCGATAACCTGCGCAAAGGCGCAGCCCTGAATGCGGTGCAGATCGCTGAGTTGCTGGGCCGTGAGGTTCTGAAAAAGGGCTAAGGTCAGTCTGCTGTCACAGAGAAACCCCGCTGTCGATGCAGCGGGGTTTTTTGTTCCGACGCACCGTTTGCGTCACAGAACCCCAACAGGGCAGCGGACTAAACCCCAACCGTCATCGACTCCGGCTGCCTTCAAAGCTGAGACGAGACGTTCCGAGAGGAACAGGAGTTCGGGAACTTTCGGATCGATCCAGATGTCGGGACCACCCAAAGCTTCTGGAGCAACTACAAGCTCATGTTCCCGTCCAATTCGAGGACGAAAAACTACTCCGGAACGGTTACTTAGAGGAGCTGTTCTGTCTCCTAACGGCCCCAACGCCTCGTAGTTCCCCATCGACCATTTGTTGCACACATTAAGGATGTAGTATGGCTCGTCCGTGGTCGCATGGCCGGCCGGAGCCTGCAATCTGATCAAGTGGAAATAGGTTTCACCCAGTTCGAACTGTTCCAGAACCGTTTTGGCCGAGTTTGACAGCACCGGCAGGCCGCCTCCGTTCATGAAACTCGGTGCCGGATTGCCGTCCTGCGAGCCATAGTACCAGACATCGCCAACCTCGGCCTCAGTCAGCTTCCCTCCTTTTCGAACCTTTTCAAAAGTCCCGTCGAGCCGTGCGCGATACTTTTCTTTGACCTCATTAGGTTGGGCAGACAGCCAATGCCGCTCATATTCCCTCCGCGTCATCGGAGTTACGCCGGACTTGTTGTTCCAAGTCGTAGAAATCCAGACATAGGAATCCCCCCGAAGGGTCATTTTCATCAATCATTTTCGCCGCCAAATTGCTTAACTTTGCACATAAAACACAAAGCTAACTTAGCGACTTGCACCATGTGCGCAAAGAACAAAGCTTTTTGCGCGGGATCAATTCGCACAGTAAAATTCGGGCCAGTCCGGAAACCGACCCGAAAAAATGATCAGGACACAGCCTGTTCCGCTACGATTTCGCCAAATCGGGTGAAGAACTTGCCCGACAGCTTTTTGGCCGTTCCTGCAATCAGACGGCTGCCAAGTTGGGCGATCTTGCCGCCGACATCGACCTTCGCGGTGTAGGACAGAATTGTCTCAGCCCCGTCCTCGGTCAACGTGACCTCGGCACCGCCCTTGGCGAACCCGGCGGCACCGCCTTTGCCTTCACCGGTCAGGGAAAACCCGCCGGGGGCGTTGGAATTATCCAGCGTTACTTGGCCGGCAAACTTGGCTTTGACCGGACCGATTTTCAGAACCACCTTGGCCTCAAGATCCTCGGGCGAGTTCTGGATCAGCTCTTCACAACCCGGAATGCACTCCTGCAAAATATCGGGCGTATTCAGCGCCTTGTAGACCACGTCGCGCGGGGCGGCGATGCGGATTTCGTCACTCAGTTCCATTCATGTTTCCTTTGTTCAACAGCATTTCGGAAAAACCAGAAGGGCGGTTTCCGTCGCCTGTTCCGGTGTTTGTTTCGGGCGCGCAGGCCACAGACTTTTAAGCCAGTTTTTCATCTTCAGTGACCTCCGTCGAATTATCCGTGTTCCGCCACATCACGATCTCGGCCAGGATCGACAGGGCAATTTCGTGTGGATCAATGGCATGAATGTCCAGCCCGGCTGGGGATTTCAGACGCGCCGCGCGGGCTGGGTCCAAACCCTGTCCAATCAGCTTTTCCGTGAGTGTTTCAGCTTTGCGGCGGCTGGCCACCATCGACACCCGCGCGGCTTGCGTGTTCAGCGCGGCCCCAAGGGCTGCGCCGTCTCCTTGACCTTGCGAGGCCACGACAACAAAGTCGCGCGCCTCGATACCCAAGTCTTCGACCGTCTCGGGCGTGCTGCTCGTCACCCGAAACCCAGCCAGCGTCCCGTGTTCGCCCAGCGCCTTGGCAATCAACGAGGTGCCAAAGATCACTAATCTTGGCGCGTGCTGATACGGTTCAACCAGCAAATCCACCGTCCCGCCCGAGGGGCAACCGCTTTTGAAGGTTTGCACGCCATCCGGGTCCGTCATATCGACCACCTTGTCCGAGGGTTTCACGCGGATCATCTGCGGCGCACCGCTGGTCAGCGCTTGTGTCGCTGAACTGCGCACCGCGCGCTGCACACAGGCACCACCCAGATGGCCCAAAATTCGCCCGTCGCGGGTAATGGCCGCCTTGCCCCCCGCCTTGGCCGAGGTCGCATCCGCTGTCCGCAACACCGTAGCGACACAGAACGGCTCACCGGTTTGGCGCAGGGTTTCGATCGTGTCGAATATGTCGAAATTTGCCATATCAGACTCCTTTCACAACTTGCGAAACTGCGGCTCAAGCGCTGCCAGCGCCTCGAGCGTGTTGGCAGGCAAATGCGCGTCCAAATGGGGTTCCGCTGCCTGCATCGCCGCTGCGATGGGTTGGTAGTCTTTCCATCCCTTCAGCGGATTCAGCCAAACGATCCGCCGGACCTTGCGCCGGATGCGCGCCAGGACTGCGCCCAGCGCTTGCGGGTCGGAACTGCAATAGCCGTCTGACAGGATCAGCACGATGGTCCGCCCGTTCAAAGCACGCGCGCCATAGCCGTTCAGAAAGCTCTCTAGGCTCCCTGAAATATCGGTGCCGCCGCCAAACCCCTCGGCCATCAAGGACAACCGCCCAGCCGCACGGATCGAGTCGTGATCGCGCAAGGCGTCCGTCACCCGCATCAGACGCGTGTGAAACAGATAGGCATCCGCTTCGGTCCCACTGCCGATCAGGCCTTTGAGAAAAGCCAAAAACACCCGCGAATACACAGTCATCGACCCGCTGACATCACACAGCGCCACGATCCGCATAGGACGCGGCGGTTTCGCCCGTCGGTACAGGTCCATCGGCTCACCCCCACGCGCCAGGCTGGCGCGCTGGATCCGTCTCATGTCCAGTGCTGGCCCGCGCAATGCCCGTTTCCGCCGACGCGAGCGTCGATCCCGAATGGCGCGTGCCAAAGTCATTGCAGCCTTTTCGGCCTCCATCAGAGCCTGTTCATCCATCAGCTCCCGCAAATCCCTGCGCGATAGATTGGTGGTGCGCGTTGCGACGAGCTGGCCGTCTTTGCCTTCTGCTTCACCGTCACCCGAATCCGGCGACCCATCCTGATCCGAGCCATTTCCAGCCTCGGTTTCCGTTTGCGTTTCCTGCTGCCAGATCATCGGTTTTGCCGACTGCACCCGCACATGGCTGGTTTCCGCCACACCGCCCCGCTGTTTGCCGGTGTTGAACCAATAGGCATCAAACAGATCGTCGAACCGACGCCAATCCTCAGCATCCCCCGTCAACAAAACGCACAGAGCCCGCCTTGCCTGCCGCGCATCCGTCGCGCGTACCGCGGTCAAGGCGGCCAATGCATCGCCTGTCTCAGCCGGACCAACCCGCAATCCGTTCGATCGCAAATGCGTAATGAAGCCAGACATCCGATCTGCCAACCCATCGGCCCGAGAAGGAAACCGCGTGACCTGCATCACGCCACCTTCCCGATCAACCGGTCCATCACCTCGGGCGGAGCGGCGTCATAGTCGGCGGCGGTTTTCAACAAGCACACAAGCGTTGCCTGCACAGCGTCGCGCGATTGCGCCATGTCGTTGACGCCCAAACCTGACAGCGCCGCAGCCCAATCCAACATCTCTGCAATGCCGGGCGTCTTTTCCAAATCTTCTTTGCGCAACGCCTGTACGACCCCAATGATCTGCCGCGCCAGCACGCCTTCTACCTCGGGCATTCGCGCCCGAAGGATCGCCATTTCAACCTCTTTCGAGGGGTAATCGAGGAAACTGTAAAGACACCGCCGCCGCAGAGCATCCGACAAATCCCGTGTCCCGTTGGCGGTCAGGATCACAATGGGCCGAGTCTTTGCCTCGACTGTCCCAAGCTCGGGGATGGTGATTTGAAAGTCGGAGAGGATTTCCAGCAAATAAGCTTCGAATTCCTCATCCGCCCGATCAATCTCATCAATCAACAAAACCGGAGGAATATCCTGAGAAATAGCCTCTAACAAAGGTCGTTTCAGCAGATACGCATCGGAAAACAACTGCGCCTCGCCAACCCCTCCCTGCGCCTCCGACGCCCGGATCGCCAACAGTTGCCGCTGATAATTCCACTCATAAATCGCGTGACTGGCATCCAGCCCTTCATAGCACTGCAAGCGGATCAATTTGGCATCCCGCCAAGCCGCCATCGCTTTGGCCACCTCGGTCTTACCCACCCCGGCAGGGCCTTCCAACAACAAGGGCCGCCCCAAAACCTGCGCCAGATGCAGTGCCATCGCCAACCGATCATCAGCAACATAGCCTTGCGTGGCCAATCCGTTCTGCACATAACTCAAAGTCAAAACCAGGATCCATTCTTCATCTGGCTAAAAATATTCCGGGGGAGGTTCGGAGGGGGTTGGCCCCCTCCGTTTGATCGGATCGGCCAAGCCGATCCGAACCTAATCACCCATGCATCCCCAACCCATTGGCAATCTTCCAGATCCGCCAATGGTCGTGCGGCATATGACTTTGCACCAACCCGAAGGGCCGGAACGCATCGTGCACCGCGTTCGAGAAACAGGGCACACCACCCACATTAGGGCTCTCACCCACGCCCTTCGCACCAATCGGATGATGCGGGGAAGGCGTCACCGTGTAGTCGGTGATATAGTTCGGCGTCTCCCACGCGGTCGGCAGGAAGAAGTCCATCAGCGTGCCGGTTTTCACATTGCCCATCTCGTCATAGGCAATCTCCTGCCCCATCGCGATGGCCAACGCTTCGGTCACGCCACCATGAACTTGCCCGTCGATGATCATCGGGTTGATCCGCGTGCCGCAATCGTCCAGCGCATAGAACTTCCGAACGTCCCATTCGCCGGTGTCCACATCAATCTCCATGACGCAGATATAGGCCCCGAACGGGTAGGTCATATTCGGCGGGTCATAGTAGCTCACAGCCTCAAGACCTGGCTCCAAGCCAGGGATCGCCTGATTATAGGCAGCAAAGGCGATTTCCTTCATGGTCTTGAACCGCTCGGGCGCACCTTTGACCGCAAACCGGTCCACATCCCATTCGACATCGTCGTCGTGGACCTCCAGCAGATAGGCCGCAATCATCTGCGCCTTGGCACGGATTTTGCGCGCGGCCATTGCCGTTGCCGCACCGGCCACAGGAGTGGACCGAGACCCGTAAGTCCCCAGACCATAGGGCGCGGTGTCGGTGTCGCCTTCCTCCAGCGTGATGTCATCGGCTGGCAACCCGATCTCACTGGCGATGATCTGCGCAAAGGTCGTGGCGTGACCCTGGCCCTGAGAGATCGTCCCCAGCCGTGCGATGGCAGAGCCCGTTGGGTGGATGCGGATTTCGCAACTGTCGAACATGCCAAGCCCGAGGATATCGCAGTTCTTCACCGGTCCGGCCCCAACGATTTCCGTGAAATGCGTCAGACCAATGCCCAGCAGTTTGCGAGTCTTACCGGCTTTGAACTCCTCAACCCGCTGCGCCTGTTCGGCCCGCAGACCTTCGTAATCCACCGCTTTCAGCGCCTTGTCCCAAGCGGTGTGATAGTCGCCCGAGTCATATTCCCAGCCCAGTGCGGACTGATAGGGGAACTGATCGGCCTTGATGAAGTTGATCCGGCGCAGTTCGGCCGCGTCCATGTTCAGCTTGATGGCCAGAACCTCGATCATCCGTTCGATGAAGTAGGCAGCCTCGGTCACGCGGAAGGAACAGCGATAGGCCACCCCGCCCGGAGCCTTGTTGGTATAGACCCCATCCACGGCCAGATAGGCGGTCGGGATGTCATAGGAACCGGTGCAGATATTCATGAACCCTGCCGGGAATTTGGTCGGGTCCGCACAGGCATCAAAGCCGCCGTGATCCGCCGTCGTGTGACACCACAGACCGGTGATCTTACCGTCCTTCGTTGCCGCGATTTTGCCCTGCATCCAGTAGTCGCGGGCAAAGGCGGTGGACATCAGATTCTCCATCCGGTCCTCGACCCACTTCACCGGCTTGCCGGTCACGATGGACGCCACGACCGAACAGACATAGCCCGCATAGGCCCCAACTTTGTTACCAAAGCCACCACCGATATCGGGGCTGATCACGCGAATATTGTGCTCGGCAATGCCCGAGATCAGCGACACCACCGTACGGATCGCGTGCGGGGCTTGGAACGTACCGTAGAGAGTCAGCTTGCCGGTCACCTTGTCCATGCTGGCCACGGACCCGCAGGTCTCCAGCGGACACGGATGGGTCCGGTGGTAATAGACCATCTCTTCAGCCACCACATCGGCCTCGGCCAGAATAGCCTCGGTCACGTCTTTGTCGCCCTGTTCCCAGGTGAAGATGTGGTTGTGATGATTGCGCGGCCCGTGCGCACCTTCGGTCTGACCCTCAAGGTCTTCACGCAGGACCACATCGGATTTCAGCGCCTCGAACGGGTCGGTCAGAACAGGAAGTTCCTCGTATTCAACCTCGACCAGTTCCGCAGCATCCGCCGCGATATAGCGATCCTCGGCCACAACGAAAGCGACCTCCTGACCTTGGAACAGCACTTTGCCATCGGCCAGCACCATCTGTTTATCGCCTGCCAGTGTCGGCATCCAATGCAGGCCCAGCGGCGACAAGTCTTCGGCGGTCAGCACAGCGATCACGCCGGGCAGCGCCAGCGCTGCCTCTTTGTTCACGCTGACAACGCGGGCGTGTGCGTAGGGCGAGCGCACAAAGTCGCCGAACAGCATCCCGTCCAGCTTGATGTCATCGACATAATTGCCCTTGCCTTGGGTAAAGCGCACATCCTCGACGCGTTTGCGCGAGCTGCCCATCCCTTTGAGGTTGGCGGCGCGTTCTGCGGGGGTTAGTGTCTGATCGTTCATTCCGCCGCTTCCTTCTGTGCATTGAGCATGTCAGCCGAGGCCGAGATGGCCTTGACGATGTTCTGATAGCCAGTGCAACGGCAGAGGTTCCCAGCCATACCGAAACGAATTTCTTCCTCGGACGGATTCGGGTTTTCCTGCAATAGGCGATGCGCGCGGGTGATCATGCCCGGCGTGCAGAAACCGCATTGCAGGCCGTGGTGTTCGCGGAACATCTCCTGCAATACGCCAAGGCTGCCATCGTCGTTGGTAAGTCCTTCGACTGTTGTGATATCGGCGCCGTTCACCTGCGCCACGAAGGTGGTGCAGGACTTGACGGACTTGCCATCGATATCAACGGTGCAAGCGCCGCAGTGGCTGGTTTCGCACCCGATGTGAGGGCCGGTGATTTTCAGATCTTCCCGCAGGAAGTGGATCAACAGCGTGCGTGGCTCGGCCAGACCTTCGACCTCTTTGCCGTTCACGGTGAGTTTGACGTGCATTTTTGACATGGGTTCTCCTCCCCTCAACCCGCGCGGTTTTGGG
This sequence comes from Ruegeria sp. CDSA089, assembly GCF_059612205.1. NCBI lineage: Bacteria > Pseudomonadati > Pseudomonadota > Alphaproteobacteria > Rhodobacterales > Roseobacteraceae > Ruegeria > Ruegeria sp. CDSA089. Next base: position 164,667 of record NZ_JBXWQD010000006.1, on the reverse strand, counting down.
CGCGGTCGATGGCGCGGCGCAGCATGACGCCTGCCACATGTTTCTTGAATTCGACGGGGCCGCGATTGTCGGCCACGGGCTCGATCGCATCCAGCATCGCGGCAACGCAGCCATTCACATCGCCATCTGCCAGTGCAGCACTTGCGCTTTCGGACCACACAGGCGTGTCAGCCAGATTGGTCATCGCGACCGAGGCCGTTCCGTTACCCACCATCACAGCAGCCGCAGCCGTGGCATAGTCGCCAATCTTGCGCTTTTGCTTTTCATACGCCTGACCGACTCCCGCGCTGGGCACCGGGATCGAGATACGGGTCAGGATTTCCTCATCCTCGCGGGCGGTGAAATACGCGGCCTCGTAAAACTCACGCGCGGCGACGCTGCGATTGCCATCGGGACCGGACAGATCAAACGTGGCATTCAGACATTGCATCAACCCCGGCATGTCATTGCCCGGATCCCCATTGGCCACATTTCCACCCACAGTGCCCACATAGCGCACCTGCGGATCAGCGATCTGCAATGCGGCCTCGCGGATCAGCGGAATGGCAGCGGCAAGGCCGTCATGAGTGATCAACTCGTGCTGCGTGACCATCGCACCCAAGGTGACGGTGTCGGACCCGACCTCAATGCCCTTGAGTTCTTCAATGGCCTGAAGATCGACCAGATGGCCCATCTCGGCCATGCGCAGCTTCATCATCGGGATCAGGCTGTGCCCGCCCGCGATCACGCGCGCCTCGTCTCCGTGTTCTTGTAGAATGCCGATGGCCGAGGCGATGTCGCCTGGCCGGTGATACTCAAAACCGGCTGGTATCATAATTTTCCTCCCTGGGTCCGAAGCAATATGCCTTGGGGTACCTGCACTCAGAAAAGAACGGTCACATCAGGGGTTCCAGCCAAGGGGAACGGGGCGCGTAGCTTGTTTCACGAAACGCGAATAGGCTGCACGAGTTGCGATCAGAGACCCAGCGCGTCGCGAATGTCGGACAGGCGCGACCGGCTGACCGGCACCTTAGTCAACGCATCCACACCGTCGAAATAACACGTGCCATTGTCCTTGTGACGTTCGAACCCCGAGACATGTTTGGGGTTCACCAGATAGCTGCGATGGGCACGCAAAAAGCCATCGGGGATCAGGCGGGTTTCGGCCTCGGTTATGGACCAGGGGCAAAACAATTTCTCGGCCCCGATATAAAGAACGGTGTAATGCCCCTCGGCCCGGATTGCGGCGATCTCGGTCGGGGCGGCGAAAAAGGTCTGGCCCTCGCGCTCAAACGGGATGCCCGCCCGCAGAGTCGCGGGTTCGGGGCTGAGTGGAGCAGGCTCCACAACTGCGGCAGGTTCAAGAAAGCTAACGCCGGTCAATAGGAATGCACCGCAGATCAAGAACACGGCCACCGTCACACCCATCGCCAGCACCTGATTGTTAAGCGCCGGACCGGCCCCCCCCGCGCTGTCGCTGGCCGTGAAATCCGTCAGGCCGGTGGCCACAAAATGCATGGTAAATACGGCCAGACCGAAACAGGCCGTTCCCAGCAAGATGTTACGCTGCGTGCGGTTGTCATAGGCCACCCAGATCGCCACGACCGACAGCACGACCGAGGCCAGCGTCGACAACAGCACGTCCCACGCGTTGTAGACCGGGCGACACAGTTCCATCCCAGCCATTCCGATATAGTGCATCACCACGATGCCCAGCCCGACGATCACGCCTGCGCCAATGATCGTCTGCACCGAACGTGGCCGGAAATGCAACAACAGTAGCGCCAGCCCGACCATCAGGATCGCCACAAGGGCCGAGATCAGCGTGATCAGCGCGTCATAGTAGAACAGGATTGGCAGTTGCAGCCCCAGCATGGCCACGAAATGCATCGACCAGATGCCGCCGCCCAGAACCACCGCTGCCAGCGCCACTATGATCTTGCGCTTCTGGTCGTCCAGCTTGGACGCGCCATGGGTCAGGTAAAGGCCGGTAAAGCCTGCCATCAGCGCCACGGCCAGTGAGGCCGCCACAAGCCAGGCGTTATGCGAATAGTCCAGCATCTTGGTCTGCACGCCCTCCCCGACGCGAGGGCGACGTTAGCAAACGGATTTGATTGGGACAATTGGCTGTAGACGGCGAATATCAGTTTACTGGTCCACTATTGTGGCCATCTCTGTATAGGTTGGGTTTCGCTGACCGCCCCGACACTGAACCAATCGCTACCGACGTAAAGCTAGTGGTCCTTTTGCTATTGAATGACCGCGTTTTCCCACGCTGACAGGAACTTTTTTCGCTTTAGGTCATCCAAAAATGTCAGCAGTGACGGGTTTAATCCTATTGTTTCTCGGTCTGTTGCGCCGTTCTGCAACACCAGTGGAGGAAGCGAAGACGGGCTGTCCTGTGCTACTGGCTTTTCAGTAATCAAGTAGTTGATAAACGCTTCGGCTGCGTCCGGCTCCTGTGTTTCTTCAGACACTAACGCTGTCCGCATCATCGTTGTTTGAAAATCTGTCGGAAAAATCACTTCAAGCGCATCCTTGCGCTCGGCGCGGACAGCTGCGTAACTTCCAAGAACATTGTAGGCTACCAGAATTTTTCCATCTGCCAGATCGTTTATCATTTCTCCCGAACAGCAATACAGTCGCACATCAAGACCACCCATGACCTCCATTAGCCGCCAATAGGTTTCCGAGGCGCGCGCATCTTGCGTAGCGAAAAGATAACCCAACCCGGATTCACGTACATCGTATGTGCCGACCTTGCCGCGAAATTCCTCCGGTCGCTCGCGCAGCGCCTCGATCAAACTCTGCCGGGTGTGCGGAATGTCCTGACCTTCAAACGCTTCGCGATTGATGACGATAGCAGCAGGTTCGGTCGTGAATGCAAACAAGCTTTGGTGCCACTGCGTCCAGTGCGGAGCCTCGATATCCTTAAGCGCCAGCGCAAAGCCATCATTCGCCAACTTCAGTTGCAGATCCATTGCGCTGGATACCACAATGTCGAAAGCGTCCGGCGACGCGCGAACGCGTCGGTCGATATCCGCCGTGCCCGAAACGAAGTATTCGACACTTATTGAGGGATTGCGCGCAACAAAGCCTTCTATCAATGGCGCGAAGAGAACTGTGTCAGTGCTCGAGATGATACGTAGGTGCGCGCCTTCTGCGCCATCATTGAAAACCAACTGGTCTTCCCAATCCTGCGCCCAAAGAAAACAGGGGAACGCAAGAAAAACTAAAGTGACAAGACTACGCATGCTCCCCCCGTAGGCTTATTATTCAAAACCAAGGTTCCGCCATGGGCCGTCGCCACATCCTGGGCAATGGTCAAACCCAAACCTGATCCAATCGTCCCAGCTGCATTCTTGCCGCGTTCGAACCTGCGCGTCAGCTGTTCAATCTCTTCTGCTGGAAAGCCCGGGCCCGAGTCGCTCACTTTGACTGCAACTTCAGGTGTGGCGGTAACTTCGATCTCGACCACGCTGTCAGCAGGCGCGTATTTTAGTGCATTGTCGATCATGTTGCGGACTGCATTCTGAATCAGAATGGGGTCGCCGGAATAGAGAACCTTAGTATCGCCTCTCAGAGAAAGCGAAAGTTCCTTCATTTCCGCAATCGGCGTCAAACGCTGTACAAGTTCCCGGATCAGTTCAACTAAATCGACATCTTCCCTCTCAAGATGATCGGCGCGGAAGGTGATCATGGCATGATCCAATAACTGTCCCGCAGCGCGCGAACTTTCATCTATCGCCCGAACCATCGCACGGAGCGCCTCTCGGTTTTCTTTCTTTTCAACTCTATGCAGAGTTGCCTCGGCATAGGACCGTACAGTCGCCAACGGCGTGCGGACACGGTGGGCCGCTTCGGCAATAAAATCCTCTGACTGGCTGAGCGATTGATCCAAGCGCCCCATCAGTGAGTTCAGGGACAAGACCAGCGGCGCCATTTCCCGGGGCACCGGCTTCTTGAAGGGACTCAAATCCTGCGGCCCCCGTCTTGTGACCGAGGTTGTCAGTCGGTTTAGTTGGCCGATAGTGGTCGATGTGATCCAGAAAGAAAGCGCGGCAGTCAAAAGAAAGAAGCCAAGACCCAGAAATGCGGCATTGCGCGAAATCTGGTCCAAAGTCTGCGAAAGCGCATCCTGCGTCTGACCCAGCACGATTGCAATTTCCGTCTGCCTCCCCAACCCGACAAGCGTTCGACTTGCGCTGACCTGGCGAATGCGTTCCCCACGCAGTTCGCCCGACGTGAATAACCAATCACTTTGTCCGGACGCCCCTGCCAAAAGAAGATCTTCGTATCCCGATAAAAACGCACCGTCCTGATAAATGGCATAAAACACCCGGTCATCTGACGGGGTGGTCAACATCGAAAAGGCCGCGTAGGGAATATCCACTTCAAGCACCCCGTCCCTCAGCGCGGCGGCATCAAGAATTGATGTAACGGATGCTTCGAGGATGTTGTCCTGTCCCTGCTGCGCTACCTGAGCCGCATAGTTCCTGACTGCAAGGAACAACAAGACTGCCAGAACCGCCGCGCCACCAATCAAGGCCAGCACTAGCCTGTTGCGCAGTGACCCGGAAACGGTTGGATTAGCGGTCATGATCCAGCCTGTATCCCAGACCGCGCAAGGTCGTTATCTTTAAGTCCGACTTTTCAAGATGTTTGCGGAGCCGCCCCACATAGACCTCGATCGCGTTGTCCGAAACGCTGTCGTCGTAAGAGAACAACCGGTCGGCCAGCTTCTGTTTCGAGAATACATGACCAGGCGCGCTGATGAATAACTCCATCATGCGCAGTTCCCGATTTCGCAGCGAAAGCGTTTCTCCGGCCACGGTCAAATGTCCGGCCACCGGATCAAACACGACACCGCCGATCTCGATCGTGGACTTCGCGCTGCCGGATTTACGCCGCAGAACCGCGCGACAACGGGCCTCAAGCTCGGCATGATCAAACGGTTTGGTCACGTAGTCATCCGCCCCCAGATCAAGTGAACCGATTCGATCCGAAACCTGACTGCGCGCGGTTAAAACGATCACGGGTGTATCCAGTCGACTTGCCCGGTGCCGTTTCAGAAAGTCTCGCCCGTCCCCATCAGGAAGCATGATATCCAGCAGGATCAGGTCATATTCTTCGGTTTCGACAAAGGCGGTTGCGTCCTCCAAATTCGCTGCGTGATCAATGACATGACCGTCCAGTCGCATGCGCGAACTGACCGCGTTCGCGAGGTCCAGGTTGTCTTCGACAAGTAGAAATTTCATCAGGCTTTTTCAGTATTTTGCCGCGTGACAGGTTGATGTCAGGTTGGTGTGTTTTTGTACCATCCAATCTGAGCCGCCATGCGGCCGGTTGTCAAACGGGAGGAAATCATGACAACGATTAAACTGGGCCGTCGCGCCCTAATCGCAGCTGTGGCCGCAATCGGCCTGACCGGCCCGACGTTGGCCGAAGATCAAGTCGTGGACAGCATCCACTTTCTGATCCCCGGTGGTGCCGGTGGCGGTTGGGACGGAACTGCCCGCGGCACGGGTGAAGCCCTTACGAATGCGGGTCTTGTTGGCACTGCATCCTATGAGAACATGTCAGGTGGTGGCGGCGGTAAGGCCATCGGCTTTCTGATTGAAAACGCTGACAGCAATCACGGTACATTGATGGTGAACTCAACTCCCATCGTGATCCGTTCGCTGACCGGTGTTTTCCCGCATAACTTCCGCGACCTGACTCTGGTTTCAGGCACCATTGGTGACTATGCGGCGATCGTCGTAGGCAAAGACAGCCCGATCAACTCGATGGACGATCTGTTGGCAGCTTTTGACGCTGATCCCTCGGCCACAGCAATTGGTGGTGGCTCGGTACCGGGCGGCATGGATCACTTGGTTGCAGCCATGGTCATGGAAGCCGCTGGAAAAGACGCTCTGGGCGTGAAGTACATTCCGTATGACGCAGGCGGTAAAGCCATGGCGGCGCTTCTGTCCGGTGAAATCGCGGCTCTGTCGACCGGTTTCTCAGAAGCAGTTGACCTGTCGAACGCGGGCGAAGTCAAAATCATCGGCGTCACATCGGAAGAACGCGTCGACGCTGCTCCTGATGCGATGACCATGAAGGAACAGGGTATTGATACCACCTTCGTCAACTGGCGCGGTTTCTTCGCAGCACCCGGCCTGCCGGAAGACAAGCTGGCGGCATATCAAGACGCAATCGCCAAGATGTACGACACTCCTGAATGGGAAGAAGTTCGGGCGCGTAACGGTTGGGTCAACATCCACAACTCGGGAGCTGACTTCCAGACGTTCCTTGAGCAGCAGGAACAGCAGATCGGTGATCTGATGAAGAAGCTGGGCTTCCTCTAACTAAAAATCGGCAGAGCGGACCGCCGCTCTGCCTTCCCCAAATACAACAAAAAAGGAGGGGGCATCATGGCGTTGGATCGCTGGATCGCGCTCGTTCTGCTGGGTGTTTGTTTAACATATGGCTACGCCGCCTGGTTCACGATGGACGGTAGCCTCCCCCCCTTCATGCAAAGAAATCCCATCTGGCCAAGCACCTTCCCCAAAGTGCTGTCCATTCTGGGTATCATCACGACGACAATTATCCTGCTGGGCTTTGAAAAGTCCGAGATCAAGGAAGCCGACATCGATTATCGCCGGCTGGGTGACTACCATCTGGATCAGGCGCTGATGCTGCTGGCTTTGATGGTCATTTATGCCCTTTGCCTGCGACCCGTGGGCTTTCTGATTTCGACGTCGGCATTCCTGATACTTGGCTCTTTCATTCTGGGTGAGCGCAAGTGGCATATCATGCTGCCTGTTGCATTCATCGCAACGGGGGCCGTCTGGTATCTGGTTCAGGAAGTTCTTGGCATTTACATGCGCCCGCTGCCGGGCATTTTCGGAGGCTGACATGCTTGAAGGACTTCTGATCGGCCTGCAAACGGCATTCTCAATCCAAAACCTACTGATGGTCATCGCTGGGTGTCTGATCGGCACATTCATCGGGATGTTGCCCGGTCTTGGACCAATGTCGATCATCGCCATCATGATCCCGGTTGCAATCTCGATGGGCGACCCATCCGCCGCACTGATCCTTTTGGCTGGGGTGTATTACGGAGCGATCTTTGGAGGATCGACATCCTCGATTCTGCTGAATGCACCCGGAGTCGCGGGTACGGTAGCTTCAAGTTTCGATGGCTATCCGATGGCACGACAAGGCAAAGCAGGCAAGGCGCTGACAATCGCTGCGATCGCCAGTTTTGCCGGCGGCACGCTGGGTGCCGTCCTGCTTATGGTGTTTGCACCGGCTTTGTCTTCTGTTGCGCTGCTGTTCCACTCGGCCGAGTATTTCGCCCTTATGGTCGTTGGTCTTTCAGCCATCGCTGCCTTCGCCGGAAGCGGTCAAGTCGCCAAAGCTGTCATCATGACGGTACTGGGGCTGATCATGGCTACCGTTGGTGAGGGCGCGTTGTTCAACCTGCCTCGGTTCACCATGGGAATCATGGACCTGCAATCGGGCTTCGGCTTCATCACACTGGCCATGGCCATGTTTGCCTTGCCCGAAGCGCTGTTTCTGGTCCTGAAGCCAAAAGATCTGAAAGGTGATGATGGCGAGATCAAGGACCTGCGCATCACCAAGGAAGAAGCCAAGGCAATTGCACCAGTTGTGGGACGGCAATCCGTACAAGGTTTCTTCATCGGCGTTCTTCCTGGCGCCGGTGCGACGATCGCCAGTTTCCTCGGCTACGCCGTTGAACGCAACATCGCTCCGAAAGAGGAACAAGAAGAATTTGGCAAAGGCTCGATCAAGGGTCTGGCAGCCCCGGAAACAGCTAACAACGCGGCCTGCACCGGATCATTCGTTCCACTGCTGACTTTGGGCATTCCAGGTTCCGGCACCACGGCGATCCTGCTGGGCGCGCTAATCGCTCTGAACGTGACACCCGGTCCGCGTCTAATGCTGGATGAGCCTCAGATCTTCTGGGCTGTGATCATGTCCATGTTTATCGGAAACCTTGTTCTGTTGATCCTGAACCTGCCGCTGATCCCCTACATCGCAAAGGTACTATCCGTTCCGCGCAACTACCTGATACCGTTCATTCTGTTCTTTACGTTGATGGGCGCTTACATCGGACAGAACAATGCAACGGAGCTGTTGATCCTTGTTGGGTTCGGCGTCTGTGCCACGGCTTTGAAATTTGCCGATTATCCGCTGGCCCCGCTTCTGATCGGGTTCATCCTTGGCGGAATGATGGAAGACAACTTTGCAAGGTCCATGCAGCTCTATGACGGGATCGGGTTTATCTGGGAACGCCCCATGACGCTGGGCCTGCTGGTTATCGCCGCGCTGTTGGTGTTGCTGCCCAGCTATCGCGCGCGTCGCGCACGGGCACGGGCTGCCGGTATCGCCGATGGCGACTGAGCCTCTGGCAGGAATACGGGTTCTTGACCTGACGAACGTTCTAGCGGGCCCGTATTGTTGCTATCAGCTTGCCCTGATGGGGGCCGAAGTGATCAAGGTCGAACGGCCTGAGGGCGGCGACCTTGCTCGGGTGTTGGGCGCAGACCCAGACCGCAACAAAGCCGGGATGGGCATCAGTTTTCTCGCCCAGAACGCGGATAAGAAATCCGTCACGCTGGATATGAAGCCCGCAAAGGGCAAAGACTTGCTGAAGAAGCTGGTTCAAACCGCCGACGTGCTGGTCGAAAATTTCCGGCCCGGTGTAATGGACCGGCTTGGCCTTGGCTATGACGTTCTGCGCGCTGAAAATGCCAGCCTGATCTATTGTGCAATCAGCGGTTTTGGGCAGGACGGTCCTCGCAAAAAAGACCCGGCCTACGACCAAATCGTTCAGGGTATCAGCGGTGTCATGTCGATCACCGGAGCAGCCGATACAGCGCCCTATCGCGTCGGCTACCCGCTGGCCGATACCGTCGGGGGGCTAACGGCCGCTTTTGCGATCAGTGCGGCCCTGAACGCCAGACCACGCGGCACGTTTCTGGATATCGCAATGTCCGAGGCGGTGATCTCCACCATGGGCTGGGTGGTGTCGAACTACCTGATCGGGGATGTCACACCGGCAGCGCATGGCAACGAAAACACCACATCCGCCCCGTCAGGAACCTTTGCCACTGCGGATAACCCGATCAACATCGCGGCCAATCGTGACGAACAATGGCAGGCGCTTGCTCGACACCTTGGACGGGAAGATTTGCTGGGCAACCCTGACTATGCCTCGCGTGAAGATCGCAAGAGGAACCGCCATACCCTAAGGGATGATCTTGAAGCCACGCTGCGCACCCGACCCTCCCGGGAATGGGTTCGCGAGTTGAACGCGATTGGCGTGCCAACCGGGCAGGTGATGACCGTGCCCGAAGCGCTGGCCGACGAACAGCTTACAGGCCGCGGATTGATTGGATCTTTGCCGTCCCACAGCGAGGAGCTGAAACTGACCGGCAGCCCTGTTATGATGGATGGTCAACGCAGAATGCCCCGGACCGTCCCGCCGGACTTGGGGGCAGATAATGCTGTGATCTGGTCTGAGCTTGGTCTGAGCCACGACGAAATAAATGCGTTGACGAAGGAGGGGATCATATGAGCGATGTCGCTGACTGGTGGTCAACATCCATCATCGACATGGAACCCGGACGAATAGACCTGCGGGGCACACCTATTCAGGACCTTATCGGCAACCTTGGTTTCGCGGAAATGATCTGGTTCATGGTGCGCGGAGACAGGCCATCCACCGCGCAGTTGAAATTGTTCGAGGCCGCCTTGGTTGCTGCCGTGGATCACGGGCCGCAAGCCCCTTCGATCGCTACGGCCCGCATGGCAGTAACGTGTGGACTGCCGCTCAACAATGCCATAGCAAGCGCGGTGAACATGCTAGGGGACATCCACGGCGGTGCTGGCGAGCAAGCGGTGACCCTGTATCAGTTCGTCAACGCTCACCCATCCGCCGTTGGCCCGGCGCTGGATGACTGGATTGCCGCGCAAGGGAAAATTCTGCCCGGATTCGGCCACCGCTTTCACACCCCAACGGATCCACGCGCACCACGTTTAATGAGCCTTGTGGACGAAGCGATTGAGGCAGGTGCCTGTGATGGGCGCTACAAATCTGTCGCGATCGACATCGAAGGCGAATTGGCGCAGCGCAAAGGCAAACCCGTTCCGATGAATATCGACGGAGCCACAGCGGTGATCTATGCCGAGCTTGGTTTTGACGCGCCATTGGCGCGTGGCCTGTTTTGCCTGTCCCGTTCTGTCGGCATTCTTGCACATGCGTTGGAACAGTCTCAGCAGGGTGGCCGAAACAAGGGACCGACCCCGCCAAAGTATCGCTGGACGTACTTGCCCAGCGACACGTAAGTGGCATCAAGGTTCCAAAGTGTCCGTTGATCCGAGTCCTCAGACCTTCTCTTCGATCGCAGGCTCGACATCGGGGCGCACGGGTTCGGCCTCCATTTCGATCACGTCGGGCGCAACTTCTTCTTCCGGCTCTTCAACCTCCGGCTCGACCTTGTCTTCAAGCGCGCCAACGATCAGGGGCAGCATGTGAACACCGGTCGCCGAGGCGATCTCGGGCGTTTGCGGAGTTTGCCAGCTCAGCGTGTCAAAGCTGTGGCAGTTCTGACAGACCGGCGCCCATTCGGGCTGGATATCATGGCAGTTGTCGCAGACCCATTGCGGCCCGCGCGGCGCGTTCAGCGCCTTGGCCAGCCATCCCTGCACCACCGCGTCCGAGGCGCCCTCGCCCCGTTCAATCGCCGCCATCAGCGTATAGGCACGGGCATCGGCTTGTTTTTCGACCACATCGCCCAGCGCACGGCGAGCTTCGGGGAAATCCTCGGCCAGGATGTTCAACTCGGCCAGGATCAGGCGCGTTTCAGGGTTTTCCGGGTGGATACGAGTCAGGGCGGTGAACCGCTTGATCCGCGCATCCGGCGTTTCATCCGGCGCGATTTCCGCAAAGGCATGGGCCAGATCGGGATGCGACTGCACCTCCCACGCTTTTTTCAGGATCTTGGTCGCGGCGCGCGGCTTACCCTTTTCGATATAGGCCCGCGCGGCCATCGCAGCGGCAGGAACCAGATCAGGCGACAAGCGGTTGGCCTCGATCGCGTGTTCTTGCTGTTCGACCGTGGCACCTTCTTCCAGAATGCCCTTGGCTTCGGACAGAGCCAGCACTGCATCACGGCGTTTGAACACGTCACGCGGCAGATGACCAGCCTTGAGCTTGGCCGTTAGAGTCGAACGCGCGCCTGCCCAATCCTGCGACTTGGTTTGCAGCCCCAACAGGATGTCTTGTGTTTCGGCGTGGCGCGGTTTGATTGCCAGCGCCTTTTCGGCCAGCTTCCGGGCGGTATCGTCATCACCCTCGGCCAGTTTCTGCTTCAAGATACCACGCACGCCCACAAACCGGGTGGCGTTGTTCGTCACCAGTTTCTTATAGGTATCCGAGGCTTTCTTGGTGTCACCATTCATCTCGGCCGCCTGTGCCACCAGCAGATTGGTTAGTTCAGGCTTGTTCAGCAGTTTTTCCGCCTTGGCGGCTTTGGACATGGCAATCCGCCCCTCGCCCGAGGCCAGCGCCATAAGCCCATCGGCCAACGCCTGATAGCCGCGCTGCTCGCGGCTGCGGTCGAAATAACGCGACAGGGCCGTTTCATCACCGTTGAGAAATTTCAGCGTGGCGACCAGCAGAGTCAGCAATTTGAAGAAAAGCCAGATCGCAAGGACCAGCACACCCAGAGCAATGACCGATTGCAACGGCCCCAACGTGTATTCCGTGCCGCCAGCGGTGATCTGAATACCACCGCTGCTTTCCATCAGGAACCCGGCCCCAACGGCCAGCAGGCCGACAATGGCAACAAAAACTAGGATTTTTAACAGTGACCACAGCATGGCAGGTCCTTCAGTTCGAGTTCGCGCCAGAGGAAAGCGCATCTGCGGCATCCACGGCAGAAACCCGTGCCTGCGCCGCCTGTTCCCATTCGGCCAACGCGGCACGGGCCGCATCAGGCAGGGATTGAATTTCGCTCAACGCCCCCGCGACGTCACCACCTGACAGCGCCGCCTGCGCGCGCGACAGGATCGCATCGGGATCGTCACCATCCTGCGGCGTCACAGAACGCGCTCCAGTCTGACGTTGGAGGAAAGCGACAATCCCCGTTCCCTTATCCGCGTCACGCGCATCAGCCAAAGCAGCGCGCGCCGCAGGTGCAAAGGTTTCATTCAGGGTTGCAACTGCCGCCACGCCTTTATCTGCCGACGCCGACAAAGCATCGGGAATATCAACCCCTCCGGCCGACAGTTCGGACAACAAATCGCCATAGGGTTGACCCGCATTCAACTGACCGTGCAGTTTTGACAAGATCGCGGCATTGGCCGCTGCCAGTGCCTCCGCCGAGGCTTTCATTTCAAGCGCCTGCGCGTCCGAAACCATCTTTTCAACCTCAGCCCGTTGCGCAGCCAGCGAGTCTTGCAGCTTTTTCAACTCGGCCTCAAAAGCAGCTGTCGCCTCGGGCGTAGCGCCTTGGGTCAAGGCCCCGCTTTCCAAATCGGTCAGCCGTTTGGTCAACGGGTCGATCTGCCCGGCCAGGCCATCAAGGCTGGATTTCACCCCATCAAGATCCGCCGTGATCGGCGCAATCTGCCCAGTCAACGCGTCGATCTTTGCCGATACATCCGGCGCATCTTCCAGAGATTTGGTCAAAGCTTCGATCTGGTTGGCCTGATCGGCCAGCTTGGCCTCGATCGTGGCTACAGCATCGGTGTCACCGCTACCGAACATACCCGCGCTTCCCGCCGCAAAACCAATCGCTGCGGCGACGGCCCCACCGATCACAGCGGGCATAAAGCCGCTCTGTTTTTCCGCCTTACGATCAGCCATCTTTTCCTTGAAGCGTTCAAGGTTGGCTTCGGCTTCGGCTTCGGCTTCGGCTTCGGCTTCGGCTTCGGCTTCGGCTTCGGCTTCGGCTTCGGCTTCGGCTTCGGAAGGGGCCTCGTCTAGCGCTGCGACCTCGTCAACCGATGCTTCGTCAGATACGGAAACAGCATCGACCGCCTCCTCCAACTTGGGGTCATCCACCGGTTTTTGATTGGACTTCTTCTTACCAGCCACCGCAATATTCCCCTTATCGAATCCGAAATGCTTGGAACAACAGACCCAGTTAAGTTAGTCGGTGGCCACGTCGCCCTCAACCCGCAACGCATGTTTCACAAGTTTTTTAACGGCCTTACGCATTTTCTTTGGTGTCGGCTCTTTCGCGACCTTCAACCGCGCATAGGGCAAAGAACAAAGGGGTTCGGCGGTGGCCTGGCTGATGGCAGCCACCCAAAGCGGGGCAGAACCGCGCCAGATGTCGGCAAAATGTCGCGCCGTTCTGGGCGAAAATATCGGAGCCAAAACAGCGGATTTGCCGTTTGCTGCGGCAGTCGCCTCCGGTGTCAGCGGTAACAGGTTTTGCTGGTAAACGGGCTGTTCGCGCACGGTCAGGCCGGATTCGGTCAGCCGCTCGGCAATATTGCCCCGGCTGTGCTCGCCGCGCAGGTGCAGTAGCGGACTGAGCGGGCGGGTTTGCAAAAGGGCTGCGATTAACTCCTCGGCGGTCTGGCCCACCAATTGCGCGTCCCATCCGACGCCCTTGGCCGTCCCGGTTGTCGCCGGTCCGACGCAAAAAGCCGGCAGCGACCGATCAACCCCCATTGAGGCCGCCGCGTTCACCGCATTGGCCGAGGTAAAGATCAGACCCTGCACGCCGCGCATATCCGTGCTCACCGGCAGGGGTTTGATTTCCAGAATCGGGGAATAGATGACCTGCACCCGAGACCTGACGCGGGTCGGAAGCTGCGCGACGAACCTTTCAGAGGCCGCGCGCGGGCGGGTCATCAACAAATACAACGTTCGGCGCCTTGGGCCTTGGGATTGTTTGCATCCGCGCAGGGTGATACCCCGCTTGGCAACCAAGGTGTAACGGATCAGGCCAATGGTGCAAACACTTACTGTCCTCGGGTTGGAAAGCAGCTGTGACGACACAGCCGCCGCCGTTGTGCGCCATGGCGAAAACGGGGCCGAGGTTTTGTCGTCTGTCGTGCATGGCCAAACCGAGCTGCATAGCGCCTTTGGCGGCGTCGTGCCCGAGATTGCCGCCCGTGCCCATGCCGAGAAGTTGGATACCTGCGTCGTGCAGGCACTGGCGGATGCCGGGCTGGGCCTGTCCGACATGGATGCCGTCGCAGTCACCGCTGGGCCGGGCCTGATCGGAGGCGTCATGTCCGGCGTCATGTGCGCAAAGGGGATCAGTGCGGCAACCGGGTTGCCTTTGATCGGGGTGAACCATCTGGCAGGCCACGCGCTGACGCCGCGCCTGACCGACGGGATCGCGTTTCCTTACCTAATGCTGCTGGTTTCGGGCGGGCATTGCCAATGCCTGATCGCCCACGGGCCGGACCGCTTTACCCGTTTGGGCGGCACGATCGACGACGCGCCGGGTGAGGCGTTCGACAAAACCGCCCGCCTGTTGGGACTGCCGCAACCGGGTGGCCCTTCGGTAGAAACCGAGGCCCGCGCAGGTGATCCCAAACGGTTCCGCTTTCCGCGGCCTTTGTTGGACCGCCCCGGATGTGATCTGTCTTTTTCGGGCCTGAAGACTGCACTGATGCGGATGCGCGATCAGGTCGTGGCCGAGAAAGGTGGGCTGACCCGTCAGGACCGCGCCGACCTTTGCGCCGGATTTCAGCAAGCCATCGTGGATACACTGGCCGAGAAAACCCGCCGCGCGATGGATCTGTATTTGGACGAAAACCCCGCGGAGCCGGTGATTGCCGTGGCCGGAGGCGTCGCAGCAAATTCAGCCATTCGCTCCGCGTTAGAGGCTGTTTGTGTTGAGAAAGGCGCGCGTTTCACCGCACCGCCACTGGCCCTGTGCACCGACAACGCCGCCATGATCGCCTATGCAGGGATCGAGCGGTTTCGCACCGGCGCGCGCGACGGGTTGGACCTGACCGCGCGACCCCGCTGGCCCCTGGACCAGACCAGCCCCACCATGCTGGGCAGCGGCAAGAAAGGGGCCAAGGCATGAGCGTGTCCGTTCTGGGTTCGGGCGCGTTTGGCACAGCGCTGGCGATCTCATTGGCGGGGAACGGGCCGGTGACGCTGTGGGCGCGGGACTCGGGACAGGCGCGGGCGATGCTCACTACGCGTGAAAACGCGGCACGACTGCCGGGTGTGGCTTTGCCAGATGCGATCACTGTAACCTCTGACATCACGCAGGCTGCGGAAAGCCAGATATTGCTGGTCTCGGTTCCGATGCAGAAACTGCGTGGCGCGTTAGAGGATCACGCCGAGGTTCTGACCGGGAAAACGCTGGTGGCTTGCTGCAAGGGGATTGAACTGTCCACAGGGCTGGGTCCGATCTCGGTCATCCGCCAGACCATTCCCGACGCGCGCCCTGCCCTGCTGACCGGCCCGAGCTTTGCCGATGATATCGCACGCGGATTGCCCACCGCGCTGACGCTGGCCTGCGCTGAGGATGCGCATGAGCTACAGCATGACCTGACCACGGCGAACCTGCGCCTGTACCGCACCACAGATCTGATCGGGGCGGAGCTGGGCGGTGCGTTGAAAAACGTCATGGCCATCGCTTGCGGAGCAGCGATCGGAGCCGGTTTGGGCGACAGCGCCCGCGCTGCGCTGATGACGCGGGGATTTGCTGAAATGCAGCGTTTTGCCCTGATGCGTGGCGCGCGGTCCGAGACCTTGATGGGCCTGTCTGGACTGGGCGATCTGGTATTGACCTGCTCATCTGAACTGTCCAGAAATTACCGATTTGGCCTTTGTTTAGGTCGAAAACAGCCATTTGACAGTACCACCACGGTCGAAGGTGTCGCCACCGCCCGCGCGATGTCGGATATCGCGAAAACCGAAGGTCTGGACATGCCCATCAGCGCCACGGTGGCAGATCTTAGCCACGGCACCTACAGCGTCATGCAAGCCATCGAAACCCTGCTCAACAGACCCCTGAAGGAGGAATAATATGCTCATCGCTCTGATCGCCCGTGACAAGGACGGCGCATTGCAAACCCGGCTGGACAATCGCGCCGACCACCTGGCTTACATCGAAGAAACCGGTGTCGTTGCACAGGCTGGACCCCTGTTGGATGGCGACGCAATGATAGGCTCGCTGATCATCCTTGAGGTGGAAGACATGGCTGCCGCCCAAAGCTGGGCTGACAATGATCCCTATGCCAAGGCGGGGTTGTTCCAGTCCGTCGATCTGATTGCCTGGAAGAAGGTCGTCGGCTGATGGCATATTGGCTGTTCAAGTCCGAACCCTCGACCTGGAGCTGGGACCAGCAGGTCGCCAAAGGGGACGCAGGCGAGGAATGGGACGGCGTGCGCAACTATCAGGCGCGCAATTTCATGCGTCAGATGGAAGTGGGCGACCGGGGGTTCTTTTACCACTCGCAAAAGGACAAGGCGATCGTCGGCATTGTCGAGGTCTGCGCCGCCGCCCATCCCGACAGCACCACCGATGACGAACGCTGGGAATGTGTGGATATCAAAGCGGTTCGGCCCTTTGCAACGCCGGTCACGCTGGACCAGATCAAGGCCGACGAACGATTGGGCGCGATGGTGCTGGTCAAGAACTCGCGCCTGTCGGTTCAACCGGTCACAGATGCCGAATGGCAGGTGATCTGCGATCTGGGGCAGACCCCGGCCGAATAGTCGCAGGCAGAATAATAAAGGGAAGGTTCCGACGATGCAGAACCTTCCCTACCCCGCGTGCTCCCGACTCACCACACGCGTATAGAAATCTGTTGGTTCTGACCGTCCTGGTCACATCCAGACATTAGCCGTTTGCAGCCGCGCATACAAACACCAAGTACCTAAAATTGAAAACGCCCGTCACAGGGACGGGCGCGTTTGTCATCAGCCGTAGACCGACTCTTTGCCGAAATGCTTGGTCAGCATGTAGTAGACGACCGCGCGGTATTTGTTACGCTCGGACTGGCCATAGGTCTCCAGCACCGACTGAATTGCCTCGTCCAGCGCAGGGCCGTCCGACAGGCCCAGTTTCTTGATCAGGAAATTGTTCTTGACCGTCTCGATCTCACCGTCCTGCGTTGCCGCCACGGTCGAGGCATCTGCATCGTAAATCGCCGGGCCGCAGCCAATCGTGACCTTGGTCAACAGATCCATATCGGCATCCATACCGCATTTGGATTTCAGATCTTCGGCATATTTGGCGATCAACTCGTCGCGTTTTCCCATGAATAACTCTCCGGTAAGGCGGCAGGGCCGCTGTTGTGTGAAACCTTGAAACACGTGCAGATAGGTTAATATGTCGGATGCAGGCCACAAAGGGGAAATTTAGCGGGTTTCCCCCCGCAGCGCTTTAATGGAAGGCGCGGCTTGCCAATTCCGAGAACGCCCGCACCTTGCGCCCGGCGGTGGCGCTGCCCGCATGCACGAAGGAAATCGGCGCATCGGGGGATCGCAAGCACCGGGGCAGAACCTCGATCAAGGCACCGCTTTCCAGTTCTCGCTGAACCGCCAGTCGGGATTTGACAGCCAGACCCAGCCCCTGCACCGCTGCCTCGGTCAGCATGTCCGAGTTCGACACGGCAATACCCCGGGGGATCGTGAATTGCGTGGCGCTATGTCCATCCGTTATATCCAACCGCGTCTGCCACGGCAGGCACGCCCAGCGCATCACGCGCAGGTCCTCGACCGACTGCGGCGTGCCATGCGTGTCGCAAAACGAGGGCGAAGCACAGATGATCCGGTCATTGTCGCTGAGTTTGCGCGCCTTTAGCGTGCTATCGGCCAGCCGCCCAACCCGGATCGCACAGTCGATCCCTTCGTCCACCAGCGAGACATAGCGGTCAACGGCCAGAAACTCGACCGTCAGGTCCGGGTTTTCGGCCTGAAACGAGCCCATCACCGGCATAATGAAGCGCGACAGAATCCACGGGGAAAGCGTGACGCGCAAATGCCCGCGCAATGCTCCGCTGCCGCTGCCGGCATCCAGTTCGGCCTCGCGCAGATCGGCCAAAAGCGGTTCGATCCGATCCAGAAAGATCAACCCCTCATCAGTCAGTTGTACTTTGCGGCTGTTGCGGTGAAAGAGTTTGAGGTTCAGAACCTCCTCAAGTTTCGTGATGCGATGGCTGACCGTCGCTGCCGAGATCCCCTGCGCCTTGGCCGCAGACCCGACGCCGCCGGTTTTTGCGACCGAGACAAAGGTCAGTAGGTCATTCACATGATACATTCGAAATTTCCTAACGCTGGTTTCAAGATTGAGCCAGTTATCGCGGAAAATTTCAAATGGTATCTGCTGGATCACGACCAGAGGAGGACCTGATGAAATCACTTTACGCAGCCACATGCGCGCTTGCGCTGGCCCTGCCCGCCGCAGCAGCCGAGTTGGAAACTTATCTTGAGTTTGAAAAGGCCATGCCTCCGGGCAATTTGGCCATTGGCCCAGATGGGCGCATGTTCATGTCGGTGCATGAATTCTACGGCCCTGAATTGCGCGTGGTTGAGGTGATGCCTGATGGCTCCACCAAGCCTTACCCGACCGAAGACTGGGCCCGCGCACCCAACGACGATGCGGATGGGTTGAACGGCGTTTTGGGCCTGCGTGCGGATCGAGATGGTATCCTTTGGATGCTGGATGGTCAGGGAGAAAACCAGACCGGGCGCGTCGTCGGCTGGGACACCAAAACCGAAACCTTGCACGCGATCCATTATATCGGTGCGCCTGTGGCGCGGCCGACCTCATTCCTGAATGATCTGGCTGTAGACCGCGATCACGGGGCTATCTATATCTCGGATACCGGTGACGGTCAGAACTCGGCCATTATCGTTGTTGATCTGGAGACCGGACGCGCGCGGCGCGTTCTGGAGGGGTCGCAATACACGATCCCCGAGGATACGCCGATGGTGATTGACGGGCGCGAGATCACGCTGGGCGGCAATCCGGCCAAGATTGGCATCAACCCGATCACAGTCGATCCGACCAACACATGGGTCTATTTCGCCCCAATGACGGCAAGTGCGATGTACCGCATCCCCACCGCCGCGCTGCTGGATGAAAGCCTGTCAGATGCCGATCTAGAGGCCAAGGTTGAACGCTATGGCGACAAGCCGATTTCGGATGGGTCGACCGTGGATACCGGCGGCAATGTCTATATCACTGCGATGACCGACAATGCGCTGGGCGTCACCAAGCCGGATGGCAGCTATGAAGTGCTGTTCCAGTCGGACGATGAATTGCCGTGGCCTGACGGATTTTCGATCGGTGCTGACGGGTATGTCTATGCCACGATTAACGAGCTGCACCGCTCGCCCGTACTGAACAATGGCGAGGATGCCTCGAAGGGTATCTACAAGATCGTTCGGTTCAAATCGCTGGCTGATGCGGTCAGCGGACGTTAAGCCAATCTCCGGCCCCGGTTCTCGGGGCCGGATTATCTGCAATAGCCCCAGCCCGGCCCCTGCAAATGGAAGTGGTCCGCGTGCAGCTTGTTGAAATTGGGGCTCAGCACCACCCGGAACCAATCACAAGCGCCCTGCCCGATCTGGCGTAGGAATTCGGATTCGGGCCCTTCAGTTGGCCAGTCGCGCAACAGGTTTAGTGTGCGTCCATCGGCCAGATCGACCCCCACGATATCAATGGAATCTGCAGTTGCATGACTGCTCCATCGGCTGTCCTGCCCCTGCGCGGTCCGCATCCGGCGGCAGTTATAGCTGCCCAGGTGCCGCAGAGCACGCGCCTCAGTACCCAAAATGTCCCGCGCAGCAGGCTGAACCACGTGATGTTCCCACATGGCAAGACGCAGAGCTGTGGTACAGCGCGTTTCGACCCCTCGGACATCTGCGGTAACAACGCGCGACAGAAGGCCCCGTCCGCTGATCCCGCAATTCTGATCGACGACCAAATCCTCCATCTCAGCAAACGCCACTTCGTCCGCAGACAGTACCGCCTTGCATTGCGCCCCATCCGCCAGAGCACGGTTCAACTGAAACCGCGTAACCAGAGTAACCGGGGCCGTAATCGACAGATCGCGCAGGGGGTTCCAATGGTCAGGCAAGGGTGACTTCGGGTGTGTCACCAGAAGGAATCCGGCAGAGCCAACAAGAAATAGAAATACGATGATGGAAAAGAAAGACGCCGCCAGTTGCGTGAACCGGCGGCGTCCTGTGCGTTTCGTCATATCCGATCCGCGATCAATAGCGGTAGTGCTCGGGCTTATAGGGACCTTCGGGTTTCACGCCGATATAGGCCGCCTGTTCGCTATCCATCTGGGTCAGCTTCACGCCGATCCGGTCCAGATGCAGACGCGCGACTTTTTCATCCAGATGCTTTGGCAGGATATAGACCTTGTTTTCGTACTCATCACCCTTGGTAAACAGCTCGATCTGCGCCAGAACCTGGTTGGTGAAGGACGCCGACATCACGAACGAGGGGTGGCCCGTGGCGTTGCCGAGGTTCAGCAACCGGCCTTCGGACAGCAGGATCAGACGATTGCCCGAGGGCATCTCGATCATGTCCACCTGTTCTTTGATGTTGGTCCACTTGTGGTTCTTCAGGCTGGCCACCTGAATTTCGTTGTCGAAGTGGCCAATGTTGCCGACGATGGCCATATCCTTCATCTCGCGCATATGCTCGATGCGGATCACATCCTTGTTGCCGGTGGTGGTGATGAAGATATCCGCGCTGGAAACTTCGTCTTCCAGCAGTGTCACCTCGAACCCGTCCATCGCGGCCTGTAGCGCGCAGATCGGATCAACCTCAGTGACTTTCACCCGGGCACCGGCACCGCGCAGTGAGGCGGCCGACCCTTTGCCTACGTCGCCATAGCCGCAGACGACGGCAACCTTGCCGGCCATCATGGTGTCGGTAGCGCGGCGGATACCGTCAACCAGCGATTCCTTACAGCCATATTTGTTGTCAAACTTCGATTTGGTGACCGAGTCATTGACGTTGATTGCCGGGAACGGCAGGTGGCCGTCTTTGACCAGTTGATACAGGCGGTTCACGCCGGTGGTGGTTTCCTCAGACACACCCTGGATCTGATCGCGCATCTTGGTGAACCAGCCCGGACTTGCGGCCATGCGCTTGGCGATCTGCTTCTTGATCACCTCTTCCTCTTCCGAACCCGGAACGGGGATGATGTCTTCGCCCGCTTCGGCACGCGCGCCCAGCAGGATGTACAGCGTCGCGTCGCCGCCATCGTCCAGGATCATGTTCGGGCCTTCGTCGAACAGGAAGGACTTATCCAGATAATCCCAATGTTCTTCCAGCGTCTGGCCTTTGATGGCGAAGACGGGGATACCGGCCTCGGCAATCGCAGCGGCAGCATGGTCTTGGGTCGAGAAGATGTTGCACGACGCCCAGCGCACATCCGCGCCCAGCGCCACCAGCGTTTCGATCAGAACAGCGGTTTGGATGGTCATGTGCAGAGAGCCGACGATCCGCGCACCGCTTAGCGGCTTGCTTTCGCCATATTCCGCACGCAGGGACATCAGCCCCGGCATCTCGGTTTCGGCAATATCCAGCTCTTTGCGGCCGAACCCGGCCAATGAAATGTCTTTGACGATATAGTCCCCGGCCATCAGGTACTCCATTCCGGTAAATCTTGGTCCGGGTTGCCCCTAGCATCCCTTTGGGGACGTGGCAACGCAGATGGCCGGAAACGGGATTTTATGCGCCAAACTTAGCTAGGCGTGCCTTCTACCTTGATCTTGGGGATCGCTTCGAAAAAATCGGTGCCAACGGCGACGATACAACTCAGGCCGTTCGCATGGGTCACCAAAACGGTATAGCTTCCCGTTTCCCGTGAGGTCCAAACCTCCATCACCGATTGCCCGCCGCGTGATTTCTGCAATCCGCCAAACGCCAGCTGTTCCGAATAGCTGTCTTGTAGCTTGGCGATCACGTGGTCACGCTGCGCACAACTTTGCTGCTGGGCAAACGCCGGAGGGGCAGTGGCGGCCATGCCAAAGGCCAGTGCAATTCCAAACAAACGCTTGAACATAACAAGCTCCTTTCGATTCTGGTTTCAATCGAGAGGGGCACACCGGGAGAAGCATGCGCCCCCCTCGGTACTTCATGTCGGTATCACCGCGCACTTGTTCAAAGCACGAATGCTCAAGAAAAAGTTGGCAGCTGGTGATCTTGACAGGTAAACCATACCACAAAATTGCGGCGCAATCGCGGCTGTTCGGACAAGGCATGGTATAATGGCAACACAACCCCGCGCATGGCAGAGGATGCTGTCTGGCCGCAGGTTGGATCTGCTGGATCCGACCCCGGTGGATATCGAGATCGAAGATATCGCCCATGGACTGGCCTTTGTGGCGCGCTGGAACGGTCAGACGGCGGGGGATTTTGCTTATTCCGTGGCCGAACATTCGCTGCTGGTCGAAGAACTCTATGGCCGCATCGCCCCGAAGGCTCCGGTCAAATGGCGGTTGGCTGCTTTGTTACATGACGCCCCCGAATACGTGATTGGAGATATGATTTCTCCAGTCAAATCCGCCGTCGGTCCCGACTATGGCGCGCTGGATGACCGGTTGGCCGCGGCGATCCACATTCGGTTCGGCCTGCCCGCCGCCATGCCGAAAACGGTGAAGCGTCAGATAAAAAAGGCCGACAAGATCAGCGCCTGGATGGAGGCCACGCAGATCGCAGGCTTTTCCGAGGCCGAGGCGACGAAGTTTTTTGGACACCCCGACAAGACCGCGATGGAGGGGCTGAACATCGTTCTGCGCCCCCCGATCGAGGTACGGCGTGCTTACACGGACAGACACGCCGCCCTCTTGGCACAGCTTTAAGCAAACATATAAAAGCAGATTTTGTTGCCGTCGTGGTCTCGCACATAAGCGCCAGTGAACCGACCCGGCACACGGACACCCGGCGCGCCTTCATCGGTTGCACCAAGGCTGAGGGCTTTATTATAGAGCGTTTTGATCTCATCCTCGGATTCGGCGGCAAACGAGATCATGACGCCATTGCCAACAGAGCATTCATTTCCGTCGTAGGGCTCGCAGACGGCCAACATCGCCTCTCCGGGTTTGGTTCCGATAAACGCGATGCGCCCTACATCGTTGACCACCTTTGCGCCGCGATCCGAAAGCAGTTCCGTATAGAATTTCTTCGCGCGTTCCATATCCGAGACGCCGATGGTCACATAGCCGATCATCTATGAAGTTCCTGTCTTGTTAAGTGTTTTCCAGAAGCGAACACTTGGTCTCAGGGCGCAGAGGTGCAAGTCACGAAGCTGTGACATGAGGTTTCTGAAAATTACAGTTCCGGATGCAAAAGGTCGTGGACCATCATTTCCACCTTTGCCTGGGACAGCCCGTCACGCTGATCGAAGTATAGCTGGTTGTCTGCTTCCTGAACTATGACGAGCGGTCGGGATCCAGCGTCAACCAATTGAACAGAAGTAGCAAAATTCAAAGTGTCCTCATAAAAGGGGAGCTGAACATTCAACCAACCAAAAAATTGGCCAACATGCGCTCGCTTTTTTTCACCAAACATTTCTCGCCATTGCGCATAACTGTCTAGGCTTAATGAACACCAGACCAACCATACAAAGGGTTCAGTTTGTCCTATGATAGGGAGCTGCAACCTACCCCGAACAAAATAGTATTGATCATCAATGATGCAATCATCAGTGCCAAGCTCGGCGCGTGATTTTTGGTCTTCTTCATCCAAAACCGCGTAGCTTAGTGGAGCCTCGGGCCCGAAACTCGGAAGACCTTCATGTCTCTCGCCGCAAGTTTTACACTTGAAGCTGAATGACATTCAAAAAAAATCCGCTTCACCGCGGGCTGCGCTTCGCCAAAATTCGCTGCAACGTCCGGCGGTGCATGTTCAGCCGCCTCGCGGTTTCCGAGACGTTCCGGTCACACAGTTCATAGACCCTCTGGATATGCTCCCAACGTACGCGGTCGGCGCTCATAGGGTTTTCCGGGGGCGGCGGCAGCTCGTCATCTTTGGTCAGCAGCGCATTGGTGATGTCGGTGGCATCGGCGGGTTTCGACAGGTAGTCGGTCGCGCCAATCTTTACGGCGGCCACGGCAGTAGCAATAGCGCCATAGCCGGTCAGAACCACGACCCGGCTGTCGGGGCGCTTTTCACGCAGCACTTCGACCACGTCCAGCCCGTTGCCATCCTCAAGCCGCAAATCCACAACCGCGTAGGCAGGTGGGCGGGCGGTGGAAATGGCCCGTCCTGCGGCGACCGAGCCTGCGGTCTCAACCTCGAAACCGCGCTTTTCCATGGCCTTGGCCAGACGTCTCAGAAAGGGCTCGTCATCATCCACCAGAAGCAGGGATTTATCCGGGCCGATATCCAGGTCAGAGCTGTCCGCCATATTCTATTCTTTCCGCTATTTCACGCCGTTGGCTTGGTACTGAGTAATAGCAGCGCCAAGGCAAAGGTCAAACAGGCCATTAAGTCCTAGATCTTGTCCAGGAAGCACCCGACCTTATCCGCCATCTGCTGGGCTGTGTCATTCCGGTTGAAAAACTCGATAAACCCGTCCTGAGGGGTGACCAGATAAGTAAAGGTGGAATGATCGACCAGATAGTATTCGTCGCTTTTGTCATGGGCCTTGTAATAGGTCTTGTAAGCTTGGCTCGCAGCCTTGACCTGTTCGGCCGAACCGGTCAGAGCGATGGTCTTTCCACCCAGGTTGAAAGCATAGTCAGCCACAACTTCGGGCGTGTCGCGATCAGGGTCGATCGAGATGAACAGCGGCGTCACCGACTGGCCGCGGGTTTCCAAAATATCCACGGCCTCGGCATTGCGGGACATATCGAAGGGGCAGACATCGGGGCAGAAGGTGTAGCCGAAATAGACCAGCGTGGGTTCGGTGATCACGTCGGTATCGGTCACGGTTTGACCTTCGCCGTTGATCAGCTCGAACGGTCCACCAATGGCGGCGGTGCCGCCTGCGATCTGGCTGGACCGGCATTGCGCGAACTTGTCGTCCGAACCGGCTCCGCGCGTCAGCAACCACATAGCCCCCAGACCTATGGCTAGAACAATAGCAGCGAGAATGGCGTAAAGGCGGACCATGGCATCAATCCTAAAGATCAGAGGGGTTGTTGATCGTTTCGGCCCGGACACCTATCAAGATGGTCAGCCGATGCAACAGGACAAAATGGACCCATGGCCAATTCCAACATCACATTCTGGCGTGGACAGGAACGCAGCAGCTGGATCAGGCTGCGCACACTGATCCTGTTGCGCTGGGTGGCCATCATCGGCCAGATCACCGCCATCACCGTCGCGCAACAGACCTATGGTGTGCAGCTTGACGTGATGCTGTGTTATCTGGCGATCGGTGTTTCGGTCATGGGAAACCTGACGGCGATCCTTGTTTTTCCTCGCAACAAGCGCCTGTCCGAGTTCGAAAACTTCCTGATGGTGCTGTTCGACCTGCTGCAACTGACCATCCTTTTGTATCTGACGGGCGGGCTGAACAATCCGTTTGCCTTGTTGTTGGTGGGGCCGGTCACGATCTCGGCCAGCGTGATGAGCACGCGTTCGACCCTGATCATTGGCGGTGTGGCCATCGCGCTGACCACCCTGCTGGCCGAGTTTCATGTGCCGCTACGCACGGATGTGGGCATGGATCTGGATATCCCCGACATCCTGCTGTTCGGCAACTGGGCCGCCATCGTGATCGCCATCGTCTTTCTGGGGGCCTATTCCCATCGGGTCAGCTCTGAGGTGCAATCCATGTCTGACGCGTTGTCCGCTACCCACATGGCGCTGGCGCGGGAACAGAAGCTGACTGATCTGGGCGGCGTGGTCGCCGCCGCCGCGCATGAGTTGGGCACGCCGCTGGCCACGATCAAGCTGACCAGCTCTGAACTCTATGAGGAACTGGACGACCGCCCCGACCTGAAGGAAGACGCCGCCCTGATCCGCGAACAGGCCAACCGGTGCCGCGATATCCTGCGTGACATGGGTCGGGCAGGCAAGGACGACCTGCATTTGCGGCAAGCCCCGCTATCCACCGTGGTGCATGAAGCCGCTGAGCCGCATATCAACCGAGGCAAGAGCGTTCATTTCCTGGAAGGGCCCGCCGATGACGGCGATGTGCAACAACCCTCGATCCTGCGTAAGCCCGAGATCATCCACGGGCTGCGCAACCTGATCCAGAACGCTGTGGATTTCGCCCGCGCCAATGTTTGGGTCGAGGCCGAGTGGACCGCCGATCAGATTACCGTCCACATCATGGATGACGGGCGCGGGTATCCTTCACAGATGATCGGCCGTATCGGTGACCCGTTCATGCGCCGCCGCCGCGCCGAGACGGACCAGCGCGCGCGCCCGGAATATGAAGGTATGGGGCTGGGTCTGTTCATTGCCAAAACGCTGCTGGAACGGACCGGGGCCGAGCTGGACTTTGCCAATGGCTCGGACCCCTATCAGACCTATTCCGATAATCCCGATCACCGGGGGGCAATCGTCAGGGTCACATGGCCCCGCAAATTGCTGGATGCCCAGACCGGCGACACCCCTGTGCCATCCGGTGCCAATCAGCGCATTGAGGTCTGAGTTAAGACCCTGTTAACCATTGCAACCCATTATCCGACGCCACGAGCAACCCTGCGAGGAACTCATGGTGGACTGGATCATTCTGGCTGTTATCGGTCTGGTTTCTGCCAGTCTCGCGGTGCAGTGGCTGCTGCCACGTCGCAGGCACAGGGGCGACAATTTCGGCCTGTCCTCGCCCTCGTCGCTGTTCGATGCGGTGTTTCTGTTTGATGGGGATCGTTTGATCAGCCATTCGGACATCGCGCTTGAGGGGTTTGACGACCTGCGCGACTGGCCGGACCTGCGCCGTCTGTTGCAGCGGGATTTCCCCTCGTTCCCCGAAACGCCCGAACGTATCCGGCACGAAGGCAACATGGTGATCCCCGCGATTGATTGCACGGTAGAACGCGATGTCCTGTGCGAATGGATCGATGGGATTGTACGGGTTCAATTACGCGACAGCGGTGGGTGCACATCAATCGCGCATCGGGACAGCAATGATCCGATCCGGTTGGCAATGGAACGGGCGCCCTATCCAGTATGGCTGTTGGATCGCCAATCCAATGTGCGCTGGTGCAATGCGGCCTATATTGCATTGGTACGCAAAGTGCGCGGGCAGGATACGGACCTGACCGCACCGCTCTTTCCGGGCCTTGAAGACGACGCAAAACCGTCAGGAAAGTCGCGCGTTTCGATCTCGACCGAGGGTAGCGACAGCAAGCTTTGGTTCGATCTGACGCTGTCCGATCACCCCGAGGGGCATTTGTGCTATGCAGTCGATATCAATGCCATCGTCGACGCCGAAACCGCCCAGCGCAAATTTGTGCAGACGATGACCAAGACGTTCGCACAGCTGTCCATCGGACTGGCCATTTTCGACCGAAACCGTCAGTTGGCCCTGTTCAACCCCGCCCTGATCGACCTGACCGCCCTGCCGCCCGATTTCCTCAGTTGTCGACCTAGCCTGTCCAGCTTTTTCGACCGGCTGCGCGATCAGCACATGATGCCCGAACCCAAAAATTACCGCGGTTGGCGCAGCCAGATGAACGATCTTCTCGAAGCGGCCGAAGACGGGAATTATCAAGAAACATGGTCCCTGCCCTCGGGCTCGGTCTATTCGGTCAGCGGCCGCCCACACCCTGACGGTGCCGTAGCCTTTCTGTTCGAGGACATCACGGCCGAGATCACCCTGACCCGCCGCTTCCGGTCCGAGATGGACCTGATGCAATCCATTCTGGACAAGCTGGCGGATGCAATCGCTGTGTTTGGTGCGGATGGAACCCTAGCTTTCACCAATTACGCCTATCAGGAATTGTGGGGTGAAACCGACGACAGCGGGTTCGAGCCGGACTCGATCCTTGATGTGACACGGGGCTGGCAGGATCAATGCCTGGCAACGCCGGTCCTTGGCGAAATCCGAGATTTCGTAGCCATGCGCGAAAACCGATCCGAGTGGTCCGCGGACCTGCGATTGCGTAATGGCACGCGCCTGATCTGCACCTTGTGCCCGATGCAGAACGGCGCGACGATCGTGCGGTTTTCACCGGATGCGGACGCGATGATAAGTCAGGATATTCACCAGATCAGCGCCTGAACCGGGTTGCAGCCAACCGGGCGCAAGGCCATTGTGGCGCCATGACAAGCGCGCCCCATGTAATCACCCTGAATTCGCCCGAGGAAACCGCCCGATTGGCGGTTTTACTGGGCCGCGTGCTGCGCCCCGGCGACGTTCTGTTGCTGGACGGCGAGATCGGCAGCGGCAAGACACATTTCGCGCGCAGTCTGATCCAATCCGTGATGACCCACCCCGAAGATGTCCCCTCGCCCACCTTCACGCTTGTGCAGGTCTATGACACCTCCTTGGGCGAGATTTGGCACTGCGACCTCTACCGGCTAAGCGCACTGGAAGAGGTCGAGGAACTGGGTCTGACCGACGCATTCGAAACCGCGATCAGCCTGATCGAATGGCCAAACAAACTGGGGCCGTTGAGACCGGCCTCAGCTCTGACGCTAAAGTTTGAAACAGACCCTGATACACTAGAAAAACGCCATCTGACGATCAGTTGGTCGGACCCGCGCTGGGCTGAATTGCCGGAGGCGATCACATGACAAACCGCGCCATTCTAGCCGAAGCGCTGATCGCGCAGACACCTTGGGCGAATGCCCTGCGCGCGCCCTTGGCCGGGGATGCCTCGAACCGCAGGTACGAGCGGCTTACCAATCCCGAAACAGGGGCAACGGCCGTGCTGATGGATTCCCCCCCCGGTCAAGCCGAACCGGTCGAAGCGTTTGTGCGGATGGCGCACCACCTGCGCGCGACCGGGCTAAGCGCGCCCGAGATCTACGCTGAGGACACCGAGTTCGGGTTCCTTCTGTTGGAAGATTTGGGCGATGACCTATTCGCGCGTGTCCTAGAAACCCGCCCTGAGATGGAACGGGAGCTCTATCAGGCTGCTACGGACGTTCTGATCACACTGCACGCGGCACCAACACTGTCCCTGCCGTCTTACGGTCCCTCGCTGATGGCCGAGTTGTCGGCGCTGTCCTTCACCAAATACGCGCAAGCCATTCTTGGCGCGCATGATCAAGACGCGCGTAGTCGGTTTGAGCATCGCTTTGCCGACATCCTGCACCAGGAAACATCGGGACCAAAGGTCGTGGTCCAGCGCGATTACCACGCCGAGAATCTGATTTGGCTGCCCGATCGAAACGGGGTAAAACGCGTGGGCCTGCTGGATTTTCAAACCGCGATGCTGGGGCATCCGGCTTATGATCTTGTGTCCTTGTTGCAAGACATTCGTCGCGACGTATCCTTGGGAACCGAGATGCGTATGATTGATCACTATATCTCGCAGACCGGAGTGAACGATCATGACTTCCGCGCCGCTTATACGGTGCTGGGGGCGCAAAGAAACCTACGTATCCTGGGTGGTTTTGCCCGACTGGCCACGGAATACGGCAAGCCCCAATACGTGGACCTGATCCCGGCCACATGGGCGCATTTAATGCGCGATCTAGAGCATCCCGCGCTGGTCGGCGTGGCTGATCTGCTGCGCAGCGCCCTGCCCGCGCCCACCGAAGAAAACCTGAACAGGCTACGACAGAAATGACGCAATCACCCGACGCTGTGATGGTATTCGCCGCCGGGTTCGGGACCCGTATGGGCGCGCTGACCAAAGATAGACCCAAACCGCTGATCGAAGTTTCGGGTCGGCCTCTGATCGACCATGCACTAGAGCTGGTTGATGCGATCAACCCTCAGCGGATCGTCGCCAACCTGCACTATCTGCCCGAGCAGCTTGAGGCGCATTTGGCACCGAAAGGTGTGACGCTGACTTACGAAACAGACGACATCCTTGAAACAGGGGGCGGATTGCGCGCCGCTCTGCCGATGCTGGGGCCGGAGCCGGTGTTCACTCTGAATCCCGATGCAATCTGGTCCGGCCCAAATCCGTTAACACTTTTGCGTAAGGCATGGGACCCAGATCGAATGGACGCGCTGTTGATGTGCGTACCTGTGGCACAAACCTTGGGCTACACCGGCACTGGAGATTTCACCGCAGATGCGGATGGGCGCATCTCGCGCGGGCCCGGATTGATCTATGGCGGGGCGCAGATTTTGAAAACTGAAGGTCTGATGGATATCCCTCAGACATCCTTTTCCCTGAACCTGCTGTGGGACCGGATGCACAGCGACAACCGTCTGTTTTCACTGACCTATCCTGGCCGATGGTGCGATGTAGGCCATCCAGAGGGTATCGCGCTGGCCGAAGGGTTGATTGCCGATGTTTGACCCCTCCACGGCTCCGCGCGTTTTTGCCGTTCCACCGGGTTCGGATTTTCCCAAGGCGCTGGTGGCGGGATTGCACTCACGCGGCACCGGCCTACCGCCCGAGGCGCTGGCTCGCGTACAACTTGTCGTCAACACGCGGCGGATGGCGCGACGGGTTCGCGACCTGTTCGATAAAGGGCCCGCGTGCTTGCTACCGCGACTTTCGCTGGTCACGGATCTGGGCGAAAGCATTAATCTTGCGCAGATTCCGCCCGCGATTCCAGCACTGAGACGACGGTTGGAACTGACTCAACTGGTTTCGAAACTGCTGGAACAACAGCCCGATCTGGCGGCGCGGTCCTCGCTGTTTGATCTGTCCGACAGCCTGGCCGCCTTGATTGACGAGATGCAGGGCGAAGGCGTTTCCCCCGAGGCGATCCGGCAGTTGGATGTCAGCGACATGTCTGGCCATTGGGCCCGCGCTCAGGCGTTTATCGGTATTGCCGACAGGTTCGTGGAAACTGGCGAAAATGCACTGGACGCACAGGCGCGCCAACGTCGCGTCGTCGAAAACCTGATCGCGCGCTGGCAGGCAGAACCGCCGCAGCATCCGGTCATTCTGGCGGGCTCAACCGGGTCACGCGGGACGACGCTGATGCTGATGGAGGCAATCGCCCGCCTGCCGCAAGGCGCGTTGATTCTGCCCGGATACGATTTTGACCAACCCGACGCCGTCTGGACCCGGCTGGACGAGGCGCTGACCTCGGAAGATCACCCGCAATACCGGTTCCGCAAACTGATGACGATGTTGGATCTGCGGCCCGATCAGATTGAACACTGGACGTCGGACGCCCCGCCCTCAGCCGCGCGCAATCGGTTGGTGTCACTGGCATTGCGCCCAGCGCCAATAACGGATGCGTGGATGACCGAAGGTCCACAACTGACGGATTTGACCGAGGCCACCGCAGACCTGACCCTGGTTGAGGCGCAATCTCCGCGCAGCGAAGCCTTGGCCATCGCGCTTCGGCTGCGACAGGCGGCAGAAACGGGTCAAACTGCGGCGCTGATCACGCCCGACCGGATGTTGACCCGACAGGTCAGCGCTGCTCTGGATCGTTGGAACATCACACCCGACGACAGTGCGGGTCTGCCTTTGCAACTGTCCCCGCCCGGCCGGTTCCTGCGCCATGTCGCGGGCCTGTTTGCCCGGCGGCTGGATGGTGAGGCGCTTTTGACGCTGCTCAAACATCCTCTATGCCACGGTGGCGACGAGCGCGGATCGCATCTGCTGCACACCCGCGATCTGGAATTGGATTTGCGTCGCCATGGTCCTCCTTTTCCAGACGGGCCCAGCCTGACCGCCTTTGCGATCCGCAAAGAAGTGTCTGAGGGTTGGGTCCAATGGTTGATCCAGCATTTCTGCGATCAACAGATCTCGGGCGAATTGCCGTTGTCCGAATGGGTCACTCGTTTGCGTCGTCTGGCCGAGGCGATCTCGACCGGCAGCTCCGGCGAAAGCGGTCCGCTTTGGGACAAGAACGCAGGTCAAAAAGCACTGGCCGTTCTGACTGCGCTTGAGGATGAGTCCGGCCATGGCGGCCAGATGACGGCGCATGATTTCGCCGATCTGTTGGGTGCGCTGCTGGCAGGGGAAGAGGTTCGCGACCGTGACGCGCCGCATCCCCGGATCATGATCTGGGGGACGCTTGAGGCGCGGGTTCAGGGGGCTGATCTTCTGATCCTGGGCGGTTTGAACGAGGGCAGCTGGCCCGAGGCCCCAGCCCCGGACCCTTGGTTGAACCGGCAGATGCGTGACAAGGTCGGTTTGTTGCTGCCGGAACGGCGGATCGGGCTGTCGGCACACGATTTCCAGCAGGCCATCGGCGCGCCCGAGGTCTGGTTGACCCGCGCCACCCGCTCGGACGACGCCGAAACTGTGCCGTCGCGCTGGTTGAACCGGTTGACCAATCTGCTGCAGGGCTTGCCGGATCAGGGCGGACGCTCGGCGCTTACCAAGATGCGCGACCGGGGCGGCCAATGGTTGCGTTGGTCGGAACAGCTGGAGCATGCACCTGAGATCAAAGCGGCAGCGCGCCCCTCACCGCGCCCGCCCGTCGCGTCGCGGCCTCGTCGCTTGAGCGTCACCGAGATCAAACGCCTGATCCGCGATCCTTACGCTATTTATGCGAAACATGTACTGCGGCTGAAACCTCTGGACCCATTAGTGCAAGCACCGGATGCCTTGCTGCGCGGGATCGTGATTCATGAAATCCTCGAACATTTCGTGAAAGACAGCGTTTTGGACACAGCCCTGCTGAACCGTGAGAACTTTCTGAAACGTGCCGAGATGCTCTTGGACCAGCATGTCGCCTGGCCAACCGCACGCAAATTGTGGCTGGCGCGTTTGGAGCGTATTGCCGACGATTTTCTGACTGCTGAAACCGCGCGCAGGGGCGATGGCGGGCCGGTGGCGTTCGAAGCGGCAATGAAACTTGTCCTCGCCCCGTTGGATGTCACGATCGTTGGTCGGGCCGACCGGATCGACCTGAACACGCGCGGCGCTGTGCGGTTGATCGACTATAAAACCGGGACTGCGCCCACCGAAAGTCAGCAAGCCAAGTTCGACAAGCAATTGTTGATCGAAGCCGCCATGGCCGAGCAGGGCGGGATCGAAGGGTTTGACCCTCTGCCCGTGGCCGAGGCGGTGTTTATCGGCATGGGCGGAAGCTACAAAGAGGTGCCCGCGCCCTTGGCGAAGGAGCCGACAGACAAGGTGCTGGCTGAATTAAAAGAACTTATTTCTGCCTATTTAAAGCCTGATCAGGGTTTCTCGTCACGGCGAATGTTGCACAAGGATACGGATATCGGGGACTACGATCACCTTGCCCGTTTTGGCGAGTGGGACCGAACCGCCGAGACCAAGCCCGAGGATCTGTCATGAGCGCCCGCAACGACGCCACCGAACGGCAGGTGCAGGCAGCGCGGCCTGATGCCTCGACCTGGTTGGCCGCGAATGCGGGTTCGGGCAAGACGCGGGTTCTGACCGACCGGGTGGCGAGGCTTTTGTTGGACGGCGTGCAGCCGCAGCACATCTTGTGCCTGACCTACACCAAAGCTGCCGCCAGCGAGATGCAGAACCGCCTATTCAAGCGCCTTGGCGAATGGGCGATGCTGGGTGATGACCCGTTGCGCAGGCAGCTGACCGATCTGGGCGTGGCGGGAATGATCGACCCGGATCGCCTGGCGCAGGCGCGTACTTTGTTTGCCCGCGCCATCGAAACGCCCGGTGGGTTGAAGATCCAGACGATCCATTCGTTCTGCGCGGCGTTGCTGCGCCGATTTCCGCTTGAGGCCGAGGTCAGCCCGCAATTCTCTGAGATGGAAGACCGCGCCGCCGCCTTACTTCGTGAGGAAATCGTCGAAGATTTCGCCACGGGACCGCAGGCCGGACTGATCGAGGATGTGGCCCGGTTTGTAACCGACTCTGGATTTGACGCTCTGACAGCCGCCGTGACCCAGAAACGGAACCTTTTCGCAAACGCGCTGGGCTGGGGCGACATTCTGGGCAAATTTGACCTGCCCGACGGGTTTGACGAAGACGCATTGTTGAGCAAGGTCTTTCTGGGAGGTGAGGTCGATCTGATCCGCTCGATCCTGCCGGCACTGTCCGAGAGCGGCGGCAACAACGCCAAGGCTGCCGCAAAACTGGCCGCCTTTACCGAGCCGCGATTGGACAGCCTGCCAATCCTCGAAGGCGTTTTCCTGACGGGCAAGTCCGCCAAGGAACCGTTTTCGGCCAAGATCAACAGCTTTCCGACCAAGGCCCTGCGCGAAGGCGCTTTGGCCGACCGAATGCCACAGCTTGAGTCGCTGATGTTGCGCATCGAGGACGCGCGCGAACAGAGGTTGGCGCTGGTCGCCGCGCGCAAGACCCATGTGTTGCACCGGTTTGCCTCCGCCTTCCTGCCGGAATATGAGCGTCGCAAACAGTTGCGCGGCTGGCTGGATTTCGACGATCTGATCCTGCGTGCGCGGCAAGTTCTGAACGACCCAGCGGTGGCCGAATGGGTGCTGTATCGGCTGGACGGCGGCATCGACCATATTCTGGTGGACGAGGCGCAGGACACCAGCCCCGACCAATGGGATGTCGTCGAGAAACTGGCGCAGGAATTCACCAGCGGGGAAGGGGCCCGGTCCGGGGTCGAGCGCACGATCTTTGTGGTCGGCGACAAGAAACAGTCGATCTATTCCTTTCAGGGCGCGGACCCTGCCGCGTTCGATCGCATGCAGCGAGAGTTTGGGCGGCGGCTGAAAGAATCAGGCTCTAAACTGTGGGATTCGACGTTGGATTATTCCTTCCGGTCCTCCAGTGCGATCTTGTCTCTGGTCGATATCTTGTTCGAAAACCGGACCGAGGCCGGGTTTCACAAAGAAAGCCAGCACCGGGCTTTTAAAGCGGACTTGCCTGGCCGGGTGGATCTTTGGCCCGTGGTGGAAAAGGTCGAAGCGGATGAGGATGCCGACTGGACCGACCCGGTCGACCGACCTGGCGCGCGCCATCACACTGTTATTTTGGCTGAGCAGGTTGCGCAGTCCATCAAAACGATGATCGACTCGGGCGAAACCATCCCCGAGGATGGCGACATCCCCGGCACATTCGTGCGCCGCAGGGTGCAGCCGGGCGATTTCCTGATCCTCGTGCAGCGCCGATCCGACCTGTTTGCCGAGATCATCCGCGCCTGCAAATCCCTGCACCTGCCCATCGCAGGGGCGGACCGGCTGAAGGTCGGCGCAGAGCTGGCGGTGAAAGACCTTGCCGCCTTGCTGAGCTTTCTGGCCACGCCCGAGGACAGCCTTTCGCTGGCGACCGTGCTGAAATCTCCGCTATTCGGGTGGAGCGAGCAACAGCTCTTTGATCTGGCCCATCGGCGGCAGGAACAATTTCTATGGGCGGCTTTGCGCCATCGCGCGGATGACTTTCCTGAAACGCTTGAGGTTCTCAACGATTTGCGCGGCCAGATCGACTTTCTGCGCCCCTATGACCTGATCGAACGCATCCTGACGCGCCATGACGGGCGGCGCAAATTGCTGGGTCGTCTGGGGGCCGAGGCCGAGGATGGCATCAATGCGCTGCTGTCGCAGGCGCTGGCCTATGAGCGCACGGATATTCCCAGTCTGACCGGATTCCTTGTCTGGATGCAGACCGACGATCTGGAAATCAAACGACAGATGAGCGGCGTCGGCAATATGATCCGCGTCATGACGGTGCATGGCTCGAAAGGGCTGGAGGCGCCCATCGTGATCCTGCCAGATACGGGCAAACGACAGGCCCCGCGCGATGCCGAGATTATGGTGGGCGACGGTGTTCCTGCCTGGAAATTACCAGCCGATGCCTCACCCAGCCTGATTGCCCGCGCGCGGGCGCAGGCTCGGGAACGGGAAGAGAATGAACGGTTGCGCCTACTCTATGTGGCTCTAACACGGGCGGAGAAGTGGTTGATCGTGGCCGCAGCGGGAGATGTCGGAACGGATGGAACCAGCTGGTATCAAATGGTGCAGGCTGCCATGAAACGGGCAGGGGCTGTTGCCATCGAAGGCACGGAGATCCTGCGATTGGCGCATGGGGACTGGGACGGATTGCCAGAAACCGAACACAAAGACACCCGTGCAGCAGAGCAGATCTTGCCCGATATGTTCCGCTCGAACCCGGACGCGCCTGAGGTTGAACCGGACATTCTCAGCCCATCAGATTTGGGTGGGCCAAAGGCGTTGTTCGGAGATGCGGGGCAAGATGAAGAGGCCGCAAAGCTGCGCGGCACGCGCCTGCATCTGCTGCTGGAGCATTTGCCGTCGACTCCGCCGGAAAACTGGCCACAGCTTTGCGCGCGCATTCTACCGGATATGTCCGACGCAGACAGGTCCGAGCTGTTGGCCGAGGCCAAAACCGCCCTGACCGCAGATCATCTGCGCCCAGTCTTTGCGCCGGACACGCTGGCCGAGGTTCCGGTGACGGCCACGCTGAACGGGCGGCGTTTGCATGGGGTCATCGACCGGTTGATCATCTCGGATACCGAGGTGCAGATCATTGATTTCAAAACAAATATGAGCGTACCAAACAGCCCCGAAACCTGCCCTGATGGGTTGTTGCGGCAGATGGGAGCTTATGCGCACGCGCTGGCGCAGATCTATCCCGGTCGGAATATCAAAACCGCGATCCTGTGGACGCGTACCGCGCAGCTTATGTGGTTGCCACACGATATTGTGACGGATGCACTGACACGCGCCCACATATCTTGACCTTGCCAAGTCGCGCCCCTACGTTCTGTTCCCGAGTTTACCCCATTCAGGAGACAGAATATGTCGACCGTAGCCGTAACCGACGAAACCTTTGACGCCGAAGTCAAGAATTCCGACATCCCTGTTGTTGTCGATTTCTGGGCCGAATGGTGTGGCCCCTGTAAGCAGATTGGCCCCGCGCTGGAAGAATTGGCGTCGGAATATGGCGGCAAGGTGAAAATCGCCAAGGTGGACGTGGACAGCAACCCCAACTCGGCTGCTGCAATGGGCGTCCGCGGTATTCCTGCGCTGTTCATCTTCAAGGACGGTCAGGTTGTGTCGAACCGTGCTGGCGCGGCACCGAAAGCCGCGCTGCAAAGCTGGATCGAAGACTCGATCTGATCCGGGTTTCGAACGGAATTCAAAGGCGCCTCGTTCGGGGCGCCTTTTTTCATGGGTAGCCAAAGAAACGGATGCGCAAAGAAAAAGCCGCTCAGGGGCTGAGCGGCTCATCTTGACGGTGTGATCGGTGCAAAGATCAGAGCTTTGCGATATCCGCACGGCACAGGCCAACATCGTCCAGTTGGGCGTCGCTGAGGTTCGACAAAAGCTTGCGGGTCTTGCGGGATTCATTCCACGCTAGTGCTTTTTCGTAGGTTCCGAAAAATGCGTCCACTACATGCAGGATGGTAGCTGCTCCGAGCGGCGCATGGATATTTGCGGTGGTTGCCATTTGCGCATTCCTTTTAACTGAAACAGCCGACCTCTTGTCGGTTGTGAGGCTCATGTAGGACCAATACCCGAGTCTCACAATTGCTAGTCTGGTAACCCCGAATTGCAATTAGTGCATATCTTTTGAGCAGTTTGAGAAGAGTTGCGCTGAACGCACGCCCGGCCCATATAGGGGGCCAGTGAAGAACGGAGGCCCCAATGGCAGACAGCGATTTTCCCGGTTGGCATGGCACGACAATTATTGGCGTCAAGAAAGGCGGCCAGGTGGTGATTGCCGGGGATGGTCAGGTCAGCCTGGGCCAGACGGTGATCAAGGGCACCGCCCGCAAGGTGCGCCGCCTGTCCCCCGGTGGGTTTGAGGTCGTCGCAGGGTTCGCCGGATCAACCGCCGACGCATTCACTCTGCTCGAGCGGCTGGAAGCCAAGCTTGAGGCCACACCGGGTCAGTTGGCCCGCGCCTCGGTCGAGCTAGCTAAGGATTGGCGTACCGACAAATACCTGCAAAAGCTTGAGGCGATGCTGATCGTGACCGACGGCAAAGACCTGTTGGTGATCACCGGGGCAGGGGATGTGCTGGAGCCCGAACACAACGTCGCCGCCATCGGATCGGGCGGCAATTTCGCTTTGGCCGCCGCCCGCGCGATGATGGACAGCGACAAACCCGCCGAAACCGTCGCACGCGAGGCCATGGCGATTGCCGCCGATATCTGCGTCTACACCAACGGCAATCTGACGGTCGAGGAAATCTCAGGCCAATAAAACCTTAATCTCCTTCCCTTTCCAGCGGCGGTGCATGCCGATCAGGCCCAGTATCGCCGCAAGGATGACGATGTAGTAGGGCACGCGGATATCGATGCTCATCAATCCGCCGCCGATCAGGGACATGACCCCTCCGGCCAGGCAGAAGACGGCTGTCGTCACGCCCATGACCCAGCCCTGATCGGTTTCGCTGACACTTGCGGAAAACAGGCCCAGTAGCGTCGGGTAGGAAACGCCGAAGAAGAAATAGAAGAAGAACACAGGCACGTAGCTCAGCCATCCGATGGGACTGAAGGCAAAGGCCAGCCCGCAGATTACCATCGTGATCAGCGAGACATAAATGATCTTGTGCTTACTGAACCTTTCCTGCGCGGGTTTCACCAGGAAGGTGCTGGAAAAAGCCAGTGCAAAGCCGATCACAACCATCGCCATACTGCCGCCGATCACGCCATAGCCGAACCGGCTGGTCAGGTAGTTGTCGACAAAAACGTAAAAGGTGACATTGGCGATCATGAAGAAGGAATAGACCGGCAGGATTTTCAGAACCATCGGATGCCCGCGCACAGCGAACAGGCTATCGGTGATATCACGCGGGCGAAAGACAAAGGGTTCACGTTCGGTGCGGGTGTCCTTGAAGAAGGTGATCACTAGGAAAATGGCGATCAGGACCAGAGCAAACGCGCCATAGAACGGCGTTTTAAGGGTGGCCACGCTGCCCAGCAGGGCCGTATCAGACAGGACGGCGCCTATGATGGGCCCACCGACCAGACCAAAGCTGACACCGGTCACGATATAGCCCATGTTTCGGTCGCGATCGGCGGCATCCGTGCTGCCATCAATCATCGCCGCCTGCGCGATGGGCTGGTTGCCAGCCGTAAACCCGGTGATTGACCGCCCGATGATCAGCAGCAGAAGGCTGTTGAGGTAAAGCGACGCAATCGTCAGCGCATAGCCCGCCAAGGCCCCGGCCAGACAGACCAGAAGCGCGTTCTTGCGCCCAATGGAATCCGAGACTTTGGAGACATAAACCACCCCCAGAAACCACGACAAAAAGAAACACCCGATCACCAGCCCATAGTAGAAATGCCGCTGCCCCATCGGCGTGCTGTCGGGAAGGAAGCCGGATTTCGTCTCCATGATCAATGAGTTGATGATGGGAAAGACCAAACCTTGTCCGATTAGGTCCACAAACACCACGAACAACAGGGTGATCTTGGCAATTTTCGTCATTCGCGCGCTCCTGACCCTCAACATATTGAAATGATTGTATCAGAGCACAAACGTTTCACCTATGGAAAGCAATTGCAAACCGGCAGGCGCATTGCTAACCAACGCTGCCGCAGTTGTTTTCGCCTGTGCGGTGACTACGTAAGCCAAACCGCTGATCGAAAGGACCCAACCCGTGACCGACCTGACCCCGCGCGAGATTGTCTCGGAACTGGACCGTTTCATTATCGGCCAGAAAGATGCCAAACGCGCGGTGGCCGTGGCGCTGCGCAACCGCTGGCGGCGCAAGCAGCTGGCTGATGATATCCGCGATGAGGTCTACCCCAAGAACATCCTGATGATCGGCCCCACCGGTGTCGGCAAGACCGAGATCAGCCGCCGTCTGGCAAAACTCGCCCGCGCACCCTTTATCAAGGTCGAAGCCACAAAGTTCACCGAGGTCGGATACGTCGGCCGCGACGTGGAACAGATCATCCGCGATCTGGCCGATGCAGCGATCATCCAGACCCGCGAATACATGCGCGAGGACGTGAAAGCGCGCGCCTATCAGGCCGCCGAGGATCGCGTGATCACAGCCATCGCTGGGGAAGACGCCCGCGAGGGCACGCGGGAGATGTTCCGCAAAAAGCTGAAAGCCGGGGAGCTGGACGATACGGTGATCGAGCTGGAACTGGCCGACAGTTCAAACCCAATGCCGATGTTTGACGTGCCCGGCCAACCCGGCAGCCAGATGGGGATGATGAATCTGGGCGATATATTCGGCAAAGCGTTCGGCGGGCGCACCGTCAAGAAACGCATGACTGTGGCCGAAAGCTATGACACGCTGATCGGGGAAGAAGCCGACAAGCTGCTGGACGATGAAACGGTCAACCGCGTGGCTTTGGAATCGGTTGAACAGAACGGCATCGTGTTTCTGGATGAGATCGACAAGGTCTGCGCGCGCGCGGAAGCGCGCGGTGGCGATGTCAGTCGCGAGGGGGTGCAGCGCGACCTGCTGCCCCTGATCGAAGGCACCACCGTATCCACCAAACATGGTCCGGTGAAAACCGACCACATCCTGTTCATCGCGTCTGGCGCGTTTCACATCGCCAAACCCTCGGATCTGTTGCCGGAATTGCAGGGGCGTCTGCCGATCCGGGTGGAACTACGAGCGCTCACCGAAGAGGATTTCGTCCGCATCCTGACCGAGACCGACAACGCCTTGACCCGCCAATACACTGCGCTGATGGGTACTGAAGAGGTTGCGGTCAGCTTTACCGATGACGGCATCGCCGCTTTGGCCAAGATCGCGGCAGATGTGAACCAAAGCGTCGAAAACATCGGCGCGCGGCGGCTTTATACGGTGATGGAGCGTGTGTTCGAAGAACTCTCGTTCACTGCACCCGATCAGGCCGGGGCGGAAATCACTGTGAACGCGCAGTTCGTGGATGACAATCTGGGTGAGCTGACCAAATCCACCGACCTCAGCCGATACGTCCTGTAACAGACACTGGCCGATTTTCGCTGCTTGGTTGAACCCGTCGCGCTTGGACCCGCGGCAGGAATTCGTTAGCCTACGCGCAAACCCTCGAGGGCTATTTTCGTGCTGCGCTATATTTCCATTTTTTTGATTGCATCTCTTCTGACCGCCTGCGTCGACCGTACCATCTCGGAAACGGTGCCGTCGGCTTTGGATGTGGGCACACCCCAAACCATCTACGCCACCACAACCCGCGCGCGCGAGGCTGATGGTTCTTACGGGTTCAAGCGGGGAGATGGGTTGCAGTTTCTGGAAATGACCGTCTCGATCCCGCCCAATCACACACCCGGAACGTTGGATTTCTCTTACGCCAATCCAAACCCCGAAAAGCAGTTCGTGATGGCAGCCGTGGATGAGTTACAAGGGCCCGGCGATCTGAAAGCCCGGTTGGGCAACGTGGATGAGGTGTCGATCTTCATTCACGGCTACAACACAACACAGTCCGAAACTACGTTTCGCGCCGCGCAGCTTAGACACGATCTGAATATTCCCGGTGCCACAATGGTTTATTCCTGGCCCAGCCAGGCGACCGGATATGGCTATGCCTATGATCTGGACAGTATGCTGTTTGCCCGCGACGGGTTGGAGCAGACCGTCCGCCACTTGAAAACCATGGGAGTCAAACGCGTGGTTCTGGTGGCGCACTCCATGGGCACTGCCTTGACGATGGAGATGATGCGACAGGCCGAATTGCGCGAACCAGGCTGGGCCAGTCGCAATCTGGAAGGCGTGGTGCTGATTTCACCGGATCTGGACGTGGATCTGTTCC
Source organism: Ruegeria sp. CDSA089 (assembly GCF_059612205.1). Classification (NCBI taxonomy): domain Bacteria; kingdom Pseudomonadati; phylum Pseudomonadota; class Alphaproteobacteria; order Rhodobacterales; family Roseobacteraceae; genus Ruegeria; species Ruegeria sp. CDSA089. The sequence goes on along the minus strand of NZ_JBXWQD010000006.1, from coordinate 123,076 downwards.
GCTCGCAGATGGATGTGATCAAGACACCGCCGGATCCGTTCATCGTCATCACCTCGCAAAAGGACAAGTTGCTGAATATCTCGGCCCGGCTGCGCGGCACCACCAAGGGTGAGCGTCTGGGCAATATCAGTTCGGCCGAGGCGCTGTCTGAATACAAGATCAACATTCTGGACACGACCGCTTTCAATGACGATGCGCAATCCTCGCATTTCGTGGCCGCGACCTCGCCAGCGTTGCTGGCAATCATCGCATCGGCCCGGCGGGTCAGTGACACATTTGGAACCGAAGCGCGGGGGCTTGATGTCATCGCCCCGGCCAATGTGCGCAACCCAACCGGCGCGACCGAGATCGTTCTGACCGAAACCGGACAGGCACAGGTAAGCGCCCCGTGATGTCGCCTCGGCCCGGCGGGTTTCTGCGCGACAACGCAGCATGGCTGGGCGCGGGGTTTTTGCTGACATTTCTGTCCAGCTTTGGGCAAACCTTCTTCATCTCGATCTTTTCCGGCGAAATCCGCGCCGCGTATGGCCTGAGCCATGGGGCGTGGGGCGGTCTTTATTCGCTGGGCACGACAGTGTCGGCCGTGGTCATGATCTGGGCCGGGGCGCTGACCGATATGTTTCGCGTGCGCGTTCTGGGGCCGGTTGTCCTGGTCGGTCTGGCCTTGGCCGCGATGGCGATGGCGCTGAACGCATGGCTGTTCCTTTTACCCATCATCATCTTTCTGTTGCGCCTGTTCGGGCAGGGGATGTCTGTGCATCTGGCCCTGGTGGCAATGACACGCTGGTTCACCGCCACGCGGGGCAAAGCGCTGTCCATTGCCTCGGTCGGGTTCTCGGTCGGCGAGGCGCTGCTGCCGGTCATTTACGTCGCCGCGATGGCAGTGCTGGATTGGCGGATACTTTGGGTGATTTCAGCTGGAATGGTGCTGTTAGGGATCCCGGTTCTGGTGCGTTTGCTGCGACAGGAACGCACGCCGCAAAGCCTGGCGTCTGAGCATTCCTCAACCGGGATGAAAGGGCGCCATTGGACGCGAAAACAGGCTCTACTTAGTCCACTTTTCTGGTTTATGGCTCCAGCATTGCTGGGACCATCCGCCTTCATCACCGCGTTTTTCTTTCATCAGGTGCATCTGGCCGAGATCAAGGGCTGGCAGCATATCGAACTGGTTGCATTGTTCCCGATCTACACCGCTGTGTCCCTGCTGGCGATGTTTGCAACCGGCTGGGCTTTGGACAAATGGGGCACCGCGCGGATGATGCCTTATTTCCTATTGCCCATGGCGATCGGGTTTGCCCTTGTCTCGTTTGTGACAGGGTTGGTGGGGGCCAGTTTGGCGTTGGTTTTTCTGGCCTTGACCGTGGGGGCCAATAGCACACTGCCCAGCGCGTTCTGGGCCGAGTTCTATGGCACCCGCCACATCGGTGCGATCAAGGCCATGGCAACCGCCGTGATGGTCTTGGGCTCGGCCATCGGGCCGGGACTGACCGGAGTGTTGATCGACCATCGCGTCGCGCTGGATCAGCAATTCCTGTGGATAGGAGCGTTCTTCGTCGCAGCCAGCGCGTTGGTCTGGATCGGGATCACCCGCGCCGCGCGCAGTTTTTAACGGATACGCCGCAGGTAAACGTAATACGCCCCGTCGCCACCATGACTGATATGGGCAGGGGTTACTTGCAGCACGGCCTGCGCCAGCGGCGGAATGCTCAGCCAATGCGGCACTTGGTTGCGCAATACGCCGCGCGGGGTGGGGATGGGGCCGGGCTCGTCCCGGTCCTTGCCTTTTCCGGTGACGACCAGAACCAGACGTTTACCTTGCGCTTGGGCGGTCAGAACAAAGCGCACCAACGCCGGATGGGCCGTATCCACGCGCATTCCGTGCAGGTCCAGCTTGCCTTCGGGCTTGAGCTTGCCACGCTTCATCCGACCAAACGCTTTGTTGTCCATCTGCACCGGGCTAGCGCGCAGGCTTTCCGCAATAGAGGGTTTCAGCGCATGGCGCGATGGTTTAGAAGGTGCGGTCTGGCCAAGCTCAAACGTGTCGATCCGCGCTTTTGGCGTTTTGGTGGGCTTCGGTTTCGGCAGGGTGGTCGGATGCACCGTTTGCGGGATCTCGGGGTGCATCCGCTCGGCCTGTTTGGCGACCTTTCGCCATAGTTCGATTTCGTCCGAGGTGAGTTTGCGCCGTGCCATCAGAACGAATCCGGTGCCAGTGCATAGGCGCGTTGGATCGGCAGTAAAACGATCATGCGTCCGGGGTCTTTCAAACGCCCCGCGGCGCGGCCCGCTTCATCACCAGTACCAAAGAAAATATCAGCCCTCTGCGCGCCCTTGATAGCCGAACCGGTATCCTGCGCGATCATCAACCGTCGCAATGGGTTCTTGCCGTCCTTCTCAACCCAAACCGGCGCGCCCAACGGCGTGAAGCCCGGATCGGCTGCAATGCTGCGCATCGTGGTGACGGATCGGTTCATGGCGCCCAAAGGCCCAAGCTCGGGCGCGATGCGGGTGACTTCGCGGAAGAACACGTATGAGGGGTTGTGAAACAGCAGCTCGGCCCCGGCCTCGGGGTTCTTGCGCACCCATGTCTTGATCATCTGCGCACTGACCTGATGGGCGGCTAACGCTCCCTTTCGGATCAACTCCGACCCGATTGAGCGGTAGGGATGCCCGTTTGCGCCCCCATAACCCACCCGCAATGCGCCGCCATCCGGCAGGCGGATACGGCCCGAGCCCTGGATTTGCAGAAAGAAAAGCTCGACCGGGTCATCGACCCAAGCGATCTCAAGTCCGCGACCTTGCAAAACATCGCTGGTCAACAGGTCCCGACGTGACAGCCATTGCCCAGCCCCACGCGCCTCGGGCGGCATTTTGTACAGCGGATATCGGAACCGATCCGATCGGGTGCGCGATCCGTCCAATTCTGGCTCAAAATACCCGGTGAACAACGCGTCCTTGCCGTCTTCGACCAGAACGGGGCGGAAGAACAGCTCAAAGAAAGATCGGGCGGCATCGGCTTCATAGGTCTGCGCGACACTGCAGAGTGCGCGCCAATCCGGGTCATCCAGATCGCCACACGTGTTCAGAAAAACTGAAAGGGCCGCCCCGTGGTCATCGGCGGCCCAGCCATCCAGATCGTCAAACGACAGAATGGAACGCGTCGCTTCGGCGCTGGCAGAGGTTGCCATCACAGCCCCCAGCAAAAACGACCGAAGCGCAGCAATCATGCGTCCGTGGCAACAAGCAGCCAGTTCGGATCGTCGCTGCCCATCACGCGGGCAAAGGTCCAGCTGTCCTTTTGGCGTTTGACGGTGTTGGGGTTGCCTTCGATGATATCACCACCGCGATCCCGCACGACCGAGGTCAGCTCACCCACAAAGCGCATGGTAATCTCGGCCTCATTGGTGTCCTTGTCGAACTTTACATCGGCCAGCGCGGTTTCTCGCACCCCAATGAATTCAGCTTCAATCGTCAGGCCCTGATCCTCACGCGCTGCAACGACATCGACGAAAGTGTCAAACACCTCTTCGGACAGGAAGGGCTGGATTTCGTCCAGATTGCCCTTTTCGAACCCCATCACGATCATCTCATACGCGCCGCGCGCGCCTTGAACAAACTCGGACACCGAAAAGCTGGGCTCAACCCGCTTCATAGCGGTCAGGGTCTGGGCCTGTTCGCTGTCTTCGGCAACGTGGTCGGTGATGTCGTGATCCGGGCCGCCTTCGATCACCTCGAAGTCACGGCGCGAATTCTGCCCGTCTGGCTGCTGCTGAACGGGGGGCTTTTCAAAACCCTCACGCGTCCCCAGCACGCTTTTCAGGCGCAGGATCAGGAAAACGGCAATTCCGGCCAGGACCAGCAACTGGATCATCGGTTCGTTCATTTCATCCTCTTTATCGGACTGCGACTTTGTATACGCAGCCTCTTGCCACTATGTAGGTGACAGTTCGGGACAAGTCTACTGCCCGGGCCTGGTTAAAGGATAACACACATGTATCTGTTCCTCGCTTTTTTGCTGGTCCCGATCATCGAGATCGGCCTGTTCATTCAGGTCGGCGGCCTGATCGGTCTGTGGCCAACGCTTGCGATTGTCGTTCTGACGGCTGTGTTGGGCACGGCTTTGGTACGGACACAAGGTCGCATGGCATTGGCCAATCTGCAGCGATCCTTTGCCGAACTGGACGACCCGACCGAACCGCTGGCCCATGGCGCTATGATCCTCTTGTCTGGCGTATTGCTGCTGACACCGGGGTTTTTCACCGATGCCATTGGTTTTGCTTTGCTTATTCCCGGAGTTCGGGTGGCCGTTTTCAATTTTCTTAAGTCCAGGGTAACCATCACCCAGTTTCAGATGGGTGGTGGCGCGCAGTTCCGCACCGGTCCTGACCCTGCACCGCAAGACGACGTGATCGACGGGGAATACACCGAGGTTCACCCCCGCCGTGACCCATCAAAACCATCGAAATGGGTCGAAGGTCCGTGACCTGCATTGAGGTGCCGCGCCCAACTTGCTAAGCAAAGGCAAATTTTAGTTTCGGAGTAGATAAATGGCCGAAGAAGACGCCAAAGAAAACACAGCCGCCGCAGCCCAGGCGGCACCGCAGATCCAGATGCGCGTTCTGGGACAATTCATTCGTGATCTGTCGTTTGAAAACGTGATGGCCCAAAAGGGCGTATCCGGCGACGTGCAGCCCGAGATTTCCGTTCAGGTCAATCTTGATGCAAAGAAGCGCCCGACTGAGCATCAGTATGAGGTTTCGGTCAAACTGAACCTCAAATCCAAAGCCAAGGGCATGGAAGATATCCTGTTCCTGTGCGAGCTGGATTATTGCGGCCTGTTCCACGTTGAAGGTGTGGCCGATGACCAACTGCATCCGTTCCTGATGATCGAATGCCCGCGGATGTTGTTCCCGTTCCTGCGCCGCATCGTCAGCGACGTAACCCGCGACGGTGGTTATCCGCCGGTGAACCTGGACAATATCGACTTTGTCGCCCTGTACCGCAACGAGTTGATGCGTCGTCAGGCCGAGGCACAAAAAGCCGAAGCCTAACCTATTCGACCCGCGCCGGATAATCCCTCAGGCGCGGGTCCACAGGGCGTTTTCGCCCAGTTTTTCCACAAATGTTTCATGTGCTGTGCGTTCTTCATCGGTGATCTTTGACGCCAAGGGTGTCGGTCGTGCCGTGGGTCGCCACTCTTCGCCGCCCGCACCTGCCGCAGAGGCGACAGTCGAAAGGCCGAAATCCGGCTGCCGTCCACCAATCAGCTCCAGATAGACCTCGGCCAGAATCTCAGAGTCCAGCAGCGCCCCGTGCAGCGTTCGGTTCGAGTTGTCGATATTGAACCGCCGGCACAGCGCATCCAACGAGGCGGGTGAACCCGGAAAGCGTTTGCGCGCGATGGCCAGCGTATCGAGCGCCTGATCCATCGGAATCTGCGGCAGGCCCATCCATTTCAACTCGGCGTTCAGGAACTTCATGTCGAACGAGGCGTTGTGGATGACCAGTTTCGAATCCTTGATGAAGTCGCGAAATCCCTGACCGACCTTGGCAAAAACCGGCTTGTCCTTCAGTGTTACTTCACCTTTTTCCGGTGGTCGCGGAGTTTCCAGCAGGTCCGGGCCGATACCGTGAACGCCAAACGCCTCTTCCGGCATCGAACGTTCGGGGTTGATATAGACGTGATAGGTCTCGCCCGTGGCCACGTGGTTCCAAAGCTCGACCGCGCCGATTTCCACGATGCGGTCGCCACTTTCGGGATCGAACCCCGTGGTTTCGGTATCCAGTACAATTTCACGCATCTGCCAAACCCGCCCGTATCTGCCTGACCACATCCTGCACCTGCGCGCGGGCATGGTCCAGACTGTCCGTCACGATCACGAAATCAGATCGTGCGCATTTTTCGTCATTCGGCATCTGTTTGGCGCGGATCTGCTCGAACTGCGCCTCGGTCATCGTGCCGCGCGCCATAACGCGGCGTTTTTGTTCACCCTTCGGGATCGACACGCAAGCCACGGCATCCATCGCTTCATCTCCACCGGTTTCGAATAGCAAGGGAATGTCGAAAACCAGAATATCCGCCGTAGCGTTCGCCCGAAACGCAGCGCGGTCCGCGGCAACCAAGGGGTGCACGATGCCTTCGATCTGCTTGAGCGCAGCCGGGTCATTTGTGATGATCTGTTTCAGCGCATCGCGGCTGACCGCGTCGTCAACGATTGCGGCGGGAAAAGCGGCTTGCATCGGTTCAACGGCAGCTCCGCCCCTTGAATAGAGTCTATGTACTGCTGCATCTGCATCCCATAACGCGCAGCCTTCATCGACAAACATTTGCGCTGCGGTGCTTTTGCCCATTCCGATCGAGCCCGTCAGGCCAAGCGCGAAACTCATGACAAAACAGCCGCGCGCAGGTCTACATTGACTTCAGGGCGGACACCGAACCAGCTTTCGAAACCCGGCACAGCCTGGTGCAGCAACATGCCCAAACCATCGACGGTGGTGCAGCCGGCCTCTTCGGCGGTTTTCAGCAGATGGGTTTTCAACGGCGCATAAACCAAGTCCGTCACAACCGCACCGGGTTGCAACCCGTCCAGCGGCACGCGCAGCTCGGGCTGTCCCTGCATCCCCAAAGAGCTGGTGTTGACCACCAATTCGGCATCCTCGATCACATTTCCGGCCTGAACCCAATCGACAACCGTGATGCTGGGCCCAAATTCATCTCGCAATGTCTCGGCCCGCTCCCGGGTACGGTTGGTCAGCAAAATCTCGGGCACATCTGCCTCGACCAAAGCCTGAAGCACCGCTCGCGCGGCACCGCCTGCCCCGAACACAACCGCAGGTCCGTCCGTCGGGGACCAATCCGGCGCGCCACTGCGCAGGTTCTCAAGGAATCCATAGCCATCGGTGTTGTCTGCGTGAATCCGGCCATCGTCCTGAAACACCAGCGTATTCGCCGCGCCGATCTTTCGCGCCCGGTCCGAGACTTCATCGGCCAGACGTAGCGCAGCCTCTTTGTGTGGAACGGTGACATTGGTTCCCACGAACCCAGCCTTGGGCAAAGCGCGCAACACATCCTGTAAATCGTCCGGGGACACATCCATCGGCACGTAGTGACCCGACAACCCATAGGTCTTTAACCAATGCCCATGCAACTGAGGCGATTTCGAATGCGCCACTGGGTGCCCGATCACCCCGGCCAGAGGAATCTTTGCCTTGCTCATTGATCAATCACCCCTTTGACGGCCAGAAAATTCAACAGCTCCAATAAGGGCATACCCAAGACGTTAAAATAGTCTCCGTCAATGGTGGCGAACAGGCGCACACCTTCCTCTTCCAGCTTATAGGCCCCAACGGCGTGACGGATACTGTCCCAGTTTCGATCCACGTAGCCCCGCAGATATGCGTCCGAGCTCATCCGCATCCGCAAGCGAACCTGACCCACATGCCGCCAGATCGGCTCGCCATCCTGATAGATCACGGCCGCCGATAGCAGCATATGCCGTTTCCCCCGCATGGCCCTAAGCTGCGCCAGCGCGTCGTCAGGCGTTTGTGGTTTCGATAAAAGCTGACCGTCGAAGTCCAGCACTTGATCGCATCCCAACACCATCGCGCCGGGATGTTTGTCGCTGACCTTGCGGGCCTTCATCTCGGCCAGAGCATCTGCAATATCGCGGGGCGAGGCGCCTTCAGCCAGAAGGGCGCGTTTAGCTGTGTCTTCATCGACGCGCGCGGTTTGCACGCTGAACGGCACCTGCGCATTGCGCAACAACTCCGCCCGGATGGACGAGCCAGAGGCCAGAATGATGGGGACAGACATGTGGAAAACCCCCTGAGCAAATCGTTAACGGTTCCGGGATGGTTTGTATGGCTTTCCTGTTGACACGCAAGCCCACGATTTTCGCGTCAAACATCCCGGATTCGCCCGAATACTATCCAGTAGGGACAAGGATAAGTCGACAAACGGGAAAACCGGGGTTTTCCAAACATACCCGAAGACTTATCCCCAGTGATTCATATTCAAGAAAAGTATAAATAATTGATATTAATAGGAAAAACTTTCTCTCAACAGAATCAACCGCCCAGAACCGGATTCTGTCCACTTGGGGAAAACATATGTGTAAAAAAGTAATCCACGGATTTGGACCGCCCTACAAAACCATCATCCTTTTTCTTTTCTTATTTTTTTATTAGGGAGGGTTCCGGGAAACCTTCGGAGCCAGCATGACCGACCTTCTTTTCGCAATCTACCCGTGGGTAAAGTCGGTTCACATCATGGCCGTGATCTCATGGATGGCAGGGTTGTTCTATCTGCCCCGCTTGTTCGTCTATCACGTAGAAAAGGCTCAAGCGGTCGACGGAGCGCAGGATATCTTCTTTGAAATGGAAGAGAAGCTGCTGCGCGTGATCATGCGCCCAGCGATGGTCGTGGCGTGGGTCTGCGGGCTGATCATGGTCTTCACGCCCGGCATTGTTGGCTGGGACTGGGCCTGGCCCTGGGCCAAGGGGGTCGCGGTGATCGGGATGACCTGGTTCCATCATTGGCTGATGGCGCGGCGCAAGGACTTCATAGAGGGGCGAAATAAGCTCACTGGGCGGCAGTACCGCATGATGAACGAGGTTCCGACGGTTTTGATGGTTATCATTGTCCTGGCGGTCGTTCTGAAGTTCTGAGGGCACAAACTACTTAGGAAATAAAAGGGCAGTTTGACTCCAACAAAGGTCACGCTTATGTAGGGGTCAACACGCCCGTCCGGGCGGCGTATCTTCCGTACTGAAATTCCACTTCGTGCCGCGCTGACAGCGGTGAAGGTTTGTATCATGTCCAATGAATCCCTGAATCTGGCCGATCTGAAAGCCAAAAGCCCCAAAGACCTTCTGGCGATGGCCGAAGAGCTGGAGATCGAAAACGCCTCGACCATGCGAAAGGGCGAGATGATGTTCCAGATCCTGCGCGAACGCGCGGATGAAGGCTGGACCGTTGGCGGCGATGGCGTGCTGGAAGTGCTGCAAGACGGCTTTGGCTTCCTGCGTTCGCCCGAGGCAAACTATCTGCCGGGTCCTGACGACATTTATGTCTCGCCTGACATGATCCGCCTGCATTCGCTGCGCACTGGCGACACCGTTGAAGGTGAAATCAAGGCGCCCGATGACAACGAACGGTATTTTGCGCTGACTAAGGTCACAAAGATCAACTTTGAAGACCCCGAGAAAGCTAAGCACAAGATCCTGTTCGACAACCTGACACCTTTGTACCCAGACGAACGTCTGAAGATGGAGATCGAAGATCCCACCATCAAAGACAAGTCCGCTCGCGTGATCGACCTTGTTGCGCCAATTGGTAAAGGACAGCGGTCGCTGATCGTGGCGCCTCCGCGGACGGGTAAGACGGTGATCCTTCAGAACATCGCGCACTCGATCGAACAGAACCACCCCGAATGCTACCTGATCGTCCTTCTGATCGACGAACGCCCCGAAGAGGTGACGGACATGCAGCGCTCGGTGAAGGGTGAGGTCGTGTCCTCGACCTTTGATGAACCTGCAACGCGCCACGTGGCCGTGTCGGAAATGGTGATCGAAAAGGCCAAGCGTTTGGTCGAGCATAAACGAGATGTTGTTATTCTTCTCGACTCAATCACAAGACTTGGTAGGGCGTTTAACACCGTGGTGCCATCCTCGGGTAAAGTTCTGACCGGTGGTGTGGATGCGAATGCACTGCAACGACCCAAACGGTTCTTCGGTGCGGCGCGGAATATCGAAGAGGGCGGTTCGCTGACCATCATCGCCACCGCGCTGATCGACACCGGCAGCAGGATGGACGAGGTGATCTTTGAAGAATTCAAAGGCACGGGTAACTCGGAAATCGTGTTGGACCGCAAAATCGCCGACAAGCGTGTGTTCCCGGCGATTGACATCCTCAAATCGGGCACCCGGAAAGAGGATCTGCTGGTCGACAAGGGTGATCTGGCCAAAACATTTGTTCTGCGCCGCATCCTCAACCCGATGGGGACGACCGACGCGATCGAGTTCCTGCTGTCCAAGCTGAAACAGACGAAGACGAATGGCGAGTTCTTCGATTCAATGAACACCTGACACAGGTCTTAACGGACGCGAGGCCTTCGAATGGATACGATATTCGCCTTGGCCAGCGCGCAAGGCAAAGCAGGGGTGGCGGTTATACGCCTCTCTGGTCCTTTAGCGCACTCGGCGGTCAGGGATCTGACGGGCGGGGAACTTCCCGCGCGCGGTATGAATTTACGCACGCTACGCGGGCCGGATGGATCTCGTCTGGATAACGGGTTGGTGCTGACGTTCCGGGCTCCGGCCAGTTTCACCGGTGAGGACGTCGCAGAGCTTCAAATTCATGGTAGCACTGCGTCGGTGAATGCTGTGATGCGGTGTTTGTCCGATACCGATGGTTTGCGCCTGGCTGAACCCGGAGAATTCACCCGTCGCGCGTTGGAAAACGGCAAGATGGATCTGACTCAGGTCGAAGGTCTTGCCGATTTGATCGACGCGGAAACTGAAGCGCAACGCAAGCAGGCGCAGACTATTCTAGCTGGGGGTCTGGGGCAGCTTGCCGAGCGTTGGCGTCGCGACCTGATCCGTGCTGCGTCCCTGCTTGAGGCCGTGATCGATTTTGCGGATGAAGAGGTGCCAACCGATGTCACGCCTGAAGTTCGGGCCTTAGTTGAAGGTGTCATGTCCGACCTGATGCGTGAAGCCGAAGGCGTCAAGATTGCTGAACGTATTCGCACAGGATTTGAAGTTGCTATTGTCGGCTTGCCCAATGCTGGAAAGTCTACTTTGCTGAATGCGCTGGCCGGGCGAGAAGCCGCGATAACATCGGAATATGCCGGAACTACACGCGATGTGATCGAAGTGCGGATGGACTTGGACGGTTTGCCGGTAACACTGTTGGACACGGCCGGATTGCGCGAAACCGAAGATCATGTGGAATCATTGGGGATTGCGTTGGCAAAGAAACGGGCGGAGGCTGCGGATATGCGAGTGTTTCTGACAGCTGACCCGTCCGAATTGGATGTGCAGTTTCAGTCCGAAGATATCCAAGTTTTCCCTAAATCCGACCTTCGAGATGAGGGTGAAAATGGCATTTCTGGGAAAACAGGCCACGGAGTGGATGCACTTGTTGCCCGTATATCGCGTATTTTGTCATCGCGAACCACGACATCTGGTATTGCGACACGAGAAAGGCACCGTGTTGCGCTGATCAATGCGCAACAGGCCTTGAACGCGGCAATCTCGGTTCTGGAATCAGGCCCAGACCTGTATGATATCGCTGCCGAAGAAATGCGCACAGCTATCAGAACGTTGGAATCTCTGGTTGGGAGGATCGGGGTTGAAGACTTGTTGGACGAAATATTCTCGAGTTTCTGCTTGGGCAAGTAAGGAGTGTTTCACGTGAAACATTCGGATTTTGATGTCATCGTCATCGGCGCGGGCCACGCAGGAACCGAGGCAGCCCACGCCGCCGCACGGATGGGTGTGAATACCGCGTTGGTGACTTTGTCAGCCGCCGACATTGGTGTCATGTCATGCAACCCAGCAATCGGAGGGCTGGGCAAAGGCCACTTAGTACGCGAAATCGATGCCATGGACGGCGTTATGGGGCGCGTCGCAGATCGGGCCGGAATTCAGTTTCGGTTGCTAAATCGTCGCAAGGGGCCCGCGGTGCAAGGTCCCCGAACGCAGGCAGACCGGACTTTGTACCGGGCGGCAATGCAAAAAGAAACTCAAGCTCAACAAGGGTTGAGCGTTATTGTCGGTGAAGTGACTGATTTCCTGATCGTCGCCGATCGTGTTGCCGGTATCCGATTGGCGGACGACTCAGAAATCCGAGCAAAAGCAGTGATCTTAACATCCGGGACGTTTCTGCGTGGTGTGATCCATATTGGGGATGAGGCCAAACCGGGCGGACGAATGGGCGACAGACCGTCGGTTCGATTGGCAGAAAGATTAGATAGCTTTGAGTTACCACTTGGTCGTTTGAAAACGGGCACTCCGCCAAGATTGGACGGACGAACGATTGATTGGTCAGATCTAGAGCGTCAAGACGGAGACGATGAACCAAGCCTGTTCTCTTTTTTGTCCAGTTCGGTTGTAGCTCCCCAAATCTCGTGTGGTATTACACATACGAATGCCCAAACACACGAGATAATCGAAAAGAACTTGGCGCGTTCAGCAATGTATGGCGGCCATATTGATGGCGTTGGCCCGCGGTACTGTCCTTCAATTGAAGATAAGATTGTTCGATTTGCCGAAAAGGACTCCCACCAGATATTTCTGGAGCCGGAAGGGGTCAATGATCACACAATATATCCAAATGGAATCTCAACTTCGTTGCCGCAGGGCATTCAGCGCGAATATGTCCAGTCTATTAAGGGCTTGGAAAAAGCCAAGATTCTGCAACCAGGATACGCGATCGAATATGATTACGTGGATCCCCGTGTGTTAACTTCCTCGCTGTCTCTGCCATCTGTGCCAGGTTTATATTTGGCAGGTCAAATTAATGGAACCACTGGGTATGAGGAGGCGGCTGCTCAGGGCTTGGTAGCGGGACTAAATGCCGCCCTGGCCACCTTGGATAGAGAACCTGTTCATTTTACACGTGCAGACAGTTACATAGGGGTAATGATTGACGACCTTACCACCAAGGGAGTCGCGGAGCCTTACCGGATGTTCACGTCTCGTGCTGAGTTTCGCCTGTCATTGCGAGCAGACAATGCAGACCAGAGGTTAACGCCGGTCGGAATTAAGCTGGGGTGCGTAACACCTAAACGGGAAGAAGTGTTTTCCGAGAAGATGAAGAAGTTAACGGCGGCAAAGTCGTTGCTAAATAAGCGGAAATATACGCCGAAAGAGATAAACGCGGCAGGAATTTCGGTTAATAACGACGGCAATCGTCGAGATGGCATGGCGATTCTGGCGTTTCCCAAAGTCAATTACTCGGATTTGATCCCACTAATTTCGGGCTCGGAAGCCGTTGACCCTGATATCCGCCAACAAGTGGAGCGTGACGCGCTGTACGCGAACTATATTGAGCGGCAGAAAAGAGACGTCGAAGCAATGCGCCGGGATGAAGCTTATGAAATTCCTAGGGGTTTCGATTTTTTTGCCCTGGAAGGCCTGTCGTCAGAGATGAAACAAAAGCTGTCCCGAGCAAAGCCGGAGAATATCGGTCAGGCTAGTCGCGTCGAAGGCGTTACGCCTGCAGCTCTGACATTGGTTTTGGCCAGACTTCGCCGCGACCAGAAAGTGCGAAAGATATGAGGGACGACTTGAATGTTTCACGTGAAACATTTTCCCGGCTGACCACTTATGTGGATTTGGTCAAAAAGTGGAATCAAAGCATAAATCTTGTCTCGAGGAACAGCCTGGAGGACATATGGGAGCGGCACATCAAGGATTCTGTGCAAGTTTATCGCTGCGCCGACAGCTTCAATTCTTGGGTTGATCTGGGTAGTGGGGGCGGATTTCCAGGTATGGTCTGTGCGATTCTGGCTATGGAAGAATATCCGGACGCCTCGTTCACACTGGTGGAGAGCGATCAAAGAAAATCAGCATTTCTGCGAAATGTGGCGCGTGAATGCAGCACGAATTGCCGGGTAATTTCCAAACGAATTGAATCCGTTGACCCCTTGAATGCCGATGTTTTGTCAGCCCGCGCGCTTGCAGAATTAAGGGTCTTATTATCGTTTTGCGACAGGCATTTAGGCGAATCTGGGACAGCCCTGTTGCCGAAAGGCGCGAAGTGGAAAAAAGAACTGTCGGACGCGCAGGAGGAATGGAATTTCGATGCCGAGCCGATTAAAAGTTTAACCGAGCCCCAAGCCGTTATCCTTAAGATAAAAGGAGTTTCTCGTGGTTGATTTGTCTCGTCCTTCTGGCCCTCGGATAATTGCGGTAGCTAATCAGAAGGGCGGTGTTGGAAAGACAACAACTGCGATCAACCTCGCTGCGGGCCTGGCAGAAGCTGGATGCAAAGTTCTCGTGGTCGATTTGGACCCGCAGGGCAACGCGTCCACCGGTTTAGGTGTCGAAGACCGGGATTGGACGACATATGATCTGATCCTGGATGATGCACCGCTGGAGGCGGTCGTTCAGGAAACAGAAATTGGCGGGCTTTTTGTTATCCCGGCGACTGTAGATTTGAGCTCAGCTGATATCGAACTTATTTCCAACGAAAAACGCAGCTATCTGCTTCATGACGCATTGCGTCAAACCGCTATCGACAAGTTTGGGTTTGACTTTGTTCTGATCGATTGCCCGCCTTCGCTGAACCTTTTAACCGTCAACGCAATGGTTGCGGCGCATTCTGTGCTGGTTCCGCTGCAAAGTGAGTTCTTTGCGCTTGAGGGCCTATCGCAGCTTATGCTGACTATTCGCGAGGTTCGGCAAACCGCAAACCCCGACCTCAGAATCGAAGGTGTTGTGCTGACTATGTATGACAACCGCAACAACTTGTCCCGTCAGGTCGAAAAAGACGCGCGTGACAATCTGGGTGAGATGGTATTTAAAACCAAGATACCCAGAAATGTTCGGGTCAGCGAGGCTCCGTCTTACGCTTTGCCAGTTCTGCAATATGATTCTGGGTCCTTAGGGGCGATGGCGTACCGACACTTGGCGCGCGAGGTCATGTATAAGAATAAAAAAGCCGCCTGAATGGCGGTAGGAGGTCACAGTGGCAGCAAAGAAATCGAAACCTCGGGGGTTGGGGCGCGGATTGTCTGCATTGATGGCGGATGTAACGCAGGAAACCGAAGGCCGCGTCATGTCCGAACCACGCCGCCCGGACATGAAAGTCCCGATTGAAAAACTGCACGCCAATCCGAACCAGCCGCGCCGTACTTTTTCACGAGAGCAACTGGATGAACTGGCGGCTTCGGTCAAGGAAAAGGGCATTATCCAACCTTTGATCGTGCGTGAAATCTCGGAAGGTGATTATGAGATTGTCGCTGGTGAGCGGCGCTGGCGCGCTGCGCAGATGGCGCAACTGCATGATATTCCAGTTATTGTGCGGGATTTCGATGACACCGAGGTGCTGGAAGTCGCGATTATTGAGAATATCCAGCGTGCTGATTTGAACGCAGTAGAAGAGGCCGCGGGTTACAAACAGCTTATGGACCGCTTTGGCCATACGCAGGAAAAAATGGCCGAGGCTCTGGGTAAAAGCCGGAGCCATATCGCAAACCTGCTGCGATTGCTGTCATTGCCAATGGATGTGCAGCATTTCGTGGTCGAGGGAAAGCTGTCCGGCGGCCATGCGCGGGCGTTGATTACTGCCGAAAACCCGACAGAGCTGGCGAAAATTGTGATCCGCGATGGCCTTTCGGTCCGCGCGACCGAGGCGTTGGTCAAGAAACAACAGCAGCCGAATGAAGCAAAACCGGTTCCTCGGGCGCGTAATCTGGATGCCGGGAAGGATGCGGATACGCGGGCGTTGGAAAAAGATCTGTCGGCCATTCTGGCGATGAAGGTTGTCATCAACCACAAAGCGGGGACCGAGACGGGGCAGGTTGTGTTGACCTATGAAAACCTGGATCAACTTGACGATCTTTGCGCCAAGCTCAGCCGTTAGGGCGGGTCCAGATAAAGGTTAGCACAGCGCCCAAAACGACCGCCTGGATTGCAAGAACGTACCCCGGTACAGAAATCAGGACTGAAATTCCAAAAACGGCGGCAATCGACACGGTTGCCGCTTTTTTTGCACTTGCACGAATGGCGCCGGAGCTTTGCCAATCAATAATCATTGGGCCGAACGTGCGATGTGTGATCAGCCAATTATGCAAACGGGACGATGAGCGCGCGAAGAAGAAGGCGGCCAACAGCAGGAACGGGACGGTCGGTAGCAGTGGCAGCACGACACCGATGACTGCAAGCGCCACGCAAATCAATCCCAGAGTAGCCCAAAGATACTGCATGCTACCCCAGCAATTCCCGGATAACGGCATTCAATACTGCGCGTCCGTTTTTGGTGGCCCTAAGCTGACGGCCTTGCACCTCGACCATACCGATTTCACTCAGATCGTTGAGTTTGCCATGTGGCAGCTCATACGATGATAATGCACTGTAGCGATCTATATCTAGACCATCAGAAATACGTAGACCCATTATAAGGTATTCATTTGCCTGATCTTGCGGACTGAGCGCGGTGCGTTCCTTTTCACCCGATCCCTTGAGGGCAGCAGTCAACCACGCGGTTGGCGACAAGTAGGTTTCAGTGGCGTATTTGGTGTTATGAACCGTGATGCGCCCATGTGCACCGGGTCCGATGCCCACATAATCCCCGTAGTTCCAATAGATCAGATTGTGCCGCGACTCCGCGCCTGGTCGGGCGTGGTTTGACACTTCATAGGCGGGCAGGCCGTGGGCCTCACAAATCTCCTGCGTGGCGAGGTACATGTCAGCGGCGTGGTCATCCTCGGGCAGGCCGCGCAGTTTGCCCACCGCGTAACGGTCGCCAAAGGCGGTGCCTTCCTCGATCGTCAGTTGGTACAGTGACAGATGATCAACGGCCATCGACAGGGCTTCGGTTAGTTCCGCGCGCCAATCGTCCAACGTTTGATGCTGGCGGGCATAGATCAGGTCGAAACTGACGCGGTCAAAGCAATTACGGGCGATATCAAAGGCGGCGTGGGCCTCGGCCACTGTGTGGATACGGCCCAGACGACGCAGATCTTCATCGTTCAGCGCTTGTACCCCCATCGAGATCCGGTTCACGCCGGCATCACGATAGGCAGCGAAGCGCCCAGCCTCGACCGAGCCGGGATTGGCCTCAAGCGTGATTTCCATGTCATTGGCGGGCCGCCACAGGGCGCGGGCCTCATCAATCACAGCGGCGACGGTGTCGGGATCCATCAGAGATGGGGTGCCGCCACCGAAGAAGATCGTGTTCAGGATGCGATCGGGCGTTTCGGTGGCCGAGCGGCGCAGCTCGGTCAGATACGCCTCAAGCCATTGTTTTTGATCAATATTACGGGAAACATGGCTGTTGAAATCGCAATAGGGGCATTTGGCCTCGCAAAAGGGCCAATGCACGTACAGGCCAAAGCCCCCGTTGCGCCAATCATCCGCCAAAGCAGCCCTTCACGAACATCTCCACCGCGCGGCCGCGATGGCTGATCTTGTTCTTTTCCCAGCGATCCATCTGCGCAAAAGTAATGTCATAGCCGTCGGGGACAAACATCGGGTCATAGCCAAAACCGCCTTCGCCGCGAATGGGCCAGACCAGATGACCGGGGGCGATGCCCTCGAACACTTCGTCATGACCGTCGGGCCAGGCCAGAACCAGCGTGCTGCGGAATTGCGCGGTACGAGGATGGGGGGCGTTTTTGGCTTCCAATTCATTATGAGCGCGGGTCATCGCCATCAGGAAATCCCGGCCATTGCCAGTTTCGGCCCAATCGGCAGTGTAGACGCCGGGTGCGCCGTTCAGCGCGTCGATGGTGATCCCGGAATCGTCCGACAGAGCAGGCAGGCCGGTCGCTTTGGCCGCGGCATGCGCCTTGATCCGGGCATTGCCGACAAAGGTATCCTCTGTCTCTTTCGGTTCGGGCAGGTTCATCTCGCCCGCGCCGATCACGGTCACGCCAAAGGGCTCAAGAAGATGCGCCATCTCCTCAAGCTTGCCTCTGTTGTGCGTGGCGACCAGCAGCCTGTCGCTGTCGAACTTGCGGGTCATGCGGTGGCGGCTTTTTGTGCGGCTGCCAGTTCGCCGACGCCTTTCTCGGCCAGATCCATCAGCTGATCCATCTGCGCGCGGCTAAAGACCGAGCCTTCGGCGCTCATCTGTACTTCGATCAGCTTGCCCGAGCCGGTCATGATGAAGTTGCCATCCACACCGGCTTCGCTGTCTTCGGGGTAGTCCAGATCCAGCACCGGCTGACCGGCATAGATGCCACAAGACACGGCGGCGACAGGATCGACCAGAGGATCGGAAATCACATCGCCCGTTTTCATCAGCTTGTTCACCGCCAGACGCAGTGCGACCCAACCGCCGGTGATCGAGGCGCAGCGGGTGCCGCCATCGGCCTGAATGACATCGCAGTCGACAGTGATCTGTCGTTCACCCAGCGCCACCCGGTCGACACCGGCGCGCAGGGCGCGGCCAATCAGGCGCTGGATTTCCACGGTGCGACCGCCTTGCTTGCCTGAGGCCGCCTCACGCCGCATCCGCGTGTTGGTCGCGCGGGGCAGCATACCGTATTCGGCAGTCACCCAGCCAAGGCCCGAGCCCTTGATAAAGGGCGGCACGCGGTCCTCGATCGTGGCGGTACACAGCACATGGGTGTCGCCCATCTTGATCAGGCAAGACCCTTCGGCATGTTTGGTGAAACCTGTCTCGATGGAAACAGCGCGCATTTCGTCTAGATTACGTCCTGAGGGTCGCATGGAATTTCCTTTGTTTGCTGGCTTTGGGATACCGCCCCGTGGCGTTACGATGCAACCCCGATTGACCTTTCATTTACCTGCGATTTAATGACGACCCAGCAGGGGGCCGCCGATGAGCGAAGCAAGTAAAATTCTGAATGAGATGAACGACCGCTCGCGCGAAGTGTTCCGGTTGATCGTCGAAAGCTATTTGGAGAGCGGCGAGCCGGTGGGCAGCCGCACCCTGACCCGCACCTTGTCGGAGAAAGTCAGCGCCGCGACGGTGCGCAATGTGATGCAGGATCTGGAGTTTCTGGGCCTGCTGGACAGCCCTCATGTAAGCGCAGGGCGGATTCCGACGCAGCAGGGGCTGCGAATGTTTGTTGACGGGTTGCTTGAGGTTGGCGATCTGGGCGCCGACGATCGGCAGAAGCTGAATGAGACATTAGGCTCTAACACGGGTGATGTGGGCGGTATGCTGGACCGGGTGGGATCGGCTTTGTCACACGTGACACAAGGTGCGTCACTGGTGCTGACGCCCAAGCATGAGGCCGAGATCAAGCATATCGAGTTTGTCTCGCTGGGCCATGACCGCGCTTTGGTGGTGCTGGTGTTTTCGGACGGGCACGTGGAAAACCGCCTGTTCACTCCGCCGCCGGGGCAGACGCCGAGTTCCATGCGCGAGGCGGCGAATTTCCTGAACGCGCTGATTGAGGGCCGCACGATTAGCGAAGTGCGCAAGCAGATGCTGTCTCAGATCGACGCGCGTAAACAGGAAATTGATGTTCTGGCGCGTGACATGGTCGAAAGCGGAATCGCGGCCTGGGACGGGGACGGAGGCGACTCGGCCCGGTTGATCGTGCGGGGGCGGGCGAATCTGCTGGCGGATTCGGGCGAAGTTGAAGAGCTGGACCGCATTCGCACCCTGTTTGACGATCTGGAACGTAAGCGTGACATCGCTGAATTCCTTGAATTGACCGAAGATGGCGAGGGTGTGCGCATTTTTATCGGCTCTGAGAACAAACTTTTCTCACTTTCGGGTTCCTCTTTGGTGGTGTCTCCATATATGAACGCTGATCGTAAGATAATCGGTGCGGTCGGGGTTATTGGACCCACGCGACTGAACTATGGACGGATCGTGCCGATCGTGGATTATACGGCGCAACTGGTCGGCAAGCTGATTTCCGACCGGAGCTAGAGGGTAAGAGATGGCAGAGCCCAAAAACGAAGATTTTCTGGACGATATCGCAATGGCCGAAGCGGAAGAGCTGGCCGAGGACCTTGTTGAGATTAGCGAAGAAGAGCTTGAGATCGACGCGTTGCGCGCCGAGCGAGATGCGTTCAAGGACAAGTTCATGCGCGCCCTGGCGGATGCAGAGAACGCGCGGAAACGTGGCGACAAGGCCCGTCGCGATGCGGAACAGTATGGTGGGTCAAAGCTGGCCCGTGACATGCTGCCGGTTTACGATAACATGAAACGCGCGCTTGAGGCTGCGACCGATGAGCAGAAAGAAGTGGCTGCTGGTTTGATAGAAGGCGTGGAACTTACCATGCGCGCACTGAAGGACGTATTCCAAAAACATGGGATTGTGGTGATCACGCCGGAAGTTGGGGATCGGTTTGATCCAAACATGCATGAGGCGATGTTCGAAGCCCCGGTGCCTGGCACCAAGGCGGGCGACATCATTCAGGTCTCAGCTGAAGGATTCATGCTACATGACCGTTTGCTGCGTCCGGCGCAGGTTGGAGTGTCGTCGACACCTGCGAGCTGATTGGCTTCTGCGAAGCCAAGCCTCCGGCGGAGGTATTTTTGAACAGAAGAAGGGGCGGTCAGTTTTTGGCCGCCTCTTTTAGTTTGTAGATCAGGTCGAGTGCTTCGCGTGGAGTGAGTTCGTCCGGCAGGATATCTTGCAGCATGTCTGAGACCGGCGAGGGTTTCGGCGTGTGTGGTGGAGGTGGTGGAGCAGCTGAGAAAAGTGGTAGGTCGTCAATCAGCGCTTTTTGCTTGCCGCCTTCGCGTTCGGTTTTTTCCAGTTGTTCAAGGACGGTTCGGGCGCGATCGACGACAGATGCTGGGAGGCCCGCCAGCTGTGCGACCTGCACGCCATAGGAGCGGTCGGCGGCGCCTTTGTGGACCTCATGCAGGAAGATCACCTCGCCCTCCCATTCCTTGACAGCGACGGTGGCGTTGTCGACGCCTTCGAGTTTTCCGGCCAGTGCTGTGAGTTCGTGGTAGTGGGTGGCAAACAGCGCGCGGCATTGGTTGGCGGCGTGCAAGTGCTCCAGCGTGGCCCAGGCGATCGAGAGGCCGTCATAAGTGGCGGTGCCGCGGCCAATTTCATCCAGAATGACCAGCGCGCGGTCGTCGGCTTGATTGAGGATGGCGGCGGTTTCGACCATTTCGACCATAAAGGTCGAGCGGCCGCGGGCCAGATCGTCGGAGGCTCCGACCCGGCTGAACAGTTGGCTGACCACGCCGAGATGGGTCTGTTCTGCTGGGACATAGCTGCCCATTTGGGCCAGCAGGGCGATCAGCGCGTTTTGGCGCAAGAAGGTTGACTTACCGGCCATGTTGGGACCGGTCAGCAGCCAGATCGCGGCCCCCTGATCGGCGCTCAGATCGCAGTCATTGGCGATGAAAGCATCACCCGATTGCTGGCGCAGCGCGTGTTCCACGACCGGATGGCGACCGCCTTGCACGTAGAACGCGCGCGAGCTGTCGACCTGTGGGCGGCACCAGTTTTCACCCCGCGCTAGATCGGCGAGCGCGGTGGTCAGGTCCAGTTCCGCCAGCCCTCGGGCAGCTTGGTTGAGACGGGCGGCGAGGGTCAGAACATCGCAAGATAGCCTTTGATAGAGCCGTTTTTCAATCTCAAGCGCCATGTTTCCGGCGTTTAGGATGCGGGTTTCGATCTCGGACAGTTCGACCGTAGTGAACCGTACTTGGTTCGCGGTGGTCTGGCGGTGGATATAGGTCTCAGAGAACGGCGGGTTCAGCATTTTTTCGGCATGTGTGGCCGTTGTTTCGATAAAATAGCCCAGCACGTTGTTGTGCTTGATTTTCAGCGACATGATGCCGGTATGTTCCGCGTATTTCTGCTGGAATCCAGCGATGACGGATCGACCTTCATCGCGCAGGGTGCGGGCATCGTCCAGTTCTGCGTCGAAACCGGGGGCGATGAAACCGCCGTCACGAGCCAGAAGGGGTGGTTCGGCGACCAAAGCCTCATCCAGCAGGTTCAGCAGGTCGTCGAACCCCACAAGGTTTTGCAATGCGGTCGAGAGCAGAACGGGCAGATCCTGCGTCTGGCAGATTTCGGCAATCGCGGCGGCTTGAGTCAGGCCATTGCGGATGGCAGCGAGATCGCGCGGCCCGCCTCGGTCCAGCGACAGGCGTGACAGAGCGCGGTCCAGATCGGGGGTTTTGCGCAGCGCCTCGCGCAGGTCCGAGGAGATTAGGCTGTCTTCTGCGGCGTAAGTCACCGCATCAAGCCGCGCATGGATCACGTCCAGATTGCGGGACGGGCTGGACAGGCGTTGTTCCAGCAGGCGCGCGCCGCCGGGCGTCACTGTGCGGTCCACCGCGGACAACAGTGATCCGGCGCGACCCCCGGACAGGGATCGGGTCAGTTCCAGATTGCGGCGCGTGGCGGCGTCGATCTGCACAACGCGGTCCTCGGATTCCTTAAGCGGTGTTTGCAGCAAGGGCAATTTGCCCTTTTGGGTGATCTCAAGATAATCGATCAGCGCTCCCATGGCGGACACCTCGGCCCGGCCAAAACTACCGAACGCATCCAAGGCACCTACGTGAAACAGCCCACATATGCGTTTTTCCGCAGCTGTACTGTCGAAACTGGCGCGCCCGATGGGGGTAAGCGAAATGCCCAGATCACGGACCGTCTCGTTCAGCGCCTGTTCCATCCCGTCGCCCACGATCAACTCGGACGGGGCCAGCCGCGCCAATTCGGGGCTGAGCCGAACGGATGTCAAAGGCATCACGTGAAACGCTCCGGTGGAAATGTCGGCCCAAGCCAAAGCGGCCTCATCCCGGACCTCGGCGTAAGCGGCCAGAAAGTTGTGGCGGCGGGCCTCAAGCAGGGCGTCCTCGGTCAGCGTGCCGGGTGTCACCAGACGTACGACATCGCGTCGAACCACTGATTTAGAGCCTCTTTTCTTCGCTTCAGCCGGGCTTTCCATCTGTTCGCATACGGCCACGCGAAAGCCTTTGCGGATCAGAGTTAGCAGATAGCCCTCGGCGGCATGAACCGGCACGCCGCACATCGGGATGTCGTCCCCGTTGTGCTTGCCGCGTTTGGTCAAAGCGATATCCAATGCCTCGGCGGCGTTTACCGCATCCTCGAAAAACATCTCGTAGAAATCGCCCATGCGATAAAACAGCAGAGCGTCTGAATGGGCCTCTTTGATCTCAAGATATTGCGCCATCATCGGCGTGACTGTGGACAAAAGCGGCCCCCTTTTGGCGTCTTCCGGTCGCGACCTTACAAATCCCCCAACCGTGACGAAAGGTGAAAACGTATTGTCGTTGAGGCGCAGCCCCGCCTGCGCTATGACGCATAAGCCCCGAAGTCATGGAAACGACCTAAAAGATGCCCAAAACGAAGATCACCGAAGCAGAGGCACTGGCCTTTCACCTCGACCCCACCCCCGGCAAGTGGGAGGTGCAGGCCACCGTTCCCATGACCACGCAGCGCGATCTGTCGCTGGCCTACAGTCCCGGTGTCGCGGTCCCTTGTGAGGCCATCGCCGCCGCGCCAGAGACGGCCTATGACTATACCAACAAGGGCAATCTGGTGGCTGTGATCTCGAACGGGACGGCAGTTCTGGGCCTTGGGAACCTTGGTGCACTGGGCGGTAAGCCGGTGATGGAAGGCAAGGCCGTTCTGTTCAAACGCTTCGCCGATGTGAACTCGATCGATATCGAGCTGGACACCGAGGACCCGGATGAATTCTGCCGTGCGGTGAAACTGATGGGGCCGACCTTCGGCGGCATCAACCTTGAAGACATCAAGGCGCCGGAATGCTTCATCATCGAACAGCGCCTGAAGGAAGAGATGGATATCCCCGTCTTTCACGATGACCAGCACGGGACTGCGGTGATCTGTGCAGCGGGTCTGCTGAATGCGCTACATATCTCGGGCAAAAAGATTGAGGATGTGAAGATCGTTCTGAACGGGGCAGGTGCGGCGGGGATCGCCTGTATTGAGCTGCTCAAATCCATGGGCGCTCGGCATGAGAACTGCATCGTTTGCGACACCAAGGGCGTGATTTACCAAGGCCGGACCGAGGGGATGAACCAGTGGAAATCGGCCCATGCGATCACCACGGACCTGCGCACGCTCGAAGAGGCGATGAAGGGCGCAGACGTCTTCCTGGGCGTTTCGGTCAAAGGCGCGGTGACGCAGGATATGGTTGCCTCGATGGCCGACAACCCTGTCATCTTCGCTATGGCAAACCCCGACCCCGAGATCACCCCGGAAGAAGCGCATGAGGTCCGCGTCGATGCCATCGTCGCCACAGGACGCAGCGATTACCCCAACCAGGTGAATAACGTGTTGGGCTTTCCCTACCTGTTCCGCGGTGCGCTGGATATCCACGCCCGTGCCATCAATGACGAGATGAAGATCGCTTGCGCCCATGCGCTGGCCAATCTGGCGCGTGAGGATGTGCCGGATGAGGTGGCAATGGCCTATGGTAAATCGCTGACATTCGGGCGCGATTACATCATACCGACGCCGTTCGACCCGCGTCTGATCCACCGCATTCCGCCTGCCGTTGCCAAGGCCGGGATGGATACCGGCGCAGCGCGGCGTCCGATCATCGACATGGACGCCTATGAACTGAGCCTGAAATCCCGCATGGATCCGACCGCCAGCATCCTACGTGGTCTGAACGCCCGTGCCCGCGCCGCGCAAAGCCGGATGATCTTTGCCGAAGGCGACGACCCTCGCGTGCTGCGTGCCGCTGTGACATATCAGCGGTCAGGCTTTGGCAAGGCACTGGTTGTGGGGCGCCCCGATGACGTGAAGCAAAAGCTGGAAGAGGCTGGTCTGGGCGATGCCGTGCGCGAGTTGGAGGTTGTGAATGCTGCCAATACCAACCATCTCGAGACCTACTCGAATTTTCTTTATCAGCGCCTGCAACGCAAAGGGTTCGACCGTAAGGATATTCACCGTTTGGCCGCGCGCGACCGGCATGTGTTTTCTTCGCTGATGCTGGCCCATGGCCATGGCGATGGTCTGGTCACGGGGGCGACGCGCAAGTCGGCGCATGTGCTGGACCGGATCAACCATGTGTTTGACGCCGACGCCGCGCACGGAGCTGCGGGTGTGACGGCCCTTTTGCACAAGGGGCGGATTGTTCTGATCGGCGATACGCTGGTCCATGAATGGCCGGATGAGAATGATCTGGCAAATATTGCCGAACGCTCAGCCGCCGTTGCGCGCCATATGGGGCTTGAACCGCGCGTTGCCTTCGTCAGTTTCTCGACCTTTGGCTATCCGGTGTCGGAACGCGCCGAAAAGATGCACCGTGCGCCTGCGGTTCTGGATCAGCGCGGCGTCGATTTCGAATACGAAGGTGAGATGACCGTGGATGTGGCCCTGAATGTGGATCAACAGGCGGGCTATCCGTTCCAGCGTTTGACCGGCCCAGCCAATATCCTGATCGTGCCCGCGCGGCACTCGGCCTCGATCTCGACCAAGCTGATGCAGGAGATGGGCGGCGCGACCGTGATTGGCCCGATCCTGTCTGGGATCGACAAGCCGATTCAAATCTGTTCGACTGTCTCGACGGCGAATGACATCCTGAACATGGCCATTCTGGCCTCGTGTGACATTTCGGGCAAACCATGACGATCTGGAACCTCGGCTCGATCAATGCGGACATGATCTATGATGTGCCGCACCTTCCCGGACCGGGGGAAACGCTGTCGGCCAATCGGCTGGACCGGTTTCTGGGCGGCAAGGGCGCAAACATGTCCGTGGCTTCGGCCAGAGCAGGGGCGCGGATTGCGCATATCGGGGCCGTCGGTTTCGACGGGCGCTGGGCACGGGATCGGCTGACGGAATATGGCGTTGATACCCGTTATATCGCGCAGGTGGATGTGCCCACGGGCCATGCGATCATCGCTGTGGATTCCGAGGGTGAGAACAATATCATCCTGTTCCAGGGTTCGAACCACGCGATCTCTCAGGATCAGCTGGGGCAGGCGCTGTCATCGGCGTCAAAGGGCGACTTGCTGGTGATGCAGAACGAAACCAACATGCAGGTTGAGGCTGCAAAGATGGGCCGCGAGTTGGGTCTGACGGTCTGTTACGCCGCTGCCCCGTTTCAGGCGGATTCGGTACAGGCGGTGCTGCCATTTCTGGATTTCCTGATCCTCAACGCGGTCGAGGCCGAGCAGCTGCGTGAGGCCACCGGTCAATCTGTAACTGACCTTCAGATTGAACATGTGATTGTCACACTGGGTGCAGAGGGCGCGCGGTACTATCACCGTGGAGAGGTCTCGGATTTTCCGGCCCACAAGGTGCATGCCGTGGATACTACGGGTGCGGGCGATACATTTACGGGGTATGTTCTGGCCGGGATGGATCGCGGGATGCCAATGGCGCAGGCGATCACCCAAGCAAATCGTGCCGCGGCCCTGATGGTCACGCGGCACGGTACGGCGGATGTAATACCGGACCTCAAAGAGGTCCGGGAGGCGCGGTTCGATTAAGACCCGGCAAAGGGTGCGTCGCCACCCCAAAGCTGTTTAACGCGGGCATCGCGGCCGCAGGCTTTGCGGTAGGCCTTATAGGCGTTCTTCTGACGCTTTGGGCCGAACCGGGTGAAGACCAGCTTGTCGCCCTTGTAGTAGTCCTGATGGTATTCCTCTGCCGGATAAAACGCGCCTTCTTGCAGGATCGGCGTTACGACCGTCTGGCCCAAGGCGCGTTGGGCGTCGGCTTTGGCAGCTTCGGCCTTGGCTTTTTCGCCTGCGTTGGAGACGAAAATCGCAGTGCGATAGCTGTCACCTCGGTCACAGAATTGACCGCCAGCATCCGTGGGGTCGACCGAGCGGAAGAACAGGTTCAGCAGGGTTTCACGGGAAACGCGAGCCGGATCGAACGTGATCTGCACGGCCTCATAATGGCCCGAGCCACCTTTGGACACCTGATCATAAGTGGGGTTGGCCACCTGACCGCCTGTAAAGCCCGAAACCGCTTCGAGCACGCCGGGGACGGATTCGAAATCAGATTCAACACACCAGAAACACCCTCCGGCAACGGTCAGGGTTTCGGTCCCCGCAGCGGGCGCGGGGGCTGCACGCAGCAAAGCTGCGATCGTAATCAAAGCAAAAAGAAGCGTCGGTTTGACGTAGTCGAGATAAGCGATGCGAGTCATGGCAGGTCTCCTTCTGAGATCAAAGCTGCCCTCTCTTTTCGTCTCATGCAATCCGCTGACATGGTTTGTCACGCGGTGGTGAGACGAGTTTATCCCAGCAACTGTCCCAGCTTCATCGCCACGCCCATATTTCCCGAAATCTTGAGCTTGCCCAACGCGACGCCTGTCATCGGGTTCAGTTTCCCGGTTAGCAGCTTGGTCAGATTGTCTCTGGAAATGCGGATCGTACAGTCGGTATCCTGATCCTGCGTGGTAGCTTGATTGTCGGCCAGAACGATGACCCCGTCCTCTCCGCAATCGAACTTCAACGAGCCGTCAAAGCTTTTGCCGGTCAGGCCTTTTTGAATGCCGTCCGCGATCTCTTGCAACATGGTGTTCCTCCTCGGTTGACCTTTGCGTAAAGGGAATGCGCGACGTCAGGCAAGGGTGACCCAACGGGAACTGACGCGGCAGTAATGGCACAAGAAAACCCGGCGCCGTTTCGGGCACCGGGTTTCATCAAAGATCGGTCTTGGTTACTTCGATAGACGCTTGTCGCGCGCGGCCAGCAGCTTGAGGCGTAGCGCGTTCAACTGGATAAAGCCCGCCGCGTCGGTTTGATCATAGGCACCGGCATCTTCCTCGAACGTCACGTGCGCCTCGGAATACAGCGAGTGATCCGACCAGCGGCCCACGGTCGAGGCCAGACCTTTGTACAGTTTCACGCGGACGGTGCCGGTGACATGTTCCTGGCTCTTGTCGATGGCGGCCTGCAGCATCTCACGCTCGGGTGAGTACCAGAAGCCGTTATAGATCAGCTCGGCATATTGCGGCATCAGCTGGTCTTTCAGGTGCATCGCGCCCCGGTCCATGGTGATGGATTCGATACCACGGTGCGCTTCCAGCAGGATTGTGCCGCCTGGCGTTTCGTAGATGCCGCGCGATTTCATACCAACGAACCGGCCTTCGACCAGATCCAGACGGCCAATGCCGTGCTTGCCGCCATATTCGTTCAGCTTGGTCAGGATGGTAGCCGGGCTCATCGCCTCGCCATTGATGCTGACCGCGTCGCCTTTTTCAAAGCCGATTTCGATGAACTCGGGCTCGTTCGGGGCGTCTTCGGGATGAACTGTGCGCTGATAGACATAGTCGGGCGCCATATCGGCGGGGTCTTCCAGAACCTTGCCCTCGGACGAGGTGTGCAGCAGGTTCGCATCGACCGAGAACGGAGCCTCGCCACGTTTGTCTTTGGCGATCGGAATCTGATGCGCTTCGGCCCACTCGATCAGACGGGTCCGGCTGGTCAGATCCCATTCACGCCAAGGTGCGATCACCTTGATTTCTGGGTTCAGAGCGTAAGCAGCCAATTCGAACCGCACCTGATCGTTGCCCTTGCCGGTCGCGCCATGCGCCACGGCGTCGGCCCCGGTTTCGGCAGCGATCTCAACCAGACGCTTCGAGATCAGAGGCCGCGCAATCGACGTGCCCAGCAGGTACAGACCCTCATACTGGGCATTGGCGCGGAACATGGGGAAGACGAAATCACGGACGAACTCTTCGCGAATATCCTCAATAAAGATGTTCTCGGGGCTGATCCCCAGCATCTCGGCCTTTTGGCGAGCTGGTTCCAACTCTTCACCCTGACCCAGATCGGCGGTGAAGGTGACGACCTCACAACCATATTCGGTCTGCAACCATTTCAGAATGATCGAGGTATCAAGGCCACCGGAATAGGCCAGAACAACTTTCTTGGGCGCGGACATCTGACTTCCCTTTATGCGTAGAACGACTGGCCCCTAACGGGTTTTGCCGCGCGGGGCAAGTTATCTGCGTTGACGGGCTGCCTGATTTCGGGTGAAACATTCGCACATAAAACACGAATTGGTTGAAGGGACAGATTTTACGATGTTGGGTTGGCAGATTTTTATGCACTCAGTGCGAATGGTTTTTGGAAATCTCAAACAGGTTTTGCAGATCACACTTGGTCCGGCCATCGTGGCGACCGCGCTTTTGATCGGCTTGTTTTTTTGTGCTGGATGTCCCATTGGATCAATTGGATGCCGATGCGACTGAACCGTCTGGCTCGGTTGTACTGTTTTTCCTTTGCTTGGCGGTTATTTTCATCGTGACGATGTTCTGGATCGCAGTGTCGTGGCACCGGTTCATACTGCTTGAGGAATACCCTCGGGGTCTTTTCCCGACATTCCGGTTCGACAGAATTCTTGCCTATCTGGGGCGCGTATTACTGATCGGTTTGGTGATGACGCTGGCTTTTGTGCCGGTAAGCCTTGTTGCCGCCACCGTCGGAGCCAGCGTGTTATCCTTGGTGCTTGTGGCGGTTTTTTCTGTGTTTCTGTTCATTTGCTTCTATCGCCTTTCCATCATTCTTCCCGCTGCTGCGATAGGGCAACCTCTAACGCTGGGTGAGGCGTGGGCCAAAACCGTAGGGTCCAGTGGCGCGATCGTCGTTATTGTGATCGCAGCGGCAGTTTTCCAGTTTCTGATACAGCTTGTCATTTCAGCACTGGCTATTGTGCCGGTCTTGGGTGCCTTCCTGGCATTGTTTTTCGGCGCATTGGTTCTGCCAATGATCAATGTCAGTATCCTGACCACACTGTTCGGTGTGTTTGCCGAAGGACGCGAGCTGCGCTGAAGCTACGTACACATATGTATTCCTTGCCCTTTCGGCTGGGATAAGCCACTGAACGGGTCATGAGTGATTTCATGACCCGCGCCCGCGCTGCCGAACAGGCGATGCGCTCAGTCTTTCCGGCAACGCCGTTGCAGCGGAATGCCCATCTGTCTGACCGTTACGGTGCAGATATCTGGCTAAAGCGTGAAGACCTCAGCCCCGTACGGTCGTACAAAATCCGGGGCGCGTTCAATGCGATGCGCAAGCAACAAGAACAAGACCTGTTCGTCTGCGCCAGCGCGGGAAATCACGCGCAGGGTGTGGCCTATATGTGCAAACACCTGAACGTGCGCGGTGTGATCTTCATGCCAGTGACGACTCCGCAGCAGAAAATCCAGAAAACCCGAATCTTTGGTGGCGACAATATCGAGATCCACCTGACCGGCGACTATTTCGATGACACTCTGGCCGCGGCACAAGCGTGGTGCGCCGATCAGGGTGGGCATTTCCTGTCGCCCTTCGACGATGAGGATGTGATCGAAGGGCAGGCATCCTTGGCGGTTGAGATCGAGGAACAGTTGGGTCATCTACCAAACCATGTAATCCTGCCGGTGGGCGGGGGTGGTATGTCCTCGGGCGTGGCGACGTGGTTCGGGGATCGCACCCACTGTCTGTTTGTGGAACCCAAAGGCGGGGCCTGCCTGCACGCGGCGATGGCGGCGGGGCATCCGGTGGCGCTGGACCATGTGGACAATTTCGTCGACGGCGCGGCAGTGGGCAAGATCGGGGCGAAACCTTTTGCTCTGCTGAAAGACCGCCACCTGTCCGACGTACATGTCCTGTCCGAAGACCGCATCTGTACCACCATGATCGAGATGCTAAATGTCGAGGGCATCGTGCTGGAACCCGCAGGTGCATTGGCGATCGAGGCGCTGGGCGACATTCAAAGCTTTATTCGCGGCAAGACCGTTGTTTGCGTGACATCCGGTGGCAATTTCGATTTCGAACGCCTGCCCGAGGTCAAGGAACGGGCGCAGCGGTATTCGGGAGTCAAGAAATACTTCATCCTGCGATTGCCGCAGCGGCCCGGCGCGTTGAAGGAATTCCTCAACATCCTCGGTCCTGAGGATGACATCGCCCGGTTCGAATATATGAAGAAATCGGCCCGCAATTTCGGCTCGGTCCTGATAGGGATCGAAACGCGCAAGCCCGAGAATTTCGCCCGCTTGTTTGCGCATCTGGACGAGGCTGGGTTCACCTATACCGATATCACCGAGGACGAAACGCTGGCGCAGTTCGTGATCTGATTGCAAGCGCGCCGACCGCCTTGTTTGCCTTCTGGTTTTCGCCTAGGCACGTTCAGGTGAACAGGACCGGAAAGTGCACAGATGAAGCCGCTTGCAGCAGTGACGATGGTATGGCGCGACTATTGGTACCTTGAGAAATGGGTCGCCTACTACACAACTCAGCTTGGCCCCGAAAACGTGTATATCCTGTCGCACGGCGCTGATCCCGAAATTGATCGGATCGGGCAGGGCTGTAACGTCATCGCCATTTTGCGCGATGGGCTGCATCAAAGCTTTGACTACGCCCGCTGGCGTATGTTGTCGGATTTTTCTGCCATGCTGACGCAGTTCT
This sequence comes from Ruegeria sp. CDSA089, assembly GCF_059612205.1. Taxonomy (NCBI): domain Bacteria; kingdom Pseudomonadati; phylum Pseudomonadota; class Alphaproteobacteria; order Rhodobacterales; family Roseobacteraceae; genus Ruegeria; species Ruegeria sp. CDSA089. Next base: position 92,037 of record NZ_JBXWQD010000006.1, on the reverse strand, counting down.
ATGACCGGGTGATCGTGGCAGATTGCGACGAATTGCTGGTAACGGCGGACGGGTCTGCACTGTTGGATTACAAGTTCGACTTCCAGGAAAATGTGGCCGGGGCGGTGGGGTTCAATCTGGTGGCAACGCAGGGCAGTGATCAGGAAACACTGTTTTCGAGCGACAAGTTTTGTCTTTTGGAGGTTCCACATTCCAAACCGTCTGTCGTCCAACGGCGGGTTTCTTTTGGGACTGGCGGGCATGGTGTGATGAATGACAGCTTCGACCTGCTGCCCGGTTTGTTCAATTTGCATTTTCACTATGGAAACTTGCAGGAAGTTCAGCGCCGCGAAGATGAGCGAGTGCCGTTGGTCGACGACGCGACAGCAGACGGCGTCTCAATTCCAGTGACGCCCGGTCAATCTGTTGGTATTGTCGGTTGGCGGCGGCGAATGTACCGCCACACACGTCTGGCCCGCGATGTGAAGCGATCCCCAGAATTTCCCATGGAAGAGTGTGTGGAGATGTGTCGGAGAGATGCGCTTCGAACATTGAAGACACTGGATGACGGTTATTTCACCCACGATCGGCGGGAGGACGTCACCTTTAGAAAATTCCGCTTCCCAGAAGAATTCCCAATTAAGCTGTAGCCTCTACAAACGATCTAAACCGGACTTGAACTCTATACGCGAAGTTTCAAACACCGCGAATACCTGCGCTATGTCTACCATCTGAGATTGTCCTTGCGCAGAATGCCTCTCTCCGTCCTGACAGAGCTTTGCCAGTGATTTGAAACCAAGGCTTAGCGCGGCACCCTTCAGAAAATGTAGATTTTGTTCGAACCCACTGCGGTTGGTGTCGGCGCGCAGGCGGGTAAGTGCCTCTTGCACTTCGTCCAGGAAAATCGCGACAACCTCGTCGAATTCACCTGAGCCGACCTCATCCCGCAACTGTCTGACCCTGGGCCAGTCGATCATAACCAAATCTCCACGTTTTCGGCGACATGAGATTGATAAATCGGGATCGGTAAAAACCCGGTTAAATTCCGCGAAAATCTCACCTTCACCGGATATTAAACAGCCGCGCGCTAGGGTTGCCGCGCAAGGAGTGGCACCGCAGGGCAGAGGATTCAGGTGGCAGAGGTCAATCAGGCAGAAACCAGGGCAGAGCTGGGGTTTGGCGGCATCCGAACGGTGCTTGTCGTTGACGACAGTCGCCTGCAGCGCCGAATCCTGGTGGCGTCGCTGAAAAAATGGGGCTTCGATGTTCTCGAAGCTGACAGTGGCGATGCCGCGATTGAGGTTTGTGCGCAGGATCTGCCCGATCTGGTACTCAGCGATTGGGTCATGCCGGGGATGAGCGGGCTGGAATTTTGTCGGGCGTTTCGGGCGCTGGAAAGTGACCAGTACAGCTATTTCATCCTGCTGACTTCGAAAAGCGAAAAACAGGAGGTAGCGCGGGGTCTGGACGCGGGTGCGGATGACTTTCTGATCAAACCACTTGAGGCGGATGAACTGCGGGCTCGTATCTCGGCCGGTGCGCGCATTTTAGATATGCAACGTGAGCTGTCCGAAAAGAACCGGATGATCGAGACGGCGCTCAGCGAATTGCGTATGGCCCATGATGCAATCGACAAGGACCTGATGCAGGCGCGCAAGATCCAGGAATCTCTGGTGCCCGAATTGTCGCGGGAATTCGGTAGGTCGCGTGTCAGCATGTTGTTGAAGCCCTGCGGTCACATCGGGGGCGACCTTGTCGGCATGTTCTCACCGGGCGTGAATCGCGTGGGATTTTATAGCATAGATGTCTCGGGCCACGGGATCACTTCGGCGATGATGACCGCGCGTCTGGGCGGATACCTGTCCAGCCAGCATTTTGACCAAAACGTCGCGATGGAGCGGCGCTTTGACAAGTTCTTTGCGCTTTTACCGCCTGAAGACGTGGCCGAAACGCTCAATTCCCGTTTAATGGCGGATGCAGGGGTCGAGGAATATTTCACCATGGTCTATGCCATTGTCGATTTGCGCAACGGGCATGTCAAAATGGTACAGGCTGGCCATCCGCATCCACTGTTGTTGCGCCAGAACGGTGGGACCGAGTTTCTGGGCGAAGGCGGTTTACCGATCGGATTGCTGTCAGACGTGTCTTTTGAGCGGATCGAAATCTATATGGAACCGGGCGACAAGCTGCTGCTTTATTCAGATGGGTTCACCGAATGCAGCTTGGCCGATGGCTCTCTGCTAGACGAAGACGGGCTGCGGCGCCTGGCAACCGACTGCGTGCCGGGTCGCAGCGGGACCGAGTTTCTGGACGACATGTTCTGGCGGTTGACGCAATCCATGGCACCGGGGAAGGGCATGGATGATGACGTCTCGGCCGTATTCTTCGAATATAACGGGAACTAGAGATCCAGCAGATATTGCGTGGCAAAGTGACGATCCCCGTCATTTCCCAACATTTGGGCTGCATCTGTGGCCTCCATCCAAAGCGCTTCGTGAAACGGCTCGGTCGGGAGGCCGATGCGCCGCACCGGGCGGGCGCGGTAGATCAGGCAGACCTTTTCGGCCCACAGGTCGTATTCCGGCATATAAGTAAAGCGCCGGAAGGCACCGACGCGCCGGGGCGCGGCGATCAGCCAGCCGGTTTCCTCGGCCACTTCGCGATGCAGCGCGGTGATGGGTGATTCGCCGGGATCGATACCGCCGCCCGGAAGTTGCAGATCGGGGCCCGGTTCCAACTGACAGGTCAGCAAAAGCTGCTGCCCGCGCGGCAATAAGGCGTAAACTCCTACCCGCTGCGTGTATTTGCGCCCTGCTTGCGGGGTTTCACCGAACCGTCTGATCATGTATGGCCCCTTACAACCCGAAATCTTCGACCTATATGCTGGCGGTATGCCAATCTATGGCGTGTAAGGAAACCCCATGTCTCTTGGAACCAAAATCGCGTGGGACGACACCGTCCTGCCCTTTCAACTCGATGTATCCGATATGCGTGGCCGCGTAGCGCGGTTGGACGGGGTGCTGGACGGCATCCTGAAGCAGCATGACTACCCTGAAAAGGTCGAGGCTTTGGTGGCCGAGATGGCCCTGCTAACCGCATTGATCGGTCAGACGGTTTCGCTGCGCTGGAAGCTGTCTTTGCAGGTGCAATCCAAGGGGGCGGTGCGCATGATTGCAACCGATTACTATGCCCCGCAGGCCGAGGGTGAACCGGCCCGCATCCGCGCCTATGCCAGTTTCGACCATGATAAGCTGACCGATGCCGCGCCGTTTGATCAGGTTGGCGAGGGGTATTTCGCCATCCTCATCGACCAGGGCGAGGGTACGCAGCCCTATCAGGGCATTACGCCGCTGGCCGGTGGCTCACTCAGCGCCTGTGCCGAAGCTTATTTCGCACAGTCCGAACAGTTGCCGACGCGGTTCTCGCTGAGTTTTGGGAAATCGACCGAACCGGGCGTCGGTGAGCATTGGCGCGCGGGCGGGGTGATGTTGCAGCACATGCCCAAAGCCTCGCCTTTTGCGGCTTCGGGTCAGGGCGCGGGCGAGATTCTGACCGCCAATGATCTGGTGGACGGGGAAGAGGGCGAAAACTGGGGCCGCGTCAACATCCTGTTGGATACGGTGGACGATCTTGAGCTAATAGGACCGTCCATTGCGCCGACCGACCTGCTGATCCGCCTGTTTCACGAGGAACAGCCGCGTGTTTACGATGCGCAGCCGGTGCAGTTCGGCTGCACCTGCTCCGAAGACCGTGTGCGGCAAAGCCTGTCGATCTATTCGGCCAAGGACATCGAAAAGATGACCACGCCCGAGGGTGACGTGTCCGCGGATTGCCAGTTCTGCGGAGCGCATTACGTGCTGGATCCCAGCACTGTTGGTTTCGATGCTGACGACGCCTGAACTGACAGATCAACTGCGGGCGGCCCTGCGCCGTCCCGGCAACGGGTCAAGCGATTTTGACCTGAACCCCGACACGGTTCTGCCCGAAGGGCGCAAGCTGCGACCGGCCGGAGTTCTGGTTCCGATTTCCATCGCCGATGGCACGCCGCGCCTGATCCTGACGAAACGTTCCTCGGCCCTGAAACATCATCCGGGGCAGATCGCTTTTCCAGGCGGTAAGCAGGATGAGGGGGATGTGGATGTCACCGCCACCGCCCTGCGCGAGGCCCGTGAAGAGATTGGCTTGCCCGAGGATCTGCCGGAAATTCTGGGCCATCTGCCCATGCATGAGACGGTGACGTCCTTCACGGTCACGCCGGTCGTGGCAATCTTGCATGACAGGGTCCAGTTTGTATCTGAACCTGGTGAGGTGGACGAGGTTTTCTCGGTCCCGCTTGCGCATGTGCTGAACCCTGAAAACTATCTCGTTGAATCGCGCCGGTGGCGGGGTCAGAAACGGTATTATTTTACGGTGCCCTATGGTCCCTACTATATCTGGGGCGCGACGGCCCGAATGCTGCGAGGTTTGGCTGCACGGATGAGCGAATGACGGTGATCACCGAAGATTGGGTGTCAAACCCGGCGACGCAAACAGTTTGCGCGGCGCTGGTGAATGCGGGCGCGCAATCCTTGTTTGTGGGTGGTTGCGTGCGCAATGCGCTGCTGGGGGCTCCGGTCTCGGATATCGACATCGCCACGGATGCGCGGCCTGAACGCGTGATGGAACTGGCGCAGGGTGCTGGTCTGAAAGCGATCCCCACCGGGATTGATCATGGCACCATCACTGTCGTCAGCGATGGCATCCCGCATGAGATCACGACCTTTCGCCGTGACGTGGAAACCGACGGTCGCCGGGCCGTAGTGGCCTTTTCCGATCACGTGGAAGAGGACGCGGCCCGCCGCGATTTCACCATGAACGCGCTTTACGCCCAGCCTGACGGCTCGGTTTTGGACCCGTTGAACGGGTTGGGCGATTTGCAGGCGCGACGGGTGCGGTTCATAGGCACGGCAGAACACCGCATTCGCGAAGACTACCTGCGGTCGCTGCGCTATTTCCGGTTTCATGCGTGGTATGGCGACGCTGAGGCGGGGTTTGACCCCGATGCACTGGCCGCGATTGCGTCCAATCTGGATGGGCTTGCCGCCCTGTCTCGCGAACGCGTTGGCGCTGAACTGTTGAAACTATTGGGTGCGCCGGATCCTGCGCCTTCGGTCGCGGCGATGCGGCAGGCGGGGGCTCTGTCTCAAATCCTGCCAGGGGCGGATGACCGCGCGCTTGCTCCTTTGATTGCATTAGAAGAACAGGCGGGGGTTGATCCCGAACCGATCCGCCGTCTGGCCGCCATTGCCTCGCCTGAGATCGCCAAGACCCTGCGCCTGAGCAAAACCCAGCTTCAACGCTTGACCCGGATGCGGGATGAGGCCAGCGGCACCGCATCCATTGCCGAGTTGGGCTTTCGCGACGGCGAAGAGGATGGTCTGCACGAAGCTTTGCTGCGCTGCGCTCTTCTGGAACAGCCTTGGTCAGAAGACATGCGCGCTGATCTGCGAAAAGGGGCTGCCGCCGATTTCCCAGTTCAAGCGACCGATCTGATCCCGGATTTCACCGGCCCCGCGCTGGGCAAAAAACTGGCAGAGCTTGAGACGCGGTGGATTGCGTCCGGGTTTGCCCTCACCCGCGAAGAACTGCTGGGAAGCTAAGCCAAAGTCTCAAAAAGGGATGACAATTTGGATTCTTTGTGCTTACGTGCGCCTGTCACATGAATGGAGGGATGCGAATGTATTACGGGATCTGGTTCGGCTAAAGCCGGGACACGTTGACCCGTAAGGGTGGTGTTCTGGCGCCATCTTTCTTCGCACGACCTATTATCTGCTCAATCTGGAGCACGCTTCATGTTTCGCTATTTCGAAAACCTTGTTGACCCTTTTGCCGCCTACACGGAAACCAACACGCCGCCCACGCGGCTGTGGCCGTTCATGCTGGAATATACCAGGCCCTTCTATGGGCTGTTTGTCTGGGCGGCGCTGATCTCGATCATTGTGGCTGCGGTCGAAGTTGGGCTGATCTACTACATGGGCCGCGTTGTGGACCTGTTGTCCGGCTCTCCGGCCGAAGTCTGGAAAGCCCATGGCACCGAGTTGATTCTGATGGCCATCTTCGTTCTGCTGCTGCGTCCGCTGTTGCATGTGGTGGATGTATTGCTGCTGAACAATGCAATTTTGCCCAATGTAGGGACTATTTTTAGATGGCGTGCCCATAATCATGTGATGCGCCAGTCGGTGAAATGGTTCGAAAATGATTTCGCCGGCCGTATCGCCAACCGCATCATGCAGACGCCTCCCGCCGCGGGTGAGGCGGTGTTTCAGGTGTTTGACGCGATCTCTTTCTCGCTTGCGTATCTGGTGGGTGCGGCGATCCTGTTGATGGCCGCCGATCCGCGCCTGTTATTGCCGTTGCTGATCTGGTTTACGCTCTATGCGCTGCTAGTACGATGGACGGTTGCGCGGGTGGGGCCCGCGTCCAAGGCGGCCTCGGATGCGCGGTCCGAAGTGACAGGGCGGGTGGTGGACAGCTATACCAACATCCATTCGGTCAAAATGTTTGCCCATGACGCGCAAGAGCTGGGCTATGCCCGCGAAGCGATCGAGGAAACGCGTCGCACGTTCCAGATCGAGATGCGGATTTTCACCATCATGGATGCTGTCCTGGTTGCGCTGAATGGGCTGCTGATCGTCAGCGTGGTCGGCTGGGCCATTGCGCTTTGGATGCAGGGCAGCGCCTCGGTCGGGGTGGTCGCGGCGGCGACGGCGCTGACCTTGCGGCTGAATGCGATGACCGGCTGGATCATGTGGGCGTTGACCAGCTTCTTTCGGGAGCTGGGTGTTGTGGCCGAAGGGATGGAGACGATTGCTCAACCCATCGACCTGCTCGATGCACCGGACGCACAGCCTTTGCAGTTGATCCACGGTCAGATCGACATCCGCGATCTGTCGCATCACTATGGGCGCGAGACCGGAGGGCTGGATCACATCAACCTGAAAATTCAGCCTGGTGAAAAGATCGGTCTGATCGGGCGGTCCGGAGCCGGTAAGTCGACGTTGGTCAAGTTGCTTTTGCGGTTTTATGATGTCGAACAGGGCGCGATCCTGATTGACGATCAGAACATCGCACAGGTCACGCAGAACAGTTTGCGCAGCCATATCGGCATGGTGCAGCAGGACAGCGCGTTGCTGCACCGCTCGGTTCGGGACAACATCCTCTATGGCCGCCCCGGAGCGACAAAGGAGCAAATGATCGCCGCCGCCAAGCAAGCCGAAGCGCATGAGTTCATCCTTGATCTGCAAGACCCGCAGGGGCGCACGGGTTATGACGCGCATGTGGGTGAGCGTGGCGTGAAACTGTCTGGTGGCCAACGGCAACGGGTGACGTTGGCGCGAGTCATTCTGAAAGATGCGCCGATTTTGCTGTTGGATGAGGCGACGTCCGCCCTAGATTCCGAGGTCGAAGCCTCAATCCAGGAAACGCTCTACGGCATGATGCAGGGAAAAACCGTGATCGCCATTGCTCACCGTCTTAGCACGATCGCCCGCATGGACCGTATTCTGGTCATGGATGGCGGCAAGATCGTCGAGCAGGGTGGCCATGCAGAGCTACTGTCGCAGGGCGGACTGTATGCTCAGTTCTGGGCGCGGCAATCCGGCGGCTTTCTGAACCCGGAGGCCGCGGAATGAGGGTTGCTGACCTCATACACCCGTTCAAATCCACCGAAACGCCCCCGCCGCAAACGCTGGGGGCGTTCATTCGCTGGAGCCTGTCGGGCGCCTGGCCGATGATCTTTGTTGCCGCGTTCTTCTCGGCGTCGGCAGGTGCGATGGAAGCCGGAACTGCCTGGATCTTGGGACGCGTCATAGACGTGGCGACCCAAGGCGGTCCCGAGGGTTTTCTGAGCGGCAGCAATCTGTGGGTCATCCTTGGCGGTGCCGCGTTCTTCATGCTGCTGCGCCCTGTGTTTTTCGGCATGTCGGCCCTGTCGAACAACTATGTCGTGATGCCCAATATCACGCCCTTGGTGTTGGCGAAGCTGAACCGCTGGACTCTGGGCCAATCCGTCACCTATTTCGATGATGATTTCGCCGGACGGATTGCGCAGAAACAGATGCAGACCTCGAACGCGATGGCCTCGGTCGTGTCCGAGACGATCAGTGCGATTGTCTTTGCGCTGGCCTCGCTTGTGGGTTCTTTGCTTTTGTTAGGATCGATTCATCCACTGGTGATGATGCCTTTTATCGGCTGGCTCATCGTCTACTTCCTTTTGATCCGCTGGTACCTGCCGCGAATCCGGTTGCGCTCGGGCGCGCGGGCCGGGGCGCGGGCGATGGTGTCGGGGCAGGTGGTGGATACGATCACCAATATCAAGACGGTCAAGCTGTTCGCCCATTCCGCGTTCGAAGATCAGGCCGCGCGTACAGCTATGGTCGATCTACGCGAAAGATCTCTGGAGTTCGGCAGCCTGTCCGCCGCTTTCCGGTTCATCCTGATGGTGCTGGCAGGTGTTCTGCCGGTCTTGCTGATGGGCGCGACCTTGTTGCTGTGGCGCAGCGACATTGCGACGGCGGGTGATATCGTTGCGGCGGGCGCAGTCTCGATCCGCATTTCGCAGATGACCGGCTGGGTCAGTTTCACCCTGATGGGTCTTTACGCCAATATCGGCGAGGTCGAAAATGGCATGAAAACCCTGGCCAAACGTGACCGGGTCGAGGATGCACCTGCCGCAAAGGAACTGAAAGTGGGTCAGGGTCAGATCGCCTTCGACCACGTTAGCTTTGCCTATGGTCGTGATATCGGCGGCGTATCGGATGTGGATTTGGTCATTCACCCCGGCGAAAAACTGGGGATCGTTGGGGCCTCTGGCGCAGGTAAATCGACGCTCGTCTCGCTGCTATTGCGGCTCTATGACGGGGAAAAAGGCGCTATTCGCATTGATGGGCAGGACGTGTCACAGGTGACGCAGGACAGCCTGCGCCGTCAGATCGGCATGGTCACGCAGGAAACCGCGATGTTCAATCGCTCGGCGCGTGACAATATTCTGTACGGCCGCCCCGATGCTTCAGAGGATCAGATGATTGCCGCCGCAAAAAAGGCCGAGGCGCATGAATTCATCCTGTCCCTGCAAGATGCTCACGGTCGCACCGGCTATGACGCGCATCTGGGTGAGCGGGGCGTAAAGCTGTCGGGTGGACAGCGTCAGCGCATCGCTTTGGCCCGCGCAATCCTCAAAGACGCCCCAATTTTGGTGCTGGATGAGGCGACCTCGGCGCTGGATTCCGAGGTTGAGGCGTCGATCCAGACAGCCTTGCACCGCGTGATGGAAGGCAAAACCGTTCTGGCCATTGCCCACCGCCTGTCCACCCTCAGCGAGATGGACCGGATCGTGGTTCTGGATCAGGGCCGCATCGTCGAATCCGGCACGCATGACGCGCTGCTGGATCAAAGTGGGCTTTATGCGCGGTTCTGGCACCGCCAGTCGGGTGGATTCATTCAGGCCGAAGCGGCGGAATAGCGCCCAAAGGGCTTTTGTTGTGCGCAAAGCACCGGTATCAGGCCCGCATGACTCAGACATTCACCATAAACCGCCTTGGCCATCAGGGCGACGGGATAGCCGACGGTCCCGTTTATGCCACCCGAACCCTTCCGGGTGAGGTGGTCAGCGGCACGCTTAAAGGGCAGGTTTTGACTGATATCCGGGTCGAAACCCCCTCGGACCAACGCGTGAAGGCACCGTGTCGCCACTATAAGACCTGCGGTGGCTGTCAATTGCAGCACGCGGCGGATGATTTTGTCGCTGACTGGAAAGTGGCGGTGGTGCGCAACGCGCTGGCCGCGCAGGGGCTCGATGCCCCGATGCGGCCCATTCACACCTCGCCGGAACGTTCGCGTCGCCGTGCAACGATTGCCGTTCGGCGGACGAAGAAAGGCACGCTTGCCGGGTTCCATGGACGCGCGTCTGATACCATCACCGAGATCCCCGATTGTCACCTGCTGGACCCGGCCCTGATCGCTGCCATTCCCGTGGCCGAGGCGCTGGCTCTGTTGGGTGGCAGTCGTAAAGGCGTGCTGGCGGTGACGCTCACCTTGTCCGAAGGCGGACTGGACGTTGCGGTCAAAGGCGGCAAGCCGCTGGATGGCCCGTTGGAACTGGCCCTTGCGCAAGCGACCGAGAAACACGGGCTTGCCCGCCTCAGTTGGGAGGGCGAGGTTATCGCGATGCGCCACGCCCCGGTTCAGCGCTTTGGCGGAGCTGCGGTTGTACCGCCGCCTGGTGCGTTTTTGCAGGCGACGAAAGAGGGCGAACAGGCTCTGTTACAGGCAGTTTTGCAGGCCACGCAGGGGGCAAAGCGGGTTGTCGATCTGTTTGCAGGATGCGGAACCTTCTCGCTGCCTCTGGCGCAAACTGCCGAAGTTTATGCAGTTGAGGGCGAGTCTGCGATGACCGACGCGTTGGATCAGGGGTGGCGCCGGGCACAGAGGTTGAAAAAAGTCACGACCGAGGCGCGCGATCTGTTCCGCCGCCCGCTGATGCCGGACGAGCTGAAACCCTATGACGCCGTGGTGCTGGACCCGCCCCGCGCCGGGGCAGAGGCACAAACTGCCGAGCTGGCGCAGGCCAAACCGCCGGTGATTGCCTATGTTTCGTGCAACCCGGTCACCTTTGCCCGCGACGCAAAGACGCTGGTTAACGCAGGCTACACCCTTGAATGGGTACAGGTGGTTGACCAATTTCGGTGGTCGTCCCACACCGAACTTGCCGCCCGGTTCGCTCTGAACCCCTAATCGCACTGGAGATCCCGAATGGGCATCAATCAGCGTCTGCTGACCATTATAGAAGCGCCGATTTTCGGCAAATTCATCACCGGTGTCATCCTGTTTAACGCCGCTCTCTTGGGCATGGAAACCTCCGAGACGTTGATGGAGGCTGCGGGCCCTTTGATCGTGACTCTGGATAAGCTTTGTCTTGCGATCTTTGTGGCCGAGATCGCGATGAAACTGGTCGCGACCGGGCGTCGGTTCTTCACAAGCGGCTGGAATATCTTTGATTTTATCATTGTGGGCATAGCTCTTGTCCCCAGTGCCGGCGCATTGTCTGTGTTGCGGGCATTGCGAATTCTGCGAGTGTTACGCGTGATCTCGGTCGCGCCGCGCCTGCGTCGGGTCGTCGAAGGCTTTATCTCGGCGCTGCCGGGCATGGCCAGCGTATTTTTGCTGATGGCGATACTGTTCTATATCGGGGCTGTGATCTCGACCAAGCTGTTCTCGGGCAGCTTTCCCGACTGGTTCGGCGATCTGGGTCTGTCGGCCTATACACTGTTTCAGATCATGACGCTGGAAAGTTGGTCTATGGGGATCGTCCGCCCAGTGATGCAGGTTTATCCCTATGCATGGCTGTTCTTTGTTCCCTTCATCATGGTCACGACCTTTGCAGTGGTGAACCTGCTGGTTGGTCTGATCGTGAACTCGATGCAGGACGCGCACCATGCCGAGGATGAAGTGAAAACCGATGCCTATCGGGACGAGGTGCTGGAACGGCTGGAAAATATCGAACGACGCCTGGCCGAGCGGGCGAACAGCAAAAAGTGATTTCAGTTTTTGTGTTTTATGGCATAATTTCGGAAAAAAATAAGTAGCAGGCAGTGAAATATGGATCGTCGAGCATTTGGATTGGGTGCTGTGGCAGCGGTAGGCCTTTCGGCCTGTGCCTCGGCCAGCCCACGTTTTCTAACTTATGATGGACCCGAAGTAACATCTTTGGTCATCAACAAGGGCGCGCGGAAGTTGTATCTTCTGCACAACGAACACGTCCTCAAGGAATATAATGTAGATCTTGGATTCGCCCCCGAAGGGACCAAGACCAAGCGCGGCGATGGGCGCACCCCCGAGGGCACCTATCTGATTGACCGCCGCAACCCCAACAGCCGATATCACTTGTCGTTGGGAATCTCGTATCCCAATTCCAACGATGTTGCGCAGGCCAAAGCCGCCGGGGTTGATCCGGGTGGGGATATCTTTATCCACGGCCAACCGAACAGACGGGCTGAACGCAAACGCGCCAAGAAAACGCCCGATTGGACGGCAGGCTGCATCGCCGTCAAGAATGAAGAGATTGAAGAGATCTACGCGATGGTAAACCGCGGCACGATCATCACCTTGCGCGCGTAACCGGTTTCCACCGATCAAATCCGAATTGCATATAGTCGCGCTGGTAGGTTTCGGCCGCCAGCGCCTCGATTTTTTCGTCACAAATGTCTGACAGGTCGTAAGGCGCATCGCGCACTACGGCCGTTGGAGTCGGGGGGGCCTCATGGCCGAAACGGCGCGCCAACTCGGGCAGGGCAGTGGTGACGTCTTCTTCGCGTAGGATCAGATCAGGGGGCGTGAAACCCGCCATCCCCTCCAGCACTTGTGCCTGGCTGCACCAGACCCCGTCAACGCGCACCGGAGTCTGACCGGCCAGATTCTGGCGGAGAAAGGTCAGGAATTCGCAAAAAGCCTGATGGTGCTGCTCGATCGGATAATTGCCGTCGCGCAATTGACCGGGGATTGGCAGTTTGAACCGATTGCGCAGCATGTTGCGAATTTTCAGATAAGCGCCCGGTTCGGTGCTGAGGATATAGCGGCAATAGGCCGTATGAGCCCGCGCCAAAGGGTGGCGCAGCACCGTGAATTTGCGGTGTCCGGGATGTGATTGCAGCCAGTTCCGTGCTTGTCGCCTGTTCTGGCCCGTGGTCAGATCATCCTGCGGCACGCCATCCAGATCCGCCAGCCATTGCGTGATCGGCCCTTCCAGCCCACCGCGCACAGGCAGATACATCAGCGGCGTTTGCGGGGCGGCCACATAGGTCGCAACAGCCGGACCGCGCCGGGGCTCGAAATTCGGCGTGCGATGCAGGTTGAACCGGTCCAGAGTGGGCAGCGCGCGCTCCATCTCATCAGGGTTTGTCACTTTGGAGCGCGCCGGTTCCGGGTTTTGCGGTTTGAGCGTGTCGTCCAATGCATCCAACCGCGCCTCAACCCCCAACCATGCGGCCAGGCCGTTCAAACTGTCCAGCCGCCGCAGATCCTCATAGGCAAGGTAGAAGGGGGTCTGACCGGTGGCTTGCATCTGGTGTAGGATCGAGGTTTGGAAGGCGTGGTGTTGATCCAGAAACCGTTCGAACTCGGCCGCGTCAAAACCAACCTGCGCTTCGCGCCGCCGCTTTATGTTCTTGAGCTGCCATTGCTTGGTTTCCCGCGCGATCTTAAGCGAAACATAGCTGTCCAAAGGATTGCGCGTCAGAATAATCTTGGCGCAGCGCGGATCGGTCAAAACAGGCTCTAACACACGATTGTCGTGACCGTCGAAAAACCGAAACCCGTTCAGACCGTCGTCCGACCGGATGGCGTCCAGCAGGGACAGCGGGTCCGCATCGCGTTCATCCAACGTGATTCCTAACAGATCGTCCTTTTTGATGCGCCCGATGAAATGCGGGTTGAACGCCTCTCCGTGGCTGGTCACACCGTCCAGCGCATTCAGGTTTGCTTCCAAAAGGTTCGAACCGGTGCGCATGGCGGCGAGAATGACAAAATAGTCGAAGGTTTTGGCCATTGCGCGCTATTGTACCAGATAGGGTTTCGGAAACGCGCGGAGTTTGGTGCCAAACACGTCATCTGCCGGAAAATCGCCCATCAGATAGGGGTGCATGCCCTGGTTTTTCAGATTTTGCAGGAATTGCCCAAATCCGCTGAGATCCACCATGGTGGGGGCTTTGGTCAAGTGGCCGTGGGGTTGTGTACCAATCTCATCAATCACGGTTTGTAGTGCTTCCATCGGCGATTCCACGAACTCGGCCAAGGTCCAGGTCTTGACCCGTGCCTTGGTCCAAACCGAGTTCAGAACCTCGAGCTGTTTGGTCTCGATTTGCTGAAGCCGCGCCGCCTCGGCCCGAATGTCGGCGAAGTCCCGGTTGGACTGGAACAAGGGGATCGCCCAGGCCCCAGTGATGGCCGAGATTTGGGCATTTCGGTCGCGGGCAAAGAACCAGTTGATCTTTTGCGTGTCGCGTGGGCTGAACTGAAAACATTGCCGTTCACCCCGCGTGTTCCAGATCAGGTTTGAAACGAATGCAGTAGGATTATAGTCGCGCAAAGTGGCGCAATCGCTTAAGGCACCGTTGATGACAGATGCCCCATCCACAAATTCGGCCCGCTCAGGGTCGAACAGATGTCCGTGGACACGCGTTCCAGTACAATCCGTCAGCCAGGGCGCAAAATCTTCGAACAACTCGGCAAAGCCCTGAAACACAGAATAGGGGAAACAGGTCAGGCCATTTTCGCTGCCATGGCGGGGGAAGCGGCTTTGCATGTACAGCCCGTCCCGGCCGCGGGTCCGACGTTCGACCGCTTTGGAAAAGACTCGGTCAATCTTGCCGGGGTTGGGCTCTGCCCGTTCCAACGCGCCGGATTGATCCGTCAGAAAACTTTGGTACAGACGATCAGCCTCGCACCAGATTTTGCGGGCAACAAAACAGTCGGACCGGCGCAGCAATTGTAGATGGTCGTCATAGAAAATATGCGGACGACCCTGAAAATCGAATTTCGACAGAGTCAGAGACCGGCTTTCAATATGTGTCGAATACATTCGGGCCAGCGTCTGGAAATAGCTTTCATCCGGTATCCAGACCCGACTGAAATAGCGGTCATAGGTCTTGCGTTTGGGGTCTTGCAGAATGGCGGACAGTGTCTGACGGGTCAGGCACCACCATTGGCTGCCCATATGTGGTACAAGACCGTCTGGAATTCGTCGGCGCAGACCGAGCGCGCGTTGGAGCTTCACATGGACATCAAACAATTTGCGATGCTTGCGCCAGGAAAACGGAAACCGCAGGGTGAACCGTTCCTGATCCAGCCCGCCAATTGTCCAACTGACATCTGCGGTCGTGGCGCTTTCGATGAAATCGACGCGGGGCCGCTGTGCAAGGTAGTCGATGAGTTCGGCAACTGGGCGCAGAGGCAGACACGCGCCGGAGGACAGAAAAACGTGATGCACATCGGGAAAAGCGTTCAACATCATCTCGGACGCTGATTGCGTGGCTTGCACAATTCCCCAGCCACCCCAATGGCAGGTGGACCGGTCTGAAAAGCGGATCAGGGGTTCATCTTTACAAGCGGCTCTGAACGCAGCGCATGTGGGGTCGGGCACTTTGCGATCCACGTGAATGACAACAGGGCATCCGGCGGCGGCCCAATGGCGGGCAACCTGTTCGGCCCGGTTGAAGGCAGTGTGGACCAGCATGACAACCCCAAGGCTCATGCCCAGTTCCCCTTGGACATCAGGCCCAGAATCTCAAGCTGCCGCCAGTTGATGTATTTCTCGGACCAGTCGCACCAGAACACGGTCTGATCCTCCAGCCCTTCAGCATAGGCGCGGTATTCGCCGGACTTGCGGTAGTGCTGGCCGCGCTGCATTTCTTCCAGCGCTTTGGCACCCAACGTATCGATCAGCTTGGCGTGCAGCAGGGCGCCGCTGGCTTTCTCGCCCCCCCATTCGTCATAGACCTGATTCAACCCGCGCGGCAGCAGGGAATGGGTCGAGCTGACATAGACATAGCGCCGGTCCCATTTCACAAGCGGGATCTTGTTTAACGCGGGGGCTTTTTCCGGTGTGTCGCGAAAAAACGTGCGTGCGCGGGGGCCGCCCTGTATCCACAGGTTCCCATACTCGGGGTTCTTGGTGATCATGTAATTGCCCGCGTCGAACCAACGGGCGATTTCGAACGGGTCCTGACCCTCGCGGTAAGGTTCATCATCCACGGGTCCGCGTGGGTACATATCGACCAGCATGGTGCCGAAACTGCGCACGGCACATCCGTTCAACCAATCGGTTAAAGCGCGGATGGGGCGCGTGTCGCAGAACGGGTAGATAAAGAACTCGTCCGGGTCGACTGTCAGTACCCAATGACCGTGGGCGTATTTCCGCAGCAGGTAGTTGGACCAGTCGATGCCAAAGGTTGCCCGCCGATAGCTGGCATCAGTTGACCAAAGCGAGACATCGGGTTGATTGGCCAGAAACGCACCGGTTCCGTCCTCGCTGTCATTGTCGACGAACAGAAAGTGATCGACCCCTAGCTTTCGGTAATAGTCCAGGAAATACGGCAGGCGAATTTTCTCGTTCCGCACGACGCTGACCAGCAGAATATCGCGGCGGCTGATCTTGTTAGTCTGGTCCATGACAGGCGTCAGTTCGCGCCGCTTGCGCAGGCAACGCAAAAGGCGGCGCTTGCGCCGCAATCTCATGCGATACGAATCCAACAGGCTCACGTGACGGCCCAACCTTTTACTTTACGCGAGCATCTCCGGGGCCTGGATCAACCAGAGTGGTGCCGGAGCATTGCCGCGTTATGCCATCTTTCCATCTATCAAAGCAACGCATTTACAAGTCGTTAGCCCGCGCGGCGGATTTCCACTCAATTTTTCCCATCAGGCCAAGCTGCTGAAGCTGTCTCCAGCCTTTGTAACGGGCCGAGTTGGGCGTCCATATGGTGGGACGATTAAGAATGCCGTCGTAATACGTGTTGAATTGATCGGGGTCGTGGAAATGCTGTCGGCGAGTCTTTTCGACACCTGATTTCTCAACCACTTCGGGTAGGAATTTGGTATGCAGCAAAGCCCCAGAGGGCGCGTTGTCGCCCGGTCCGTCATAGGCTGCGTTCAGCCTGCGCGGCAGGGCGGAATGACACGAATTCACATATGCATAGCGTCGCGACCAGCGGATCAGCGGGATTTTGTTCAATGTGGGTGACTTTTGCGGCGTTTCGGCAAAGAACATCCGTTCCCGCGCGCCCCCTTGAACCCAGAGGTTCCCCAACGGAGCCTGCCTTTGCCCCCGATAGGGCCCAGTGTCGAACCAGTTCAGAACTTCGGTCGGGTCGGAGTTGGGGTCATAGCCCTGTGTCCCAAGGGGCGTGTCGGGGTAGAGGTCCAGCATCAAGGCACCAAATGCGTTTCGCCCGGTGCGGTCCAGCCATGCCGTGAGGTCCGGCAAAGGATGAGTGTCGTGGTCGGGATAAACTAACAGCTCATCTGCATCGACCATCAGCGTCCAATGGCCGTGACCATATCGCATCTGCAACCATGTCAGCCAATCCAGACCAAAACGTGACGCACGATAGCTGGCCGTGGTTTGCCAAAGCGAAACGTCGGGTTGGCTTTGGAGATACTCGGTTGAACCATCGTCGCTGTCATTGTCGACGACCAGAAAATGATCAACGCCCAACGCACGGTAATGGTTGAAAAACCACGGCAACCGATTGCGTTCATTGCGCAGGGTGGTGAAGGACAGAATGGCATTGGGACGAATGTCGCTGGTCCGGTCCCTCAGGCATGTCAGGTCATGTCGGCTGCGGAACGCGCGCCACAAAAGCCGCCGACGTTTCAGGCGCAACCGGTATTTCTGCGCCCAAGAGACAGGCGGAAGAGGGTTGGTGGCAGCGGTCACCGCGCCCTCATTTCTCGTAATGCCCGTTTTGTTGCCAGCGCCATGCATCTGCAATCATCGTCTCTAACGTTGAGTTTTTTGGCGTCCAGCCCAGTTCAGCCCCGGCGCGAACCGAGCCGGATACAAGCTTGGTGCAATCCCCCGCCCGACGCGGACCGATGGAGTAGGGCACATCACGGTTGGTGACCGCTTTGGAATGGCCGATGACCTCCATCACTGAAAAACCCGTCCCGGTGCCCAGATTGAACACGCGGCTGCCCTTGCCTTGCTCCAGCCAGTTCAGGCCCAGCACATGCGCATCGACCAGATCGCAGACATGCACATAGTCGCGGATACAGGTGCCGTCGGGTGTGTCGTAGTCGGTGCCGAACACGGTCAACCCGTCGCGCTTGCCGTCTATGGCGTCCAGCATCAGGGGGATCAGATGAGTCTCGGGACGGTGATATTCGCCCACTTCGCCCTCGGGGTCCGCACCTGCTACGTTGAAATAGCGGAAAATCACGTGGTTCAGCACATGCGCTGCATCAAAATCGCGCAAAATATCTTCGATCGCGCGTTTCGAAGCCCCGTAGGCGTTCAGCGGCAATTGCGGCGTATCTTCGTCCAGAACCACATTGTCGTGCTCGCCATAGGTCGCGCAGGTCGATGAGAATACGAAATTTTCGCAGCCCGCAGCGACCGTGGCTTCGATCAGATTGAGCGAGCCGGTGACGTTATTGGTCCAGTATTTTCCGGGCTCCGACATCGCTTCACCCACCTGGCTGAGGGCTGCGAAATGCATGACGGCGGCGGGTTTGTATTTGGCGAAGACCTCATCCAGCCGGGTACGGTCCAGCAGATCGCCCTGTACAAACGGTCCGAATTTCACCGCATCCTGCCAGCCGGTGATCAGATTGTCATAGGTGACGGGCGTGTATCCGGCTTGTTTCAGCGCCTTGCAGGCGTGGGACCCGATATATCCGGCGCCGCCGGTTACAAGAATATTGGTCATCAGGCAGTCTTTTTCAGCATTGTGGAAGGATGCAGCTCCGCATCAAGGCTCATGGGTTATTCCAATCCCATGTCGGCCATCATCTGTTCCAGCTTGGGTACGTCCTGGGGGTTGTTCAACTCCCAGAACTGGCGACCCTTGGATTCGACTTCGACGCACAGGACTTTGCGACCATTCTCCATAAAGCGCAGTTGTTCCAGACCTTCTAACTGCTCCAACGGGCCAACGGGCCATGTGGGGTAGGCGGCCAGAGCGTCAGGGCGATAGGCGTAGACGCCAACATGGTGGAACACCGGGGTGTCGTCCTCACCCGCATAGGTCTGCGCTGTGTAGGGCACGACCTCTTTTGAGAAATACAAAGCGCTGTGATCGGCGGCGAAAACAGCAGTGGTGCCGCCTACCCGGCCGTGTTTGCGGTCATTCAGCAGGCTGTTGAGCGCATCGCCATCGCAGCGAAGAACAGGCGTGGCCACACCGGCCTCGGGTGCGGCGCGCAGACCCGCGATCAGGTCTTCCACAAACCAATGCGGTGTCAGTGGCGCGTCGCCCTGAAGGTTCACCACGATATCATAGCCCGCGCCCAGATTGGCATGGGTTTCAGCGCAGCGTTCGGTGCCATTCTGGCAGGTGTCTGAAGTCATCACCACCTCGGCCCCAAACCCTTCGGCCGCCTCGCGGATACGGTCGTCATCGGTGGCGACAACTACCTTGTCCACGCCCGACACTGAACAGGCCGCACGCCACGACCGTTCAATCAGCGTCATCGCCTTGCCGCTTGCCCCGGTCAGAGGCACCAGCGGTTTGCCCGGATAGCGGGACGAGGCATAGCGGGCGGGAATGGTGATCAGAACGGACATCAGGCTTCCTTCAACTCAACACCCGGAGCGTAGGCGATGAAGAACGGATTTGCATAGCCGTCCTTGCCATAGCTCAGCGGTTCGTGGTTGTCGAAGCGCACCACCTTGCCGCCGGCACCAGCCAGAACTGCGTGACCTGCGGCTGTGTCCCATTCCATTGTGCGGCCAACGCGAGGGTACAGATCGGCCTCACCGGTTGCGACCAGACAGAATTTGAGCGATGAACCCGCGCTTTTGCTGTCGCGCACTTGATACTTGTTGATGTAATCCTCGGTTGCCTGATCGCGGTGCGACTTGGAGGCCACGATCAAAAGCGCCGAATTGTTTGGTTTAGAGACGAGTATCGGCGTCACGTCGCCCACGATATCCTTGTCCAGAGCGCCGGTTTCCTCAACTGATTGTCCATCGGGCTGAGTATAGAACATGCGTTCCTTGGCCGGGGCGTAAACCACCCCGCGCGTCGGTACGCCATTTTCCACCAGCGCAATGTTCACTGTGAAATCCCCGCGACGGTTGATGAACTCTTTGGTGCCGTCCAGCGGGTCCACGATCAGGAACGTGTCGCCTTTCTCAGAGTGCGAGGCCGCCTGTTCCTCGGTCACCAGCAGGATATCGGGGAAGGCTGCGCGCAGGCCGGCCGAGATAAGAGCGTCCGCAGCCTCATCCGCTTCGGTTACAGGGCTGGCATCAGATTTGACCTTCACGTCGAAATCATCCGAGTTATAGATCTCCATGATCTTGTCACCGGCTTCCAGTGCCAAACGTCGAATGACGGGGATGAGGGCGTCGTAGGTCACAAAAAGGCTCCGTTCCTGTGATTTGTTGATTGAAAATCCTGACGGCCTTATGATGTCCCGGTTACGGAACAGCAAGAATTTCGTGCCAGATTGCTGGCAATAAAGCAGGAAAGACCGCGCAGGTGTATTACTTTAAGCGAAACCGGACGCTTTTGGGTGGTGCCTTCACCACCTCGGAACTGGTGTTTCATTCGGTGGTGCGCAGCATTCGTTCGCAACGATCGAACGCGGTGCTGGCGGTGATCATGAATATCGTCCAGATTCTTGCACTGGTGACGGTGTTTTATCTGATCATGACGCTGGTCGGAAGGGTAACCGGCTTGTCCAAGATTCGCGGCAATTCGATCCTGTTCTTGCTGTCTGGGGTGTTTCTGTTCCTGACGCACGTGAAATCCGTAAGCGGCGTGGCCGGGGTTGCGACCGGAAACAACCCAATGATGCTGCATTCGCCAATGAACATGATGGTGTCGCTTCTGGCAGCGGCGTTCGGGACGTTCTACACGCAACTGGTTTCGATCCTGGTCATCCTGTTCATGTATCACGTTGCCATCGAACCGCTTGAAATTCAGGATCCGGGTGGCGCGTTCTATATGCTTGTGCTGGCCTGGTTTACCGGCAGCGCAGTTGGCGTCCTGTTTATGGCGCTCAAGCCCTGGCTTCCGACATTTGTGTCCATTTCGTCCGTCGTCTACCGTCGGATCAATATGATCTTTTCTGGCAAGATGTTTGTGGCCAACAGTCTGGGTGGGTTCACTTTGACCATGTTTATCTGGAACCCGCTGTTTCACGTCATTGACCAATGCCGCGGGTTCGTGTTTCGCAACTATTTCCCGCGCCAGACCAGCTGGGAATACGCGCTTTGGGTAGGCATTATCCTGCTTTTGATCGGTTTGCTGGGCATTTTCTTCACCCGTCAGCACGTGTCGAAAAGCTGGGGGGCGCGCAGCTAGGTCGCCACGCGCAACGTCAGATTGATCCGACCACCCTTGGGCAACAGTTTGGATGATCCGAACCGGATACGGTCCACCCCGTGATAGGTCAGGCGCGCGGGGCCGCCCATGATCACCACATCGCCCGAGTTCAGCCAGATCGACTCGGTCTTGCCGCCACGGGTGGTGTTGCCGATGCGGAACAAAGCATCATCGCCCAGCGAGATTGACAGGACTGGCCAGGAAAAGTCAGCTTCATCCTTGTCCTGATGCAGTCCCATGCGGGTGCCCTCGCCATAATAGTTGATCAGGCAGCAATCTGGGTCGCGCTCGACGCTGGCGAGGGCGTGCCAGATTTCAAGGATCAGATCGGGGATCGCGGGCCATGCCACCCCCTTGGGATGGTGATCCTGATACCGGTACCCCGCCCGGTCCGACACCCATCCCAGCGCCCCGGCCGAGGTCATTCTTACCGACATCTCTTTGCCCGATGGCGTCGTCGGGCGGAACAGGGGTGCAGATTTCAGAATCGGGCGCAACAGGTCTATCAGCGCGGTCTGCGCTGCCACATCCAGATAGGCTTTTCTGATATCGAAATCGCGCAAAAGCAGCCGCGTCATCGAAGATTCCTCAATCCTTGCCGAAACGTTGCAAAAAAGGCCCCAGATTCCCGAAAACCTGCGATTTACACCGCTTGCAGGCTTTTGGTCTCGCCCTTATATACGCCGGGACGCGTGATGGTGTAGGGCCATTGCGCAATTGAGATCGAGGCAGGGATGCCATAACGGGTCCCGGCCTCGGGACATCGCCTTGAAGAGAAAGGGATCGAACATATGAGTAAAGTAATCGGGATTGACCTCGGAACCACCAACTCGTGCGTGGCTATCATGGACGGCTCGCAGCCGAAGGTCATCGAAAACGCCGAAGGGGCGCGGACCACGCCCTCGATCGTCGCCTTCACCGAAGATGAGCGACTGGTCGGTCAGCCTGCAAAACGTCAGGCGGTCACCAACCCCGACAACACGATCTTTGGCGTCAAGCGCCTGATCGGTCGTCGTGTGGATGATGCCGAAGTCGAAAAAGATAAGAAAATGGTGCCATATGCTATCGTGAATGGTGGCAACGGCGACGCGTGGGTTGAAGCTCGCGGCGAAAAGTACTCCCCAAGCCAGATCTCGGCCTTCACTCTGGGCAAGATGAAGGAAACCGCAGAAAGCTATCTGGGTGAGGAAGTCACGCAAGCGGTTATCACTGTTCCGGCATACTTCAACGATGCTCAGCGTCAGGCCACCAAAGACGCCGGCAAAATCGCCGGTCTGGAAGTGCTGCGGATCATCAACGAACCGACAGCGGCTGCTCTGGCCTATGGTCTGGACAAGGAAGAAACGCAAACCATCGCGGTTTATGACCTTGGTGGTGGTACCTTCGACGTGACCATTCTGGAAATCGACGACGGCCTGTTCGAGGTTAAATCGACCAACGGTGACACCTTCCTGGGTGGTGAAGACTTTGACATGCGCATCGTCAACTACCTGGCGGATGAGTTCAAAAAGGAACACGGTGTCGATCTGTCTCAGGACAAGATGGCTCTGCAGCGTCTGAAGGAAGCCGCCGAAAAAGCCAAGATCGAGCTGTCCTCGACCTCGCAGACCGAAATCAACCAGCCTTTCATCTCGATGGGTGCCAACGGTCAACCGCTGCACATGGTCATGAAACTGACCCGCGCCAAGCTTGAATCGCTGGTGGGCGACCTGATCAAAAAGTCGATGAAGCCCTGTGCGGCCGCTCTGAAAGACGCCGGTCTGTCGGCCAGCGATGTGGACGAGGTTGTTCTGGTCGGTGGTATGACCCGGATGCCGAAAGTGATCGAAGAGGTCACCAAATTCTTTGGTAAAGAGCCGCACAAAGGCGTGAACCCGGACGAAGTTGTTGCTATGGGCGCCGCTATCCAAGCCGGTGTTCTGCAAGGCGACGTCAAGGACGTGGTTTTGCTGGACGTGACACCGCTGTCGCTGGGTATTGAAACGCTGGGTGGCGTGTTCACCCGTCTGATCGATCGCAACACGACCATTCCGACCAAAAAGTCTCAGGTCTTCTCGACCGCCGAGGACAACCAGAACGCCGTGACCATCCGCGTGTTCCAGGGTGAGCGTGAAATGGCTGCGGACAACAAGATCCTTGGTCAGTTCAACCTCGAGGATATCCCGCCCGCACCGCGCGGTATGCCTCAGATCGAGGTGACGTTTGACATCGACGCAAACGGCATTGTCTCGGTTTCGGCCAAGGACAAAGGTACCGGCAAAGAGCAGAAGATCACCATCCAAGCCTCGGGCGGTCTGTCGGACGCGGATATCGAGAAGATGGTCAAGGACGCCGAGGAAAACGCCGAGGCCGACAAGGAACGCCGCGAGCTGGTCGACGCCAAGAACCAAGCGGAAAGCCTCATACACTCGACCGAAAAGTCGATGGAAGAGCATGCCGACAAGGTCGACCCGACCACTATCGAAGCGATCGAGCTGGCGATTGCCGCGCTGAAGGACGAGCTGGAAACCGAGAATGCCGACAAGATCAAGTCTGGCATCCAGAACGTCACCGAAGCCGCGATGAAGTTGGGCGAAGCCATCTACAAGGCGCAGTCCGAGGAAGGCGAAGAAGAACCGGCCGCAGCCGATGCAGCGCCGGGCGAGGATGACATTGTCGACGCCGAGTTCGAAGATCTGGACGACGACAAACGTAACTAACGGCTCACCGGGCCAATGCGGGCCGGTCCGTTCTCCGGGCCGGCCTATTTACGTTGAGGCAGAAGGACATACTGATGTCAAAACGCGACTATTACGATGTGCTCGGCGTAGCCAAGGGCGCATCGGCGGATGAGATCAAAAAAGGTTTTCGCAAGAAAGCCAAGGAATTGCATCCGGACCGCAACAAAGACAACCCGGATGCCGAAGCGCAGTTCAAAGAAGCAAATGAGGCTTATGACGTGCTGCGCGATGCTGACAAAAAGGCGGCCTATGATCGCTTTGGCCACGCCGCGTTTGAAAATGGCATGGGCGGTGGTGGCCGTCCTGGCGGCGGCTTCGGTCAGGGCGATTTTTCCAGCGCCTTCTCGGACGTGTTCGACGATCTGTTCGGCGATTTCATGGGTGGCCAACGTGGCGGAGGCGGTGGACGTCGCGCCGCCCGCGGCTCGGACCTGCGCTACAACCTGCGCGTCACGCTAGAAGAGGCGTTCTCAGGTCTGCAAAAAACCATTAACGTGCCGGCCGCTGTGGCCTGTTCAGCCTGTGACGGTTCGGGTGCCGAAGGTGGTGTAGAACCGACAACCTGCCCGACCTGCTCGGGTATGGGCAAAGTTCGGGCACAGCAGGGTTTCTTTACTGTGGAACGCACCTGCCCGACTTGCTCGGGTCTGGGCCAGATCATCAAGAACCCCTGTAAATCCTGTGGCGGTGCGGGTCGCGTGGAAAAAGAGCGCGCGCTATCCGTCAACATCCCCGCCGGGGTGGAAACGGGTACCCGTATACGTCTGGCGGGCGAGGGTGAGGCCGGAATGCGCGGCGGCCCTCCGGGTGATCTGTACATCTTCGTCGAAGTGTCGGACCATAAACTGTTCGAACGAGACAGCGTAAACCTCTATTGCCGCGTGCCAGTCAGCATGGCCAAAGCAGCGTTGGGCGGTTCGATCGAAGTTCCCACCATCGACGGTGGCCGCGGTCGCGTGCAAATCCCGGCGGGCAGTCAGTCAGGTCGTCAGATGCGCTTGCGCGGTAAGGGTATGCCCGCTTTGCGCGGCGGCGGTGTAGGCGACATGTTTATTGAACTTGCAGTGGAAACGCCAGTGAACCTGACTAGCCGTCAGAAAGAACTGTTGAAGGAGTTCGACGACTTGGGTGAAGATAACCACCCAGAGTCCAAAAGCTTTTTCTCATCCGTCAAGTCTTTCTGGGACGGAATGAAGGGCTGAAAAGTCGAATAGGGGGCCCTGCCCCCGCCGCCTGTTCCAGGCGACTCCCCCGGTATACTTTTGGCCAGGTAAAGTGGGATCCGCTCTTCATCTGGCCGTAAATATCCCGGAGCGCGAGGCAGAGCCTCGCAGAATCCTCTTGATTATTTCTTGCGCGCCTGAGATGTTCCGCGCCAACCGTTGGGGTGCCTCCTAGAAGGGGCTGAGAGGTGCTTTCGCATCAACCCATCGAACCTGATCCGGGCAATTCCGGCGGAGGGAACGGTCGTCAAACTATAGACGGTTTCTACGCCGCGATTGCCCCAAGAATTTGGAGCAACGATATGGCCGCTATTGCATTGACGATTGCCGGTTCGGACAGCGGCGGTGGGGCTGGAATTCAAGCTGACCTCAAGGCCATGTCGGCGCTTGGCGTATACGGCGCCAGTGTGATAACGGCAGTGACGGCGCAAAATACCAGGGCGGTTACGGCGGTTCATGGCATCCCGCTGGATGTGATTTCGGCGCAGATCGAAGCGGTTCTGACGGACTTGGACGTGGGTGCCATCAAGATCGGAATGCTCGCAACGCCAGACATTATCCACACTGTGGCCGGCAGCATCGCCGAATTCGACGGCCCGATTGTGTTAGACCCTGTGATGATCGCCAAATCCGGCGACGCTTTGCTTGCCGAGGATGCTGTTCAAACGCTTAGGGATGTGTTGGTGCCTCGCGCCTCGGTCTTGACTCCGAATTTGCCCGAGGCTGCGTGTTTGCTGGGGTCTTCTGATGCACAAAGCCCTAAGGAGATGGTTGAACAAGGTCGCGCCCTATGTGGGTATGGGGCGCAAACTGTTCTGATGAAAGGGGGGCATGGGCAAGGCGAGATTTGCCATGATCTTCTGGTCAGTTCGACAGGGCTGATCGCCGAGTTCACCGCACCGCGCCGCCAAACCAGAAACACGCATGGCACCGGGTGCACCTTGTCCTCGTCTATTGCGGCCGGATTAGCTAAGGGTCTGACGATCCCGGACGCGGTTGCCCAGGCTCATGACTATTTGCAAGGTGCGATTGCCAAGGCGGATGCATTGGATATTGGGCAGGGCCACGGCCCGGTTCATCATTTTCATGAGGTTTGGCCTGCGTGACGATCTGGTCGGTCATAGGTGCCGGTGTTGCCGGATTGGCCGTGGCCAGCGAGATGGTGTCGCGCGGCGCCAAGGTGCAGGTCTATGATCCCGGCGGCCCGCCCGGTGCGCATGGGTGTTCGTGGTGGGCTGGCGGGATGCTGGCCCCATGGTGCGAATATGAAAATGCCGAAGAGCCGGTGCTGCGATTGGGAAAGACCGCGTTGGACTGGTGGGCCGCGCGTACACAGGTGCAGCGGCGCGGAACTCTGGTCGTAGCCAATCCGCGCGATCTGCCGGATTTGCGGCGGTTTGCGCGCAGGACCCAGGCATTCGCAGATGTTGATCAGACCCAAATTCAAGAATTAGAGCCTGATCTGCATGGCTTCTCCAAAGCTTTGTTCTTCCCGGATGAGGCGCATCTGGACCCTCGGCAAGCGCTGCAGGACCTCTATCGGCAGTTGCAGGGTCAAGGGGTTGAATTTCACCGGAAACTCGCCCCGCCCCGTCTGGAAAACGCGATAGACTGCCGAGGGTTACATGCACGCGAGGTTTTGCATGATCTGCGCGGCGTGAAGGGTGAGATGCTGGTGATCCGCTGCCCGGATATCCACCTGACCCGCCCGGTGCGGCTGTTGCATCCGCGGATGCCGCTCTACATCGTACCGCGCGGAGATGGCGTTTACATGCTGGGCGCAACGATGATCGAGTCTGAGGACAGCAGTCGGATCACCGCGCGCTCCATGCTGGAGTTGCTCAGTGCAGCCTATGCGCTGAACCCGGCCTTCGGTGAGGCCGAGGTTCTGGAGATTGGTGTCGATCTACGTCCTGCTTTCCCGGACAACCTGCCGCGTATCCGGCGCTTGGGCCACACGATCTACGCCAACGGCCTGTATCGCCACGGCTATCTGCTGGCCCCGGCTTTGGTGCGGGGTGTGGCCGATCTGGCACTTGAGAACAAACATTCGGAGATGGTCGATGAAGATCGTGCTTAATGGCGAGACCCGAGAAATAACGGCTCTGACGCTGGCTGAAATGTTGGTTGAATGCGGATTCTCGGGCCGGGTCGCAACGGCGGTGAACGAGGAATTCGTACCATCAAGCCTGCGCATCGCGCACGAACTGGCGGATGGCGACCGGGTCGAGGTCGTCGCACCGATGCAGGGGGGCTGAGGATGAAGACGTTTTACGGTACCGAATTGCCCAACCCCCTGATGCTGGGCACTGCACAATATCCAAGCCCGGCCATTCTGGAGCAGGCGTTTCGGGAAAGCGGGGCCGGGGTGGCCACCGTGTCGTTGCGGCGCGAATCCGGGGCGGGTCAGACCTTTTGGCAGATGATCCAGGACCTCGGCGTGCTGATCCTGCCGAACACTGCCGGGTGCCATACGGTTAAAGAGGCTGTGACTACTGCACAGATGGCGCGTGAGGTGTTCGACACCAAATGGATCAAGCTGGAACTGATCGGGCACACGGATAGTCTGCAGCCGGATGTGTTCCAACTGGTTGAGGCTGCCCGCATCCTGACCGAGGAAGGGTTTCACGTCTTCCCCTACACCACCGACGATCTGATCGTGGGTGAACGTCTGCTGGCTGCAGGGTGCGAGGTGCTGATGCCCTGGGGCGCGCCGATCGGGTCGGGGCGCGGGCTGAACAACGAATACGCTTTGCGGGCGATGCGGGCGGAATTCCCGGATGTGCCGTTGGTGATTGACGCGGGCATTGGCTTGCCCAGCCACGCCTCGCGCGCGATGGAGCTGGGCTATGACGCGGTACTGCTGAACACCGCCGTGGCGCGCGCGGGTGATCCGCCGGCGATGGCGCGGGCCATGATGCAGGCGATTGAGGCCGGGCAACTGGCCCATCAAGCCGACCCGATCGAGGCGCGCGATATGGCCGAAGCCTCGACCCCCGTGATCGGAAAGGCGTTTCTGTCATGATCCTCGACCGCTTTTACCCGATCTTTGATCACTCGAACTGGCTGCGGCGGATGCTGCCTTTGGGCGTGAAACTGGTGCAGCTGCGCGCCAAGGATCAACCCGATGCGGTGGTGCACGAACAGATTGCGCAGTCACGCGATCTGTGCCGCCAGCATGGCGCGGTTCTGGTGGTGAACGACTATTGGCAGGCCGCGATTGAGGCCGGATGTAATTGGATTCACCTGGGGCAGGAGGATCTGGACGATGCCGATCTGAAAGCTATCCGCAAGGCTGGGCTGAAGCTGGGCGTGTCGACCCATGACGATGACGAGTTGGAACGTGTTCTGGCGATGGCCCCGGATTATGTGGCGCTGGGGCCGGTTTATCCGACCATCCTGAAAAAGATGAAATGGCATCAGCAGGGTCTGCCGCGCGTCACCGAATGGAAGGCGCGGGTGGGCGATATCCCTCTGGTCGGGATCGGCGGGATGAGCGTCGAGCGCGCGTCGGGTGTTCTGCAGGCGGGGGCTGATATCGTCTCGGTCGTCACAGATATCACCCTGAACACTGACCCCGAAGCGCGCGTGCGCGAATGGATCGAGGCCACCCGATGAGCCGTTATGCCCGCCAAACCATCCTGACCGAGGTAGGCGCAGAAGGGCAGGCGCGTCTGTCCTCGGCGCATGTGCTGGTTGTGGGGGCCGGAGGGCTGGCTGCGCCGGTCTTGCCATTGTTGGCTGGGGCTGGGGTAGGGCGGATCACGGTGATGGATAGGGATACAGTTGATCTGTCCAACCTGCATCGCCAGACTCTGTTCGCGCAGGCGGATTGTGGGCGACTCAAGGCCAAAGTGGCCGCCGAGAGGTGTCGGGCCTTAAACGATGAGATCGAAGTTGAGGCGCTAGAACATGCTTTAACAAGTGCAAATGCGCCCAATATGGCCGCGCAAGCGGATGTGATCCTGGATTGTGCTGACAGCTATGCGGCCAGCTATATTCTGTCCGATACTTGTTTAGCGCAGGGGAAACCGTTGATCAGCGCCTCGGTGCTGGGGCTGTCGGGCTATGTTGGTGGGTTCTGCGGAGGGGCGCCCTCGCTGCGCGCGGTGTTCCCTGACGCGCCCGATAGCGGAGCGAGCTGCGCCACGGCGGGCGTTTTGGGTCCGGTCGTTGGAACAATTGGCGCGATGCAGACGCAGATGGCGCTGAACCTGATCCTTGGGATTGCGCCCTCGCCTTTGGGGCAGATGGTTCAATACGACGCCCGTACCCTGCGTACCAGCACCTTCCGGTTCGACAACGCGCCCGAACCCAATAGCTGTTTTCGGTTCGTCTCAGTCGGTCAACTCGGTGCTGAAGATCAAATCATTGAGCTGCGCGATGAGGCTGAGGCGGCGATCCCAGCGCATCCGAACGCGCAGCGCATTGCGCCTGATAAATTGCAAGAATTAGACCCTAATAAAGGTAAAAGACTAGCCTTGTGCTGTACAACCGGTCTGCGCGCATGGCGTGCTGCCGAACAGATTCAACCGGATTGGCCGGGCGAGATTGTCCTCGTCGCGGCCTCGACCTCGTAAGCGAAAAGGAAACGCGAGACATGAAAAAGCTGATCACCGCCATCGCTCTGCTGGCCGCTGCGCCAGCCTGGGCCGAGGACAAGATGACCGTCCTGCTGGACTGGTTCATCAACCCTGATCACGGCCCGATCATCGTGGCACAGGAAAATGGCTATTTCGCCGAGCAGGGGCTTGAGGTTGAAATCGTCCCGCCCGCCGATCCTTCTGCCCCGCCGCGTCTGGTGGCAGCAGGTCAAGCTGAACTGGCGGTGTCCTACCAGCCGCAGCTGCACCTGCAAATCCACGAAGGGCTGCCGCTGAAACGCGTGGGCACGCTGGTTGCGACCCCGCTGAACTGCCTTCTGGTGTTGGAAGACGGTCCGATTAAATCTTTGGCCGACCTCAAGGGTAAAAAGATCGGCTTCTCGGTCGCGGGCGTGGAAGAGGCCATTCTGACCGCCATGCTGAATGCCCATGGTGTGGCGCTGGACGATATCGAAATGATCAATGTGAACTTCTCGCTTTCGCCGTCGCTGATGACCGGGCAGGTGGATGCGGTGATCGGTGCGTTCCGCAATTTCGAACTGAACCAGATGGATATCGAAGGTGTCGCGGGCCGCTGCTTTTTCATCGAGGAAGAAGGCGTACCGCCCTATGATGAGCTGATCTATGTGGCCAACCCCGAAACCATGGATGCCGACATGATCGCGCGTTTTCTGGCCGCGACCGAGAAAGCCACGCAGTATATCGTCAACAACCCCGAAAGAAGCTGGGAGATTTTCGCGGCCACCTCGCCCGAGCTGCAGGATGAGCTGAACGCCCGTGCATGGGTCGACACTCTGCCCCGTTTCGCGCTGCGTCCGGCTGGTTTTGACGCTGGTCGGTACGCACGGTTCGAGGCGTTCCTGAAAGACAGCGGCATGATCGACAGCATCAACCCGGTTAGTGACATCACCATTGACGTGACCGCGCAATGAGCGGCTACGGCAAAGCCTTCGCGCTGATGCGTGACGCGGCGCAAGGGCCGTGGCGGGATTATACCCGCCACGCCTTCGTCGAAGGCATAAAGGACGGCACGCTGCCGCGTGAGGCGTTCCTGCACTATCTGCGGCAGGATTACGTGTTCCTGATCCATTTTAGCCGCGCCTGGGCTTTGGCGGTGGTGAAATCAGAAACGCATTCTGAGATGTTGACCGCTGTGGGAACAGTGAACGCTCTGGTCGCTGAAGAAATGCAGCTGCATATCGGCGTCTGCGAGGCTGCTGGGATATCGCAGGAGGAGCTGTTCGCGACTCCCGAGCGAGCCGAAAATCTTGCATACACGCGGTTCGTGCTAGAGGCCGGGTATAGCGGAGATCTGCTGGACCTGCTGGCGGCCCTTGCGCCCTGTGTCATGGGTTATGGTGAGATCGGCGCGCGGCTGGCTGCCGAGGCTACATCCGAGACCTATCGTGATTGGATCAACACCTATGCCGGTGAAGACTACCAAGGCGCGTGCAAAGCGGTCGGAGAGTTGTTGAATCAGGCTCTAACGGGGCGTATTGGGGCAGATTTCGAAGCCTCACCGCGTTGGGATCGACTGTGTCAGACCTTCCGCACTGCGACCGAGCTTGAGGTCAACTTCTGGCAAATGGGTCTGACCCCGTGACCCAAGCGCCTGATCTGACCATCAGTGGCTCGGCCACAATCGACGGCGCGCCCTTGTTCGCGCCGTTGGCCCTGACCCTTGGGGCTGGGCAGTGGACGTGTCTGCTGGGTGGATCGGGTGTGGGGAAAACCACTGTCCTGCGCCTGATTGCCGGGCTTGAGACTGGCGCAGAATTCAAGGGCCGGATCAACGCAAGCGACACGCAGCCTGTGGCGAACCGCGTCGCCTATATGGCGCAGGACGACCTGTTGCTGCCCTGGGCGACGGTGGCGCAGAATGTGTCGCTGGGCGCGCGGTTGAGGGGTGAGAAGCCCGACCTGGCCCGCCGGGACCGTCTGATCGAGCGGATGCGATTGCAGGATCATCTGAACAAAAAACCCGGAGAATTGTCTGGCGGTCAGCGTCAGCGCGTGGCCTTGGCGCGTACGTTGATGGAGGACCGGCCCATCGTGTTATTGGATGAGCCGTTCTCGGCCCTCGACGCCCGCACCCGCGCCGATATGCAGGATCTGGCGGCCGAGGCGCTGGCGGGGCGCACCGTTCTTTTGGTGACGCACGATCCGGCCGAGGCCGCACGATTGGGTCAATCCATCATGGTGATGACCGCGCAGGGGCTGACGCCCTGCGAGCCACCTTCGGCCCCGGCCCCGCGCCATGTGGATGATCTGGAAACATTGGAGACGCAGGGCGCGTTGCTGCGGTTGCTGAGAGAGGCTGCATGAAGATCCTGTCCGCCCTTGCCGCAACTGTATTCGCGCTGGCCGTCTGGCAGGCGATTGTCAGCCTAACGGGCCTGCCGAAATTCATCCTGCCCGGTCCGGCACTGGTGGCTGAGACATGGTGGCAGAACCGCTGGGTGATCGCCGAACATACGTGGATTACAGCGGTAGAGGTAGTGATCGGGCTCGCCCTCGGCACGGTTCTGGGCGTGATCACCGCGCTGCATCTGGCGAATTCGCGAGCGGCGCGGGTGTTGGTGCAGCCGATGCTAGTCTTCACACAGGCGCTGCCGGTGTTTGCTCTGGCCCCGTTGTTGACCCTGTGGCTGGGTTATGGGCTGTGGTCCAAGGTCGCGATGGCGGTGCTGATCATCTATTTCCCGATCACCTCGTCCTTTTTTGACGGATTGATGCGCACGCCCCCCGGCTATCTGGACCTTGCACGCACCATGCAGGCCAGCCCGCGTGCAGTGTTGTGGCATATCCGCATTCCGGCTGCGCTGCCCTCGCTGGCGTCGGGGATGCGGCTGGCGGCGGTTTATGCGCCCATCGGGGCCGTGATTGGCGAGTGGGTGGGCTCGTCTCAAGGCTTGGGCTATCTAATGCTGCTGGCCAATGGGCGCGCCAAGACCGATCTGATGTTTGCCGCGATGCTGACTTTGGGGGTTTTTTCGATCCTGTTGCATATTATCATTCGCCGCGCCACGGCGCGCATGGCAGGTGAAGCGCGTTAACGGTTTGGAAACCGATTCGGCGTCAGGGTGAGAAGATGACCAAGGACGCCTTTGCCGAAGCCCCGATGCTGTTTGAAACGGACGAAGCGCCCGCGCAGCCGCTGCCAAGTGGTCGATTGCCCTCCTATATCAAAGACCATCGTAAGCGGCTGCGCGAAAGGTTCATGTCGGGCGGGTCCGTCGCAATGCCGGATTACGAGCTTTTGGAGTTGGTGCTATTCCGGTCCATCCCCAGGCAGGACGTGAAACCGTTGGCGCGGGCGCTGATGGATACGTTTGGAGATTTCAACCGCGTGCTGACCGCGCCCGAAGAACGGCTGCGTCAGATCAAAGGTGTGGGTGAGACGGTCATCACCGACCTGAAGATTCTTGAGGCTTGCGCCCATCGTATGGCCCGCGCGCGAGTAATGCAGCGGCATGTGATCTCGGGCTGGGACGCGCTGCTGGATTACTGCCACACGACCATGGCCCATCGCGAGACCGAGCAGTTCCGGGTGTTCTATCTGGACCGTAAGAACGTGTTGATCGCAGATGAGGAACAAGCCAAGGGCACAGTTGATCATGTGCCTGTTTATCCGCGCGAGGTAGCGAAACGGGCGTTGGAACTGAACGCCTCGGCGCTTATTCTGGTGCATAACCATCCGTCGGGCGATCCGACGCCCTCGCAGTCGGATATCGACATGACCAACCGGATACAGGATGCCTGTGTCGCGTTGGGCCTGACCCTGCATGACCACCTGATCATCGGGAAATCGACAGAACTGAGTTTCCGCTCTGACGGGTATTTGTAGGGGGCTTTGCCCCCTCTTGGCCCGCGGGGCCAATTCACCCCCACCGTATTTGGAACGAGAAGAAGGGCCGGGCTATTGGACCCAAACCTCGACTCTGCGATTGACCTTTCTACCCCATTCGGTGTCGTCGCAGGCCATGGGCATGGCTTCGCCAAAACCGTCGACATTCAGCTCGACCTTTTCGGAGATCGAAGCCTCAATCGCGGCCAGAACGGCGTTGCGCACGGTTTTGGCACGCAGCAAGGCGATCCGGGCGTTGGCTTGTGCCGATCCGTCGCCGTCGCTGAAGCCGATAAAGGTGAGGCGCCGGGTGTCGAATTGGCCGGATTCCACCAGCTGAGCCAAAAGCTGGATGTTGGCGCGCGATTGCGCGTCGGGGCGGGAGGAGCCTGTCTCGAACCGGAAGGACAGCGACAGCCGAGATTGGGCGCGCAATGTACCTACTATGCGTTGTAGCTCGTCCAGCCCAATTTCAGCCCCGCCCGATGCGACGGCGTTGGCCAGGCGATGTCCCTGCTGGTCGATGGACAACAGCTCGGGGGCTTGATCGACGAAACCTGCATCTCGGATTGCGACTTGCGCCTCAGGGCTTTGGGCGAAAGACAGAAACTGCCTTGCGATCCGGGGCAGGCGACGGTTGGGCAAGTAAAGGAACATGGGCGAGGTGAGGGGGTAGTCCTCGGTCTTGATGGATTGTCGGGTCGCCGCCAGCGCGTGACCGCAGCCGCCGGTCAGGGGCAACGCGCGGACCGTGTCGACCGCCGCCTGGCTGGCGATGCCGATGGCGAACGGATCCCGTGCAACTGCCTGAACCAGAGCGCTGCTGCGGTTATGCTGGTTGATCCTTGCGGGCAGGGAGGCGTTTACCGGTGTCAGCAAACTGTCCTGCAAGGCTTGCGACGGGTCGGTGTCCGGCAGATGCACGGCAATTGGCGCGTCGGGTCCGCCCAGGCTGGTCCAGTTCGTGATCTCTCCGGTGAAGATGCGGACTAGATCAGCGGGTGATATCTGTCGGATCGGATTGTCCGGTGACACCACCGGCACCAACGCGTCCAGTGCCACGATGCGGGACCGCCGGGCCAGGGACAGATCGCCCAAACCGGCCTTGATGGCGCTGTCTTGCTCGGTTGGTCGAACCTCGCGCAGGGCCATGACGATGTCGGCCGAACCTGACACTTGATCGGCAAACCCCTGGTCGGTGGTTGTGGGGGTGAATACGAACCGACCCAGCGGTGCCGCGCGGTTGGGTTTAGTCAGCTCATAGGCAAATTGCCCGCCCTCCAGATGTAGAGGGGTCGCGGCCCACCCTTCGTGTCGGGCAAAGGCCACCAAAAGCGCGGGCAGGATGTTCTCGGCCATGACTGACGCGCCCGATAGGTGAATCTCGGCCATGAAATCTGTGAGACTGGGGCAGGCAGGGCCCGTGCATGTCACGCCGGACCCATCCACGGTCAGTTCACCGAACTGCGTGTCAATGCGATAGAACTCACCGTCATAGCCGAGCAGATTGCCGACCACCTCGACCTTGCCGTCATGCGAGGTCAGGGTGATGTCCTGCGCAACCACCTGTAACGCGGATGCCAATGAAAACAGTGCGGCCGCTGCCACACGAAGAAATGTCATAAGGTGCCCGAGCCCGCCTGCGGTTTTAGTTTGCCGCGATTTTCAGGTCTTCGAGCAAATTATTCAACACCAGAAACTCACCCGCTTCCGAACATTCCGGCAGAGTGACGGACAGGTCGCGCGCGCTGAGGCGCTGATCGCCGCGCAGTTCCAGCGATTGCAGGTGCAGTTCCTGGCCGCAATTTGCCCGGGTCACTTCGGCCTCGACCGACAGGGCGATCGAGCCGGTCTGATCGGATTGCCCTGCAGGGTAGGAATAGACCTGAACGTTCTGCGCGTCGTTCAGGTCGGGTTGACCCAGATGGACAACTTGCCCGGCGCCCTGTGTTTTGGCGTCAACCGAGACATGGCCGGTGCTGCCATAGCTTGCGCCAAACTCCAGCGCATGGATTTGCAGGTCCGTTTTGCCTTGCCAGTGCAGGGCCACGCGATCGAAATGGGTGATATCGGGGATATGTGTGGTCGCAACAGTGCCCGCCTGATCCCCGACCGAGATCAGGAAGATCGCATATTCGCTGAGCGCCGGGATTGTCACTTCCAGACGACCGGTCGCGTCTGTTTGTTGCGTGACGGTCAGGCCGCTGTGATGCACATCAATCCGTTCGCCCGCGTGGCAAGGGGCAAGGACGGTCAGTTGCGCTGCAGCACCGGGTACAGCCCGCGCCCGTGCGCCGATAGCGCAGTCCGTCGGGCCCGAGGGGGCAGACCCGTTGGCGTGCAGCTTGCGATGTCCGGTTGTGGTGTCGTCAGGCGTTTCGTGGGTCGGAGTCGAGGAGGTCAGAACGATATCCTCCAGCCCTGCGATGATCGCCGTGTGATCCATGACAGAACTGATCTGCGTCTGCGGGACGTCAGGTTCCGCAGGCGTTCCATTCTGCATCAGGTAACCAATGGCCAGGGCACAGGCAACGGTACCCCCAGTGGTCACGTAGTTCTTAATTACAAACAAAACACCCTCCCCAGTTGAAGGAGCGAGTCGCACCCTGCGGGTCAATCACGGCCAATATGTGGCCGTGACGCGGGTTAATTGTGTCTGAACTAAGGTGATGTCAGGTCAGGCGTCCGTGGCAATGTTTGAACTTCTTGCCCGAACCGCAGGGGCATCTGTCGTTGCGTGACGGGTTGCCCCATGTGCTTGGATCGTTTTCATCGAAACCGGGTCGCGCATCACCCGAGGCTTCGGCCTCGGCCACAGCTTCGGCCTGGCCTGCGGCCTGATCGACCGCCTGCTGCGCTTGGGCCCGTTGGGCCTGCATCTGCGCCAACATCTCGCGCTGTTCTTCCTCGGTCAGAGGGCGCACGCGCGACAATTGCTGAGTCACGGTTTCGCGCAAACTGTCCAACATGCTTTCAAACAGCTGGAAGCTTTCGTTCTTATACTCGTTCAGCGGATCGCGCTGGGCATAGCCCCGGAACCCAACGACCGAGCGCAGATGCTCCAGTGTCAGCAGGTGTTCACGCCATTTGCTGTCGATGGTGTTCAGCAGAACCTGCTTTTCGATGTTGCGCATGTTCTCGGGGCCAAAAGCGGCCGCCTTTTGCGCCATCATCTCGTCGGCGGCCTTGACCAAACGCTCGCGCACCTGTTCGTCATCCACGCCTTCTTCGGCGGCCCAATCCTGTACGGGCGCGTCGATGGTCAGCTTGTCCTTGATCGCCTCGTGCAATCCATCGGTGTCCCACTGATCAGCATAGGATTTAGGCGGCATGTATTCGTCGATCAGATCGTCGATGACCTGTTCGCGCATGTCCGACACTACGTCCGAGAGGTCATCGGCAGACATGATCTCGCGCCGTTGGCTGAACACCACTTTCCGCTGGTCGTTCATCACGTCATCAAATTTCAGAACGTTCTTGCGCATGTCAAAGTTGCGACCTTCGACCTTGGATTGCGCCCGCTCCAGCGATTTGTTGACCCAGGGATGAACGATGGCCTCGCCCTCTTGCATGCCCAGGGTGTGTAGAACTTTGTCCAGACGTTCCGAGCCAAAGATGCGCATCAGGTCGTCTTCGAGGCTGAGGTAAAATACTGTGCGGCCCGGATCACCCTGACGGCCCGAACGGCCGCGCAGCTGGTTATCGATGCGGCGGCTTTCGTGGCGTTCTGATGCCATAACAAACAGACCACCAGCGGCCAGAACCTTTTCTTTTTCCTCGGCGTGAGTTGCTTCTTCGGCCGCGCGCAGTTCGGCGGGGTCGGCCTCGGGGTTTTCGGCCAGCGCCTTCAGCACTTTCATTTCCACATTGCCGCCCAACTGGATGTCGGTTCCGCGACCGGCCATATTGGTGGCGATGGTGACTGCGCCCAGACGGCCCGCATCGGCGACGATCTGCGCCTCTTGCTCGTGTTGGCGGGCGTTTAGAACGTTGTGCTGGATGCCTTCTTTGGTCAGCATCTGGCTGAGCAGTTCGGATTTCTCGATCGAGGTGGTGCCCAGCAGAACTGGTTGGCCCTTTTCCTGCGCTTCTTTGGTTTCTTCGATCATCGCGCCGTATTTCTCGGCACCAGTGCGATAGACCTGATCATCTTCGTCTACACGTGCAATTGGCTTGTTGGTCGGAACCTCGACCACGCCCAGGCCATAGATTTCTTGGAATTCTTCGGCCTCGGTCAGGGCAGTGCCGGTCATGCCGCCCAACTTGTCATAAAGGCGGAAATAGTTCTGGAAGGTCACGCTGGCCAGCGTCACGTTCTCAGGCTGGATCTGTACACCTTCCTTGGCCTCGATGGCCTGGTGCAGACCTTCCGACAGACGGCGACCCGGCATCATGCGCCCGGTGAATTCGTCGATCAGAACGACATTGCCGTCGCGCACGATATAGTCCTTGTCGCGCTGGAACAGTTTGTGCGCCCGCAGACCTTGGTTCACGTGGTGAACGACCGTGGTGCTTTCGGGATCATACAGCGAATGGCCCTCGGGGATCAGTCTGGCTGCGATCAGTTGTTCTTCAAGAAACTCGTTGCCTTCATCGGTGAAGGTCACGTTCCGCGATTTCTCGTCCAGCGAATAGTGGTCGTCCTGCAACGAAGGGATCAGCCCGTCGATCGTAGTATACATGTCAGACCGGTCCTGCGACGGGCCCGAGATGATCAGCGGCGTGCGCGCCTCGTCAATCAGGATCGAGTCGACCTCGTCCACAATCGCGAAATTGTGGTATTTCTGATAGATATCTGCCAGATCGGCCTTCATGTTGTCGCGCAGATAGTCGAAGCCCAGCTCATTATTGGTGGCATAGGTGATGTCGCAGGAATAAGCGGCTTTCTTTTCCGCATCCGGCTGGCCGGACCAGATCACACCTGTGGTCATCCCCAACGCGCCAAACACCTTGCCCATCCAGTCGGCGTCACGTTTGGCCAGGTATTCGTTAACGGTGACCACATGCACGCCCTTGCCGGTCAGAGCGTTCAGATAGGCGGGGAACGTGGCGACCAGCGTCTTGCCCTCACCCGTTTTCATTTCCGAGATGTTGCCCTGATGCAGAAACGCGCCGCCCATCAACTGCACGTCAAAGGCACGCAGACCCAGCGCACGCTTGGCGCCTTCGCGTACGTTGGCAAAGGCTTCGGGCAGCAGGTCATCCAGGCTCTCGCCGTCCAACGCCCGTTTACGCAATTCCTCGGTCTTTTCCTTCAGACCGTCATCCGACAATTTCTCGAACTCGGGTTCCAGCGCGTTGATCTGGTCGATCAGGGGGCGGGTCGCCTTGATCTTGCGGTCGTTCGGTGTTCCGAACACCTTTTTGGCGAGCGTTCCGAGTCCCAGCATGTTCACTCCAGCGGATCTGTTCTTGTCTTGGTTGCGACAGGCTTGCCCACCTTGCGCGCAACCCATAGATACGGGGGGTGAAAGGCGGCCCTGTCCAAGGCTTCAAAGCGATGTAAGCGGCAGGTTCCACAGTGTCAACGCTGCGCCCCGTCGCGGCTAGAAAATAGGATGAATCCATGCCCAAAGGCCTCACTTTTCTGCCATCGCTGGCCCTGACTGCCGTGCTGGCCCTGCCACTGGCCGCCGAAACCCAGCCCGATCCCAGCGCGGTCGTGGCCCGTGTGAACGGGGAAGAGATCACATTGGGTCACATCATCGCTACTGCCGCAGCCTTGCCCGAGCAATATCAGCAGATCGAAGACGATGTTCTTTATGATCTGATTGTCGATCAGTTGATCCAGCAGCAATTGCTGGGCCAACAGCAGGACGCGCTGACCCGGCTGAACGCACTGGGCATCGAGAATGAAACCCGATCTCTGCGTGCGGTGCAGACTGTGAATGCGTTGATCGAGGAAAATCTGACGGATGAGGCGATCCAGGCCGCCTATGATGCGCAATATGCTGATTTCCAGGGCGCGGATGAATATAACGCCAGCCACATTCTGGTCGAAACCGAAGAAGAAGCGAATGAAATCAAGGCTCAGCTTGATGACGGTGCTGATTTCGCGCAACTGGCGCGCGAGAAATCCACCGGCCCGTCCGGCCCGAATGGGGGTGAGTTGGGTTGGTTCGGCCCGGGTCGCATGGTGCCTGCCTTCGAGGCTGCCGTTGTCAGTCTGGAAAAGGGCCAGGTTTCGGACCCTGTGAAAACTCAGTTCGGCTGGCACGTTGTCACCCTGAACGACAAGCGCAAAACCGAAGCCCCGGATATTGAGGCTGTCCGCGCCGAACTGTCCCAAGGTCTTCAGCAGGAGATCATTCAGGCGCGCATCGACGAGCTGACCCAGCAGGCCGAGATCGAGCGCCCCACGACCGAGGGTGTCGGACCCGAGGCACTGCGTCAGATCGAACTGCTTCAGGAGTAACCGTCCGTGGCAACGATTACCAAAGTTTCGCCTCTGGCTCCGGCGGCATTCCCCGACCTGCCCGCAATTGACGGCGTGCGCTTTGCCACTGTTGAGGCGGGTGTGCGCTACCAGGGCCGCACCGATGTGATGCTGGCGGTGCTGGATCCCGGTACCTCGGTGGCGGGGGTGTTCACGCGTTCCGCCACCCGCGCGGCCCCGGTGCTGGATTGTCAGGACAAGATCGGTGGGGCCAGCGATGGTCCGGCGGCTATTTTGGTGAACTCGGGCAATGCCAATGCATTCACCGGGCACTACGGCCAGACCTCTGTGGCCGAAGTGACGCAGGCCGTGTCCAAAGCCACCGGCGTCGGGGTCGAGCGGGTATTTACATCGTCCACCGGCGTGATCGGCGAGCCGCTGCCCCATGGTCGCATCGTATCGCAGCTTGAGACGCTTAAAATGGGTCTCAGCCGCCACGCCATTGAAGACGCCGCGCGGGCGATCATGACGACCGACACCTTCCCCAAGGGGGCAAGCGCACAGGTCGAGATTGACGACAAAACAGTCTCTATTGCTGGGATCGCCAAGGGTTCAGGCATGATCGCGCCGGATATGGCGACGATGCTGGTTTACATCTTCACCGATGCGCAAGTCGAACAATCGGCGCTACAAGCGATGCTGGGCGCGCAGACCGACCGCACCTTCAACTGCATCACGGTGGACAGCGATACTTCGACCTCGGACACGCTGCTGCTTTGCGCCACCGGGGCCTCGGGCGTGGATGCCACAGGCAATGCAGCGTTTGCGCAGGCGCTTGAAACGGTGATGCTGGACCTTGCGCAGCAGGTGGTGCGCGACGGTGAAGGCGCCACGAAATTCGTAGAAATTCGTGTGACCGGAGCAGCCACGGACGCGGATGCCAAGGTGCATGGGTTGGCGATTGCCAACTCGCCGCTGGTGAAAACGGCGATTGCGGGCGAAGACCCGAACTGGGGCCGCGTGGTCATGGCCATCGGCAAATCCGGAGCGGCTGCGGATCGCGACCTTCTGAGCATCTCTTTCGGCGATATTCTGGTGGCTGAGAAAGGCTGGGTCAGCCCCGACTACCGCGAGGAAGACGCTGCCGCCTATATGAAAGGTCAGGATCTGGTGATCGCGGTCGATCTGGGGCTGGATGAAGGCGCATCCACCGTTTGGACCTGCGACCTGACGCACGGCTATATCGAGATCAACGCGGATTATCGTTCATGAAGACCGTTTTGGTGTCGGCCGTCGCCCTGATCGACGTCGAAGGCCGGGTGCTGCTGGCGCAGCGCCCCGAGGGGAAGTCCATGGCCGGTCTGTGGGAATTCCCCGGCGGCAAGGTCGAACCCTGCGAAACCCCCGAGGTCGCCCTGATCCGCGAGCTGGAGGAAGAACTGGGCATCAACACCTGGGCCTCCTGCCTAGCACCGCTGACCTTTGCCAGCCACAGCTATGACGATTTCCACCTGTTGATGCCGCTGTTCGCTTGCCGGAAATGGGAGGGGATACCACAATCAAAAGAAGGTCAGGCGCTGAAATGGGTCCGCGCTAGTGATCTGCGGAACTATCCTATGCCCGCAGCTGATGTGCCGTTGATCCCGATTCTGCGGGATTGGTTGTAGTGTCGCGGCAGGGCGCATGCCCCCTGTGGCCAAAAGAGAGCACGCGGTGGTCGGAATTGCGTGATTTGTGACCTGTACCCCTGATCCTAAAGTATTAGGCCCAGCCGAGCTGTTTCAAGGAATGCGCATCATTCCATATCTTGGTCATGTGTTTGATTTTGTCACCGTCAAACTCAATGGCATAGACGTATTCCGCGGCCAGAGTTTTTCCCGTAGCAGGCACTGGGCCATCTACGGAATGAGTTCCATGGAACACGGCAAATATGCTTGCAATTCCACGCTCTTCATCAACAGAAAATGATTTGAGCTCATAATGACCATCCGGGATCGGAGTCAGCAGGTTTTTCATCCAGTCTGTGTAACCTTCCAGGGAAGTGACGTCGGCCAATGCGTCGGCTTGTGCTGAAAACGTCGCGCCCTCATGGCAAAAGTTTTTGCAGGCGTCCCAGCCTTTGCCTGTATCGCAGGCCTCAAAGAATTCTCTTGCGGCTTTTCGGATAGACATGTGTTTCCCCCCTACGAAACTGTGGCCAACCGTGTTGGCCATCAACTGAAGCAGTAAGAAACAGGGTACGCTGAAATAGCTCATTATCAAAATGCGCGGAAATATCGTGGCTTGGTGACGACATTTTGACTGATGTGCTCCGGCGATCCATCCAATCCATCACCCTTCCACCCCTGTTACAATTCGTAAGAATTGAGAAAACATCAGGCAAAACTTGCCGCTGATCCTCCGCCTGTCCCTTCGTGGGGCATTGGCGTTCGGGCACCATCCCGAACCCGCCATTTCCGACCCAAGGGAGGGGTCGGGTGGGGAGGAGAGAAAGATTGGCTCAGACGCAATCGGGCGCTGAAGGGTTGGTTTCCCTTCCGGCGCTGTTACATCGCAATGCGACGCAGTTCGGGGATGCCCCGGCCTACCGGGAAAAGGAATTCGGGATCTGGCAATGCTGGTCCTGGGCTGAGACCGCCGCCGAGGTGCGCAAGCTGGCGTTGGGATTTCTGGAGATCGGCGTCGAGAAGGGCGACCATATCGCCGTCATCGGCCGCAACCGCCCGGCGCACTACTGGTCGATGGTCGCCGCGCAGATGGTGGGCGCGGTGCCGGTGCCTTTGTATCAGGACTCGGTCGCGGAAGAGATGGCCTATGTTCTGGAACATTGCGGCGCGAAATACGTCGTCTGCGGTGATCAGGAGCAGGTCGACAAGGTCATCGAGATTCAGCAGGGGCTGCATCAGGTCAAGCATATCCTCTACACCGACAAGCGGGGGATGCGGAAATACGACCACTCCCAGATGAACGCACTGGACGACATCATGGCCGAGGGCAGCGCCGGTCACGCACGGTTCGATGCAGAACTGGACAAACGCATCGCGGCGATCACCTATGACGATACCTGCGTGATGCTCTATACCTCGGGCACGACGGGCAAGCCCAAGGGCGTGGTGCTGTCGAACCGCAATGTGATCGAAAGCGCCAAGAACTCGGCAGAGTTCGACCATCTGACCCGCAACGAAGATATTCTGTCCTACCTGCCGATGGCGTGGGTGGGCGATTTCATCTTTTCCATCGGTCAGGCTTATTGGTGCGGCTTCTGCGTGAACTGCCCCGAAAGCGCCGACACGATGATGACCGACCTGCGCGAGATAGGGCCGACCTATTTCTTTGCCCCGCCGCGCGTGTTTGAGACGCAGCTGACCAATGTGATGATCCGGATGGAGGATGCGGGCAAGCTGAAGCAACGCATGTTCCGACACTTCATGGATCACGCCAAGAAAGTGGGCGGTCTGTTGCTGGATGGTAAGCCGGTCGGGTTTGGCGACAAGGTGAAATACGCGCTGGGCAACATGCTGGTTTATGGTCCGTTGAAGGATACGCTGGGTTATGGCCGGTTCCGCGTCGGCTATACGGCGGGTGAAGCCATTGGGCCTGAGATTTTTGATTTCTACCGCTCGCTGGGGATCAATCTGAAACAGCTTTATGGTCAGACCGAAGCCACCGTCTTTATCACCGTACAGCCGGACGGTGAGGTGCGCGCGGATACGGTTGGTGTTCCTGCGCCGGATGTCGAGTTGAAGATCGACGATAAGGGCGAGATTCACTATCGCTCGCCCGGTGTGTTTGTCGAGTATTACAATAACCCGGATTCGACCGCCTCGACCAAGGATGCCGAGGGTTGGGTGGCAACCGGGGATGCCGGGTTCATCGAGGAAGGGTCCG
The DNA here is from genome assembly GCF_059612205.1 of Ruegeria sp. CDSA089. Classification (NCBI taxonomy): domain Bacteria; kingdom Pseudomonadati; phylum Pseudomonadota; class Alphaproteobacteria; order Rhodobacterales; family Roseobacteraceae; genus Ruegeria; species Ruegeria sp. CDSA089. The sequence continues at coordinate 48,317 of NZ_JBXWQD010000006.1, read as the reverse complement.
GCCATTTGCGGATCATCGACCGTGCCAAGGACGTGGGCAAAATGGCCGACGGGTCGATGTTTGCGCCGAAATATGTCGAGAACAAACTGAAGTTCTATCCCGATATTCTGGAGGTTGTTCTGTTTGGTAATGGCAAGGATCGCTGCGTGGCCTTTATTAATATCGACCTGACAGCGGTGGGTAACTGGGCTGAGCGCAACAATGTGGCTTATGGGTCCTATCAGGAACTGACCAGTCATCCCCGTGTGTTAGAGACGATTAAGTCGCATGTGGAAGAGGTCAACAAGTCGGTTGCGGCAGATGAGATGCTGTCGGGCTGTCAGGTGCATCGCTTTGTGGTCCTGCACAAAGAGTTGGATGCGGATGATGGTGAAATGACCCGGACCCGAAAGGTGCGCCGCGGGTTTGTCGAGGAGAAGTTCCACGACATCATTGATGCGCTTTATGACGGATCATCCAGCGTTTCGACTACGACTGAAGTAACCTATGAGGACGGGCGTAAGGGGTCGATCTCGGCCACGCTGGAAATTGTGGACGCGCCGGTTGTTGCTGCGACCTCGCACAAGGTGGCGGCGGAATGAGGGCCGTTCGAGCGCCGCTCGACCTGACGGTCATCGCCCCGCCCGCCGTCCCGTTTTTTCGCAGCTCAGGGAGGATCTGATGCTGGATAGTTCCGAAGGATATGTCACCGAAGACGGCCGCAAGATCGGCGGTGTGGTGATGGAGATGAAGAACATCACCCTGCGCTTTGGCGGTGTGGTGGCGATCAAGGACATCTCGTTCGACATTCGCGAGGGTGAGATCCGGGCCATTATCGGACCGAACGGGGCGGGCAAGTCCTCGATGCTGAACGTGATTTCGGGGTTCTATGTCCCGCAGGAGGGTGAGGTTTGGTTTCACGGATCAAAACGCCCACAGATGCGACCCTTTGAGGTGGCGCAGCAGGGCATCGCGCGGACGTTCCAGAACATCGCTCTGTTCGAGGGGATGAGCGTTTTGGACAATGTGATGACCGGGCGTTTGGGCTTCATGAAGACCAATATTTTTCAGCAGGCTTGGTGGAAGGGCAAAGCCGAGGCGGAAGAGACGGAAAATCGCGAGGCGGTCGAGAAGATTATCGATTTCTTGGAAATCCAACACATCCGCAAGACGCCTGTGTCCCGCCTGCCCTACGGTCTGAAGAAACGGGTCGAACTGGCGCGAGCCTTGGCGGCGGAGCCAAAGCTGCTGCTGCTGGATGAGCCGATGGCGGGCATGAACGTTGAAGAGAAAGAGGACATGAGCCGCTTTATCCTGGACGTGAATGACGAGTTTGGCACCACCATCGCGCTGATCGAACACGACATGGGCGTTGTGATGGACCTGAGTGACCGCGTGGTGGTGATGGATTATGGCCGCAAGATCGGTGACGGCACACCCGATGAGGTGCGCAACAACCAAGAGGTCATCGACGCCTATCTGGGGGTGAGCCATGACTAGACATCTGACAGACATGAGAGGGGGCGGACATGCCTGATCAGTTGGTATTTGCGATGGAGGTCATTCTGAATGGCCTGATGGCCGGGGTCCTTTATGCGCTGGTCGCGCTGGGCTTTGTGCTGATTTACAAGGCATCGGGGATTTTTAACTATGCCCAAGGGGTTATGGCACTGTTTGCGGCAATGACTCTGGTGGGGATCATGAAAGGTCAGGTGCCGTTTGCGCATCTGATCAATGCCATGTTCGGCACGCATATCCACTATTTTGGCTGGAACGTGCCTGCGCTGCTGGCGATTATTCTGACCATGGCGGTGATGGTGTTGCTGGCCTGGGCGGTGCAGCGCTTTGTGATGCGCCATCTGGTGGGTCAGGAGCCGATCATCCTGTTCATGGCGACGATCGGCCTGGCTTATCTGCTGGAAGGTGTGGCCGATCTGATGTGGGGCTCTGAAATCAAGACGCTGGATGTGGGCCTGCCGCAGGGCATCAACCTGTGGATTGATGAGAGCACATTCAACATCTTCGGCTACGGCTTCTTCATCGACAATCTGGACATTGTTGCAACAGTTATCGCGGCGTTGCTGGTGGCGGCGCTGGTGGCGTTCAGCCAGTACACCAAGCAGGGCCGGGCGATGCGTGCGGTGGCCGATGACCACCAGGCGGCGCTGTCCGTGGGGATTTCGCTGAATTTCATCTGGGTGATGGTTTGGTCGGTCGCCGGGTTCGTGGCCCTTGTCGCAGGCATCATGTGGGGTACGAAATCGGGTGTGCAGTTCTCGCTATCGCTGATCGCGCTCAAGGCGCTGCCGGTGCTGATGCTGGGCGGGTTCACCTCGATCCCCGGAGCGATTGTCGGAGGGTTGATCATCGGTGTGGGCGAGAAACTGTTCGAATTTGCCATCGGCCCGCTTGTGGGCGGTGCGACCGAGAACTGGTTTGCCTATGTGCTGGCGCTGATCTTCCTCGTGTTCCGGCCGCAGGGTCTGTTCGGTGAGAAGATCATCGAGAGGGTGTAGCGATGCAAAAGTTCCTCGCCATCACCAACGTGATCGCATGGGCCGGGTTCTGGGCCTTTGGATATATCGCTCTGACGTCGGATGATCTGACGGACGGGCAGGTGACAATCGCAGCGATCCTGGCTTTTGCCGGACTAGTCATGGGCATCCTGGCTTACCTCAAGCTGGTCCGTGCGTCCGAGGCGACGGGATATGCCAAGGGATCGAACCAACTGGATGCCGCAGCCCGCAACCGGGCGCAGGAAGAATGGGGAAAGTAAGACATGTTCTATCGTGAGGCCGGAGATTTCAAAGTCTCTTACGTGGATGACAGCCAGACCTTCCCGATCAAGTTCGACCGGTATCGGTACTATGTGGTGCTTGCCGTGGCGTTTGGGATCATCCCGTTCATCATCAACGACTATTGGGCAAATGCGCTGCTGCTGCCGTTTCTGATCTATGCGATTGCGGCGATCGGACTGAACATTCTGGTGGGCTATTGCGGGCAGGTTTCGCTGGGCACCGGCGGGTTCATGGCTGTAGGGGCCTATGCTTGCTATAAGCTGATGACGGCCTTCCCGGATGTCAGCATGTTCATCCATGTCATCCTTGCCGGAGGTATCACCGCGTTGGTCGGTGTGCTGTTTGGCCTTCCAAGCCTTAGGATCAAAGGGTTCTATCTGGCCGTGGCGACTTTGGCGGCGCAGTTCTTCCTTGTCTGGCTGTTCAACAGGGTGCCGTGGTTCTACAACTATTCGGCCTCGGGGCAGATTAATGCGCCGGAACGCGATGTGTTTGGTATCATCATTACCGGCCCGAATGCGCCTGCATGGGCAACCTATCTGTTTTGCCTGATCTTCCTAGCGGTCTGCGCCGTCGTCGCTCGCAACCTGACGCGTGGTACCACAGGACGTAAATGGATGGCGATCCGGGACATGGACATCGCGGCCGAGATCATTGGTGTGAATCCACTTCGGGCTAAGCTGACGGCTTTTGCTGTCAGCTCGTTCTTTGTGGGTATTTCGGGTGCGTTGTTCTTTGCGGTTTATCTGGGCGCGGTCGAGGTCGGCGAAGTCTTCGGTATTCAGAAATCGTTCCTGGTGCTGTTCATGATCATTATCGGTGGACTGGGATCCATCTTTGGATCTTTTGCCGGGGCTGCGTTCCTTGTGCTGTTGCCCGTTGTCCTGAAGGTCGTCGGCGCGGACATGCTGGGCTGGCCCACCGATATCGTGGCTCATTTGAATCTCGTCATCGTTGGCGCGCTGATCATCATGTTCCTGATCCTTGAACCGCATGGGCTGGCGCAGCTGTGGCGCGTGGCCAAAGAGAAACTCAGACTCTGGCCGTTCCCGCACTAAGCGGTCCGGCCCAATCAGATAACGGGTGCAAAGCCCGAACTCACCATCGGACCAACCAAGGGAGGAGACACCCGATGAAATTGAAACTGGCAACCATGGCGCTCGGCGCCGCAATGGCGGCAGGTCCGGTTATGGCCGACCTCGTATTCCCGTCGCTCAGCTATCGGACCGGGCCTTATGCGGCGGGCGGTATCCCGTTCGCGGATGGCTATGCTGATTACTTTACCCTGCTGAATGAACGCGATGGCGGTATTGGTGGCGTGGCGACCAAGGTGATCGAATGCGAAACCGGCTATAACACCGAAAAAGGTGTGGAATGCTATGAATCCACCAAGGGCGAAGGCTCGCTGGTGTATCAGCCGCTGTCGACTGGTATCACCTATCAGCTGATCCCCAAAACCACCGCAGATGGCATTCCGATGCACACGATGGGGTATGGGCGCACCTCGGCCAAAAACGGCGATGTGTTCAGCCATACGTTCAACTATCCTGCGAACTACTGGGATGGGGCCTCGGGCGCGATCAACTACCTGCTGGATACAAACAATGGCGACTTGAGCGGCAAGAAAATCGCGCTGGTCTACCACAACTCGGCCTACGGCAAGGAGCCGATCCGCACACTGGAAGAGCTGTCTGCCAAGCACGGGTTCGAGCTGGTTGCCCTGCCTGTGGATCATCCTGGTCAGGAGCAGAAGTCGCAGTGGCTGCAAATCCGCCGTGATCGTCCCGATTTCGTCCTGATGTGGGGCTGGGGCGTGATGAACCAGGTGGCGGTGCAGGAAGCTGCCAACATCCGTTACCCGATGGAAAACTTCATCGGCATCTGGTGGTCGGGCTCGGAAAACGACGTGCTGCCAGCGGGTGAAGCTGCGAATGGCTACAAGGCGCTGACCTTCCACAATGTGGGCACCGATTTCCCGGTCTTTGATGACCTGCAGAAATATGTCGTCGATGCCGGTAAAGCCGCTGGCGCGGGCGATCAGGTGGGTACGGTTCTGTACAACCGTGGTCTTTATGCCGCAATGCTGGCTGCCGAAGCTGCCAAGAAAGCGCAGGAAATCCACGGCACCGCTGACATCACCCCTGCGATGATGCGCGACGGCATGGAAGCGCTGGAAATCACCGAAGCCAAAATGACCGAACTGGGCCTGCCAAACTTTGGCCCGACCTTCTCGGTTTCGTGTGAAAACCACGGCGGCGACGCTCTGGTCGGTGTGACCCAGTGGGATGCGACCAACAAGACCTGGAGCCTGATTTCCGAGTTCAAAGCCACCGATGGCGACGTGATCGGTCCGCTGATCAACGAGGATTCGGGTGCATATGCGTCGGAAAACAACATCGGTTCGCGCTGCTGATCCGGTGATCTGAAACACGGGACGGCGGGCTCTCGCCGTCCCGACCTAAACACAAGGCTTGAGGACACGCGCTGATGCTGGATGCGGCTCAAAACACCGAAGTGCAGACCGAAACCCTGCTTGAGGTCAACAATATCGAGGTGATCTACAACCACGTGATCCTCGTCCTCAAAGGCGTGAGCCTGACCGTGCCCAAGGGCGGTATTACCGCGCTGCTGGGTGGAAACGGGGCAGGCAAGACGACGACGCTCAAGGCGGTGTCGAACCTGCTGCATTCCGAACGCGGCGAGGTGACGAAAGGCACGATCAAGTATCGAGGCACCAGCGTGCATGAAAGCGATCCGGCGGATTTGGTTGAAAAGGGTGTCATCCAGGTGATGGAAGGCCGCCATTGCTTCGAACACCTGACGGTTGAGGAAAACCTGCTGACCGGTGCCTATACCCGCAAGGACGGTGCGGCGGCGATCCAGAAAGACCTTGAGCTTGTCTATTCCTATTTCCCACGGCTGGCCGAACGCCGCAAATCCCAAGCCGGATATACTTCGGGCGGTGAGCAACAGATGGTCGCCATGGGGCGCGCATTGATGTCGCGGCCCGAGACAATCCTGCTGGACGAACCCTCGATGGGTCTGGCCCCGCAGCTGGTCGAAGAGATTTTCGGAATCGTGAAGGACCTGAACGAGAAAGAGGGTGTGTCCTTCCTGTTGGCCGAACAGAACACCAACGTGGCGCTGCGGTTTGCGCATTACGGCTACATCTTGGAATCGGGTCGTGTGGTGATGGATGGCCCGGCGGCGGAACTGCGCGAAAACCCGGATGTGAAGGAATTCTACCTCGGTATGTCGGATGAGGGCCGCAAAAGCTTCCGCGATGTGCGGTCCTATCGCCGCCGCAAGAGGTGGCTGTAAGCGGATGGAGGATCTGGCGATGACCTATTTCGACGCACTCGAAACCCGATCAGCCGACAAACGCGCCGCCGATCAGGCCGAGGCGCTACAAAAACAACTTGCACGGGCCCTGTCTGCCCCCGGTTTTCAAACGCATCTTGCGGATGTGGAGACAGATGGTGTCACATCGGTTGAGGACTTGCCCAAACTACCGGTTCTGCGCAAATCCCATCTGGCGCAGGCGCAGGCTGCGCGTCCACCGTTCGGGGGGTTCACGGTCAAACCTGCGCGGCATTTTCACCATGTGTTTCAGTCTCCGGGTCCGATCTATGAACCGGGTAGCACCGATCCCGACTGGTGGCGTATGGGCAGGTTCCTGCACGCTGCTGGTGTAGGGCCGGGCGATATCGTTCAGAATTGCTTTGGCTATCACCTGACGCCCGCGGGTATGATCTTTGAAAGCGGCGCGCGCGCGGTCGGGGCGGCTGTTTTGCCCGCAGGCACCGGCCAGACCGAGTTGCAGGTGACAGCAGCGCGTGATGTAGGCTGCACCGCCTATGCCGGGACGCCGGACTATCTGAAGGTCATACTGGACAAGGCGGATGAGATGGGCGTCCAGCTTCGGTTCACTACCGCCGTCGTAGGCGGCGGGGCCTTGTTCCCGTCACTGCGGCAGGAATACGCGGATCGTGGAATCTCGTGCCTGCAATGCTATGCGACCGCCGATCTGGGTAACATCGCCTACGAAAGCCCCGCCATGGAGGGGATGATCATCGACGAACATGTCATTGTCGAGATCGTGACCCCCGGCACCGGTACCCCAGTGGCAGAGGGTGAAGTGGGTGAGGTCGTTGTGACCTCTTTGAACCCCGACTATCCGCTGATCCGTTTCGCGACGGGCGATCTATCGGCGATCATGCCCGGCCATTCATCTTGCGGACGCACGAATGCGCGGATCAAGGGCTGGATGGGCCGCGCCGATCAGACCACCAAGATCAAGGGTATGTTTGTGCGCCCCGAACAGGTGGCCGCGCTGGTCGATAAACATGCCGAGATCGTCAAAGCCCGCGTCATTGCCGCCCGCCAGGGTGAGATGGACATGATGACCGTTCAGATCGAAAGCCCCGGTGGCGATGACATGGCCTACGCTAAATCGGTTGTCGAGCTGCTGAAACTGAAGGGCGCGATCGAGGTCGTCGCGCCGGGATCGCTGCCCAAGGACGGGTTGGTGATCGAGGATCAGCGCGTTTACGAATGAGGCCAAGCAGGTCTGCGGCAGTATGTGCCGCAGATTTGTATCCCTGCCCACTGGTGTTTCTGACCGTTTTGGTCGATTAATGACGAAACCTGCGCCTTAGCCAGTAACAAGCCGGGATCATGGCCGACGTCGAATTCTCAGAACATGGAACGCGCAATCGCGGCGCGTTGGGCACCCGGTTGGTGGCGACAGTAGCCTGTCTGGTGGCGGCGGCCTGTCTGCTGCCTATGCTCGCAGTTGTTCTGGCGGCGGTGACGGGCGGGACGGACACGATCTCGCACCTGATGGACACGGTCTTGCCGGGCTATGCGCTGACCACTGCGGTGCTGGTTGTTTTGGTGGCGATGGGGACGTTTGCCATCGGTGTCGGTGCGGCGTGGCTGGTAACGATGACGCGCTTTCCCGGAGTTCGGTTTCTGGAAATCGCTCTGGTGCTGCCGCTGGCTTTTCCGGCCTATGTTCTGGCCTATGCCTATACGTTTATTTTGGACCACCCCGGTATCGTTCAGACCACCCTGCGCGACATGACCGGCTGGGGTCCGCGCGACTATTGGTTCCCCGAGATCCGCTCGACCGAAGGCGCGGCGGTTATGCTGATCCTCGTGCTGTACCCGTATGTCTATCTGCTGGCTCGCGCGGCTTTTTTGCAGCAAAGCGCCACTGCCTTTCTGGCGGCCCGCGCGCTGGGTAACAGCCCTTGGGGCGCATTCTGGCGCGTGTCGTTGCCAATGGCGCGCCCGGCGATTGCAGGGGGCGTGTTGCTGGCGATCATGGAGACCATCGCAGATTTCGGCACCGTCGCCTATTTTGGCGTGCAGACCTTTGCCACTGGCATTTACACGAGTTGGTTTTCTATCGGAGACCGTGCTGCCGCCGCGCAACTGGCTTTGTGCCTGCTGGGTTTTGCGCTGGTCATGGCCGTGGCTGAACGGATGCAACGCGGCAAAGCGAAATATTATCAGGCGGGCAAAAACCACGCCGCGCTGCCCTCGGCCCAATTAAAGGGATGGCAGGCGGCAGCGGCGTTCACGCTGTGCATCATCCCGGTGTTGCTGGGGTTCCTGCTGCCTGTGTTCATTCTGGTGCAGATGGGGACGGAATCGGAACAAAACCTGCTGTCACGGCGCTATATCGGGTTCATTCAAAACTCGCTGATTTTGGCAGGGACGGCTGCGGTCGTGACGGTTTTTGCTGCGATCTGCGTTGGGTTCTTTCAACGGCTTCGGCCTGGTCGGGTATCCTCTAGCACAGGGTATATGGCGCGGCTGGGCTATGCGGTGCCCGGCGGAGTTATCGCCGTCGGACTGATCGTGCCCTTTGCCAGTTTCGACAATGCTCTGGATGCGTGGATGCGGCAGACTTTCGATATCTCGACCGGGTTGCTTGTCACCGGCTCGATCTGGCTGCTGGTTGCGGCCTATATGGTCCGGTTCCTGGCCGCTGCGCTAAGTGCCTATGAGGGCGGTCAAAGCACAGTCCACGCCAATATGGACGCGGCCTCTCGGTCCTTGGGGCAAAGCCCGCTGGGCACGTTGCGCCGCGTGCACTTGCCGATTCTGACACCATCGCTGCTGACCGCGCTGCTGATCGTGTTTGTGGACGTGATGAAAGAGCTGCCCGCGACCCTGATCATGCGCCCGTTCAACTTCGACACACTGGCGGTGCAGGCCTATCGGCTGGCCTCGGACGAACGGCTTGAGGGGGCTGCGGTGCCGTCGCTAGTCATTCTGGCTGTGGGACTGCTACCGGTCATTTTGATTTGCCGGCAAGTGGGTCGCAGACGCTAGGGCGCTTCAAAATTGCCACACCCTGTCGTGCGTGGGCTTGATTCAGGCGCGTTTTCCGGCAAGGCTTGGAGTATGAACATGCAGCCTCCCAGCCGGTTCTCTGGTAACTCGGCCCAGATGCCCGTCGCTTTCAACCGCCACGAGATGTCTCATATCCTGTCCGTCTATGGTCGGATGGTCGCCGCCGGAGAATGGCGGGACTACGGCATTTCCAACCTCCGCGATATGGCCGTGTTTTCGATCTTTCGCCGCACGGCCGAACACCCGATATACCGGGTAGAAAAGCACCCGCGTTTGCGGCAGAAACAGGGGATGTATTCGGTGGTCGGCATGGATGGCCGCATCCTGAAGCGCGGTCAGGATTTGCGTACCGTGCTGCGGGTTCTAGAACGCAAGCTGATCCGCTCGGTTGACCTTGATTAGAGCCTTTTGTGACTGGTCACCGGTCCGTCACCCTGATCTTTGATCCGCGCAACGGCCTGCGCCATCGGCTCAAAGGTCACATCCATGTGGAAGGCATTGGCGTGCAGAAGCATGTCCTCGGCATAGACCCATGCAACATGGCCCTTCCAGAACAATAGATCACCACGTTGAGGCGGGGTGCCGTCTTGCAGAGTTTGCCCGACCGCGCGCTCTTGATCTCCGCTATCACCCGGGCAAGGCATCCCGCAGGCCAGCAATCCGGCCTGCACAAGGCCCGAGCAATCCAGCCCGCTTCGGCTGTTGCCGCCCCACAGATACGGTGTGCCCAGAAACAGCTCGGCCACGGCGACTGGGTCGGTCAGGGTGACGCCGATGGGTTTGGCGTGAACGGCGGGAATGAAACCAAGTTCGGTTTCCAGAAACCCGTTCACTTCGGACCGGGCGGCTATCCTGCCGCCGAAGCTCAGTGACGCGATGTCCGGGCTTTTCATATCCGCTTGGGTATAAGAATGGGTGGCCGGGGCGGTAATCCAATGGGTTGCGGGGGTGTCCGGGCCAAGCTGGCCCGACCGGACCCAGCCCGGATAACCGTCCTTGTCTGATGTGATCCGGCTCCAACCCTCTACTGTATCAGTGACCGCGACAGTATCCCCATACAAAAGTTGCCGATCCCGGGGCCCATCTGGGCTGCGCATCAGATCGACGACCGGCTGTATGATGCGGTGTTGGGTCATAGGCCCAGCATCTCGGGCAGGGCGGTCAAAAGGGCACGTGGGCCTTGACCCAGCCCGCCCTTGCTGCGTCCGGGTTCTTTGCTGCGCTGCCACGAATAGATGTCGAAGTGTATATAGGGACTGTCGACCGCAAAACGGCGCAGGAACAGGGCGGCAGTGATCGACCCGGCAAATCCACCCGCAGGGGCGTTGTCCAGATCGGCGATGCCGGGTTCGATCATGCCTTCGTAAGGCTCATGGAAGGGCATCCGCCAGACTGGGTCGGCTGCTGCGCGCGCCGCGTGGGTCAAGGCGTCGGCAGCCTTGTCGCTGTCGGTGTAGAAGGGCGCCAGATCAGCACCAACAGCCACACGCGCCGCCCCGGTCAGCGTCGCCATCGAAATAACAAGGTCTGGTTTCCCCTCATCCGCTAGCGCCAGCGCGTCCGCCAGAACAAGACGCCCTTCGGCATCGGTATTATTGATCTCGACCGTCAGACCCTTGCGCGAGGTCAGGATATCGCCGGGTCGAAAAGCGTTCCCAGCCACCGAATTCTCAACCGCTGGGATCAGAACACGCAGTTGCAGCGGCAGGTTCAGCGCCATGATCATCCGCGCCAGCCCTAGCACGTTGGCTGCCCCGCCCATATCCTTTTTCATCAACCCCATCGAGGCACCGGGCTTCAGGTTCAACCCGCCAGTATCGAAACAGACACCCTTACCGACCAGAGTCAGTTTTGGCCCGGCGTTGCCCCAGTTCATCTCGATCAGCCGAGGCGCCTGCGCGGCGGCACGGCCCACCGTGTGGATCATGGGAAAATTCTGTTCCAACAGATCATCGCCTGCAATCACCGAACAGGATGCACCGAATTCCTGCGCCAGCGCTTCAGATGCGGCCTGCAACTGATCCGGCCCCATATCCGAGGCGGGGGTGTTGACCAAATCGCGGATCAACGCCTCGGCCTTGGCAAGAACCTCCAATCGGGCGGGATTCACACCAGCCGGTGCGACGAGGCGCGCTTTGGCAGTGGATTGGCTGGCATAGCGGTCGAAACTGTATCCGGTCAGCAACCATCCCAGGCATTCAGTCTCAAGCACATCATCCGATACCCCCGAGGCTATGCGATACGTGCCTTTGGGCAACGCTTCGGCCGCTGCGGCCAGTGGGAACCGTTTGCGCGCCCGTCCTGCTGGTTTGCCGTAGCCGGCCAGCGCCATGGACGGCGCACCGTCTGCATCAGGGATCAATAGCGTTTGACCCAAACCGGCTGTGAACCCGCTGTGTTCCACCCAAGTCGCCACGGAACCGGGCTGATCCGAAATCCAGCTTTCCAGATCGGACTGCGCGATCACATGCAGCGGCAGGGACGGGTCAGAGGCGGGGGCAAAAGACAGGGTCATGGCGATCTCAACTGGTTCGAATTGCGCCCAGCCTAGTCACCCACGATCCGTCCGCAAGCCCCGTCAGACCGAAAGATCCTGCTGGTCCCAGATCACGGTCAGCGATTTTTCACCCACGCGGATCAGGCGCGACAGCGTTGACCCCGTGGCCACGGCATCGCCGACATCAACATTATGCGCCACGTCCCCTGCTACGCGCGCCAAAGCGGTCATCCCAACCTGTTCGGAAATCGCCACCAGAGAACGCGCGCATTTGCGCAAGCTCACCCAATCGCGCCGCCGCCAGTAGCGTTCGCAATTTGACAGGCGCACGGCCAGTTCCTCGACCGTGCGACACAACACGTCCAATGCATTCTGATCCCCCAACTGTCCGCACAATCCGTTCAGACGCTCCGGGTCCAAGCGGACGGATTCCTTGTGTTCAAGCGTGATTATCTTTTCCACCACATTCACCCCAATTCCTTGCACCCCCACGGTGTGGCCCTACTGTGGCGTGAAATTCCTTTGCAAAACCTTGCAGTGCTGCGGGATAATGGCTCGAATTTTCGGTGAATTCGGGTTACAGCACTCGTCAGACACAAGACTAAGGACGTAAGAATGGAACGCGCCAAACCTCTGCCGAGCTATCTGGTCAAACGGTATCACGGCTGGAAAGCCACCACCTATTCCGAAAATCAGGTCTGGTACCGGCGCCTCGCAACCGAGGGTCAGCGCCCGCGCGCGATGGTTATTTCGTGTTGCGACAGCCGGGTGCACGTGACGTCGATGTTCGGCGCGGATCAGGGCGATTTCTTCATTCACCGTAACATCGCCAACCTCGTCCCCCCATACGCCCCGGACGGAGATCACCACGGCACCAGCGCCGCCATCGAATACGCCGTGACCGCGCTGAAAGTGGCGCATCTGATCGTGTTGGGCCATTCGCAATGTGGCGGCGTTCAGGGCTGTATCGACATGTGCAAGGGCCAGGCCCCGCAGCTTGAAGCCAAAGACAGCTTTGTCGGGCGCTGGATGGACATCCTCAAGCCGAAATACGATCTGGTGGCCGATATCGAGGACAGCACGGACCAGGCACGCCAATTCGAGCGGCATGCGGTTGTTGCCTCGCTGGAAAACCTGCTGACCTTTCCGTTCATTGCGTCAGCAGTCGAGGACGGATCACTGAGCCTGCACGGTCTGTGGACCGATATCGGAGAGGGCGGGCTGCAATGCTATGACCCGCATGAAAAGAAGTTCGTGGTTGTTTGATTTTCGATAGGCGCAATGCGATGTGAAGGGCCGGTCAGGCCCTTCTCTTTTTGTGCAATTGAATCACCGTAGGATCATACCCTCGGGCTAGTTTAGTTCTGTCTCGATTTGAATGGTTTCTGCCTGTCCGGGGGCCAACTCCATTTCCCACGCCAGAACTCCCCGCCGGTTATCGACATTTTCTTCGGCAGGGCTGGGATTTGCGCTCCAGGTGATATTCAGATCATCCTGTTCGGAAAAGCGGACGCTCTCGAGCAGACGTAGGGGCCAAGTTTGGTCCGAGAGATTCTCGATGTGAATTTGAGCGCGTTCAACTCTTTCGTTCGAGCGTGATATCAACCCAACGTCACCACTGCGCCGTCCCAGGATTTGGTGCTTCAAAGTCAGAGCATAAAGAGGACCAAATCCCAATTCCACCTCTTCACGAGGTCCGATTTCGGGGCTGGCATCGATTGCGACCAGAACGCCATCGACATGCCATCTGGCATATTCCGAGGAGATTAGGTTTTGTGCATACGGATTCGTGAAACGCGCAGTGCGATAGGCCGTGTCGTCCCGGCTGGGGTTGGCCAAGGCAAAAAGTTCTACAGGTTGAGACATGCTATCCAGTTCCAGTTCGGCGGCCCCGTATCCACTGGAAATCGAGATCGGCACTGGCAGCGTATAGGTCGTGCCCGTTCCTTGGACTGACGCGGCGCTCGGGTTCCAACTTCTCGCGGTTTCTTCGACCACAACCGGGGCCTCTACGACCGGTTCTTCCAGCGTTTTGGGCTTTTCACGGATAGAGCGGCGTTTGGTTCGAATCCTAGACGCAGTGCTTTGATCGTCGGGTTGCAGTGTGGAAACGCTCAGGGTGATGTCGTTCCAGTCTTCACCAGTCGTTTGAGCCACAAAGACGCTGCGTTTGATCAGCACCTTCGGGGTATTTCCGGTTTTCAGATCAAAGACATAAGCCGGTTGCCATGATGCAGTTTCATAGTTGAGATATGACAGCGATAGTGTTCCGTTTGTATCTTCTTCGGCAATAACATCTACGGCGATAAAGATACGTTCATCCGCTTCCGGCACAAGCGCGGCCAGATCAGCGTGCGCCGTTTCCAACTCGGCCTCAAGCTCTGCCAGTTGGGTTTCAGTTTCTCGCGCCTCAAGTTCTGCTGCCTGCGCGGTGTTTTCAGCATCAAGGGTTTCGTCGCCAACCATGCGGGCAATGCTGCGCAGGTTTTCGGGATCCGACTCGGCCGAACCTACGTTACGCCCCAGATTGGTGAGGAACGCAATCGTGTGACCGGCAGCTTGGGCCTTCAATCGGGCGGTGTCAGCCTGATCCTCGACCGATTGGATTCGAGATTCTATGTCTTCGATACGTTCTTCTACCTTTTTGACGGCCTCGCCGACATAGTCGCGCCAGGGCACGTCTGCGTAGCGTGAGATCAGAGCCGTCTGACTTAATCCATCTGCGCGAAACTGCATTGTCGCGATTTGGTGGCCTACATCGTCGCTTTTCGGTGTGCCCAACAGAACCAGTCGATGACGGCCCACTGGCACATCGAATGCGCCTGTTCTGGTGATCTGAGCCCCTTCCGGGTACACAGTCACGGCGCTAACATTGGTTTCAATGGTAAAAGTTTCAGCATGTAGAAGTGTCGGCAACAAGGCCAAAGAATAGATCAAAGATTTCATAACAACTCGCAACAAATCAGTGGCACCATACCGTATAGGTTGCAGGAGTGCTGCGCTGCATCAAGTCAAAAGAAAATGAGCCGCCAGATTGGGCAGCCGTTTGATTGCAGGGACAGCCAAAAAACTGTGGGGCAAGTTCTTCACCGGATTTGCCGAGGTCGTGGCGGAACGGGAGGTGTCCTGACCTTTTAAGCTTGGGGGGATCTATTGTTTGCGTCCGTGAGCAAATGAGTTGACCGCAATGCGGATCAAGGCGATCACCATGCCTGTAGGAGATTTCCGCAGGCAGGAGGTGTGGGATGTCGATTGGCCCTCAGGTCAGGAAGCTTGAAGACAGGGTTTTGATTAATCCCAAAGACGGTCCTGCCATCAGGCGTCTCGTTACTCTTTTGGACCTTTGGGAAAATTCCGAGAATGCAAGCGGTACCTTTGGCGCGACGCAGGCCCGGATAAATGAAGACCTAGGTCCAGATTGGCGTCAGGACATGCTGGATCGCTCGCAAATTTGCGAAAGTTATCATCATTGGATGTCTGTCTTGTCTTCTGCAGGCATGGCTACTGCCGTCCCGATTGCTCAGGCGTTTTCGGGCCGGGTCATGACAATCAAAGGCCAACAAACGCACTGCGATACGAGGATCAAGTTCTTCAAAGAAACCAAGTTGATATCGCGGCTTTGTCACGATTGCTACAAAGTGCAAATCTTGCCTTCAAATCTAGACGAGATGTTCCAGACCTATTTCCTTTTGCTTTTGCTCAATCTGCCGAACGACAATGCAAGGAAGTGCATGATTGAGCTGAGAGATGGCATCAAATACCCCTATAAAGGGTATATTTATTGCCAGAGCATCGAAGAAGCTAAGGACTGCATGGTAGCTTTCGAAAGCCTCAAAATTCGGAACGGGGTAAAGGGGATTCGTACAAAAATTTCGCACGGATGCTCCGAGTTCGTGCAGGAATACCCGGATTTTAAATTCAACGAAGCTGAAGCATTCAGTGAGTTCAAGGTACCAGATGATTGGGTTGCGAAAGAGACGCGCTATTTCAAAAACTTGAAGCTCCCGACATCCTTGCGGAAGACGAACTCGAAAACGTTTCTCAGTCTGAGGGATGTTTTCAGTTTTCGCACATGGGTAAAATACGCTGAACTAATTGGCGACGAAGCCAGTGAGTCATACAGATCGCAACAAGGTCCGAACCTGTTACCAACGTTTATTCAACGCGTTCAGAAGCAAGCAAAAAAGCGGAACAGCGAAATGAAAGCGCTCGTCGAAACAGACTGATGGTACAGCATGTTGCAAGAACGGACATTTGCGTCCGGACAAAACAGCGAGTTTTCGGCAGAGATGGTGCCCAGGAGAGGACTCGAACCTCCACGTCCATACGGACACTAGCACCTGAAGCTAGCGCGTCTACCAATTCCGCCACCTGGGCAGGTGTCGTGGAGGGGCGTTTAAGCCCACTGGCGAGGGGCGTCAACCGGATTCGGGAAGTTTTTTGAAAGTTTTTTGACCGCATACGGAACACCCCTGAGAATGGTGGGGTTTTTCCCTTGCACGCGGCGTTATTGCGCCTTGTTCCGCGACCTTTTGGGCGGTAGATCGGATCTGGACCTAAAAACAGGAGCCCTTCTATGTCAAAACTGGTCACGATTTATGGCGGATCTGGGTTTGTCGGCCGGTATGTCGCGCGGCGCATGGCAGGCGAAGGGTGGCGTGTTCGGGTAGCGGTGCGCCGTCCGAACGAGGCGATGTTTGTCAAACCCTATGGCGTGGTCGGGCAGGTCGAACCTATTCTTTGCAATATCCGCGACGATGCCTCGGTCGCAGCGGCTATGCAGGGCGCGGATGCGGTGGTGAACTGCGTGGGTGTGCTGAACGAGCTGGGCAAGAACGCGTTTGACGCCGTTCAGGCCGAAGGTGCCGAACGGATCGCACGGATTGCGGACAAGCAGGGGATCGCGACGATGGTCCATATCTCGGCCATCGGCGCGGATGCGGACTCGGACAGCGAATATGCGCAGACAAAGGCACAGGGTGAAGCCGGCGTACAGGAACATATGCCCGGTGCCGTGATCTTGCGCCCCTCGGTCATTTTCGGGACCGAGGATCAGTTCTTCAACCGCTTTGCCGGGATGACCCGCATGGGGCCATTCCTGCCGCTGGTGGGCGCTGAGACGAAATTCCAGCCGGTGTATGTGGATGATGTGGCCAAAGCCGCTGTGCAGGGCGTTTTGGGACAAGCTAAGGCTGGCACCTATGAGCTGGGCGGGCCCGAGGTGAAATCTTTCCGCGCGCTCATGCAGCAGATGCTTGATGTGATCCATCGCCGCCGCATCATTCTGGGGATGCCGTTCTTTTTGGCCCGGATCATGGCCGGAGTTCTTGATATTGTGAAGTTCGTCAGTTTCCAGTTGTTCCCGAACAACATCCTGACTCGCGATCAGCTAAAGAACCTGCGGCGCGACAATGTCGTGTCGGACGGAGCCAAGGGTTTTGCCGATCTGGGGATTGAACCCGCCACGCTGGAATCGGTTCTTCCGGACTATCTGTGGAAGTTCCGCCCCTCGGGTCAGTATGACGAGATCCAGAGATCGGCCAACAATCTGCGCACCTGATTAGCTGTAGGCGATGATCAGCAGGATCACGCCCAGACAAACGCGGTAGATCACGTAAGGCGTAAAGCTGACACTGCGCAGCAGGCGCATCATCAGGGATAGCGCCAGCAAGGCGGCGGCAAAGGCAAAAAGGGCAGCGATGGCGCCGTCGATGGCCAGCCGCAGGTCGGCCTCTTTGATCACATCGATCGACAGCAGGATGCCCGAGGCCAGGATCGTCGGGATCGACATCAGCATTGCGATCCGTGCGCCGTCTTCCCGCGTATACCCAAGATGCCGTGCGCCGGTGATTGTGATGCCGGACCGCGACGTGCCGGGGATCAGCGCCAGCATCTGCCACAGCCCCATGATGGCTGCATCTTTCAGTCCCCAGTCCTTGGCTTCTTTTGTCTGCGGGCCTTTCTGATCCATCCAATAAAGCAACAGCCCAAAGCCCAGCATGGTCCATCCGATTACCGCCATCGAGCGCAGGGATTGGCTGAGTCCGCTTTGAAACAGGACCGCCCCAAGGATTACGGTCGGGATGGTCGAAACGATCAGCCCCAAGGCCAGTCGCGCTTGTTCAGTGTCCGTCTTACCGCGCAGCGCGCGGGGCAGCCCCGCCGCCGCGGACTTTACGTCGGGCCAGAAATACAGGACCACGGCACCCAAAGTTCCCACATGAACCGCTACGTCTATGGCCAAACCCTGATCTTGCAGGCCGGTCAGGCTGGGCAGAAGAATCAGGTGGCCCGAGGATGAGATCGGCAGGAATTCGGTGACGCCCTGAATGATTGCCACAAGAATCAGCTGAAAAAGACTCATGAACCTGCCCGTGCCATTGCCACGTGTTTTATGCGATTCATGGGTATAAGTGCTGCGTTGAAAAGGAAAGGACACTTATAGGTCCGAATCGGATCTATTTTTTCAAAGTTTTTGGACATCATTGGAAATTTTGCTTTGGAAATTACTAAATAGGTCAGCATTTATGACTTTTCATCTGATCTTGCATCTTTTATGGAAGCTCGACCAAGCCAATTCATGGAGTCTGACCCGTGGCCAAGCAACCGATGCTGAAATTTGTGCAAGTCGATCGCGCCATGCCCGAAAAGCGTGCCGCAGACACGCGCAAGGAAGACTTTGACGAGATTTACGCCGAATTCGCCTCGGCCAAGGCGGAAGAGCAGGCCAGCCGCTGCAGCCAATGCGGTGTGCCTTATTGTCAGTCCCACTGCCCGCTGCACAACAACATCCCCGATTGGCTGCGCCTGACCGCAACCGGGCGCTTGGAAGAGGCCTATCAGACCAGTCAGGCTACCAACACCTTCCCCGAGATCTGTGGCCGTATCTGCCCGCAGGACCGTCTGTGTGAAGGCAATTGCGTGATTGAACAGTCCGGCCATGGCACCGTGACCATTGGTACGATCGAGAAATACATCACCGATACCGCATGGGACAAAGGTTGGGTTAAGCCCGTTGTTCCGGGCACCGAGCGCAGCGAAAGCGTCGGCATCATCGGTGCGGGTCCTGGTGGTCTGGCGGCTGCCGACATGCTGCGCCGCGCCGGTATTCAGGTAACGGTCTATGACCGCTATGACCGCGCCGGTGGTTTGTTGATGTATGGTATTCCGGGTTTCAAACTGGAAAAGGACATCGTGCAGCGTCGCAACGATCTGCTGGCAGATGGTGGCGTGACATTTGAACTGAATTGCGACGTCGACGCCACGAAATTCGAAGAAATTCGTGGGAAGCACGACGCAGTGATCATCGCCACTGGCGTTTACAAGTCGCGTGACCTGTCCATGCCGGGCAGCGGTTTGGCCGGGATCGAGAAGGCGATTGACTTCCTGACGGCCTCGAACCGCAAAAGCTTCGGCGACGCGGTTGAAGACTTCGACAATGGTCGCCTGAACGCGGCTGGCAAAAAGGTTGTCGTAATTGGCGGCGGCGACACCGCGATGGACTGTGTGCGAACCTCGATCCGTCAAGGGGCGACATCGGTCAAATGCCTGTATCGCCGCGACCGCGCGAACATGCCTGGTTCGCAGCGCGAGACTCAGAACGCCGAAGAAGAAGGCGTGGTGTTTGAGTGGCTCAGCGCGCCCAAGGGCTTTACCGGCGACGACAACGTCACAGGTGTGATGGTGCAGAAGATGCGCTTGGGCCAGCCCGACGCAACCGGCCGTCAGGCCCCCGAGGTGATCGAAGGCGCGGACTATGTCGAAGACGCCGATCTGGTGATCAAGGCGCTGGGATTTGAGCCCGAAGACCTGCCCAGCCTGTTCGGCCAGCCCGACCTGCCCGTGACACGCTGGGGTACCGTCAAGGCGGCCTTCCAGACCGGCGAGACCGAGATGGACGGCGTCTATGCCATCGGTGACATCGTGCGTGGGGCCTCTCTGGTCGTGTGGGCGATCCGCGACGGGCGCGATTGCGCCGATGCAATCATTGACCGGTTCAACACCAAGGCTGCGGTTGCAGCCGAATAAACCCAGCGATCAGGAGCCTCGAAATGCCCGAGTTGCAAGGCCAATGCATGTGTGGCGCGGTCACGGTGACCGCTACGCCCGCGCGCGATGCGCTGGGCGCGTGCCATTGCGACCAATGCCGACGCTGGACAAGTTCGATGCTGGTTACTTTTCAGGCCGAAGAAGGCTACGCCGCGCTTGGGCCGGTCAAGACCTTCACCTCGTCCGATTGGGCCGAGCGCGCCTTCTGCGCTGACTGCGGCTCGGCGCTGTGGTACCGGATCACGCTTCCAGGTGAAATGCACGGACACACGCAAATCGCGGCAGGCCTGTTTCAGGATACAGGCCACGCGCTGAAACTTGAACTTTACTTCGACAAAAAGCCCGAAGGATACGCGTTCGCAGGTGAACGCAAGCAAATGACCAAAGCCGAGGTCGAGGCCATGTACGCCCCCTCGGAAGAAGGAGACAGCCAATGACCAAATACGATGCCGATTGGGTGCGCGCCGAAGAAGCCAAACGTCAGTGGATGGCCGAAAACGGTCTCTATACCGAGGAGGAAGAACATTCATCCTGCGGTGTCGGCCTTGTCGTGTCTGTCGACGGTAAGCCGTCGCGCAAGGTGGTCGACGCGGGGATTGATGCGCTCAAGGCGATCTGGCACCGGGGCGCTGTGGATGCCGATGGCAAGACCGGAGATGGCGCGGGTATCCATGTGCAGATCCCTGTACCCTTCTTCTATGATCAGATCCGCCGCACCGGCCACGAACCCAATCTGGATGAGCTGATCGCGGTCGGTCAGGTCTTCTTGCCCCGTACGGACTTTGGTGCGCAGGAACAGTGCCGAACCATCGTGGAAACCGAAGTGCTGCGCATGGGTTACTACATCTATGGCTGGCGTCACGTGCCGGTCGATGTGACCTGCCTGGGTGAAAAGGCCAATGCGACCCGGCCCGAAATCGAGCAGATCCTGATCTCGAACTCCAAAGGTGTGGACGAAGACACTTTTGAGCGCGAGCTCTACGTGATCCGTCGCCGGATCGAAAAGGCGGCGTTGGCGGCAGGAATTTCCGGCCTGTATCTGGCGTCGCTGTCGTGCCGTTCGATTATCTATAAAGGAATGATGCTGGCCGAGCAGGTAGCGGTTTTCTATCCCGACTTGATTGACGAGCGTTTCGAATCCGCCTTTGCGATTTATCACCAGCGCTATTCGACCAATACTTTCCCGCAGTGGTGGCTGGCCCAGCCCTTCCGCATGCTGGCGCACAATGGTGAGATCAACACGCTGAAGGGCAACATCAACTGGATGAAGAGCCATGAGATTCGCATGGCGTCCTCGACCTTTGGTGACTATGCCGAGGATATCAAGCCGATCATCGCAGGTGGATCGTCGGATTCGGCCGCATTAGACTCGGTTTTCGAGGTTCTGGTGCGTGCAGGCCGGTCTGCTCCGATGGCAAAAACCATGCTGGTGCCAGAGAGCTGGTCCAAGCAGGCGGTTGAGCTGCCGCAGGCATGGCGCGACATGTATTCCTACTGCAACTCGGTGATGGAGCCATGGGACGGCCCTGCCGCGTTGGCCATGACAGATGGCCGTTGGGTCTGCGCCGGGCTCGACCGGAATGGTTTGCGCCCGATGCGCTACGTTGTGACGGGTGATGGATTGGTTATCGCCGGGTCGGAGGCCGGGATGGTGCCGATTGATGAGGCATCGGTGACGGAAAAAGGCGCGCTGGGTCCGGGTCAGATGCTGGCCGTGGATATGAAGCGTGGCAAGCTGTACCGCGACACGCAGATCAAGGACAAACTGGCCCGTGCCCTGCCCTTTGGCGAATGGGTTGGCAAGATCAACGATCTGAATGAAAGCCTGTCAGGCGTGACCGAAACCGCGAAGTTCAGCGGAGAGGAACTGCGCAGGCGCCAGATCGCAGCCGGTTATTCTGTTGAAGAGCTGGAGCAAATCCTTGCCCCCATGGCTGAAGACGGCAAAGAGTCCCTGGCCTCGATGGGCGATGACACGCCATCGGCGGTTTTGTCCAAGCAATACCGCCCGCTCAGCCATTTCTTCCGCCAGAACTTTAGCCAGGTGACTAACCCGCCGATCGACAGTCTGCGCGAATACCGCGTCATGTCGCTGAAAACCCGGTTCGGTAACCTGAAAAACGTGCTGGACGAAGACAGCAGCCAGACCGAGATCATCACGCTGGACAGCCCCTTTGTCGGCAACACCCAATGGGACAAGCTGGTAGAAAATCTCGGTTCGCCGCTGGCGGAAATAGATTGTAGCTTTGAACCCGGTCGGGGCGCGTTAAGCGCCGCTTTGACCCGTGTTAGAGCCGAGGCAGAAGAGGCCGTGCGCTCGGGCGCGGGGCATCTGGTGCTGTCCGACATGGGTTCGGGCGCAGGTCGCGTGGCGATGCCGATGATTCTCGCGACCAGCGCGGTGCACTCGCATCTGACCCGTCAGGGGCTGCGGACCTTCTGTTCGCTGAACGTGCGCTCGGCCGAATGCGTTGATCCGCATTATTTTGCGGTTCTGATTGGCTGCGGCGCGACCGTCGTGAACGCTTATCTGGCTGAGGATTCGCTGGCCGACCGCATTGATCGCGGCTTGCTGGATGGCACGCTGACCGAAAACGTCGCACGGTATCGGGAGGCAATCGACCAAGGCCTGCTGAAGATCATGGCCAAGATGGGTATTTCGGTGATCTCCTCCTATCGCGGCGGTTTGAACTTTGAGGCCGTGGGCCTTAGCCGTGCGATGGTGGCTGAGTATTTCCCCGGCATGACCAGCCGGATTTCCGGTATCGGTGTGACCGGTATTCAGACCAAGGCCGAGGAAATCCATGCCAAGGGCTGGGACAGCGGTCTGGACGTGCTTCCGATCGGTGGTTTCTACAAGGCGCGCAAATCGGGTGAGACCCACGCGTGGGAAGCGACCTCGATGCACATGATGCAGATGGCCTGTAACCGCGCATCTTACGAGCTGTGGAAGCAATACTCGGCCAAGATGCAGTCGAACCCGCCGATCCACCTGCGCGATCTGATGGATTTCAAACCGCTGGGCAAACCGGTGCCGATTGAAGAGGTCGAGTCGATCACCTCGATCCGCAAGCGCTTTGTCACGCCGGGCATGTCGCTGGGTGCGCTGAGCCCCGAGGCGCACAAAACGCTGAATGTGGCGATGAACCGGATTGGCGCGAAATCTGACTCGGGTGAAGGTGGCGAAGATCCGGCGCATTTCGTGCCCGAGCCCAATGGCGACAACCCGTCTGCCAAGATCAAACAGGTGGCCTCGGGCCGGTTTGGTGTGACAGCCGAATACCTGAACCAGTGTGAGGAGCTTGAGATCAAGGTCGCCCAGGGTGCGAAACCCGGCGAAGGTGGTCAGCTGCCGGGCATGAAGGTCACCGACCTGATCGCGCGTCTGCGCCATTCGACCAAAGGCGTGACCCTGATATCGCCGCCGCCGCACCACGACATCTACTCGATCGAGGATCTGGCGCAGCTGATCTATGACCTGAAACAGATCAACCCGCGCTGTAAGGTGACGGTCAAGCTGGTTGCGTCCTCGGGCGTGGGCACGATTGCCGCCGGTGTGGCCAAGGCGAAAGCCGATATTATCCTTATTTCGGGTCACAATGGCGGCACGGGCGCGTCGCCTGCAACTTCGATCAAATACGCCGGTCTTCCGTGGGAGATGGGCCTGACCGAGGCGCATCAGGTTCTGGCGATGAACAACCTGCGAGATCGCGTGACTCTGCGGACCGATGGCGGGCTGCGCACCGGGCGCGATATCGTGATGGCTGCGATGATGGGGGCCGAGGAATACGGCATCGGCACCGCTGCCCTGATCGCGATGGGCTGTATCATGGTACGTCAGTGCCAGTCGAACACCTGCCCGGTTGGTGTGTGTACGCAGGACGAATCCCTGCGCGCCAAATTCACCGGCAATGCCGACAAGGTCGTCAATCTGATCACCTTCTACGCTCAGGAAGTGCGCGAACTGCTGGCTAGCCTCGGTGCGCGCTCGATTGACGAAATCATCGGCCGGGCCGATCTGCTGGCGCAGGTTAGCCGGGGTTCGGCGCATCTGGACGATCTGGACCTGAATCCGCTGCTGATTACCGTCGATGGCGCACATGACATCGTCTATAACCGCGACAAGGATCGCAACGCAGTGCCCGATACACTGGATGCCGAGATCGTGCGCGATGCGGCGCGGTTCCTGAAAGACGGCGAGAAGATGCAGCTGTCCTACGCGATTCAGAACACGCACCGGACGGTTGGTACTCGGGTGTCCAGCCATATCGTGCAGAATTTCGGGATGCGGAACACGTTCCAGGACGACCACCTGCATGTGAAATTGCAGGGCTCGGCCGGTCAGTCGCTGGGGGCGTTTGCGGCTCCGGGGCTCAAGCTGGAAGTGTCTGGCGATGCTAACGACTATGTTGGCAAGGGCCTTTCCGGTGGCATGATCGTTGTGCGCCCACCGCAGGTCAGCCCGCTTAAGGCAGATGACAACACGATCATCGGCAATACTGTTCTGTATGGCGCCACCGATGGCCACCTGTTCGCAGCAGGCCGCGCAGGCGAACGGTTCGCGGTTCGGAACTCGGGCGCCAAAGTGGTGATCGAGGGCTGTGGCTCGAACGGGTGCGAATACATGACCGGCGGTGTCGCCGTGATTCTGGGCGACATTGGTGCCAACTTTGGCGCGGGCATGACCGGCGGCATGGCGTACCTGTACGATCCCGAAGGCAAGGCACAGGCTCTGATGAACATGGAAACGCTGGTGACCTGCCCGGTTACGGTGGACCATTGGGAAGACCAGCTGAAAACGCTGATCGAAACTCATCAGTCTGAGACCTTCAGCCGCAAGGCCGCTGATATCCTGCAACATTGGGATGTGGAAAAGGCCAATTTCCTGCAGGTCTGCCCGAAAGAGATGCTGAACAAGCTCGGCCATCCTCTGACCAATGAGATAGAAGCCGTTCCGGCAGAATAAGCCGCCAATCAGTCAAATTGCAAAACCCGCGTACCACCACGGTACGCGGGTTTTCTTATGCCGGGACCTCTACAACAGACATTTCAAACAAGACCTACACGTCGTATAGCTGTGGCATGGCAAAGAAAGCAGTCCGCAAGACAAGCGGTAAGAAAAAGAAGGCGTCAAAAGCCAAACCCAACTTCGTGATGCGGATTCGCCGCTGGGTCACGCGTGGGCTATTGGCGATTGCCACGTTTGTCGTAGCGCTGATTGCACTCTATTCGGTAGTCAACCCTCCGGTGACCCATACGATCTGGTCCGAATGGCGCAGATTGGGCAAGGTCGAGCGTGACTGGGTTCCCATCGAACAGATTTCGCCGATCATGGCGCGGTCAGTCGTAGCGGCTGAGGACGCCAATTTCTGCCGCCATTGGGGGTTTGATGTCGAAGCTATTCGTGACGCGATTGAAGGGGGTGGTGCCCGAGGTGCGTCGACGATTACGCAGCAAGTGGTGAAGAATGTCTTTTTGTGGCAAGGGCGCAGCTGGGTGCGCAAGGCGCTTGAAACTTCGATGACGCCGGTCGTCGAAATTTTCTGGAGCAAACAACGTATTCTTGAAGTCTATTTGAACGTCGCCGAGACCGGAAATGGCGTATTCGGGGTTGAGGCAGCGGCACAGCGTAATTTCAACGTTCCGGCGTCCAAACTGTCCTCGGTTCAGGCGGCGCGGATTGCGGCGATCCTGCCATCCCCGCGAAATCGGTCGGTAACCGACCCGTCGGTACGCACCCGCAGACGAGCGGCTGCGATTCTGGACGGGGCGGCCACCATCCGCGCAGATGGTCGCGCGGATTGTTTCGAGGATTGAAAACCGAACCCTCTCGGGGCTAAAGCTGAGGGGTATTCACTGGTTCGATTGGAAGCTCATGGCGCGTCTGTTTCACGTTCCCCTGTCCCCGTACTGCCGCAAGGTCCGTCTGTCACTGGCGGAAAAGAAGATTGAGGTCGAACTGGTCGAAGAGAAATACTGGGAGCAAGACCCGGATTTCCTGCGCCGCAATCCGGCGGGTAAAGTTCCGGTTTTGCGGTTGGACGGGCATGTCATGGCGGAAAGCAGCGCCATTTGCGAGTACATCGAGGAAACGCGCCCCGAGCCCGCTTTGATGCCGAAAACACCGGAAGCCCGGTATGAAGTCCGGCGGCTAGTCGGCTGGTTTGACGACAAGTTTCATCACGAGGTGACATCGAAACTGTTGTACGAGCGGGTCAACAAGAAGATGACCGGCCAGGGATACCCGGACAGCAAGAATGTCAAAGAGGGCGCCAAGGCCATCAAGTATCATCTGGACTACATGGCATGGCTGCTAGATCACCGGCGTTGGTTGGCGGGCGACCAGATGACATTGGCCGATTTCGCGGCCGCGGCGCATTTGTCGGCGCTGGACTATATCTCGGACGTGGATTGGAACCGTTCGGCGGCGGTTAAGGATTGGTACGCCAAGATCAAATCTCGGCCTGCGTTTCGGTCTATACTGGCGGATCAGGTGCCGGGGTTTCGGCCTCCGCCGCATTACGCGGATCTGGATTTCTGATAGGGTGGCAGGGGGGCTGTCTGCCCCGCATCGCGCCGGGGCGCGATTCCCCCCGAGGATATTTTAGCCAGATGAAGAGCGGATCGGATTTAAAGGACAAGGTGGTCGCTCAGGCATTGAGTGAGGGGTTTGTGTCCTGTCGGATTTGTCGGCCGTGGGATGTGCCGGAAGTGCCCGCGCGGTTGCAGGCGTTTTTGGATTCCGGGTATCACGGACAGATGGGGTGGATGGCCGAACGGACCCATTGGCGGGGCGATCCGTCGGCTTTGTGGCCCGAGGCGCGGTCGGTGATCATGCTGGCCGAGAGCTATACGCCTGAACATGATCCGACCGAGGTTTTGGGCCATCCCGATCGGGGTGCGATTTCGGTCTATGCGCAGAACAAGGATTACCATGATCTGGTGAAAAAACGCCTCAAGCGGTTGGCGCGGTGGTTGATTGCCGAAGGTGGCGGCGAGGTGAAGGTGTTCGTGGATACCGCGCCGGTGCCTGAGAAGGCCCTGGGCCATGCGGCGGGGTTGGGTTGGCAGGGGAAGCACACCAATCTGGTCAGCCGCGATTGGGGAAATTGGACCTTTATAGGCTCTGTTTTCACCACATTGGACCTGTCTGCGGATATGGCCGAGGTGGATCATTGCGGATCGTGTCGCGCTTGTTTGGATGCCTGTCCAACGGATGCGTTTCCTGCGCCGTACAAGTTGGATGCGCGGCGGTGTATTTCCTATCTGACCATCGAACATAAGGGGCCGGTGGACGAAGAGTTGCGCGGCATGTTGGGCAATCGGATTTACGGATGCGATGATTGTCTGGCGGCCTGTCCGTGGAACAAGTTTGCCGTGGCGGCCAGCGATATTCGCTATGCGGCGCGGGATGATTTGGTTGCCCCGCCTCTGGCTGAACTGGCGGGGTTGGATGATGCGGCGTTTCGGGTCAAGTTCTCGGGCTCGCCCATAAAACGGATCGGGCGGGATCGGTTTGCGCGCAACGTGCTGTATGCGATTGGGAATTCCGGTTTGCCCGCGTTGAAGCCGGTGGCGCAGGGGTTGGTGGATGATCCTGATCCAGCCGTGGCTGATGCCGCGCGCTGGGCGGTACAACAACTGCCCTAAGTGCCGCAAACAGGCTGGACGTGTCGGTCCAAACCGCTACACCCAATTTAGCGAACAGGAAGGAGAACCCGATGGCGCTGGCTTTGGGGGTTGATACGGGCGGAACCTATACGGATGCGGTGCTGATCCGGGATGAAGCTGAGGTGATCGCCTCGGCCAAGTCGCTGACCACGCGGGCAGACTTGGCAATCGGCGTGGGCAAAGCGATTTCGGCTGTGTTGGAACAGGCGGCGGTTGGCCCCGAGCAGATCTCGATGGCATCTTTGTCGACCACTTTGGCCACCAATGCTCTGGTCGAGGGGCAGGGCGGGCGCGTGGCGTTGGTCTATATCGGGTTCAAAGAGGGCGATCTGGATCGGCACGGGTTGCGCGACGCGTTGAAGGGTGATCCGGCACTGGTGATTGCCGGGGGTCATAGCCATGCGGGGGGTGAGGCTGCTCCGCTGGATGTAGCCGCGTTGGAAACGTTTTTAGACTCTCATAAAGGCATATCCGGCTTTGCCGTGGCCGCGCAGTTTGCCACGCGCAACCCTGCGCATGAGCTGGAAGCGGCGCGGATTATAGCCGAGCGGACAGGGGCTCCGGTCACATGTTCTCATCACCTGTCGGCCAAGTTAAACGGGCCGAAACGGGCAGTGACGGCGGTATTAAATGCACGGCTGATCGGGATGATTGATCGGCTGATCGGACGGGCGCAGGATCAGTTACTGACGTTGGGAATTACCGCGCCGATGATGGTGGTCCGCGGCGACGGCGCGTTGATGAGCGCCGAGCAAGCGCGAGAACGCCCGATTGAGACGATCCTCAGCGGGCCTGCGGCCTCGATCGTAGGGGCCAGTTGGTTGACGGGGGCCGAGAATGCGCTGGTGTCGGATATTGGCGGGACGACCACGGACATCGCCGTGATCCGCGACAGTAAGCCCGCAATTGATCCCAATGGTGCGCGCGTCGGTGGCTTTCGCACCATGGTCGAGGCGGTAGCGATGCGCACCCATGGTCTGGGCGGCGACAGTCAGGTCCATGTGGTGACCGAGGGGCTGGGAGGCGGCGTGGTCCTTGGGCCGCGTAGGGTATTGCCAGTGTCGCTGATCGCGGCCGAGGCCCCGGATGTGGTGCATGCTGAGTTGGACAAGCAACTGCGCGCGACCACGGTAGGTGAACATGACACGCGGTTTGCCCGCCGCGTGCCCGGTATCCACGCCGAAGGGCTGGGTGCACGGGAAGAGGTGTTATTGGACCGTCTTGGCGATCAGGTTTTGCCGCTGAGCGACCTATTGCGCACACGGATGGAGAATGGCGCCCTGACGCGGCTGGTGGATCGCGGGATCGTTCAGGTCTCGGGCGTGACGCCGTCGGATGCCAGCCACGTTCTGGGGCGGCTGGACGCCTGGGATGCCGAGGCAGCATGCAAGGCGCTGGAATTGGTGTCGCGCAAACGGGTTGGGTCAGGCGATGTGCTGGCGAAAAACCCCGAGGTTTTGGCGCAGATGATCGTGGATCAGTTGACGGAACAAACGTCTTTGACTTTGTTAGAGACTGCTTTTGCCGAAGAAGTCGAGGATTTTGGCATTCCCCCGACGGATCTGGCTCGGCACATTCTAACGCGCAAGGGCTTGGCCCGACACCGGGGCCTGCTGGCTTTGGATGCGGCGCTGAATGTGGATGTGATCGGGCTGGGTGCCTCGGCCCCCAGCTATTACCCGGCGGTGGGGGACCGTTTGCATTGCAAGATGATCTTGCCCGAACATACTGGCGTGGCGAATGCCATCGGCGCGGTCGTCGGTCGCCTGACCTTGCGCCGGGCGGGGACGGTCACGTCGCCTTCCGAGGGCAAGTTCCGGGTGCATCTTGAGGACGGACCGCAGGATTTCAACGATTCCGAGGCGGCGTTGTCGCTGCTAGAATCCGTACTGCGATCCGAGGCTGAGGGCGCGGTACGCGACGCCGGGGCCGAGGATATCCGCGTGATCGTTGACCGCGACATCCGCACAGCCCGCGTCGAGGCGCAGGAGGTCTTTGTCGAGGCCATGATCACGGTCGAAGCCAGCGGCCGCCCAAGGGTCGCCGCCGGCTGATCGCTTATTCCGCCGCGTCGCGTTTGGGCAGAACCCAATCGGGGCGCGGGAAATGGCAGGTATAGCCGTTGGGGATACGCTCCAGATAGTCCTGATGCTCGGGCTCGGCGTCCCAGAAATCACCGACGGGCTCCAACTCGGTCACGACCTTGCCGGGCCACAAACCGCTGGCGTTCACATCGGCAATCGTGTCCAACGCCACCTGTTTCTGTGCGTCATCGACGTAGTAGATGGCCGAACGATAGCTCATCCCGCGGTCATTGCCCTGACGGTTTACCGTAGTCGGATCGTGGATCTGAAAAAAGAACTCCAGCAGGTCACGATAGCTGATCTGCGTGGGGTCAAAGAAAATCTCGATCCCTTCGGCATGGGTGCCGTGGTTGCGATAGGTGGCGTTGGGGACATCGCCGCCAGTATAGCCGACACTGGTGCGGGACACGCCCGGTAGCTTGCGGATCAGGTCCTGCATTCCCCAGAAACAACCTCCTGCTAGGACAGCGCGTTCTTCGGTCATTGGATTTCCTCCACATGGATCAGATAGTCGGCATAGCCTTCGGCCTCCATGTCATCGCGATGGACAAACCGCAAGGAGGCTGAGTTGATGCAATAGCGCAGCCCGCCATGTTCACGCGGGCCGTCGGGGAAGACGTGGCCTAGATGGCTGTCGCCGTGTTTTGAACGCACCTCGGTGCGAATCATGCCGTGGGTGGTATCCCGGAACTCTTCTACATGTTCATGCACGATGGGCTTGGTGAAACTAGGCCAGCCGCAGCCGGATTCGTATTTGTGAGTCGAAGCGAACAGCGGCTCGCCCGAGACGATATCCACATAAATCCCCGGTTCCTTGTTGTTCAGCAGCTTGCCGGTGCCCGGACGCTCGGTCCCGCTGTTCTGCGTGACATGGTATTCTTCGGGCGAGAGGGCAGCGATGGCCTCGGGGGATTTGGTGTATTGGGTCATGGATCCTCCGGTCGGTTGAGTTGCACCATTATTTGGGGGTTGGGGCGCAGAAATCAAAGCCTGTTTCATGCGCCTCGCGCCCTCGTGCGTTGATCCGGGGGACGATTTGGCGCGTATACTTGGTTAGAGGAGGGTTCACCATGTTCCGCATCTTGCTGTTGACCGCTTTGATTCTGACCGGGCGCACCGTGCAGGCTGCGCCGTTGAGCGGAGAGTTTCCGTCCATCGACGGCGGTACCCTGTCGATCGCGGACTGGCGCGGGCAGCCGGTTTTGGTGGTGAACACGGCCTCGCATTGCGGCTTTACTGGGCAATACAACGCGCTGCAGCAGGTCCACGAAGACTATGGTCCGCGCGGACTGGTCGTGCTGGCGGTACCGTCGGATTCCTTCAATCAGGAATTGGGATCGGCGGAAGAGGTCAAGGAATTTTGCGATTTCAACTATAACCTGACCCTGCCGATGACCGACATCACCCCGGTTCGAGGCGCAAAAGCGCATCCTTTCTATCAACAGGTTGCGGCGCAGACAGGATTTGAGCCCAGTTGGAACTTCAACAAAATCCTTCTGGATCCCGAAGGCGAAGTTATAGCGACCTATGGCGCGACCACGCGCCCCGATTCCCGGCCAGTGCTGTCTCAGGTCGAGGCTTTGCTGCCCTGAGCAGGCTGTCGCGACAGTTGCACCGCCAGGATTCCAGCGGTGGTGATCAAAACGCCGACAGCATCCAGCGGGCCCAGTTTCTCACCAAGAAGAATCGCGGCGATGGTCACGCCGAATACGGGGTTGAGGAAATGGAAGGTGGCTGCACGAGTCGCCCCGATCCGATCCAGCAGAAGGAACCATATCAGCGTGGCCAACAAGCCGGGGAACAGGGTTGTGTAGGTGAAAGCCAGCACCAGCGGAACGGTGAGGTGGATATGGATCACCTCGAACAGGGGAGCCGCGACGAACAGAACGGCTGAACCAACCAGCATCTGCAAACCCACGACCATCATGAAATTCCCGCCTGAGGTCGCCCCCCGCACCGCCAAGGTGGCGAAGGTCAGCGCCAAGGCCCCAACACCGCAGAGCGTCACGCCGACCATATCAACGCCCGCGCTGATGCGGCTGCTCATGATCAGAGCGACGCCAGCAAACCCGGCGAGCAGGCCAATCACGCCTAGCGGTCGCAGTCGATCACCCAGAAAGAGCCAGCTTGCCAGTGCCACCAGCAGCGGCATGGTCGAGGCGATGATGGCGGCAACCGACGCCTCAATCGTTTGCATTGCGTAGAAATTCAGACCCAAATACAGGGCATTTTGGCAGATTCCAAACAGGATGGTCGCGTACCATTGTTGCGGCGTCAGCCGCCAGCTCTGTCCCATTGCGCGCGCAATGGCGACGCCGATCAACCCGGAAATCAAAAAGCGCAATGCCAGCGAAAACAGCGGTGATGCGTCCATCACGATGATCCGCGCCGAAGTAAAGGCCGACGACCAGATCAGTGCAAATGTCAGCCCCATGGCCATGGCGCGCAGATCCATCGCCCATCCCCTTTGTTGGTTTCGCGCACTGTTCCTTAAATCAGTAAGGGTCGCAAGATGTACCGTCTGGCCGTAGTAACTAGGAATCTCATAAGGGCACCACACGCGGGGCGCACAATTTTATTCTTACCGGAGTTGGAGTTACTTTTCGGCCCGCTAGATCATAAGTGACCACAACAAAGGCGAAGCCCGTTATGTTGCAAGAGAAGCGAAAAGACCTGGATTCGGAGCGGCAGAAAAAGCTGCTGTTTCGGCTTGTGGATGAACTCAGCCAATCTTCGCCTGATCTGTACTATCGCCCAACCAGTGAGATCGCGACGTACCTTGAAACGTATATTCGTAAGGAAGCAAAACTGTCTGCAGACGATCGGGCCTTGATGAACCGGCTCAGCCGTCGTGATCTGGAAGTGCTATTAAGTTTGCACTGATCCCCAAGAAAAAGGGCCCCCAAACGGCGGCCCTTGATCGTATGTTTGCGACAGCTGAGATCAGCCGTTGACGCTGTCCTTCAGTGCCTTCGCAATGGTCATTTTAACCACCTTGTCGGCCTCTTTCTTGAACTGCTCGCCGGTGGCGGGGTTGCGCACCATGCGCTCGGGGCGTTCGCGGCAGTAGATTTTGCCAACGCCGGGCAGGGTCACTGCGCCGCCGGCCGAAACTTCGCGTGTGATCAGGCCGGTCATGGCCTCCAGCGCGGCGTTCGCGGCTTTCTTGTCAGTCCCCATTTCCTCAGCGAGAGCAGCAACCAGCTGAGTCTTTGTCATAGGCTTTGCCATTTCTTGGTCTCCTTAACGTGCCCGATGTCTTGGGCCTCACCGCGTAACTGTAACGGGATATTGTGGCTGAACACAACGAATAGTAGCGCGAAAAACCCTAAAAATAGGGGGAAAACGTTGCTTTTTTGCTTCAGAGAAAGGCTGTTTCGTCAAAAGAACGCAATTTCCGGCTGTGCAGACGCTCAAGCGGCATGCCTCGCAGGTGTTCCATCGCGCGAATTCCGATCGCCAAATGGCGGCTGACCTGTGTGGTATAGAAGTCCGAGGCCATGCCCGGAAGCTTCAATTCCCCGTGCAGCGGTTTGTCCGAGACACAGAGCAAAGTGCCATAGGGCACCCGGAACCGATATCCATTGGCGGCGATCGTGGCGCTTTCCATATCCAGCGCAATCGCGCGAGACTGGCTGAGGCGCTGCACCGGGCCGGACTGGTCGCGCAGTTCCCAGTTGCGGTTGTCGACCGAGGCGACGGTGCCGGTGCGCATGACGCGCTTTAGCTCGTAGCCGTCCAGTTCTGTCACTTCGGCCACGGCGCGTTCCAACGCTACCTGCACTTCGGCTAGGGGCGGGATCGGCACCCAGACGGGCAGGTCATCGTCCAGCACCTTGTCTTCACGTAGATAGGCATGGGCTAGCACGAAATCCCCCAGCGCCTGCGTGTTGCGCAAGCCGGCGCAATGGCCAACCATCAGCCACGCATGCGGCCGCAGAACTGCGATATGGTCGGTCGCGGTTTTTGCGTTGGATGGCCCCACCCCGATATTGACCAACGTGATCCCCGACCCATCGGCGCGTTTCAGGTGGTAGGTCGGCATCTGAGGCAGCTTCAGAGGCTGCTCCAAAACGCCATCGGCCGAGGTGATCTGCGCATTCCCGGTCGACACAAAGCTGGTATAGCCGCTTTCCGGGTCGGCCAGTTGTTCGCGGGCGTAGTTCTCGAACTCGGACACGTAGAACTGGTAGTTGGTGAACAGCACATGGTTTTGGAAATGGCTGGGATCGGTGGCAGTGTAATGCGCCAGACGGGCCAGCGAATAATCCACGCGCTGGGCGGTGAACAGCGCCAGCGGGCCAATCTCGGTTTCGTGGTCATGCACCCCGTTGACGATATCGTCATTGGTGGTCGTCAGGTCGGGCACGTCGAACACATCGCGCAGGGTGAACCCCGCCGCGCCCTGATGCGGCACCACAAGGTCAGGGTTATTGGCCACGGCGAAATGCACCGGGATGGGTGTATCCGAGGCACCAATCGTCACTGGTTGGTCATGGTTTTTGATCAGCAGGGCAATTTGTTGGGTCAGATAGGCCCGGAATAGATCGGGCCGTGTGACCGTGGTGGCATGGGTGCCGGGTTCCGAGACGTGACCAAAGCTCAGACGGCTGTCCACATGCGCGTATGAGGTCGTTTTGATTCGAATCTCTGGGTAATAGGCTCTGAATCGCTCGGTCGGAGTGCCTGCCTCCATCGCTTTGGCGAAGTTTTCACATAGAAAACTTGTGGCCTTTTCGTACAGCTCTTCCAAACGCGCCACAGCGGCGGCAGGGTCGGTGAACTTCTCGGGGCTTGGGACGTCGGGTGTTCTTATTATTGTCATGCGAGGGGTTCCAAAAGGTCGATCTTTTCAAATTTCCGCACATCCACCAGCCCAAGGTCGGAAATCCGCAGTTCGGGGATCACGACGAGGGCCAGCAGCGAGTGCTGCATATACGCGTTGTTCAACTGACAGCCACAGTCCTGCATCGCCTGAACCATCCGGTCCGCCTTGGCGGCCACATCGGCGGCGGGACTGTCGGACATCAGGCCAGCGATGGGCAGTTCCACCAGCGCCAATTCCTCGCCGTCGCGGAACAGGGTGATACCGCCGCCCACCTCGGCCAGACGGTTCGCCGCCAGTGCCATCTGTTCGCGGTCGGTCCCCACCACGATCATGTGGTGGCTGTCATGCGCTACGGTTGACGCCATGGCCATGCGCCCCTGATACCCAAAACCCGAGACAAACGCGTTCGTGACCCCACCGGTCGCGCGGTGGCGTTCGACCAACGCGATCTGGCAAACGTCGCCTTCGCCCTCGACCAGCCCACCGATGATGGGTAATTCCGCCTTCAACGCCTTGGTCGGGGCCTGATTTTCCACCACACCGATCACGTTGGCCCGCACACGGTTGGCGCCCTCGGGGGCTTTGATTTCAAAATCCGTATCAGCCAGCACATGGCCCAGATGCACCGTATTTCGCGCGCTGTCCGGCCAGTTCAGATGTGGGCAGTCCACGGTGATCGCGCCATTTTCGGCGACGATCTGGCCGCGGGCGATCACCACCTCAATTGGAAGCTCGCGCAAATCAGAACTGAGGATAATATCCGCCCGCCGGCCCGGTGTGATTGACCCGATCTCGCGTTCCAGCCCGAAATGGGTGGCTGTGTTGATCGTCGCCATTTGCAGTGCGATCAGCGGGTCACATCCGCAGGCAATCGCGTGGCGCACCACGCGGTTCATATGCCCCTCATTTACCAATGTGCCCGAGTGGCAATCATCCGTGCACAGAATAAAGCCGCGCGGGTCTAACCCTTTCTCGGTCACCGCCGTGATCTGTCTTTCCACGTCATACCAGGCCGAGCCCAGCCGCATCATAGACCGCATCCCCTGCCGCACCCGAGCTATGGCGTCGGCTTCGCAAGTTCCCTCGTGGTCGTCAGCGGGGCCGCCGGCAACATAAGCCGCAAAATCAGGCCCTAAATCGGGCGATGCATAGTGTCCTCCCACGGTTTTGCCCGCATTCTGAGTCGCCGCGATCTCGGCCAGCATCTTAGGGTCGCCGTGAATCACACCGGGGAAATTCATCATCTCACCCAACCCGATGATGCCGGGCCATTTCATAGCCTCGGCCACGTCTTCGGGGGTGATCTCATAGCCCGTTGTTTCAAGCCCTGGGGCCGACGGCGCGCAAGAGGGCATCTGGGTGAAGATGTTGACCGGTTGCATCATCGCCTCGTCATGCATCATCCGCACGCCATCCAGTCCCAGCACATTGGCAATCTCATGCGGGTCGGTGAACATTGACGTCGTACCATGAGGCATCACCGCGCGGGCAAACTCCGCCGGGGTCAGCATCCCTGATTCGATATGCATATGCGCGTCGCACAGACCCGGCAGCATATAGCGCCCATTGGCCTCGATGATCTGCGTCTTTGGGCCGATGCAATGCGAGGCATCCAGTCCCACATAGGCGATGCGCCCGTCTGCGATCGCGATGTCATGATCCGGCAGCGCTTCGCGCGTGTGTACGTTCACCCAGATCCCGCCGCGCACGACCATGTCGGCTGGATCACGTCCAGCGGCAACAGCGATCAATCGGGGGGCGGTATCGGGCCAACTTGGGAAAGGCGTATATTCCATGGCTCAACTTTTCTGAATGTGTCCGAAGGTGCAACCCCTGCCGAACATCTATCATCAAACCGTCACGCAGCGCGTCAGCGCTGCCCGGCCCAACCAACGGAGGGGGCGCGAAAGCGCCCCTGACGATGGGCGGGAGCGCCTACCCCGCCAGATCGCGGGCAATTTCCCGCCTTACCCAATCGGCGAACAGGACGGCACCCGGCGTTTCCTCGGCCTGAGGCGACAGTAGCAGGTAATAAGCCTCGGGCATCTCCGCACGATACTCAAACGGAGCCACCAGTTGTCCGCGCTCGATCAGGTCGCGAGCTATGGTGTCATGGGTCAGGCAATACCCACCCCCGGCCATCGCAACAGACAGGCTAACCAGATAGGTTGTTGAATAGGTTATGGGTGAATTTTCCCAATTTAGACCCTGTTCCGTGATCCAATTCTGCCAATTCGACAACAGGTTAGAGCAATCAAACAGGGGTTGTTCCTGAATATCTTCCAGCCGCACTTCATAGCCCGGCGCGCAGACCGGGTAATAGTGATCGGTGCGCAGTAACTCGGTGCGCACCGTGTCGGACGGGCGCAGGGAATAGCGGATTTCGACCGCAGCGCCCTCGGCCATTTCGCGCGGCTCCCAGAGTTCGGTGAAGATGTTCAATTGCACATCCGGGTGCGCAGCCCGGAACCGGGGCAGGCGCGGTCCCAACCAGTTCACGGCAAAAGTGATGTTGCTTTGAACCTGAACCGCGTTCTGCTGCGCGCCGGTGACGGCCTGCGTGCCACGCACCAGCGTGCGAAACGCCTCACGCACCACGGGCAGATAGGTGATTCCGGCCTCGGTCAGCTCTAGCGCGCGAGGACGGCGCAGAAACAGAGGTTGGCCCAGATAACCCTCAAGCGATTTTATCTGCTGACTGACCGCGCTTTGCGTCATGTTCAGATCACGCGCCGCACCGGTGAACGACAAGTGTCGCGCGGCGGCCTCGAACGTACGCAGCCAACCCAGCGGAGGAAGCGATGTCTGCATTGGCATAATCTCACCATTAGTTCAGCTTATGGAATAGGTGAGAATTTTTCGTTGGTCAAATCTGCCTTGCGTCGCCACCTTCTTGAGAAACCAGATGGAGGAGCCCGCCATGACCGTCACCGAATTGCGTCCCAATATCGACCACTGGCCCGAGCGGGTCGACCTGGCTGCTACCTTCCGCTGGACTGAACGCCTGAACATGCACGAGGCCGTGGCCAACCACTTCAGTTTGGCGGTCAACGAGGGCGGAACGCAGTTCCTGATGAACGCCAATCAGATGCATTTCGCACGGATCAAGGCGTCGAACCTTCTGCTGCTGGATGCCAATGATCCCGACGTTATGGATCAGCCCGGCGCGCCCGACCCGACCGCTTGGGGTCTGCATGGCTCGATCCACCGCCATTGCCCGCATGCGCGCTGTGTGATGCATGTGCATTCGATCTTTGCAACCGTTCTGGCCTCGTTGGCCGACAGCACTCTACCGCCGATCGACCAGAACACTGCCACCTTCTACAACCGCTATGTGGTGGACCAGGAATTCGGCGGGCTGGCCTTTGAAAGCGAAGGTGAGCGCTGCGCCGCAATGCTGTCGGACCCGAAGAAGAAGGTCATGATCATGGGCAACCATGGCGTGTTGGTGACGGGCAGCGATCCGGCGGATGCGTTCAATCGCCTCTATTACTTCGAGCGTGCGGCCGAGACCTATATCCGCGCGCTGCAGACCGGCCAGCCCCTGCGTGTCTTGTCCGATGAGATTGCGGAAAAGACCGCGCGGGAACTGGACGACTACCCCGATCAGGCCGAGGCGCATCTGCGGGAAATCAAGGCTCTGCTGGATGCAGAGGGTTCGGATTACGCCAGCTAAAGGGAATTGCCATGACTGATTCTGCACAAGACCCCGAAGCCGCCCGCTGGTACTATCACCCCGAAGGCCCTGTGGGTTTGAACCCGCTGTTCGCGTGGCCTCCGCGCCCCGCCTCTGTGCTGAAGTGGTACAGTGGAGCTTGGTTGCAGATTTCCTCACTGACCCTGTGTATGGGGCTGGCGGTCATTGCCTATGTCGTTTTTTTCCCTGGGTTAGAGTCAATGAAGAGCTTTGCTCCGGGGTGGATGTTCCGCATTTGGCTGCTGAACATGGTGCCTCAGATCTTGGTGGCGGGCGGGCTGCATTGGTGGCTTTACATGCGCAAGGGGCAGGGCATGTACAAAAAGTTCGACCGTCGCGACCTGACCAGAGACAACGGCAATTTCACCTTCCGCAATCAGGTCTGGGACAATATCTGGTGGACGCTGGGCAGCGCCATGACCGTGGCAACCGTGTATCAATGGGTGATCTATTGGGCGATGGCCAACGGATATGTGCCGACAGTCACTTGGGCCAGCGCGCCGATTTGGTTTATCGTCTGGATGTTGTTCATCCCGATGTGGTCTGGCCTGCATTTCTATTGGGTGCATCGGCTGGAGCATCACCCAAAGCTCTATAAACACGTCCACGCCGTGCATCATCGCAACGTCAATATCGGCCCGTGGTCGGGGATATCGAACCATTGGTATGAAAACCTGCTGTATTTCACGACCTATTTCATCCATCTGATCGTGCCGTCCCACCCTCTGCATCTTCTGTTTCACACGTATTTTCAGCAGATCAGCCCGGTTCTGTCCCATTCAGGGTTTGAAAAGCTGAAAGCCGGAGAAACTGAAGCGGCCCGTGCGGGGGACTTTTTCCACCAGCTTCATCACCGGTATTTCGAGTGCAACTACGGCACCTCGGAAATCCCCTTCGACAAGTGGTTTGGCACCTATCACGACGGGTCTGCCGAGGCGACGACGCGGACGCGGGCCTATAAAAAGCAGATGTATACCTAGCCGGATCGCATTGCGCGCGGGGTGGTCCCGAACTCGGTCCGAAAGGCTCGGGTCAGGGCGCTTGGGTCGTCATAGCCTGCGCGCAGGGCGATCTCGGCGATAGTCAGGTCGGTCTCGGCTGCCAGTTTCCGGGCCAGGTTCAGGCGCAGGCGGCGATAGACCTGTGCGGGGCCTGCGCCCAGTTCGGTTTGCATTCGCACGGACAGCGCCTTTTGCGATCGTCCAACCCGGCGGGCGATCTCGGGGATAGGCAAAGGCATTTCCAGATGTTCCTGCATCAGGGCCAGCGCTTTGTTCACATAGCTGCTGGTCGCACCCGCCCCGCCGGAATGAGACCTGGCGGAATCGCGAGTCATGAAAAGCTGCGCGACCTCCAGCGCCAAAGCCTGCCCGTGATCTTGCCCAATCAGGTGCAACACCAGATCAAACGCCGCCATCGCACCAGAACAGGTAATGCGGTCGCCGTCGATCACGTAGCGTTCGCGCTGTGCGTCAATTTCGGGGAATCGTTCGGTGAAACCGTCCAGCTCCTCCCAATGGATTGTGGCGCGGTGCCCGTCCAGTAATCCGGCCAACGCCAACAACCAGCTTCCGGTATCCAGCCCGGCCAGTATGCTGTAGCGCCTCGCTGCGGACCGCAACCCCGCCAGCGTCCGCCACCCGCCATGGGCCCGATACCCGTAAGAGGGCATGACCAGTAAAGTATCGCCGCGTGCATTCTGCAAGATGTCGTGCGGTGCGACTTGCAGCCCCGAAGATGACGTGACGGGAGCGCGATCCAGTGACAGAAATTGCCAGTCATACAGCTTGCGCCCCGCGATGGAATTCGCCGCCCGCAAGGGTTCGACCGCATTCGCAAGGCAGTGGTTGGAAAAGCCGTCGAACAGAAGCACTCCGAATTGCTGCGGCGCAGCGGGGGATTTGATCCATTTTTGCATGATATAGGTCTATTTTTGCATATTCAGATTGGCAAGCCACGTCAGGATATCCGCAACCCCAGATGTGGAGACCCCAGATGCAATATGGCCTGTCCGACGAACAAGAGATGATCGCCGCGACCGTTCGCAGCTTTGTCGAAAACGAAATCTACCCGCATGAAGAGCTGGTCGAGCGCACCGGCGAGGTTCCGCACGAGATCGCCGCCGAGATCAAACGCAAGACGATCGAGTTGGGCTTTTATGCCTGCAACTTCCCCGAAAGCGTCGGCTGTGCCGGGCTGAACCATCTGGAATTTGCACTGGTCGAACGCGAACTGGGCCGGGGATCGATGGCGCTGAACCATTTCTTCGGACGTCCGCAAAACATCCTGATGGCGTGCGAGGGCGATCAGGTCGACCGTTACCTGATGCCTGCCGTCCGGGGTGAAAAAATGGACGCGCTGGCGATGACTGAACCGGGTGCGGGCTCGGACGTGCGGGGGATGAAATGCGCCGCCGTGCGCGATGGGGGCGACTGGGTGGTCAATGGCACCAAGCATTTCATCTCGGGCGCGGAACATGCGGATTTCATCATTGTCTTCATCGCAACCGGCGAAGATCAGACGCCGAAAGGTCCCAAGAAACGCATCACTGCCTTTCTGGTCGATCGCGGCACACCCGGCTTCACAATCCGGGATGGGTACAAGTCGGTCAGCCATCGCGGCTACAAGAACATGGTGCTGGACTTCGACGATTGCCGCTTGCCGGATGCACAGGTTCTGGGCGAGGTCGATGGCGGGTTCGAGGTGATGAACACCTGGCTTTACGCCACCCGGATCACCGTTGCCGCAATGTCGGTTGGGCGTGCGCGCCGAGCGTTCGACTATGCGCTGGACTATGCCGCCACGCGTGAGCAATTCGGCCAGAAGATCGGCAAGTTTCAGGGCGTCTCATTCCAGATTGCAGACATGATCACCGAGATTGATGCCGCCGATCTGCTGACCCTTGCAGCCGCCGATCGTCTGGACAAGGGGCTGCCCGCCAACCGCGAGATTGCCTCGGCCAAACTGTACGCCTCGGAAATGCTGGCCCGGGTGACGGATGCGGCGATTCAGGTGCATGGCGGGATGGGTCTGATGGATGACTACCCGCTGGAGCGATTCTGGCGTGACGCGCGTGTCGAACGCATCTGGGACGGCACCAGCGAGATTCAGCGCCACATCATCAGCCGCGATCTCTTGCGGGCGCTGGGCGCATGACGACAGCGCTGGCCCGAGCGCTGAACCCAAAGACCATCGCCGTGATCGGCGGTGGCGCGTGGTGTACGTCTGTTATCGAGCAGGCACGCAAGTTTGGATTCGAGGGCGAAATTTGGCCTGTGCACCCCAAAGCAACTGATGTCGCGGGGGAAAGTGCTTACCCGACACTCGAGTCGTTGCCTGATGTGCCCGACATGGCCTTTGTCGGCATCAACCGCCACGCCACAATTGAGGCTGTCAGGATTCTGTCTGCGATGGGGACGGGCGGTGCGGTCTGTTTCGCTTCGGGCTATACCGAGGCACAGGCTGAAGACCATTCAGGCGCGGGCCTTCAGGATCAGTTGATCGCCGCCGCAGGGGACATGCCGATTTTTGGGCCGAATTGTTACGGTTTCGTCAATGGCCTGGATCGTGTGGCTGTCTGGCCTGATCAGCACGGCATGCGGCCTGTGGATCGCGGGGTGGCGATCCTGACGCAAAGCTCGAACATTGCCATCAACATGACCATGCAGCGCCGCGCTTTGCCGTTGGCCTTCATGCTGACCTGTGGAAATCAGGCGCAGACGCATCAGGCCCAGATTGCCTCGGCGTTGTTGGATGACGACCGCATTACGGCCATCGGCGTGCATATCGAAGGGTTTGGCGATCTGCGCAAATGGGAGGCGCTGGCTAAAAAGGCTCGTCAGCGCGGTGTCCCGATTGTTGCGCTGAAGATGGGCCGGTCGGTCCATGCCCAGGCGGCAACGATTTCGCATACGGCCTCGCTGGCGGGGCAGGACGCGGGTGCTCAGGCGTTTCTGGATCGGTTGGGGATTGCCCGCTTGGATGACATCCCCAGCTTTCTGGAATGCCTCAAGCTGTTGCATGTTGCTGGGCGTCTGGACAGCAACGGGCTGGGTACGATCAGCTGCTCGGGGGGCGAGGCCAGTCTGGCCGCCGATATGGCCGAGGGGCGTGATCTGCACTTTCCGCCGTTGACGGATACGCAACGCACCGATCTGCGCGCGGCATTGGGGCCGATGGTGGCGCTGGCGAACCCGCTGGACTACCACACCTATATCTGGCGCGACACGCAGGCGATGACGCGCGCCTGGTCGGCGATGATGGGGCCAGAACAGGCTCTGACTATGGCCATTGTGGACTATCCGCACACTGATCAAACCGATTGGACCTGTGCAACGCAGGCCGCGTTGAATTGCGTGGCACAAACCGGGCGGCCCTTTGCAGTGACCGCAACTCTGCCCGAGTTGATGCCCGAGGACGTCGCGCAGCGACTGATGGATGGCGGGGTTATTCCCTTCGCTGGGCTGCATGAGGCACTGTCGGCTGTCGAAGCGGCGGCGCGGTCTGCAGGTCAGGACTCTGATCCGGTGGTCCTTCCCAGTACTGCCAATCCAAACGTCACGCTGACCGAGGCGGAGTCCAAGGACCAGCTTGCAGCCTTCGGCGTGCCCACTCCGAAAAGGCGGGTGATGCAGGCCGATGCCGCCTGTGCAGGTGACATGGCGGGCCCTTTCGCCGTCAAGGGCGTTGGACTGGCCCATAAGTCGGACCACGGGGCGGTTCAGTTAGGGGTCAGCGCGGGCGATCTACGGGCCGTCGCGGCCCAGATCGGCACCTCTGAGGTTCTGATCGAGGAAATGGCCGCCGAAGGCGTGGCAGAGTTGCTGGTCGGTGTAACCTGCGATCCGGCCCATGGATATGTTCTGACCTTAGGCGCGGGCGGGGTATTGACGGAAATCCTACGGGACTCGGTGTCTCTGCTGATCCCGTCGCCTCGGAATGTAGTTGAAAAGGCGCTGGGCAGGCTGGCCTGTGCGCCGTTGTTGGCTGGCTATCGCGGCAAACCCGCAGCTGACATGAACGCGATTTTGGACACGGTCGAGGCTGTTCAGGCCTATGTTATTGCCAATGCAACTCATGTCAGCGAAGTTGAAATCAATCCGCTTATCTGCGGCCCTAAAGGTGCTGTGGCGGTGGATGCTCTGATCCGAAAGGTACGCACATGAACCCGATCAAAACCCAGCGCGAGGGCGCGATATTGCAGGTCACTCTGGACCGTCCCAAAGCGAATGCGATTGATCTGGCGACCAGTCGGGTGATGGGCGAGGTCTTTCGGGATTTCCGCGATGATCCGGACCTGCGCGTGGCAATCATCACCGGCGGCGGCGACAAGTTCTTTTGCCCCGGCTGGGATCTGAAGGCTGCGGCGGATGGCGACGCGGTGGATGGCGATTATGGCGTGGGCGGCTTCGGCGGGTTGCAAGAGCTGCGCGATATGAACAAGCCGGTGATTGCCGCCGTGAACGGTATTGCCTGCGGTGGCGGGCTGGAACTGGCGCTGAGCGCGGACATGATCATCGCCGCAGATCACGCCAGCTTTGCCCTGCCCGAAATCCGATCCGGCACCGTTGCGGATGCCGCCAGTGTCAAACTGCCCAAACGCATCCCCTATCATATCGCGATGGAACTGCTGCTGACCGGACGCTGGTTCGATCCGGGCGAGGCCAAGGCATGGGGCTTGATCAACGAGATTGTGCGCGGTGATCAATTAATGGACCGCGCTTGGGAACTGGCGCGTTTATTGGCCAGCGGGCCGCCCCTGGTCTACGCCGCGATCAAAGAGATCGTGCGCGAGGCCGAGGATTCAAAGTTTCAGGACATTATGAACCGGATCACACGGCGGCAATTGCCGACCGTGGATGTTCTGTATGGGTCCGAGGACAATCTGGAAGGCGCTTGCGCCTTTGCCGAGAAACGCGACCCGGTCTGGAAAGGGCGCTAAATCCGCTCG
This sequence comes from Ruegeria sp. CDSA089, assembly GCF_059612205.1. Lineage (NCBI taxonomy): Bacteria > Pseudomonadati > Pseudomonadota > Alphaproteobacteria > Rhodobacterales > Roseobacteraceae > Ruegeria > Ruegeria sp. CDSA089. Next base: position 4,398 of record NZ_JBXWQD010000006.1, on the reverse strand, counting down.
AACAAGGCGATGAGCGCCGTGTCGTCCTTGTTGGGACCAACGGCGAGGTCGCCATAGATACGTACTTCGGGCAGAGACAGGTTTCTGATCTGTCCCTGAGACAGCTTGTGAAGCGCCTCGGCAAAGCCAAGTGCCTCATAATGTTGGGCGTTGATCGACAGGGCGAATTGCGCACCGTGGCGCGCGACGCGCAGCAAGGGCAACAGCGCCTCGGGGCCGAGGTGGCCGTGGGTGAAGGTGCCCGATGACACGATGCCCGAGTAGCTTTCGCGCGGCACAGGGATGCCCTCGTTCAGGTCGGCCTCGATTGCATCGCGGTAGATGTCTTTGCGCATGGCCTGATCCAGCATCTGGGCGCTGATATCGGTGGCGTCGATGGGACCGACGCCCAGCCCGACCAGGACATCACCGCACAGACCGGTCCCAGCGCCCACATCCAGCACCGGGCCCTGTCCTCCCGCCCCTACAAAGGCGCGCGCCGTGTGGATGTGGAGCTGATAATCCTCACGCGTGGCAAAGCCTGTGTCATAATCCCCGGCCCATTCCGCATAAAGCCGCCGGTTGTCGTCCGGCGTTTCCAGCGCATAGGCCGCATGCAGATCAGGGGTTTTATCGCTCATGCCTAAAAGAAAGGCCCATTGTGGGATTCGAATCAAGTATCCCGTCGCCCGCGCTTGCATCCGGCTGATTTGGGGATCATCAATGGCGGCATGACTGGTTTTCTCTATTCATTCGGCCATGGCTATTCCGCTCAGGAATTGTCGCGGCTTTTGGCTCCTGCCGGCTGGCGCATCGTCGGAACCACCCGTGACCCCGCGCAATCACCAACCCTGCGGGCCTCGCGGGCAGAGCCGGTTGTTTGGCCCGGACAGCAAGTTGATTTGGACGGGGTGACGCATCTGCTGATTTCGACAGCGCCCAATGCCGAAGGTGACCCGGTTCTGGCGGCCTTGAAGGACGAAGTCTCCGAGCGCGCTGCGCAGTTCAAATGGGTCGGTTACTTGTCGACCACAGCCGTCTACGGCGATCATCAGGGTGATTGGGTAGATGAGACTACCCCTGCAACACCCACGGCCCAAAGGGGCAGATGGCGGGTGCAGGCGGAACAGCAATGGCTGACCATTCCGGGTCTGCCCACGCATATTTTCCGGCTGGCGGGGATCTATGGCCCCGGTCGCGGTCCGTTCTCCAAGCTGAAACGCGTTGGGATGCGGCGGATCATAAAGCCGGGTCAGGTCTTTTCGCGCATTCACGTGGCCGATATCGCGCAGGTATTGGCGGCGTCGATGGCCGCGCCAAATCCCGGCGCCATATATAATGTCTGCGATGATGAACCGGTTCCACCACAGGATGTCATTGCCTATGCGGCTGAGTTGCAGGGATTGCCTCTGCCCCCCGCCGTTCCTTTTGACAAGGCCGACCTAACCCCGATGGCCCGCAGTTTTTACAACGAGAACAAGCGGGTCAGAAACGACAGGATCAAGGATGAGTTGGGGGTAAAGCTGCTTTATCCAGACTACCGGGTCGGGCTGACGTCTCTGATGCGCGCGGAATGATTGAATTGTGATAGCTTTTAGTTATCACAATCATCCATAAACAAAACTTATTCGCATGGATTGTCTTTGCTAGAACGGTTCTAGACAAGACCTACCGAGTCGCTACTGCCCATCACGACTGCGCGATTTTTCGTCATGCTTTTAGGATGGATAAAAGTGTCATCTATATGTGCTCTTGATCGACCGAGTTTTTAGCGGCGCACCTGCGCCGGAATTTTGCCAGGAATGGAGATCGACATGGACGGAAGTGATAACCCCAAAGCAGGCGGATGCCCTGTCATGCACGGCGCAGGAACCCGGTCTAACCGGGACTGGTGGCCGAACCAGCTGAACCTGTCGATCCTGCATCAGCACGGACCGGCCTCGAACCCGATGGATGCCGATTTCAACTACGCTGAAGAGTTCAAGAAACTGGACATGAAGGCGCTGAAAGAAGACCTGTATGCGCTGATGACGGATTCGCAGGACTGGTGGCCAGCGGATTATGGTCATTACGGCGGATTGTTCATTCGTATGGCGTGGCACAGCGCCGGGACATACCGGACGGCGGATGGCCGGGGTGGTGCTTCGACCGGGAACCAGCGGTTTGCCCCGCTGAACAGCTGGCCGGATAACGGCAACCTCGATAAGGCGCGCCGTCTTCTGTGGCCGATCAAGCAGAAATACGGCAACCAGATTTCATGGGCTGACCTGATGATCCTTGCGGGCAACTGCGCCATCGAATCCATGGGCGGCAAGACCTTTGGCTTTGCCGGTGGCCGCGAAGACATCTGGGCCCCCGAGGAAGACATCTATTGGGGCACTGAGACCGAATGGCTGGCCCCCACCGACAACCCGAACAGCCGCTATTCCGGTGAACGCGATCTGGAAAACCCGCTGGCCGCTGTGCAGATGGGCCTGATCTATGTGAACCCAGAAGGCCCCGATGGTGAGCCGAACGTGCTGGCCTCGGGCCGTGACATCCGCGACACCTTTGGTCGGATGGCGATGAATGACGAGGAAACCGTGGCTCTGGTTGCGGGTGGTCATACCTTTGGCAAAGCGCATGGCGCGGGCGATCCCGGTCTGGTTGGCCCCGAACCCGAAGCTGCCGCGATCGAGGAAATGGGCTTTGGCTGGATCAACAAGTTTGGCTCGGGCAAAGGTGACGACACCACAACCTCGGGAATCGAAGGCGCATGGACCGCGAACCCGATCCAATGGGACAACGGCTATTTCGACCTGCTGTTCGGATATGACTGGAACCTGACCAAAAGCCCCTCGGGCGCATGGATCTGGGAGCCGGTCGGCGTCAAAGAAGAAGACATGGCCCCGCAGGCCCATGACCCGTCGAAAAAGGTCAAAACCATGATGACCACCGCCGACATGGCGATGCGCATGGACCCGATCTATGGCCCGATCTCGAAGCGCTTCCATGAGAACCCCGAAGAATTCGCAGATGCGTTCGCCCGCGCCTGGTTCAAGCTGACCCACCGCGACATGGGCCCCCGCGCGGCCTATATCGGTGAAGAAGCTCCGACCGAGGAGCTGATCTGGCAGGACAACGTCCCCGCCATAGATCATGATCTGGTGGATGATGCGGATGTGGCGAACCTGAAAGCCAAGATCGCGGCAACCGGTCTGTCGGTGTCGGAACTGGTTTCGACCGCTTGGGCCTCGGCCTCGACCTTCCGCGGGTCGGACAAGCGTGGCGGTGCCAATGGTGCCCGTATCCGTCTTGCGCCGCAGAAAGACTGGGATGTGAACGAGCCGATGAAATTGTCCAAGGCGCTGTCCGCGCTCGAGGGTGTTCAGGCCGCGTTCAACGATGCGCAGTCGGGCGGCAAAAAGGTCTCGCTGGCGGATGTGATCGTTCTGGCCGGCGCCGTAGGTATCGAACAGGCGGCCAAGGCTGGCGGTCAGGATGTCGAGGTTCCGTTTACTCCGGGCCGCACTGATGCGTCGCAGGACCAGACGGATGTCGATAGCTTTGCGGTGATGGAGCCCATCGCTGATGGCTTCCGCAACTATCTGAAAGGTGACTATACCGTTTCACCCGAAGAGTTGCTGGTCGACAAAGCGCAACTATTAACCTTGTCCGCGCCTGAAATGACCGCACTGGTTGGTGGGCTGCGCGTGATTGGCGCCAATTTCGGCGATACCAAGCATGGCGTGTTCACAGACCGGGTCGGTACGCTCAGCACCGACTTCTTCACCAACTTGTTGGACATGAGCACCGAATGGAAGCCCGCAGGCAAGGGCGTCTATGAAGGCCGCGACCGCGCCAGCGGTGAGGTCAAGTGGACCGGGACCCGTGTCGATCTGGTCTTTGGCTCGAACTCGCAACTGCGGGCGCTGGCCGAGGTCTATGGTCAGGCCGGGGCCGAAGCCAAGTTCACCACCGACTTTGTGTCCGCTTGGACCAAGGTGATGAACGCGGACCGGTTCGACCTGAAATAATTAAGACGACCACCACTCACAAAACGACGCCGCCCAGGGAAACTTGGGCGGCGTTTTCTTTGCCAGTCATGAACGCCTACCAAGCATTGGGTACGATTCCTGTGAAAGAGGTATCCATCCTCTACTGTGACGCTCTGTTTGGTGGGTTTTCGATGCGATTTTTGAAGTTAGTCTGTTGTTTTTGTTAAGATAAATAAGTTTCTACCTGGAAATTCAAAGTTTTTTCAAAATGGGGGTTGCAGGTTCCAGACCTAATCCGTAAATACCCCTTCACCGGCGCTGGTGAGGCGGTGGGGCGCTGCGGGAGCGGCGGGGACGCTCAGGAGAGACTGGGGGCATCTGAGGTTGAGGTTTAGGCGGGCGCGCTGAGGGATTGGCGCAACGGTCTGGTTTTTGGCTCTGG